>JAWKTB010000004.1:0-458326 GCA_041402005.1 Phycisphaerales bacterium | reverse complement strand
ATCGACCGGATCCCGTTCTCGTAGATGTACCTTGGGCCGTAGTCCCGGATCCAGATCGTGTCGGTCGTCTTCACGAACGTGAACACCCGGGCCGGGTTGGCGCCGGCGTTGACCATCGCCGTGTACGTGCTCGACGCCTCACTCGACGTGTCGCACATCACGTACACGTTCGCGTTCCCGACCGTCGTGATCTGCGCCGCCATCTGACGCAGGATCAGCAGCCAGCTGCTCGACCCCTCGTAGGCCAGGAGGATCCCCTCCATCGGCTCGTACTCCGCGACGCAGTGCACGTCCCCCGTCGGGACCGCCCCCCCCCGCGGCGCCGCCACGATCGGGTTCTCCTTCACCCACGCGGCTTCCGCGGGCGTCATGTCTCGGGGCGTCGCCGAGCCCTCCGGGTAGGTCGGTTGCACGGGCGGCGCGCCCGCCGCGCCCGCCATCGAAACCACCATCGACAACCCGAAGACGCTCGCACAAACTCGCATGGCATTCACCCCGGCGCGCCCCGCGGCTGCCCGCGACGCGTGTACGTGTACCGATCACAACCCTCAGCGGGCCGGGAGACCTCCCGGCTCGACCCTCAGACTACCGGGGCGGACCCGCCCGGCGAAACCACATCCGCCCGCCACGCCCCCGGGTTCCCCCCCTTTCACCCCCCGTATTCCCTAGCATCACCCCAATGCCCGAGAAAACCCTGAACATCGACCCCGATATCCGCCGGGCACAGACCCCCCCGGGCTGGCTCTACACGGACCCGGGCGCCTACGAGCGGATGAAGACCGCCGTCCTGGCCCGCTCCTGGCGCCTGATCGCCGACGCCTCGCAGGTCTCGACGCCAGGCTCCGTCCTCCCCCTCACGCTCGGTGAGGGCTCCCTCGACGAGCCCATCCTTCTCTCCCGCGACTTCGACGATGCGATCCATTGCCTCTCGAACGTCTGCACGCACCGCGGCATGCGCCTCGCCGAGCACCCCGACCACGCCAAGTGCCTCACCTGCCGCTACCACGGGCGCCGCTTCGAGCTCGACGGCCGCTTCCGCTCCATGCCCGAGTTCGCCGACGCCGAGGGATTTCCCCGGGATGAGGACAACCTCCGCAAGATCCCCATGGCCCGCTGGCGCCAGTTCATCTTCGCCTCGCTCGACCCCGAGCACGACCTGTCCGACGTCACGCGCGAGATGGACGCCCGCATCGGCTTCCTCCCCATCGACCGCGCCCGCCTCGATACCTCCCGGATGCGTGAGTACTACATGCACGCCAACTGGGCCCTCTACGTCGACAACTACCTCGAGGGCTTCCACATCCCCTTCGTCCACGCCTCGCTCGCCACCGCCCTCGACTATGGCCAATACGAGACCGCGCTCTACCCGCTCGCCAACCTCCAGCTAGGTGTTGCCAGTGGGGGGGATGACACGTTCGACCTTCCCGCCGATCACCCCGACCATGGGCGCGACATCGCCGCCTACTACTTCTGGCTCTTCCCGACCACCATGATCAACGTCTACCCCTGGGGCATCTCCATCAACGACGTCATGCCCCTCGCCCCCGACCGCACGCGCGTCCGCTTCCTGCCCTACGTCTGGGACGAGTCCCGCCTGGGTCGAGGCGCAAGCACGGATCTTGACCGTGTCGAGCGCGAGGACGAGTCCGTCGTCGAGGCCGTCCACGCCACGATCCACTCTCGAAACTACTCCACCGGCCGCTACTCCCCCCGGCGTGAGCCCTGCGTGCACCACTTCCACCGCCTGCTCGCCGAACGCTTCAACGTTCGCGCCGAGTGACCGCCCCGCCCTCCTGTATCTCGGAGGGGTGGGCTTCCAGCCCACCCATACAAGCCGAGCCGCGACCTGTGCTATAGAACCAAACCCGTTCCCATCCGTAAAGACATGCAAAGTCCGTCGCGACGGACAAGTGCAATCTGACTCGCCATTCCTCTCAAGGAGGTTTCAGATGAAGCTTGTCCACGCAGCACGTCTCTCCATCGCGTTCCTGATCGTCGTTTTCACGCTCTCCCTCTCGATCGCCGTGCTCTCGGGCGGCGGGGGCTACAGCGGTCGTTCTCCCAAGCCCCCCAACGACGACCCCCGCACCGTCCTCGTCCAGTTCGCCCTCCTCGCCGTGAACACCCCCGGATCTTCCCCGTCCGCGATCGAACTGCTCCGTGAGCGATTCAGCACGGAAGATGATGCGAAGCCCGCCGACGACGATGCCTTCCTCAAGACGCTCGACGAGGCCCGTCGCCGCCTCGGCGCGGGCGACCTCTGGCTTTCGCCCGCCCTCGCCGCCCAGCACGGCGAGAAGGCCCAGCTCACGGTCGCGTCATCGGGCGAGACCGCCGAGAAGCTCAGCATCGCCGCCCTCCCCTCCGTCATGGACAAGGGCGTCATCCGCGCTCAGCTCGATCTGGACCTTGAGAGCGCCCATCTGGGGGCTCGCGTCATGTGGTCCACGGCGATCACGCTCGTCGACCGAGGCGTCATCGCGGTCGATCTCGCCTCCGCCGATGCCATGACCAAAGAACCCCGAGCGATGCTGCTCGTGGTCCGTGCCTCGATCATCACCGACGAACCTGATTGATCAGTGGCGAGATTCGGCGGCGTTCACACCGCCGCCGGCTCGTCCTCCGCGACGAGGTAGAACCGCGCGATCCGTGCCTTGAACAGGCTCCCGTCCCCGCGCTGCATCGTGTACTCGCCCTCCATCGTCCCCCAAGGCGTGTGCAACGGCGCCCAGCTCGTGTACTCGAACTCCTGCCCCGGCTCGAGGTGCGGTTGCTCGCCCACCACGCCGTCCCCCTCGACGTCCTGCCGCTCCCCGTGCGCGTCCACGATCACCCAGTGACGCGAGAGCAGTCTCGCCGCCACCTTCCCCTCGTTCCGGATCGTGATCTTGTATCCAAACGCGAAACGCCGCGCCCGCGGGTTCTCTGCGTCCGGGTCCGAGTGCTCGGGCAGGAATACCGGGCAGGCCGCCACCCGAATCCCCTCCGTCACGCACTCGGAGTCATGCTTGCTCATCTCATCCCCGCCCCGTCTGCATTGGGGCCCACAAGTCTAGCGCCTCTTCCCCCCGCCGACCTCCGAATGGCGGAAACACCCCACGAGGTGGTCATTCACCAGCCCCGCGGCTTGCATGAACGCATAACACGTCGTCGGGCCCACGAAACGCAGCCCGCGCCGCTTCAACTCGCGGCTCATACGCCGCGATACGTCTGTCTCGCCCGGCAGTTCCCCCATCGTTCGCCACCGGTTCTGAATCGGTTCCCCCCCGACCAGCGACCAGGCCAGCTCCCCGAGCGTCTCCCCCCGTGAACGCATCTTCATGATCGCCCGCGCGTTCTCGATCGTCGACTCGATCTTCCCCCGATGCCGCACGATCGCCCGCGCCGGATCAGTGACACCCAGCAGCCGCTCCACGTCGCGCGCCCCCATCCGCGCCACCCGCTCCACCTCGAAGTTCCGGAACGCCCGCCTGTAGTTCTCACGCTTCAGCAGGATCGTCCGCCAGCTCAGCCCGCTCTGCGCGCCCTCGAGCGTGATCAACTCGAACAGGCGCGACTCGTCGCGCTCGGGCACGCCCCACTCCGCGTCGTGATACGAAAGCTCCGGCTCCGACCTCGCCCACCCGCAGCGCGTCGCCGCCCGCCCGCGCCCCGTCCTGCCCATGGTCGTCTCCCGTCGCGCCGCACGCGCGTACCAAAGCCCCTCGCACGCGAGAGGCCCTCGCACATCGTACCCGAGCGCCGTGCCCACCAAGCAAACACGCGCCGGCCGGGTGTACACCCGACCAGGCGCGTCCGCGGCCCATGGTCAGCCGCGCTCTCAACTCAGGTTCACGATCTCCGCCGACGCCCCCGCGTCACTCCGCGAACGCGACCAGGAACGCGACGACGTCTGAGAAATCCCACTGCCCATACGGCGCCGCCAGATCCGCCTCCGGTCCCATCTCGCCAAACGCTGTCAGGAACGCGAGCACGTCGGTGAAGTCCTGCTGCCCGTCGACGTTGATGTCCCCGCGCCCCGAGCTGGTCAGCGGGTTGGACGACGCCTGCGCGAACCGAACGACGGCGTAGGTATCAGTCAGGTTCCCCGACGCCAGGCAGCTCGCCCCGTTCCCGAAATCCTGAATCGCGATCGACGCGACCCCGTCCGGGTACGTGTCGTCCATCGCCGAGAGCGCCGCCTTCGGGAATGGCTCGCCCGGGCGCCACACCCTCGCCGACACCACCCCCTCGAACACGTCGAGCTGGATGTAGAACTCACCGTCCGTCGGCGAATATGGCCACGCCACCTGTCCCCCACCTATGAACACGATCTGCCCGATCACGTCACCCCGGAACAGCTCGACCCGCCCGCCTTGGCACGTCGAGAACGACGCGACGTACCCCTTGATCCCCGTCGCCTCGTCCGCGAACGCCACCGTGTACCGCCCGGGCCCGTTCACCGCCACCATCCGCGCCCGCACCGACGCGCCCATCGCGAAGTACTTCCCCACCCGCGGCGACGAGATCGCCGGCGTCCCGGGATCCATGCTCACGATCAGATCGCCGTCCACGACTTCGAACGCCGAACCGAACGCCGGGGAATCGGTCCATGTCACTGGCGCCCCGTCGACCGCGTTCCCGTCGTTGAAGTTGTCCAACCAATCCGGCGCGAACTTCGGCGGCCCCACCGCCACGCCCATCGCCACCGCCAGCATTGCCGTCAGCATCATCGTCAATCTCCAGTCCTTGAGGGTCGATGTCTTTCGCACGCGAGGCGGCGGCGCACCGATACAACTCGCGCGACACGCTCCGCGCCCCCGCAAACTCGCTCGAAGCTCCATCCCCGCGACCGCCGCGCACGCGCGGCCTCATCGCGGCACAACCAAGTGCCCGCCGACGACATCACCCCTCGCACATTTCGAGAAATAGCCCGAGACGCCCACCCGCGCTAGGGCGAAGCACGCTCATCGAGCGCCGCCACACGCGCCAAGAGCGCCTCGGCCTGCTCCAACCCCCTCGCCCCCGCCGCCGAGCTGAGCACCCGACCACGCCGCGTATCCAGCACCTTCACCACCCCCGTCTCCGCCCCCAGGGGCGCCCCCAGCGCGTACCCCATCCCCATCGAATCGATCTCCCGACTCACCTCCTCGCGCTTGTCCCCGGTCACGTCGAACACCATGAACCGCGCCGCCTCGCCCCCATGCGCCTCCGCCATCGCCCGAAACGCCGGCGTGCTCACCCGCGCGATCGGGCACAGCCGATGATCGAACGTGATCAGCGTGAGGTCGCTCTCGCGCACACCCCCGAGATCCTCGGGCGCCTCGATCGTCTCTTGCGACTGGCGCGCCTTCATCAGCAGCGTCAACGCCTCGCCCGTCTCCCACCGCGACGCCGCCAGCTCGTTCTCAACCCGCCCGAGGCCAACGCTCAACAGTGTGCATGCCACCCCGAGCGCCGCGACCAGACCGATCCCCGCCGCCGTCTTCCACCCCGACCCGCGCCCGACCCGCGCCGCGCCATGCGCGCCTTCCTCGCGGGCGATCACCGCCATCAGCCGTTCACGCGCCCCCGCCTCCAGCTCCGGCTGAGGCACGTCCGGCCCCAGCTCCCGCAGCAACGCCTCGAACCCGCGATCAGCCTGCTCATCCGACTCATTCATGACGCACCCTCGATGCTCGACTCCATCGCCTTGCGAAGCCGCGAACGCATGCGGTACAGCCTCGCCTCCACGCCCTTGGGCGTCGTCCCCAACTCCTCCGCCACGCACGCGTGCGACCTCCCCGCCCGGTACACCGCGTAGAACAAGTCCTGATCCGCACGGCTCAGCTCCGTCACCGCCAGAAACAGCGCCCGTACCAGTCGCGCCCGCTCGCCGCCCTCCTCGCGCCCGTCGACCTCCTCGCCTCCCCGCCCGCCGTCCTCCCGCTCCGACGACAACCGGAGCATCGCCGCCCGCCCACGCCGCCTGGTGCGAAGCTGCCTCCGGATCACGTTCTGCACGACCCCCCGCAGCCACGCCCGCTGCCGCTCCGCCTCACTCGGCGGCGACGCGTGCGCCATCGCGATCAGCAGCGCCTGCTGCACCACATCTTCCGCCATGTGCGACTTGCCCCCGAGTCGAGCGACCGCGAACCGGTACAGACCGTCCAACTCCTGCCCCGCCGTCTCCCGGATCGGCGCGCACGGACCCACCGCCCCCGCACGATCTTCCGACCGCGGGACGAACGACGAAGATCCCTCGTGCAGGGTCATCAAGAAGCTCGGACGTCGTGCCGCCAACGCAGAATCAAGGGCCCGGCCCCGGGTTCGCCCGGACCCCACCCCCATATGCCCGCACCCCGCCCACCCCCTCGCGCCATCCTACGGCGTCCCCGCCCCCTAGCCGATCACCGCCGCCTCCCCCGTCAGCCCAGGCCCGAACGCCATCGCCACCAGGGGCGTTCCCGCCCCGCCTTCCAGCATCGCGCGCACGATGAACAGCACCGTCGCCGACGACATGTTCCCGCACTCACGCAGCACCCGCCGCGACTCCGCGCCGATGTCCGCCTCGATCTCCAGACCCTCACGCACCGCCTCGATCACCCGCGGCCCCCCCGGATGCACCGCCCACGCGCGCACGTCCGACCGCCCAAGCCCATGCTCACCCAACCACGCGTCCATCCACCCCCCCACGTGCGCCCGAAGCAGCTCCGGCACCCGCGACGTCAGCCGCATCTCGAACCCGTGGTCCCCGATCCGCCACCCCATCTCCCGCTCCGAATCCGGGAAGACCATCGACCCAGTGCCCCGGATCGCCGGCGCACCATCGCCCACGCCTTCCGACGCGATCAGGCACGCCGCCGCCCCGTCGGCGAACAACGCGTTCGCGACCGCGATCCCCTCCCCGCTCCCATACTGAAAGTGCACCGAGCACAACTCGACGCAGCAGACCAAGACGACGTGGCGAGGGTCCGCGCGCACAAAGGCGTCCGCCACGCGGATCCCG
Source organism: Phycisphaerales bacterium (assembly GCA_041402005.1). Lineage (GTDB taxonomy): Bacteria > Planctomycetota > Phycisphaerae > Phycisphaerales > UBA1924 > JAJRXR01. The sequence continues at coordinate 451,359 of JAWKTB010000004.1, read as the reverse complement.
TTGATCGCCCCGTGGCACCCCATGAACCCCACGTTCGTCCGCTTCGTCGTCGACGCCAACCCCAGCGCCCGCATCAACCCAATGTCCACCCCCGGCGCCTCGAACCCCGTGCACGACACCGTCACTAGGTGCGTCACGCGCCCAGCATCCACCCCGGCGCGTTCCAGACAGTCTCGACACGCCTCCAGCGCCAACGGCCCCGCGTGGCGCGCATACGCCTCCAGACGTGTCTGCGTCGATGGACCCAGGCGACCATTCCCGTTCGCGCGCGCAAACAGCGCCGACTCCCCCGACGCGTCCACCGCGACCGACCCACGCCGCTCGACCCCGGACCTTCTGTACAGCTCCCGGATCGCGCGTGAGCGCGTCCCCTCGCTCCCAGTCAGCGCCACCGCCAACTCCGCCGCCCGCTCCTGCGAGACGCCCGTCGGCGGCGTCGCGACCCCGATCGCCAGCAGCTTCGAGTTCAAGCGACCTCCTCCCTCGCCCCAGACCCGATCAGCCCCGCAACCACCACCCCGCCCAGCGCCGGGCGCCACCCGAGTGCCGCAACCGCCCCAGACACCACCCCAGGATGTCGCAGCGTCTGGGCGACGAGCGCACACCGCGCCCGCCGCACGCGCATCATCCGCCGCCATTGCCGCGCCCAACTCCCGGGCTCCAACTCGTGCGTCAGCGCGCCCGCCAGATGCTCCCCGAGCGCCACCCCGCCCGCCATCGCCCACGAGATTCCCTCGCCCGTGATCGGCTCGACGTACCCCGCCGCGTCGCCCACCGCGTACGTCCCGCCGTGTTCGACACACCCCACGCGCGTCAATCGTGGCGTCCCCTTCCACCCCTCCCCCGGCACGACCGACGCGTCCATCCCCGCTTCCGCGCACACGCCTCGAAGCGCCTCCTCCACCGACCCCGCCGCGCGCACCGCCTCCGGATCAACCGCCGCCGCCCAGTTCGCCCGCCCGTCCTCCAGGCGCGCACACCCCAGGTACCCCCGCCGCCCGACCAGCATCACAAGCCCCGACCCATCCCCGACGCGCCTGTCCCATTCCGTGACTGTCCCGACACCAATCCAGGAGGCGTCGCGCACCCGCGCCTCCCCGAGCCCCCACGCCGCCCCGCTCCCGAGCCCGCACGCGAGCACGACCGCCCGCGCCACGACCTCGACCCGCGTCTCACCTGTTCGCAGCAAGACGTTCCCTCCATCACTCCGCGCCGCGATCACGCCGGTCACGACGCGCGCCCCTTCCGCCGCCGCCTCGCTCACCAGCGCCGCGTCGAGCGCCCCCCTCGACACCGAGGCCATCCCATGCAGCCCCACGCGCGCCCGTCGCTCACCCGCGTACACCTCGACGCCCGCCAACTCCCGCGCCCCGATCGAGCCCAGCAACCCCCCGAGGCCGACCCGCGCCAGCGTCCGCGCCCCGAGCGCCCCGACGCACGCCCCGCACACCTTCCAGCGTGGCATCTCCCGCTTCTCGACGAGCAGCACCCCGATCCCGCGCCGTGCCAGCTCCCGGGCCGTCATCGACCCCGCCGGCCCGCCCCCGACGACCACGACGTCGAGGGCGCCGCCATCCAGCGCCCGCAGTTCACCGGTCTCGACACGATCCGTCACGCGCGCCTCCAGACCAGCTCCATACGTGCCGGGAACGTGCGCCGGATGCGGGCCTCCCTGATCCCCGCCCGCGCCGCGATCGAGTGAAACTCCCCGATCGACAGCGCCGCCCGGGCCGACCGCAGCGCATCGACATGCACCACCCGCGACCGCGTGAGAACCCTCGGCGTCGTCGCCGCGAGCATCGTCCCCCACGCCCCACGGCGAAGATCGCTGATGACCAGCGCCCGCCGAGCCGCCCGCGCCATGTTCCGCAGCGCCGCCACCCCCTCCTCCTCGCTCAGGTGGTGCAGGAACAGCGTGCACACCACGACGTCCCCCTCCGGAATCGGACCCTCGACCGCATCGCCGACGACCGTCCTGACCGCCGCCCCCGCGCTCTTGGCCTTCTCGTGCGCACAGCCGAGCGCGAACCCACTCTTGTCGAGCGCCGTCAAGCGCACGTCCATTCCTGCCCGCTTTCCCATCCGCCAGAGCGCGAGCCCGACGTCCCCGCCCCCCGCCGCGACGTCCACGACCTCGACGACGCCCCCGGACCCCGCCGCGACCTCGCGCACCACCCGGAACACCGACCGCGCCACGCAGCTGACCCGGTTGATCCGTGCCAACCCCTTGAGCGCACGCCGATGCTCCCCGCCGTCGATCCCGGGGTCGTCCATCAACTCTCCGACCAACTGGCGCACGCGAGGAGCGTATCCCCGCCCCCGCCCGTCCGGTGCAGGTACCATCCCCCCATGCAGTTCGAGCACGAGAAACTCCCCGACGGCGTCCTCCTCCTCCACGCCGACGGCGGCCTCGACGCCTCCAACGCCGACGAGCTCCTCGACCCCGTGGAAACTCTCGTCGACGCCGGTTTCCACAACATCATCGTCGACTGCGCCCGACTCGAGCACGTCTCCAGCGCCGCCCTCGCCGTCCTTGTCTCACTGCACAAGCGCATGGCCAAGCGGGGCGGCGACGTCAAGCTCGCCGCCGTCCGCACGCTCCTGGCGCAGATCCTCGAGATCGCCCGTCTCGACCAGGTCTTCGAGATCTACCCCGACGTCGAGCAGGCCCACCTGGCCTTCCGCCCGAAAGACGCGCGCGCCTGACGACGAGTCGATCTCCCCGAAACCCCGGCGCCACGGGCATTTCCCCACGCAACGCCCTCCATGAGCCGGGCTCCCGGCGCACTTCGCCGCCCCTCGCGACGGTCCACCGAACCCCTCCGGCATAACCTTCACCTCAACCCAAAACCCAAACCCAGGGGAGAACACCATGAACGCACGCAAGCTCCGAGTCGTCGCCCTCGCCTCCGTCGCGGGCGCCGCCCTCATCACCCCGATGCTCGCCGGCTGCTCCGCCGGCTACAAGACCGACTCCGAGAAGCAGTCCATGCAGTCCGACGTCGATCGCGCCGTCTCCGAGTTCAAGCGCGAGGACCCGAGCTTGGCCAACTGGTTCCGTGAGTCCTACGGCTACGCGATCTTCCCGACCGTCGGCAAGGGCGCCGTCGGCGTCGGTGGCGCCCACGGCAAGGGCCTCGTCTACGAGCAGGGCGTCCCCATCGGCAACGCCACGCTCTCCCAGGCCACCATCGGCCTCGCCCTCGGCGGCCAGGCCTACCGCGAGGTCATCTTCTTCCAGAACAAGGCCGCCCTCGACAACTTCACCGGCGGCCACTTCGAGTTCGCCGCCCAGGCCTCCGCCGTCGCCGTCACCGCCGGCGCCTCCGCCGACGCCGACTTCGAGAACGGCATGGCCGTCTTCACCATGGAAGAGGGCGGCCTCATGTTCGAGGCCTCCATCGGCGGCCAGAAGTTCAGCTTCAACCGCTGGTAAGCCACACGCTCACCTGCATCTCGGAGGGGCGGGCGCCTTGCCCGCCCCTCTTTCTTTACGAGGACAGGGCAAGCTGCCGGCCTTTCCCCCCGGTGGGGCCGGTTTCCAACCGGCCCAGAGCAGCCCGCCTCAGCCCTTCATTGCCCGCTCGATCTCACCGCTGTCGATCTTCACCATCGTGATCATCGCCCGCATCGCCTTGCCCGCCGTGGCCGGGTCGGGATCGGAGACCAGCTCGATCAGCATCTTCGGATCGATCTGCCACGACACACCGAAGTGGTCCGTGATCCACCCGCACGCCACCGGCGTGCCCCCCGCCTCGACGAACTTGTCCCAGTACTCGTCCACCTGCTCCTGTGTATCGCACAGCACGGCGATCGAGATCCCCTGGTTGAACGTGAACTGAGGCCCGCCGTTGAGCGCCGTGAATGTCCGCCCGTCCAGCGTGAACTCGACGGTCATCACGCCGCCCGTCTTGAATGGCGACTGTGGCCCGAGATCGGGATACCGCGTGATGCGAGTGATCTCAGAGTTGGGGAAGACCGAGGTGTAGAAGCGGGCCGCCTCTTCCGCCCGGTCGTTGAACGTCAGGAACGTGGTGATCGTGGGCATGACGCCATCGTACGCCCACTCACCCCGCCTGCGTCACCCGCACCTCCAGAGGCGCCAGCGTGTCCAGGTGCACGTCCCGCTGCGGGAACGCGATCGTCACCCCCGCCTCCCGGCACAGCTCATCGATCCGGAACCGCAGGTCGCTCTCGATCTCGTACCGCTCCTGCACCGACGACGGCCTGATCCAGCAGTGCAGCTCGAACGCCAGCGCGTTGTCCCCGAACTCCTTGAACAGCACCACCCGCGACGGGTTGTCCAGCACCCGCTTGTGCTCGTCCCCCGCCCGCTCCAAGAGATCGCGCACCGCCTTCGTGTCCGACCCGTACGCGACGCCGACCGCGATCTGGCTCCGGTACATCTCGTCCGGGCGGTCGTAGTTCGTCACCGCCTGCTCGAGCAGCGTCGAGTTCGGGATCACGATCGTCTTCCCGTCATACCCCTGCACCGTCGTCGAACGCGCCCCGATCTTCTGCACGACCCCCATCATCCCGCCCACCTCGACGAGCTGCCCCACTGTCAGCGGGCGCTCGATCAGCAGGATCAGCCCCGAGATGAAGTTGTTCACGATGTTCTGGCTGCCGAACCCGATCCCCAGCGCCATCGCCCCGCCGAAGATCGTGAACACCGTCAGCGGCACCGCCGCCATGTTCATCGCCAGCATCACCACCAGCACGACCGAGACGTAGTAAATGATCGTCTGGATCGCCGACGCCGGCCCCCGGTCGATCTTCATCCGCGGAAGCACGCGCTGGCCCACGTGACGGCTCACCACCCTCGCCGCCACCAGCCCGACCACCAGCACGATCGCCGCGATCACGAGCTGATCGACCGTCACGTCCGTGTCGTTGATCGTGAAGAGCTTGAAGTTCCAGACCGTCGACGCGACCTCGCCCGCCCGTTGCAGGGCGTCGCCGATCCCGCCATTCGATGACGCGCCGCCCGCCCCGCTCGCCGCCTCGCCCAGCGTGTAGATCTGTCCCGACACCCCGTGCATGCGTGCTCCGTCGCTCGGCCGGTGGAACGGGCGTCCCGCCCGTTGTCGCTCGGCCGGTGGAACGGGCGTCCCGCCCGTTGTCAGATCCGCACGCCGACAGACTACACGCTCACGCTGCTGGTGGGGTGGGCGTCCCGCCCGCCGTCTCCTCACGCTCGGTGGCACGGGCGTCCCGCCCGTCTCTCCCGCCTCTTTCAATCACTCCGCGCCGAACGATCCCGCCTCAGCCGCCTGCGCCAGCGCCCGCCCCGTCGCCGAAGCCCCGGCGAGCGCAATCACCTGCGACGCCGCCAGCGCTCCCAGCACCGCGACCGTCGGCAGCAACACCAGCCCCGCGCCCACCAGCGCGACCAGCACGCAGAACGCCGCGATCACGTACCCCATCCCGCGGGCCCCCGGGCGAACCACTCGCCGCCCGGTCATCGGCCCACGAAACGCGTCGGTTGAGTCAGACCCTACGGGCGGCGCGCCAGCGCCGCGTCATAGATGTACATCAGCGTCGTCGGGATCGGCGGGTACGCCATCCGGAAGCGGTAGATGTCGAACGCCTCCCGCTCCCACCCCAGCCACTCGAGCGACCTCTCCAGCATCGCCACGTACTCGGGCGCCTCGCGCAGCCCCGCCCGACGCACGTCCGCCCCCAGCACCTCCAGCCGCTCGGGCGTCGGCAGCTCGTCCGCCACCTGGTACGGCGAGTGCGCCTCGCCCGCGAACAAATCACTCATCAGCTTCACCCGCGGCGCCGCCCGGTGAAACAGATCCTGGTGCATCAACAGATCCACCACCCCCAGCTCCGCCGGCGTCCTCAGCCCGAACCGGATCCGGAGCGGCGTCTCGTCATCCGAGTACCGCGTCTGGCACGCCCGCACCACCTCGCCCATCACGCACGTCACCGACCCCTGTGTCCCCACCTCCGCCTCCGCGAGCTGATACTCCACCACGCCCTGCGCGCTCTCGATCCGCTCGTACTCGGGCATCGGCGACGTGCAGAACTCGTCGAGCAGCGGCAGCTCCTCCGTCACCGGCGTCCCACGCCGCTTCGGGTTGATCGCCTCCCGACGCTCCACCTTCCGCACGCCCTTCTGGGGCGTCTGGAAGAACATCCGCGCCAGCCGCCACGACACCTTCTTCCGCACCCGCTGCAGGTCGTACACCGCGCGGATCAGGGCGATGTCCAGCATGTCCTTCTCTTCGCTGGGCGCAACGATGAACGTCGCCAGGTTCGTCGCCGCCCGCACGCCCCAGATGTAGCTCGACCCCTCGTACGCCAGGCGGCGCTGCTCGAGGTCGCTCCGCTCCGCCCCGGACTCGCCGTGCTCCGCCAGCAGCGCGTCGAACGCCCGACGCGATCCCCCGTGCCGACGCACCAGCGACAGGAACGTCTCGGCCGCCTCGTTCAGCTCCGCAACCTTCTCCCGCGGCGCCCCCGCCTCCGCCAACGCCTCGGCCATGATCGACAGCCCGCGACGCCCGGGCACGTAAGGCCCGCACGCCATCGCCGCCTCGCTCGACAGGATCCGATGCAGCTTCCACGCCAGCTTCGTGTCCAGCCCGGTGCGCCGCGCCAGATCCGCCGGGCGCCAGTCCCCGTCACCCATCACCGCCGTCGCGCACACCCCCAGCGCGTCCTGGAACTCCGCCAGGGCCCGCCCGACCTCCCCCTCGAATGTCGTTGTGCTCGGGCTCACGCCCACGTTTCTGAACTCCGGGAGCATCGCTCCAGAAACCGGCCGGAAAGGCCAAGGCCCACGCCAGAGCCTATCCCACCCCACCCCCGAGGGCTCCAAAACCAACCCCCCTCCACAGAGGGGCGCCCGCCCAACCCGCACGTCTTGCCCCGTCTCACGGGCAAGATGCCCGACCAACACCCCCCTCTCCCCTCTGGGGAGAGGGCCGGGGTGAGGGGCTCCCGCTTCTCGTCGCTCTCCCTCCCTCTCCCTGCCGAGCCTCAATCTCCCCGCGCCTTCACGCCCACCCGCGCGAAAAACGCCCCCAGCCGCTCGCGCTCCCCAGGCAGGTCCACGTGCTCGATCTGCTCGATCAGCCCCGACGGCCCAACAAGCACGACCTGCTCGCACTCGTGCCGATGCCGCACGCCGCGATGGAGTGTCAGATCCACGAACCGCACCCGGAACCGCCTCTTGCCTCCCTCTTCTCCTGGTGGTACAGGCGTCCCGCCCGTCGTCTTCTCCTTCTCTCTTCCTCCAGGTGGTACCGGCGTCCCGCCTGTCTCTCCGTCTTCCTCGTCTTTGATCTTCGACTCATACCGAATCTCATCAAAGCTCTCGCGCGCCCACGCCGCAGCGTCCGCGTACGACGCCACGATCGCCTCACGCCCGCGCACCTCGCGCCCGCGAAACACGTACGCACACCCCGGCGCGATCACCCGCGCCGCCGCCTGAAAATCCTCGCGATCCAGCGCCTCAACGAACCGATCGACGATCCCGCGAGCGTCCATACGGCGGCAGACTACCCCGCCACCCTCGCCGACGCCGCGGTCTTCCTGACCCTCCTCCACCCCGCCATCCACCTCGGCCAACTCGCCGCGTCGAGAAGGGCGATCGGGATGCGCGCCGCACTCGCGGAGTCGCGTACCGCTTGCCTGTTGTCAACAATGGCGCATGTCGCCATCAAGCTCCCTCGACGCCCTCGACCGCCGCATCTCCTCCACCATGCGCCACCTCGGCGCCCCCATCGCTCGCGTCGGACTCGCCATCGTCTTCATCTGGTTCGGCGTCCTCAAACCCCTCGGCGTCAGCCCCGCCGCCGACCTCGTCGCACGCACCGTCTACTGGGGCGTCGACCCCGACTGGTTCATCCCCCTCCTCGGCTGGTGGGAGGTCGCCATCGGCATCTGCCTCCTCGACCCCGCCCGCTGGCTCAAGCTCCCACCCGTCCTCACGCGCCTCGGCATCCTCCTCCTCTTCCTCCAGATGCCCGGCACATTCCTCCCCCTCGTCATCCTCCCCGACGTCACCTGGCAGCGACCCTTCGTCCCCACCCTCGAGGGCCAGTACATCATCAAGAACGTCGTCCTCATCGCCGCCGCCCTCTACCTCGGCGGCCTCGTCCGCGACGACACCCCCTCCCACCCGCTCCCCTCCGGCGAGAGGACAGGCCACGGGCCGACTCCGCCTCCCCCCTCTCCCCTCCGGGGAGAGGGCAGGGTGAGGGGCTCCTTCACCTCCCCCTCTCCCCTCCGGCGAGAGGACAGGCCAAGGGCCGACTTCGCCTCCACCCTCTCCCCTCTGGGGAGAGGGCAGGGTGAGGGCTCCCTCTCCTCCCTCCTCTCCCTTCCCCCCGATCAAAAGCAGCCACCACCAGCCGTTTCCACACCTCTCCACCCCACCCTCCACACGCCCCCGATCCCCTATGCCCCCGCGCCCGACTCGGCTAAACTTGGGCGCCGAGTGGGGGCCGTCCGAGGTCGGACTGCGCCCCGCGAAGCCCGCGGCCTCCTCCTTGCCCGAGTTCAGGCGCCGGATCACTGTCCTTGGGCAAATGCAGAAGGTTTCGGGATGAAGAAGCTTTACGTCGGCAACCTCTCGTTCAGCACCACCGAGTCCGAGCTCCGCGAGCTGTTCGAGCAGCACGGCGAAGTCGCCTCCGCCACGCTCGTCATGGACCGCGAAACCGGCCGCCCACGCGGCTTCGGCTTCGTCGAAATGACCGATGACTCGCAGGCCAACGCCGCCATCGAGGCCCTCAACGGCCAGAACATCGGCGGACGCGACCTCACCGTCAACGAGGCCCGCCCCCGCGAGAACCGCCCCGGCGGCGGCGGCGGTGGTGGTGGACGCGGCGGCTACGGCGGCGGCCGTGGCGGCGGCGGTGGCGGCTACGGCGGCGGCCGCGGCGGCGGCGGCGGATCCCGCTGGTAATCAATCTCCGTACGACTCACGGAGGGGCGGGCTTCCAGCCCGCCCTTTTCTTTTCCTCCCCCCGGTGGGGCCGGTTTCCAACCGGCCCGAACTCCCAAGGCTTCTCCCGCGAACAAACCGACGAGAGCGAACTGCTCAGCACTTTGAACTCAGGACTCAGAACTTAGGACCTCCCCATGCCCCCCGACCCCGACCTCAACGCCCCCGTCGAAGGCCGTGACGGCATCTCCGTCATCCGCGCCTCCCAAAACTGCCGCGGCTGGAACGGCATCCACTACAAAATCGGCATGTCCGCCAAAAACGTCGGCTCCTCCAAGCTCTCCATGAACGTTGCCACCATCCCCCCCAAGGGCGTCGCCAAGGCCCACGTCCACGTCGGCTTCGAGCTCATGCTCTACATCGTCCAGGGCCACGTCCGCCACGAGTACGGCGACAACTGCTCCAAGGTCGTCGAAAACCACGCCGGCGACTTCATCTACATCGAGCCCGACGTCCCCCACGAGGTCTTCAACATGTCCGACACCGAGGAAGTCGTCGCCGTCGTCGCCCGCTCCGACGCCTCCGAGTGGGCCAACATCGCCCCCTACGAACGCACCACCCCCCGCCCCTGAACGCGCCGATCGCCTGAAATCAAAGCCGCGGGATTCAAATCCCGCGGACGCTCGCGCGTGCGACATCCAATCCCAGTCCACCGCCCCCCCCCGCCGACCCCCGCGTCCGCCTCCTCGGGCTTGCCCATCTCAACGATGAACGCGTTCGCCTCCGCGATCGACGCCTCCATGTCCGCGATCAGCGTCGCGATCTCCCCCTCGAGGTCCGCGACCGTCCGATCGAGTGACGCGATCGCGCGCGCATTGAGGTTGTGCTTGAGGAACAGCACCTGGTCCGCGAACGCCGCGAGCACCGGGTCCATCTTCGACTCCGCCCGGCGCATCGCCCGGGTCAGCTCCTCGTAGCGCTGGCGGGTGTCCTCAAGCTGCTCGGCGCTCGCCCGGCGCAGCTCGCTCGACTGGTAGTCGTCCAGCTCGTCCTCCCACTCCTTGAACAGCGCCTTGCCGACGCGCTCGACCGAGTCGATCTTCTCGCGCACCGCGTCGGCCCGGGACTCGGACCGGTCCAGCTCGTGGCGGAGGCGGTCGTAGATCTTCTCGAGGTCGCCGGCGTCGGCGCCGGTCAGGGACTGGAGCTCCTCGAGGGTGGTGGCGAACTGGGTCTTGGCGGCCTCCTGGGCGTCGCGGGTCTCCTCGACGCGGTTGACGAGCTGCTCGCGTTTGGGGAAGCCGAGCTTCTCGCGGAGGGCGATGCCGGAGCAGGCGGGGGTGAGGCAGAGGAGGAAGGTGAGCAGGATCGCGGTTTTGGCGCGCATGACGGGCCTCCGGGGCCAGCATACGCGGGGTCGGGCGGGGGAGGGTCGGCGAAGGGATCGGGGCGTCGGGGGGGCTAGACTTGGGGGCCCAGGGGGGCGCGTCCGAGAGCGGGCGAGCCGCCCCGGGGGCCCGACGCTTTCTCATTGCCCGAGTTCAAGCAGCGGTCACAGTTCAAGGGCAATGCAGAAGGTATCGAGATGAAGAAGCTTTACGTCGGGAATCTGTCTTTCAGCACGTCCGAGTCGGAGCTGCGCGAGATGTTCGAGCAGCACGGCGAGGTCGCGTCGGCCACCCTGGTCATGGACCGGGAGACCGGGCGTCCGCGCGGGTTCGGGTTCGTCGAGATGGTCGATGATGGGCAGGCCAGCGCCGCCATCGAGGCGCTCAACGGCCAGAACATCGGCGGGCGCGACCTGACCGTCAACGAGGCCAAGCCCCGCGAGAACCGCGGTGGTGGCGGCGGCGGCGGTGGCCGCGGCGGGTACGGCGGCGGGCGTGGCGGCGGCGGCGGCAACCGCTGGTAAGACACACCACGCCAACGCGTGAAGAAACAAGAGCAGGCCGGGGCGGAGACGTCCCGGCCTGTGTCTTTTTTGGAGTATCCTGAGCGGCGAAAGGGGGTTCGTATGTTCGGCCTGCTGCTCGTCGTCGTGACGTACCTGATCCTGGGGTTCTTCTACGCCTGGATCGCGGGGATCGTCGCGCGCGAGGAGGTGTCCGTGAAGGTCGGCGCGGTGGTCGTGCTGATCCCCGGCATCGTGCGCTTCGTGCTCGCGGTCTCGGATATCGACGTCGGGCTGCTCGGCTTGCTGATCGACTACGCCCTCCTCGCACTCGGGAGCAAGTACATCGCCCACCTCGAGTGGAAGTACTCGCTGATCGTGGCGGCGGTGTACACGGCGCTCTTGCTGGCGATCGGGCTCGCGCTGGTGTTCATGTTCTCGTCGTAGGTGGGGAGGTGGTGGAGGTGGAGGAGTCGCGAGCTCCCGCTCGCGGCTGGGATCAAGAGAGGATGGGGAGTGAGAAACCAGAGGGGACGGAGCCCCTCTCCCCGGCCCTCTCCCCAGTGGGGCGAGGGAGGGAGAGCCGGCCCTCTCCCGCGGGGCGCGGGAGAGGGAGGGAGACGGGCGGGACGCCCATACCACCGAGGGGGAGAGGGCTCGGAGCAGGGTGGTGGCGGCCTTGCGGGCGGTCTCGTTGGCGCGGGACTCGAGGGGGGTCACGCGGGCGCCGGGGGCGGTGGTGGCGATGGCCGCGAGTGTGTGGCGCGCCCGGACGAGCTGCGCGGGGGCGAGGTCGGCGGCACGCTGGTGGTTGAGGGCGTTGATGGCGGCGATGTCGTGCCGCGTGCGCGCGGAGGCGGCCCAGGCGGCGAGCTGGGGGAGGGAGAGGGCGAAGATCTCGGCCACCTCACGCGGCGGGATGTCGGGGTCGAGGTAGTGGGAGAGGAGGGAGGCGTGGGTGGGAGGGTCGAGAGGGGGGGGAGAGGCATTGGGGATTCGGGATTGGGCATTGGGTGGGGAGGCATCAGGGATCAGGCATCGGGCATCAGGTGAGGAGGGACCGGGGACCGGCGACCGGGGACCAGGGGAAGAAGTCGAAGAGTCGGAGGAGGAGGAGGGGACGGAGCCCTCACCCCGGCCCTCTCCCGCGGGGCGCGGGAGAGGGAGGGAGGCGTGGTCGAGGTCGTCGGGGAGGGGCTGGGTCTCAGGCTCGGTGGTCGTGGGTTGGTGGCGCCATCTCATGGTGGCAATTGTTGGCGGGCGGCGGGGGAGGTCGAGGCGCGGGAGGGGGAGTGGCGGCGGGCTTGCGCACAATTATGGGCGGTCGGGAGGAGAATGCGCACGAGGTGGGGAGGTGCGGGGCGGCTGGATGGTGTGCCCGGGGGTAGCACCGAGATCGCAAGGCAGATATCGGTGGCACAGTGAAGGGGTTCTTGGTGCCATCCCGGCGTCATTCGCCAATAGGTGCGTTCGAGAGTACGCTGTTGGCTCAGAGCGAGGAGCACATCGGTGGCTAGCAGGAAAGACAGCCGAAGCAGGCGGATAGTCCAGCGCGAAAAGCGATCACCAAATCAGCAGGCGATTCCACGTAAGCGCCGGCAAAGTGGCACGCATATCGAGATCCCCTGCATCCCACATCAGCAAGCCGACATTCAGATGTATGTGTTTACGATGTCTGCCAAGGATCTTTGGGATCTTGTGGATGTGAACCGCCGCAGTGAAGACAAAGAAGAGGGCTACCAACGAGCGTTCTCGGCATCACGCGTTCGCAAGATTTCCAAGTACATAGATCAGCACTATGCGATTCCAGGTGCAGTGTTGGTTTCGTTCGACGATGGCGACATTCTAGACGACGGGCGGCGACTTAGAATTCCCAATGTTCCGCACGCGGGCTGGGTAATCGACGGGCAGCATCGTCTAATCGGTGCCGCTCAAGCGGACAGCGAGTTTGAGTTCGCCGTGATAGCGTTCATCAAGCTGCCTCTTGAGCAGCAGATCGAGTTCTTCATCACAATCAATCGCGAGCAGAAGGGGGTCGCTTCTTCGCTCTACTATGACTTGCTCAAACACCTGCCCAGAATGAAAAGCGAAAAGGAGGTCCTTGAGGAGCGGGCCAACGACCTGGTGAACATGTTGAAGCGTGATCAGGATTCACCGTTCTTTCAGAGAATCGTCGCTACGACTTCTCCTCGTAAGGGTCAGATTTCTTCGACTAACTTTGTTCGCAAGGTCGTTCCTCACATTCGTTCCAATGGTCGATTGTTTGATTACACGGATGAAGAGAGGGCGGGTATTCTGAATGCATACTATAAGGCATTGAAGAAAGTCTTCCCGGACGAGTATCACAGCCTGGACTCCGTGTTCTTTAAGACGATCGGGTTTGGGGCGATGCTCAACGTGCTGCCGACTGTACTTGAGATCACATTTAGGGTTGCTGGCAAGAGTTCATTTCGAGTGCAACATGTATCAACTGCTCTGAAGTTGATAGATGACTTCGATTTCGACGCATGGAGGCAGATGGGCACTGGAGTGGCTGCCGAGAATCAGGCATCCAGCGACCTTCGTACCAGGTTGAACGACTCCGCTCAGAACGAGCTCGGCGGTCTGATCGAGCTGGATTGACAGCCATGTCCGCTCGAGATCAGAACGCTCGCAAGATTGAACAACGAGATTGGGAGCAAATCGCCGGCGAGTGGCAGAATTTCGTCCCTGAAGATCCGGTGTCAGACCCAGAGCATGAAATCGAAGAACTCACCTCGCTACCCGAGATATATACAGCTGTCGATTCACTCCAAATGGGTCAACGATCTTACTTTGAAGAGATAGCGGGTCTGCGCCGAGCGTTCTATGTCGATGCCATCGCTCAGTTACGCCGCGCGGTGCATGTGCTTCGAGTAGGGCTCGAATCGAGTTCGACAGGATACCGCAGTTGGTCAAGGGCAACCTGCTATCAAGCGGGCTTCTTTGGCATGCGTGCCGTCTGTGACTTTCTCGGATGCACGGTCGCTCGCAATCGACATACGAATCGGTACTATCAGCTCGACATTTGGGTCCAGCGTGATCAAGGGTCCTCCAAGGCAATTACAGACTCGGAGTACCGCTTCTCCTGCTACAAGCGGAGCCCTCCGCAGCACATGGATTGGTGGAGTGTTCTGATTCGCCTCGTGCATTGCACACGCGTTTCGGAAGGCGTCTGGCCATACGCCGCCAAAGATGCCTTCAAGCAGGTTGACCCTGAGCGAATCCCAACGCAGCGGAATGCACTGCACTACAAGTCGTCATATTGGCCGTTCGCAGATCTGCAGGCCGTGGACTGCAACGATTCGATGGCCCAACTGTTGGCGTCAGTTCGAAAGGGGCAAGGATGGGCTGACCTCGCCAATCCCGACGTTGGAGTACACTTGGGCTTACAGGTCGTCGGTATGGCCCTTGCGTTGCTGCGAGATCTCGGGCTGCGTGTTTCGAGTGCGGCAGATGAGCACGACTTGCTTCTTGGGCGGCTGGATGAGGTGATGGGCGCCGGTGATGCTTTCATGGAAGAGGTCTGATCAATTAGCATGCCACCGCAAGTAAAGATCCTGCGTCGGTCGAATGATCTGGCTACCCTGCCGGAATACTCGCTTTGGCCATGGACAGCGGAGGAGCTGCTTGAATCGCTACCAACAAAACGTAAATTCAACTTAATCATGACATCGCCGCCGTACAACTTGGGGAAAGAATACGAAGACAGAAAATCATTCAACAAGTTTCTTCGCTGGCAGGCAGACATTATCGAGTCTCTCGCGCCACACGTGGCGAGAGGCGGGAGCATATGTTGGCAAGTTGGGAACTACGTTCAGAATGGCCATGTGGAGCCCTTGGATATCTATATGCATCCTATTTTTAAGGAACTGGGGTTCACCCTGCGGAATCGAATAATATGGAGGTTTGGACATGGCTTGCACTGTCGCAATCGATTCAGCGGGCGATACGAGGTTGTCCTGTGGTATACGAAGGATGAAGCATATCATTTTGATCTAGATGCAGTTCGGATTCCTGCAAAGTATCCGGGGAAGCGCAACGGCGATGGCAGGCTGACATCGCACCCTGCGGGGAAGAATCCAGAAGATGTCTGGGACATCCCAAACGTGGTCGGCAACCACAGAGAGAAGACCGAACATCCGTGCCAGTTCCCTGTCGGTCTGGCAGAGCGACTCGTACTCGCGTTGACTAGGCGGCGGGGATGGGTGCTCGATCCGTTCTGCGGGTCAGGGTCAGCTGGAGTTGCTGCAGCTACGCATGGACGCCGATTTCTTGGGGCCGAGATCGAAGATCAGTTCGTGCGAATCGCTCGGCGGCGGATCAATGCTGCACTCAAGGGCGAGAAGGACTATAGACCGCATGATCAACCGATTTACGACCACCGAAAGTCACGACTTTCGCAAGTGCCTGTCACTTGACGGGCCAGGTCTTCGCTACCCCATGTGCTTGATGATCGCGTCCCCGAACTCCGAGCACTTGAGGAGGGTGGCGCCCTCCATGAGTCGCTCGAAGTCGTAGGTGACGGTCTTGGCGGCGATTGCGGCGGAGATGCCGTGGACGATGAGGTCGGCGGCCTCGGTCCAGCCCATGTAGCGGAGCATCATCTCGCCACTGAGGATGACGGAGCCGGGGTTGACCTTGTCCTGGCCGGCGTACTTGGGGGCGGTGCCGTGGGTGGCCTCGAAGATGGCGTGGCCGGTGTCGTAGTTGATGTTGGCGCCCGGGGCGATGCCGATGCCGCCGACGCAGGCGGCGAGGGCGTCGGAGATGTAGTCGCCGTTGAGGTTCATGGTGCAGACGACGTCGTACTCGGCGGGGCGGGTGAGGATCTGCTGGAGGAAAGCGTCGGCGATGACGTCCTTGATGATGAGGCGGGAAGCGACGGAGCGATGAAGCGACGAAGCGACGGAGGGTCTGTGGGAGATTGACTCGGGCTTGCGGTCTGGAAGCTCGATGTAGTGCCAGGGGCCGCCTTCGAGGGGCTTGGCGTTGAAATGCTCGGCGGCGCACTGGTAGGCCCAGTCGCGGAAGGCGCCCTCGGTGTACTTCATGATGTTGCCCTTGTGGACAATCGTCACGGAGGTGCGGCCGTTGTCGATGGCGTACTGGATGGCGGCCTTCATGATGCGCTCGGTGCCCTTCTGGGAGATGGGCTTGATGCCGAAGCCGGTGGTCTTGGGGAAGCGGACTTTCTTGTAGCGGTCCTCGAAGTTGTCCTTGAAGAGCTTGCGGAACTTCTCGCAGTCGTCGGTTCCTTGCTGGAACTCGATGCCGGCGTAGATGTCTTCGGAGTTTTCGCGGAAGATGACCATGTCGGTGAGTTCGGGGTTCTTGACGGGGGTTGGTGTGCCGTCGAAGTACTTGACGGGGCGGAGGCAGGTGTAGAGGTCGAGGATTTGGCGGAGGGCGACGTTGAGCGAGCGGATGCCGCCGCCGACTGGGGTGGTGAGGGGGCCCTTGATGCCGACGAGGTATTTGCGGAAGTCGGAGAGGGTTTCTTCGGGGAGCCATTCGCCGGTCTTGTCTTTGGCCTTTTCGCCGGCGAGGGTTTCGTGCCAGGCGATCTGGCGGGAGCCCTTGTAGGCCTTGGCGACGGCGGCGTCGAAGACTCGGACGGAGGCGTTCCAGATGTCGGGGCCTGTGCCGTCGCCCTCGATGAAGGGGACGATGGGGTCGTTGGGGACGGAGAGGCCCTTGTCGGTCATGGTGATGGGGGTGGCCATCGCTCGGATCTCCTCGGTGGAAGGCGGGTTTGTTGGAGGGGGAGTGTAGGGGAGGGGGAGTTGGCCGGGCGGGTCTGAGCGGGGTTGGGCGTCCGCGTGGGGAGTTGCCGCGCTGACACTGCTGCGCCGCGGAGGGTGGAAGAGGAGGGAGGGGAGGGAGTTGCGGCGAGCAGTGGCACCCGGCGGTGGCGCCCGGCGGCACCCACACTGCTGCGCCGCGGAGAGGAGGAAGAGAAGGGAGGGATGGGAGTTGCGGCGAGCAGTGGCACCCGGCACTGCTGCGCCGCGGAGGGGTGGAAGAGGAGGGAGGGGAGGGAGTTGCGGCAAGCAGTGGCACCCGGTGGGGTGGGGGGCTTGAATGGGCGGAGAGGCGGCGGGAGTCCGCCGCGAAGGAGCGTGAGGAATGGGAGAGTTCGAGTGGTCGCCGCAGCCTGAGGCGTGGGGGATCGTGCTGGAGTTGGTGGATCGGTTCCTGTCGCGGAACGAGGGGGCGGCGGGGCTGGCGGAGCGGATGCGCGGGGAGGCGGGGACGCGGTTCGTGGATTGGGTGGACTCGATCGAGGCGCCGATGGAGGGGGGGCTCGAGGGGCGGCTGGAGGCGTCGGGGTACGAGGCGTTCGAGGTGGAGGGGGCGGAGAAGGCGTGGCGCCATCCGGGGGCGATGCTGCCGGTGATCACGGCGTCGCGCGGGCCGACGCTGGCGGTGTCGATCAAGGTGGAGCGCGTGTCGGACTTCGTGGCGGCGCACACGATCAGCAACGACCAGGTGATCCAGGGTGATCCGTGGAGCCGGCTGCGGCGGGTGGCGGCGTTCTATGGCGACAACGCGGAACTGTGGGCGGTCGAGCGGCACGGGTACCGCGGGTTCGCGGTGGCCGCGTCGGATCCGGCGCGGTCGGTGCTGACGATGCGGCATTACGAGTCCTTGCGCCGGCGGGCGCGGGATCTGGGGGACGAGGAGCGGTCGTTTGCGCGCGCGAACGCGCTCGTGGATGCGGCGATCTCGGACCTGGGGCGGGATCTGGCGTGCGACCTGTTCTTCGCGGCGGAGCGTGAGTACTGGCAGCGGCGCAACCGGGCGGCGCAGGCGCAGTTCGGGCGCCAGAGCCGGCTTGGGCTGGGGTGGGCGAACCATGACCATCACACGTTCCGGTCGAGCCGGGCGTGGTTCAGGCGGTTGATCGGGCTGCTCGAGAAGCTGGGGTTCGAGTGCCGCGAGCGGTTCTATGCAGGGGAGGAGGCCGGGTGGGGGGCGCAGGTGCTGGAGCAGCCGGTGTGCGGGTTTACTGTCTTTGCGGATGTCGATCTGTCGCCCGAGGAGGTGGCGGGGAACTTCGCGCACGAGACGCTTCGTCAGCGGGATGAGCTGGGGACGGTGGGGTTGTGGTGCGGGCTGCACGGCGAGAGCGTGCTGCAGGCGGGGATGCACCACCTGGAGTGTCAGTTCGATTTCGAGGCGCTGCGGGACCAGCTGGGGGCCGCGGGGATCGGGACGCTGGCGCCCTTCACGAACTTCCCGTATCTGCGGCAGGCGTTCACGGACGGGGAGCGGTGGAAGGTGGACCCGGCGCGTGTGGAGCGGCTGCGTGAGGCGGGGCTGATCACGGGGGGGCAGGCGCACGACTTCCTCTTGCAGGGGGCGATCGGGTCGCATCTGGAGAATCTCGAGCGGAACGACGGGTACAAGGGGTTCAACCAGCGCGGCGTGAGCGACATCATCGCGCGGACGGATCCGCGGAAGCAGGCGGTGGTGGGGGCGTGAGCATCCGTGGCGATCGTGATGTGGATATGTGAGCGCGGCACGGCTGCCCTTACGGGTCAGCCGTGGCACCGTGTTGATGTGGCACGGCTGCCCTGACGGGTGAGGCGTGGCGCCGCGTTGATGCGGCACGGGCGCCCTGGCGGGTCAGGCGTGGCGCCGGGCGGGATGAAGAGGTAGAGGTAGAGAAGGTGGAGGGTTGGGAGCCCCTCACCCCGGCCCTCTCCCGAGGGGGGAGAGGGAGGGAGTTGCATGCGGCGTGTGCGCGTCACTGCGCGGAGGCGAGGTCGCGGACGAGGGCCTCGACGGCGTCGAGGACTCTCGCCATGCGCGCGAAGTCGAGGGTGTCGGGCGTGTCGGAGGGTTGGTGGTAGTTGGGGTTCCGGTAGAAGGAGGTGTCGGTGATCATGATGGCGGGGACGCCGAGGCGCCAGAAGGAGTGGTGGTCGGACCAGGCGATACCGGGGACGGCGGCGGGGAGGGCGGCGCCGTAGACGGGGATGGTGTTCGCGTCGCGCATGACGCGGGCGGCGCGACGAGTAAGGGCTGTGGAGGAGAGGTTGCCGACGACGGCGATGAAGTCGGCGGTGTCGGGGTAGAGGAGGTTGCGAGGGGGCGGGAACTGCTGCGAGCCCGGGGACTCGTCGTAGTAGCCGATCATCTCGAGCGAGATCATGGCGCGGATGTCGTCGCCCCGGGCGTGGGCGTTGTTGGCGTGGAGTTGGCTGCCCATAGCGTCGGTGCCGAAGCTGAGGGCCTCCTCGTTGGCGAAGATGACGAGGCGGATGGTGCGGTCGGGCTTGGCGCCGGCGAGGCGGCGGGCGAGTTCGATGACGCCGACGACGCCCGAGGCGTTGTCGTCGGCGCCGGGGGTGGTCTCCTCGGTGTCGTAGTGGGCGCCGACGATGATGGTCTGGCCGGGGTGTGCGGCGCCCGGGATCTCGACGTAGTAGTTGCGAGACTCGGCGATGGGGCCGGGCACGGGCTCGACCTGGACGTCGAGGCCGGTCGCGGCGAGTAGGGAGTGGATGTACTCGCCGGCGGCGTCGTACGTCCGCGGGTCGAAGACGGAACGGTGGGGGTAGGCGTCGCACAGAGTGGTCAGGTCGTCGCGCAGGCGCTCGAGGGCGGCGCCCTGCTCGGGCGAGAGGGGCGGGAGCGGGCCGGTCATCGGCGAGCCCGGCATGTTCAGCTGGCGGGCGTAGGCGATGAGGACAAAGACGATGAGTAGCGCGAAGATGACGGCGAGACGGACGAGTGACCTGCGGGAGGCGAGGCGGAAGCGGCGACGCTTCGGTGGCGCTTCATCCGGCGTGGCGTCGTGTTCGTCGCTCATGTAATCCGGGCCTGAAGTCGGTACGCGGGTGATGCTCGCGCGGATTCAGCATCGGCGCCGGCATCTGCTACCCTCCACACGCCGTCGGTCCTTTCGGTCGCGGCGGCATTCCGCGGCATGATCGAGATCGAGGGTGTCAGCAAGAGCTTCGACGGCGGACGGACCTGGGCGGTGCGGGGGGTGTCGCTGAGCGTGCCCGAGGGCGAGACGCTGGTGCTGCTCGGGTCGAGCGGGTGCGGGAAGACGACGACGCTGAAGATGATCAACCGGCTGATCGAGCCGACGGGGGGCGAGATCCGGGTGGACGGCGTGGATGTGCGCACACGGGACGTCCTGGAGCTGCGTCGTTCGATCGGGTATGTGTTTCAGGATATTGGGTTGATGCCGCACATGAGTGTGATGGAGAACGCGGCGCTCGTGCCGCGGCTGCTTGGGTGGCCCAGGAAGAAGCGCCGGGATCGGGCGGCGGAGTTGCTCGAGATGGTGGGGCTGGATCCCGGGGAGTTCGGGGATCGGCGCCCGCGGAAGCTGAGCGGGGGGCAGCGGCAGCGTGTGGGGATTGCGCGGGCGCTGGCGGCGGGGCCGAGCTACTTGTTGATGGACGAGCCGTTCGGGGCGTTGGACGCGGTGACGCGGGCGCAGCTGCAGGACGAGCTGATCCGGCTGCGGGAGAAGCTGGGCAAGACGATCGTGTTCGTGACGCATGATCTGTTCGAGGCGGCGCGGCTGGGGGACCGGATCGCGGTGATGAACGAGGGGCGTGTGGAGCAGGAGGGAACGCTGGAGGAGCTGACCCGGGCGCCGGCGACGGCGTTCGTGGAGCGGTTATTTGGAGAGGCGGAGAAGCAGGCGGCGGCGCTGGTGGGGGGGGGAGAAGACGGAGGAGGAGGAGACGGGCTGGAAGCCCGTACCACCGGAGGTGGGGGAGGGGGCGCAGCGTGAGGCGGCTGCTGTTCTTGCTCATCGTTTGTTTCGCGGCGCTCGCGGCGCGGGGGCAGGATGTCGTGCGTGTGGGGTCGAAGAACTTCACAGAGCAGGAGGTCCTGGGGGAGATCGTGGCGCAGCTGCTGGAGGCGCACACGGAGCTGAAGGTCGAGCGACGGTTCGGGCTGGGTGGGACGGACGTGTGCCACGCGGCGCTGGTGAACGGCGAGCTGGACATCTACGTCGAGTACACGGGTACGGGGCTGCTGAACGTCCTGCAGCGGCCGGTCATCGCGGACCCCGACGAGGCGTTCCGGGTGGTGGCGGGGACGTACCGCGAGCGGTTCGGCTTGGAGTGGCTGGCGCCGATCGGGTTCAACAACACCTACGCGATCACAGTCCGCGGCGACGACGCGGAGGACAACGGGTGGGAGACGGTCGGCGATCTGGCGGCGGAGGCGGGGGAGCTGACGGCGGGGTTCACGGCGGAGTTCATGGAGCGGCCGGACGGGTACCCGGGGCTGCGCGAGGCGTACGGGATCGGGTTTGGGGACGCGGTGGACCTGGAGCCCGGGCTGATGTACGGGGCGGTTCGCGGCGGGCAGGTGGACGTGATCGGCGCGTTCGCGACGGACGGACGGATCGCGGAGTACGGGCTGAGGACGCTGCGGGATGACCGGGGGTTCTTCCCACCGTATGACGCGGCGCCGGTCGTGCGCGGGGCGCTGCTGGAGGTTCACCCGGAGGTTCGCGACGTGCTGGCGGCGCTGGCCGGAACGATCTCGGACGAGGACATGCGGGCGATGAACCGGGCGGTGGACGTGGGGCGTGTGGCGCCGTCGGAGGTGGCGGCGGCGTGGATCCGGGCGCGATCCGAGGGGGTGAAGGAGATCCTCGAGCGGATCGGGAGCGGGAAGGAGGAACGCCCGGGGTTCTGGGATCTGGCGTGGCGGCGGCGGGGGGAGGTGCTCGAGAAGTCGCTCGAGCATCTGTGGCTGACGGCGCTGGGCGTAGTGATCGCGGTGTGCGTGGGCGTGCCGCTGGGGGTGCTCATTCATCGGAAGGCGGCGGCGCGCGGGGGCGTGCTGGCGATGACGGAGATCGTGCAGACGATCCCGAGCCTGGCGATGCTGGCGTTTCTGTTCGCGGTGTACGGCGTGCTCGGATCGGCGCCGGCGGTGACGGCGCTGGTGCTGTATGCGCTGCTGCCGATCGTGCTCAACACGTTTACCGGTTTGAGTGAGGTCCCGGCGGGGGTGATCGAGGCGGCGCGGGGGGTGGGGATGTCGCCCTGGCAGCGGCTGCGGATGGTGGAGCTGCCTCTGGCGGCGCCGGTGATGATCGCGGGGATCCGGGCGGCGACGGTGCTGACGGTGGGGATCGCGACGCTGAGCACGTACATCGGGGCCGGGGGGCTGGGCGACTTCATCGCGCGGGGGCTGGCGCGGAACGACCCGAGGCTGACCTTGCTGGGGGCGGCGCCGGCGGCGGTGATGGCGGTGGCGCTGAGCCTGGGGATCCGGGGGATCGAGAAGGCGGTGCGGCGGGGGTAGAACGGCCGGCCGGAAGCCCATCCCGCGGATCGAGGGTTAGGATCATGCCGCTGAAAGGGGCGCCATGTCCGAGACCGCGGTGTACGCCGGGAGCTTCGATCCGCCGACGAACGGGCATGTGTGGATGATCGAGCAGGGGGCTCGGTTGTTCGAGCGTCTGATCGTGGCCGTCGCGGAGAACCCGGAGAAGCGGTACAGCTACCCGCTCGAACAGCGGCTCGGGTGGCTGCGGGAGATCAGCAAGCCCTTCGCGAATGTCGAGGTGGCGTCGATCGAGAACGAGTTCCTGGCGCACTACGCGCGCGATCGCGGGGCGAGGTTCGTCGTGCGCGGCATCCGTGACGAGGCGGACTACCAGTACGAGCGGGGGATGCGGTACATCAACTCGGACATCGCGCCGGAGCTGACGACGGTCTTCCTGATGCCGCCCCGGGAGCTGGCGCAGGTGTCGTCGAGCACGCTCAAGGGGATGATCGGTCCCAAGGGATGGGAAGAGGTCGTGCGTGCCCTGGCGCCGACGTGTGTGTTCGACGATCTACGGAAGGGGACGTGATGGGCGACGCCGGCGAGAGGAAGGGCGCCAGGGGCGAGGCGGGCGGGGCACGCAAGGGGGTGCTCGCGGCCTCGCCCGGGTGGATCAAGGCGCTGGTGCTGGTTTCGGTGCTCGTGATGGCGGGCGGGGCGGCGCTGGGGGTGGCGGCCCGCGTGACGGGTGGTGAGCGCCCGGCGTCGACGGGGACGAGCGGGGAGCTGCCGGCGGGCGCGAGCGGGCTCGCGGCGCCGAGCGGGGCCAGTGCGCCGCCCGCGGATGACGGCGGCGACGCGTGGATGGGAGAGTGGTCGCCGGTGGTCTTCCGCCTGGGCTTCAGCTTCTTCGTCGGGTTCGCGGTCGCGTACGCGCTGCGGACGTTCGTGAAGCTGTCGCTGGTGGTGATCGGCTTGTTTGCGCTCTTCCTGTTCGGGCTGGAGTACGCGGGGCTGCTCGAGATCCACTGGGGGGCGATCGGGGACAAGTACGAGTCGGTCGCCTCGTGGGCGTCGGGGCAGTTCGACAGCTTCCGGACGTTCATCACGGGGGAGCTGCCGTCGGCGGCGGCCGCGGTCGCGGGGCTGGCGCTCGGGTTCAAGCGGGGGTGAGCGATCGGCGTTTGCGGCGCGGCACGAGAAGCCCCGCGACGAGCAGCGCGAGCCCCGATGGCGCCGGTGTCACCCTGATCTCGAACGCGCCGGCGTCCGTGTGTGCGAGGTCCAGCATCCACGGGTCGTTCAGGGCGTTCTGGTACACCTGCGGGAGCGACTCGGGGCTGTCGGGCACGAACCATTCGAGGGCGCTCCCGCCCGGGGCGGGGCGGACGAGCACGAGGTGGTACGTCATCCCGGCCTCGAGGACGAGGCTGTCGTCGGGGGCGACGAAGTGGAAGGGATCGTTTCGGTTCACGCTTGCCGTGAGGGTTCCGATGGGATCACCTGGGAGCCCCGAGCCGTCGTCGTTGAAGAGGTGGAAGGTGGCGGGTGTGTCGAACAGGCTCGAGGAGAAGAGGCCGGCGTCGACCTCCGTGATCGCGCCGGAGGCCTCGGAGACGAAGCTGAATCCGAAGCGGAACTCGTCGGCGGACGAGTTGAAGATGTAGACGAAGCCCGAGAGGTCGTCGGGATCGCCGACGTCGTAGTTGGAGTATGCGACGGCGTCGGCGTGGGCGGCGGACGCGATGGCGGCGAGCGCCAGGACGGCGAGCGTGCGAGACCCCGGGCGTGTCATCAGTGGACCCCTTTGTCGATTGTCCCCAATCGCGGGTCTCGCGTCGCGGCTCGTGACGCCCGAGCGGGGAGGCGCCCCGCACGCGGACCCTGGCTCGGCGGCGGGCGCCGAGCATGGGGAGTCTGGCCCATATCCGCACTTCTCGCAAGGCAGTTCGGAGTTCCCGGGTAAATTCCCGGTCAGAGATAGAGGCCCGCCAGGTCCCGCCAGAACCCGGGGTAGGTTTTGGCGACGCAGGCGGGGTTGGAGATCGAGACGTTTGGACGACGCAGCCCGATGAGGGCCAGGGACATCGCCATGCGGTGGTCGTCGTAGGTCTCGAAGACCACCGGCGGGGCGTCGGGGGAGCAGTCGATGCCGCCCGGGGGGGGCGTGATGGTGATCGTGTCGGGGTCGGCCTGGACGTCGGCGTCGACGCGGACGCCGACCTTGGCCAGCTCGTTGACGAGGGCGGCGATGCGGTCGGTCTCCTTGACGCGGAGCGTGCGGACGCCGCGGATGATCGAGGGGGCGGGGGCGAACGAGGCGACGGCGGCCAGAGTCATCGCGGCGTCGGGCATGTCGCCCATGTCGCACATGATGGGGCGGAGGGTGTCGGTCGGCGCCGCGACGCTGGTCGATGGTGGAGCGCTCGGCGTGTTGCGCTGCTCGCGGACGCGGGCGCCCATGCGGGCGAGCAGGTCGGGGAACGCCGCGTCGCCCTGGAGTGATTCGGCGCCGAGGCCCTCGACCCTGACGCTCGCGCCGGGGAGCAGAGCGCCGGCGGCCCAGAAGTAGGTGGCGCCCGAGGCGTCCGGCTCGATGTCCATCTCGAAGGCGTGGGGCGGGCCATGGGGGACGCGCACGACCGAGAGGTCGTCGCTCGCCTGCACCTCGACCTCCAGACGCTCGAGAAGCGAGAGCGTCATGCGCACGTACGAGGCGCTGGTGATCGGCGGGAGGAGGCGGAGCGTCAGGCCTCCCTCGAGCCAGGGCGCGACCAGCAGCAGGGCGCTGATGAACTGACTCGAGGCGGTGGGGGGGATTTCGAGCGCGTTCGTGGTGAGACGGTCGGGGGGAGAGATTCGGATCGGGGGCGCCGTCGGCGAGGCCAGATGCTCGACCTGGGCGCCGAGGGCGCGGAGGTGGGTGACGAGGCCCGCGATGGGGCGGCGGCGCATGTGCTCGTCGCCGTCGATCGTGATCGGGATGGGTGAGCGGAGCGAGGCGGCGGCGAGGAAGCGGGTGGCGGTGCCGGCGTTGCCCAGGTGGAGGGTGAGGTTGGCGGAGCCCTCAGGGAGACGGGGGTGCCAGCGTCCGGCGACGCCGTGGATTTTCAGGGACAGGGGGGGGCGGACCCCCTCCGTCTCGCTGCGCTCGACACCTCCCCCGCTGGGAGCGGGGGAGGGGGGGATGTCGGCGCCGAGGTGGCGGAGGGCGGCGATCATGCGGGCGGTGTCGTCGGCCTCGAGGAGGGGGCGTGGAGGGTGGAGACGCCGTCACAGAGGGCTGCGAGCAGGAGGAGGCGGTTGGTGATGCTCTTGGATCCGGGCGGGCGGACGGAGACGGCCGGGGGCGCCTGACCCGGGCGTCGGACGAGGGGGGACCGGCAGGGGTCCGGCAGCTCGTCGAGGGGGAGCAGGAACGGGTCGGGCATCGGGCAAGCGTATCGGTCGGGGGGCGGGGTGGGGCGCGGCTACTCCTGGCTGGCGGCGGGGACCGGGCCGGTCTGGGGTGTCCAGTCCTCGAGGAAGGCGTTGGCCTCGGCGAGGTGGTCGATGATCTGCGCGTGCATGAGGCGGGCGACGTCGGCTCGCCCGGTCGCGCCGACATCGACGATGAGCGAGGTGACGGTGTCGGTCCGGTGGGCGACGTAGACGGCGATCTTGCCGCCGTCTTCCTCCTCGTAGAAGAAGGACGTGCGTCCGTCCTTCTCGACGATGCGTCGGGTGTCGAGGTCGAGGGTGGCGGCGGCTTGCCTCACGCCGGTGAGCACGTCGTCGTAGCGGACGAGCAGGGCGGTGGTGACGCGGCCCTTCTTGATGATGGAGGCGCCGGATTGGGCGGCGCCGACGGCGGCGCTGGCGGCGGCGACGGTGCAGGCGGGGAGGGTGGCCGCGCCGAGTAGGAGTATGGCGGCGGTCGTGTGCCTCAACGCATTGTGGTCGAGCGAACGCATGGGGATTGGTAGGCGCGGGGCGAGGTCCTGTTCGACGGATCGGTGGGATGGGCTTCCAGCCCGTACGAATCCACATTCCTTCTCAGGAAAATGGGCAAGATGCCCGACCTACTGGCCCTTGGTGGATCCGTCAAACAGAACCTCGTCGTCTTTCGGCGCGAAACATCGCTGAATGTCGGTCCGCAGTTGGTATGCCGCTGATCGTCCCCACAGGAACCGGTCTTTATCCCGGAGGCAAAGCCCGCGTGGCTCGGCAGCATGCACGTCCGAGAGGAACGCCTGATAGCCCGTCCATATCGAACGCCAGCTCACCAGATTTGCAAGGCGGTGATGATCACCGAGCTGGTCGCAGACCCGAACGTCATAGACGGAGAAGGAGTCCGGCCAGAGAACAGTGAGTATCGCGGATGCCATAGGTAGCCTGAAACCACGATGCTGCATGAGGAACTTCAACCTCTCCTCGTCGCTTGCCATGGCGTTCAGCTGGCGGGTCAGGTCATTGCAGATCTGGTCGAGTGAATCCCGGCGATCGGGGTCGTGCGTCATCAGGAGGCGGGCAACCTTCGACTTGGCCCTGTTTGCCTTCCAGACAACGATGGAGAAGAAATCGAAGGCGGACAGCGCGCCATCGGTTTGAAACCTGGGATGGACGACGTTGAAGAGGTAGTCTTCGAGGGAGTAGTACTTGAGGTAATCCATGGGGAGAGCGGGAGGACAGCGCGGACGAGGGGCGGACAGTGGCGCCGGCTCGCCTACTCCCCGTCCTTTCGGAACACCGCCACCACGTCCTCGACCGGCACGACGAAGAGGCGGTTGTCGCCCTCGAAGTCCACCGGGATCGCGTGCTTGGGGTTGAACAGGACGCGGTCGTACTGGCGGATGGGGTAGTCGCTGTCGGCGGCGACCTGGGCCGAGACGGTCACGACCCGCCCGGTGATCGTCGGGATCTCGATCTTGTCGGGGAGGTGGAGGCCGGCCTTGGTTTGCTTTTTGTCCTCGTCCTTGCGGATGAGGACGCGGGCGCCGAGGGGCTCGACGATCTCGAGGGGTTTTGCGGTCTTCCGCGGCGAGGGCATTGGGGGAGTGTATGGGGGAGGGCGCGGAGTGGCGAAACGCCACGCGGCGAAGTCGCGAAGTGGCGAAATCGCGAGGGGCAACGTGGCGGGGCTGAGAGACGCGGTGGGCGTCGAGGGGATCGATGGGTGGTGTCCGTGCCTTCCGATTCGCGATTCGCGGGTTCGCGATTCGCGCTCGGCGGGGCGATATGCTCACCCGTCGCGGCGGGCGTGACGGAGGGCGGCAATGGACGCGTTGGCTTCGGTGGAGCGGCTGCGGGGATTGATCCGGGACGTGCAGGACTTCCCGAAACCGGGGATCGTGTTCCGCGATTTCACGCCGCTGCTGGCGGATCCGTCGGCGCTCGCGCTGTCGGTGGAGCTGATGGCCAACCCGTTCCGGGGCAAGGGGATCGACCTGGTGATCGGGGCGGAGAGCCGCGGGTTCATCTTCGGGATCGCGATCGCGCAGGCGCTTGCGGCGGGGTTCGTGCCGATCCGCAAGCCGGGCAAGCTGCCCCGGAGCGTGCACGGCGTGGACTACGAGCTCGAGTACGGGACGGACCGCCTGGAGATCCACTCGGACGCGTTGCAGGGGAGCAAGCGGGTGCTCGTGGTTGACGACCTGCTGGCGACGGGCGGGACGATGCGGGCGAGCTGCGAGCTGGTGCGTCAGACGGACGCCCAGATCGCGGGGATCGTGGTGCTGATCGAGCTCAAGTACCTCGGCGGGCGGGAGAAGCTCGCGGGGTACGCGCCGGTGCACGCGGTGCTGCAGTACTGACGCGGATCGGTCGGCGTCTGGGGCGTGTGACAATCGGGGCTGCGAGTGCGAGGGGGATGAGCGATGGTGGCGTGGGGATGACGGTCACTGTGGCGCTGTTGAAGGTGACTTCGTCGTAGGGCATGAAGCACGGTCCGACGCCGCAGCTGTTGATCCATCCGATGGCGTCCACGATGTCGGTGAGGCCGGCGTCGGAGGCGTTGAAGGTGATGATGCCGCCCTGGGTCGCCCGGACCTGGAACGAGAAGACGGTCAGGTCTTCGAGCTGATCCGGGGAGAACGGGAAGATGAGATTGATCGAACTCCCAGCGCCTCGGGCCCCGTCGGGCTCGATGCCGCCGAGGAAGCCGTCGGTCCAGACGAGCCCCGAGCCGGAAGGGTCGATCACGAGACCATCGGGAACGGTCGAGAACGCGGCGCCGACGCCGGACACATGCACGTCGAAGGCGCCGACGTAGATGCCCGGGGTGTTGTCCGTGAGGAACACGCCCACGGTGAACGTATCACCGACGTTGACCGTGGTGACGGAGGTGGTGATCGTGACCGTGCCGATCGTCTGGGCAGGGGCGTTGGTCACGAGGCCGGTGAGAGCCGCGACAGCGAGCGTGCGTCGGTTCATGGGCGTGGCTCCTCGGCGCGTCTGCGACGGATGGCGGGCGGAACGGCGAGGGCGAGCAGCGCCGCGGCGGGCGGCGCGGGGATGACATTGACCGTCACGCTCTCGAAGACGATGTCGTCGTACCACGCCGGGAGGAGAATGATCCCCCCGGCCATCCAAGTCTGCATGGCGATGTTGGGGCTTGGGCCGTCCTCGGGGGTGTAGGTGATGACGCCGGCGTGCGTGGCGAGGACCTGGAAGGTGAAGACGGTCAGGTCGTCGAGGGGGGTCTCGAAGGTCGGCGGGAAAGCGTCGGCGGGGCCGCCGAGGCCCTGGGCGCCGTCGGGGTTGACCTGACCGAGAAAGCCGAAGATGAAGCCGGAGCCGGAGGGATCGTCGACGAGACTCCCGGGCACGGTCGAGAAGGGGGCGCCGGCGCCGGCGACCAGGATGTCGAACGTGAAGACCGAGTTCCCCGGGATGTTGTCGGAGAGGACGACGCCGATGGTGAAGGTGTCGCCGACGCTGACGGTGGTGGCGGAGGCGGTCAGCGTGACGTAGCCGATCGTCTGCGCCTTGGTGGCGGTGGCAAGACCGGCAAGGGCGGCAAGGGCGGCGACCGCCACGAGGGCGCGGGTTTGCATGATGACCCCTCCGAGGCTTCTCGAAACGTACCTCGGCGGACAATCATGACCAGGAAAGTCCGCGGGCGACGGTGGTCTGGGCAAGAAGGCCAGAATCGTGGCCGCGGGGTGGGGGGTCAGCGGCGACGTCGGCGGGCGCCCAGGATCGCTCCTATGCCCAGCAGGGCGGTGCTCGAGGGCGCGGGGAAGCTCACGCTGTCGAAGTTGATCTCGTCGTAGTTGGCGGGGAGGAGGACGATGCCGCCCTCGGTGACGGTTTGGAGGGCCGGGTTGGGGCCGGAGCCGTCGTGCGCGATCGCGCCGACGAACCCGCCAAAGTGCTGGAACTGGAAGGAGAAGAGGAGGAGGGCGTTGAGAGGCGCGTCGAAGGTCGGTCCGAAGATGTCGGTGGAGCCGCCGACGGCCTCGACGCCTGTCGGGGTGAGGCCTCCGGAGAAGCCGAAGACGTACGCGCCGCCCTGTGTCGGTCCGGTCAGGAGCGTCCCGGCGCCGACGAGGTCGATGGCGATGTCGAATGCGAAGACGCCGGGAGCGCCGACGTCATCGGCGTAGACGTTGACGGCGTAGATGTTCTCGCTGACATTCAAGATCGTCAGCGTGATCGTGCCCTTGGTCTGGGCGGAGGCGGCGGTCGTCAGGCCGGCGAGGGCGATCACGGCGAGCGGGGCGGTGCAGCGCATCTCTCATTCCCTCCTGGGCGCAGGCTATCCGATGCGTGGAACACCTCATACGAGGGGGGAGGGAAAAACTCCCAGCCCGCTGTTGCGTACGGGGGACCAGTGTGCAGCAGGATCCGAAGCGGGTCGAATCAGCGGCGACGACGACGTGCGGCGAGCAGTGACCCTGCGACGAAAAGGCCCGCACTGCCCGGCGCGGGGATGCTGAGCGAGCCGAAGTTGAGCTGGTTGTAGGGCGTTGGCAGGAGGACGATGCCCCCCTCGCTGGCGGTGAGGAGGGCCGGGTTGGGGCCCGAGCCGGTGCGCGAGCTGGCGAGGAGGCCGATGGGGCTTCCGACGACCACGACCTGGAAGTTGAAGAGGAGGAGGTTGTTGAGGGGGGCGTCGAAGGTGGGGCCGAAGATGTCGGTCGAGCCGCCGATTCCCTCGACGCTCGTGGAGGTCATGGAGCCGGCCCAGCCAAAGACGTATGCGCCGCCCACCGTGGGACCAGTGACGATCTGAAGGTTCGGGCCGACATCGACGGCGATGTTGAAGGAGAAGACGCCCGGGGTCGAGCCGTCATCGTCGGCGTAGACGCCGATGGTGAAGAGGTCACCGATCAGGAGCGAGGTCGTGCTCGCCGTCAGGATCACGGAGCCCTTGGTCTGGGCCTGGACTGCGGTGGTCAGGCCAGCAACGGCGATCACGGTAAGCGGGATTGTGGAGCGCATCTCTCTCTTCCTCCTGCGCGCAGGGTATCCGATGCGTAGATCATTCCCTAGAGAAGGAGGGCGTAAAAAAAGTCCCCCGCCCGCTGTCGCGGACGGGGGAACTGTGTGTGTGCAGCAGAATCCGAAGAGGATCGGATTAGCGGCGACGGCGGGTGGCGACGAGGCCACCGAGGCCGAGCAGAGCGATGCCCGACGGAGCCGGGGTGATCGTCAGCGAGTCGTGAACGATGCTGGCGAACTGGGCCGGCAGGAGGACGATGCCGCCCTCGGTGACGGTCTGGAGGGCCGGGTTGGGGCCGGCGCCGTCAGAGCTGTTGAAGGTGACGGTGCCACCGTTGTAGGTGACCTGGAAGGAGTAGAGCAGGAGCCCGTCCAGCGGGGCGTCGAAGGTGGGGCCAAAGATGTCGGTCGAACCACCGAGGCCGGTGGCGCCGTTGGCCAGGGCCGAGCCGGCCCAGCCGAAGACGTACGCGCCGCCGACGGTGGGGCCGCCGGAGACGGAGAAGCCGCCGTCGCCGGAGGTGACCTGGATGTCAAAGCTGAACACGCCAGGACCGCTGTCGGACGCGGCGTACACGTTGATGGTGATCATGTCACCGGAGGCAGCCGAGATCGAGCCGGTCATCCCGCCAGCCGTCAGGGTGACGGTGCCGGTCTGAGCCGAGGCGACGGTCGCGAGACCGGCCACAGCAGCAACTGCAATTGCGCTCTTCATTCTTCTTTCTCCTCACGACGGGCGGAAGCCCGCCATCACAAATGACTCTCATGAACGAGAAGCTCGTTCCTGACCCGCCGTGATGCTACCGGAGGGGCGGGGCACATGCAACGGGAAATGCCAGCGAATTCGGCGGTAAAATTTGGCCGGATTGTGGGCGGGTCCGCCATAACTGGCGTGGTCCCATAGATCTGGGCATGCGGATGAGCAGTTCGCCTCAAAGCCGCTCAGGGGGCTCTGAGCCGGATCTTCGCGCCAGTTCTGTGCGTTTCCCCGGCCACGAGAGGGCGATTTTGAGGGGGGGAAGGATGCGGCGACGTCAAAATGGGGTGTTTGAAAGCAAAAACCCCCGCCCGCGTTGGCGGACGGGGGTTTGACTGTCTTTTCCGCGGCGGCTTCCCCTCCTCCCAGAGGGTGGTCGCCGGGTCGCAGCGGGTTAGCTGCGGCGACGACGGGCCGCGATCAGGCCACCCAGGCCCATGAGCGCCATGCCGGACGGAGCCGGGGTGAGGCGGAGCGTGGAGTGGTTGATCTGGTCGTACTGGCCCGGGAGAAGGACGATGCCACCGCCGATGGCGTACTGCATGGCGGCGTTGGGGCCGGAGCCGTCGGAGGAGACGAAGACGATCTCACCGTCAAAGGCGGCGGTGATCATGATCTGGAAGGTGTAGACGTAGGCGAGGGCGTTAAGGGGGGCGTCGAACGTCGGCCCGAGGATGTCGGTGGAGCCGCCGAGGCCGGTGGCGCCGTTGGCCAGGGCCGCGCCGCCGGGGCCAAAGATGGCCGCGTTGAACGTCGGGGCGCCCAGGACGGTGAAGCCGGCGTCAGCCGAGGTCACCTGGATGTCGAAGGACAGAACGCCGGTCGGGCTGATGTCATCGACCGAGACGCCGATGGTGACCACGTCACCGACGGCGACGGCAACAGTGCCGCTCGAGCCGTTGGCGGTCAGCTCGACGAATCCCTTGGTGCCCTGCGCCGACGCGACGGTGGCGAGGCCTGCGACGGCGGCGATCGCGATACCGCTCTTCATTTGAGATCTCCTCACGTGGATTGGTGATGTCCCACAAACAGATTTCGAACGAACTCACTCGTTCCTGACCCACTGAGAAGGTGCCTCCCTTTCCGGGTTCTGGCCAACGAATCGGGTGCGGAATCTCGGGTTTTTGGCCCAGGACAGCCAGCACACCCCCTCCAGGGCGAACCAGGAGGGGGGAAATCCCCCAGATTCTCACGAGATTGCTGGCGAGACCTCAGGCGTCCGCCCGGCGGACGTAGGTCAAGAAGGTGAAGGAGAAGGCGTGGCGGGGGTCGGCAGGGTGGTCGGCCCGGCGGACCTCGACCCAGCATTCATCCAGCCTGGGGAAGGTGGTGTCGCCCTCGACCTCGGCATGGACCCGGGTCAGTTCGATCCGGGTCGCTAGTGGTAGCGCGAGGCGGAAGACCCGCCCGCCGCCGATCACCATGCGGTCCTGACCCGGATGGGTCCGATCAGCGATGGCGATCGCGTCGTCGAGGGAGCGTGCGATCTCGACGCCGTCGGGGCGCCAGTCATCGCGCGTGGTGATGACGATGTTGGTGCGACCGGGCAGGGGGCGGCCTGACTCCTCGAACGTGGCCCGCCCCATGATGACGGCGTGCCCCATCGTCACCCGCTTGAAGTGGGCGAGGTCGTCGGGAAGACGCCACGGCAGACCACCATCGCGTCCGATGACGTCGTTCTCGGCGGCGGCGGCGACCAGGACGATGCCGGGGGTGGTGTCTGCAGGCATCGTTCGACTCTAGGAAGACAGGCGGGACGCCTGTCCCACCAGGGGGAGGAGTCAGACGGCGATGGGCGCCTTGATGGCGGGGTGCGGGTCGTAGTTCAGGAACTCGACGTCCTCGTACCGGAAGTCGAAGATCGAGGTCACACCGGGGCTCAGGCGGAGGGTGGGGGGCGTGCGGGGCTCGCGGGAGAGCTGCTCGCGGGCCTGGTCGATGTGGTTGAGGTAGAGGTGGGCGTCGCCGAGGGTGTGGACGAACTCGCCCGGGCGGTAGCCACAGACCTGGGCGAGCATGCAGGTGAGCAGGGCGTAGCTGGCGATGTTGAAGGGGACGCCGAGGAAGAGGTCGGCGGATCGCTGGTAGAGCTGGCAGGAGAGCATGTGGGGCCCGCCATCGTCGGCGGGGGCGACGAAGAGCTGGAAGAGGCAGTGGCAGGGGGGCAGGGCCATCGCGTCGAGTAGGGCGGGGTTCCAGGCGGTGACGACGTGGCGGCGGGAGAACGGATTGGCCTTGAGGCCCTCGACGAGGTTGGCAATCTGGTCGATCGAGGCGCCCGGGTTTTCGGGGGTGGGGGCGGGCCAGGCGCGCCACTGGGCGCCGTAGACGGGGCCGAGATCGCCCGTCTCGGGGTCGGCCCACTCGTCCCAGATGGAGACGCCGACGTCGTTGAGCGAGCGCACGTTGGTGTCGCCCCTCAGAAACCAGAGCAGCTCGTGGACGATGGAGCGGGTGTGGAGTTTCTTGGTGGTGAGGAGGGGGAAGGAGTGGGCGAGGTCGTAGCGGGTCTGTGCGGCGAAGAGGGCGAGCGAGCCGGTGCCGGTGCGGTCGTCGCGCTTGACGCCCCGGTGCAGGACGTGCTCGAGGAGGTCGAGGTACTGGCGCATCGGGGCCCTCCGTGGCTCTGGCGGAAGGTAGAGCGCGGCGGCCCCGAAGGCGCGGATGTGGACAGCGGGCCCTAGTCCTCGGGCGGGAAGACGACCCAGTCGCCGTCGGGCAGGTGCTCGGGGGCGGTGGCGTCGTAACGAGCCCGGACGTCGCTGATCCTGCGGAGCTTCTGCGTCGCGTCGGAGGCCGGGCGGCGTCCGTCGTCGTCGTCCCCGTCCGGGCCGGCGTACCAGAGCGTCGGCCCGTCCTCGTCCAGGCGGTACCGCAGGCGCGAATCGGGCGCGAAGGGGTCGTCGGGCACGCTGGGCAGATAGGTCGGCACGAGCTCGTCGAGCGTGGTCGGCCAGCGGGCGTGGTCCTGTCGGTAGGCGGTCGCGGCGAGAAGGGCAAGCGTCGCGTCGGCGGAGGATCGGGTTGCGAAGACGGTGTTCACGGCGTTGGCGATCGCCGGGAGGATCTGGGCCAGCGGGTACCACGACATCGGTTCCCGGTCCAGGGCGTCGAGCCTGTGCTGCACGGGCTCGAGGATGTCGGAGATGGAGCTGGGGCCGGAGGCGACGCAGCACTCGGCGGCGGCGATCATCTCGGCGTGCATCCGGGACTGCTCGGCGCGCCCCCGGACCGTGGCGCCGACGATCGGCATGACGAGCGAGCCCGCCGAGCGGCTGACCCACAGGTCCCCGTGCTCGGGGATCGTACCGAAGTCGATGGGGGGTTCGGTCAGCTCGGAGATCATGCGTGCCCCGGCGGGGGTGAGGCGCCCGCCGCCGTGCCCGTCATCCGTGAATGTGCGCTGGAGCAGATCCGCGAACACCATGCGTTCGGAGTCGAAATCGAGCGTGACGGTGGAGTCTCGCCCCGCCGCGATGTCGTGCGAGAGGATGACGAGCTGGTCGTGCGAGAGCAAGTCGGGCGTCTCGTCGATCACGGTTGCCAGCCGGTTCATGGCGAGGCGGTAGATCGCCACGCCGACGAGCGAGGAGATCAGGCCGGGCTCCTTCGAGAGCTGGCGGGAGAGCCCCAGCAGGGCGCGTGTGTCGACGACGATGCGGTCGGCGTCGGCGTCGTCCATCGCGACCTCGATGTCGAAGGCGAAGATGCGGGCGATCTGGCGGGACTTGCCCAGGTGGGGCATGATGCCGAAGAGCAGTGGCTGCTGGTCCCTGGGGTCGGGGTCGGGCTCGACGGTCACCTCGGTCGAGCGTCCGACGCCCTCGATCTCGACCGAGCGTGTGCGGTACGAGTACAGGGCGCCGAAGGACGGGCGGCGCGTCGCGTCGGCGACTCGGTCGAGCGTGGGGCGGTACGCCTTGAGGGCGGCGACGGTCGCCTCGTAGTCGGGGTGGTGTTTGGGGACGCTGTAGAGGAAGTCCACGCCCGGGCCTCGTACGGTCCAGTCCTCGGCGTTCGGGTCGGCGACGGAGGTCTCCCGCAGGCGCTTCTCGACGCGGCTCCACTCCATCATCGCGTCCAGGTACACGGGCCAGGCCTTGTCCCCCTCGGGCATGGCGTGGATCGGGGCGTTGAGCTTCGCGAAGTAGTCGGTCTTGATGCTTGGGGAGCCCATGTAGAACCGGGTGGCGAGCACCAGATAGAACACGAAAACAACCGCGAACGCCGCGAGCAGCGTGCGCATCGCCCAGCGTCGGAGCTGATAGACGAGGGGGCGTTTGCGCTTGACCGCCCGGCGGATCAGGCGGCCGACCGCGCGGGAATCGCCCAAGGAGGCGAGGATCTCGTTCTCACCCTTCGCGTCGGCCCTCGCGTCGAGCGCGTGGGCCAGCAGCTCGCGGGCGACCTCGACCTGCTCGGTCGCGTGCAAGCGTGTGCGCCGGACGATCTGGCCGATCCTTTCACGGACCGGCGCGGGCAGGTCCGTGCGGGCGATCATCGCGGCGGCGTGGCGGTGACGACGCACGCGTTCGGAGACGCCACGGACTGCGAGCATGATCGGCGAGTAGTGGATCGACCAGCGCCATGCCACGGCCAGCGGGTTGCGAGTCGCGTCGGCATTCATGCCGGGCTTCCCTCCACCCCGGTGGAGACGACGCCGAGGGCGGTCATGGCGCCCGCCAGCGCGTTCCAGGCCTTCCGGTCCGCGGCGAGCTTCTTCCGCCCCGAGCCCGTCAGGCGATAGTACTTGCGGTCCCGCCCGGAGTCGCTGGTCCGCCAATCGGCCTCGATCAGGCCCTTGGCCTCGAGGTTGTAGAGCATGGGGTACAGGGTGGACTGACCCATCGCCAGGACGCCGTCGGTGCGCTTGGAGAGGGCCTCGACGAGCTCGTATCCGTACATCTCGCGGTTTGCGAGGAGCTGAAGGACGGCGGTCGGGCCAGCGCCACGCATCAGTTCGCGTTCGAGCTTCACGGTTTGTCCTCCCCACGGGTCATACTTGACGCCACATACCTTGTGTGACATAGTATTCGTCGAAAGGGGACGTCGGGTTGCCGCCCGGCGGAAACAGCGGCGTACCGGAGACCGGAAGGGCGGCGCCGGACAGGGGCCGTATGGGCGTCCTCGTTCAGGGGCAGCCTCCTCCGAAAGCGATCAATAGGGCGAATACGTCGAGGAAATCAAAGACGTCGTCGGGCTCGAGGTCCGCCGCCGGGTCCTGCCCTGCGAACGCTTCCCAGTCTGGCCCGCTGGGATCACCTGATTGCACGAAGACAGACGCCGGCGGGCCGGCGAGCGCGGTCGTGCCTGCGAGGAGGATGGCCAGGGTGACGAGGGCGGTGGTGCGCATGGCAAGGCTCCGACAGGGGCCCACCGCGGGCGGTGATGCGATGCTGCGTTCCCCCCGGACGCCGCCAGCATACGCGAGATGGTGGCAAGCGTTGCAGCGAATCCCGGGGCTACCGGGCCGCGAGCGAGGCTTTCAGCGTCTCGTGACGCGAGAAACCCCGTCGGACGGAGAGCTCGACCTCGGCGCCGGGGGCGTAGGCGCCCAGACGGCGGATGAGTTCCTGGAGGTCGCGGGTCGGGGCGCCGTCGATCGCGGTGATGCGGTCGAGGGGGCGAAGGCCGGTGCGTTTGCGGGCGTCGAGGCTGACGGCGGTGACGACGGGCCCGTCGCCGTCGCCGTTCTCGATCTCGACGCCGAGGGTGGCGCTCAGCTCGGAGCCTGTTTCAGGGACCATGGGCAGCGTGCGCACCCAGTCGCGGTAGTCGCTCTCGACCTGGTCGATGGGCTTGGCGAAGACGGTCTCGAAGGCCTTGACGCCGGTGGGGTCGTCGTCGAAGCCGGCGGTGTAGGCGGCGTACCACTCGCCGAGCTTGCCGATGCTGGCCAGGTACAGGAAGACGGTGCGGGCCTGGGCGTACTTGGAGAGCGGGCGCTGGTTCGAGAACTCGAGCTGCGAGTACGTGGCGAGGTCGGTGATGGTGACGAGGCGCCCGATGTCGAGTTGGCGCTTGACGATGTTGGAGCGCCAGGAGGGGGCGACGACGATCTTGCCGGCGCGGAGGTCGTAGTCCTCGATGAGCGAGCAGAGACCCTCCTGGATCCAGATCGGCGCGACCTGGCCCCGGCGGGTCATGTCGCGCCAGTGCAGGACGTGGAAGAACTCGTGGCGGAGCGTGGTCCCCAGGTTCTGGGCGACGAGGTGCTTGGTGTCGTGGAGGTACGCGCCGCCGACCTGTGAGAAGTTGCCGCGGGCGGACCCCCCCAGCACGCCGACCGACCACTGCGTGAAGTCCTTGGCGTTGGGGAGGACGACGACGACCCAAGGGTCCTCGCTCGTCTGCGCGGGGTCGAGCAGGTCGGGGAAGACGTTGTCGCGGGCCCAGCCGGCGATCGCGTTCAGCTCGCGGAGCGACTCCTGCGTCGAGGTCTCGTCGTGGGCGCTCAAGATGGTGAGGCGCAGGGCGGCGTCGGTCGCCTCCTCGTAGCGTCCGTCGAGCCAGGAGCGGATGTGCTCGACGTTGGCGTCGCGGCGGGCGTCGAGGATGGCGTCCCAGTGGTTGACGACGTCCTCGTAGAGGGGTTGGTCGCGGATGGTGTCGAGCTGGGGGTCGCGTCGGAGCTGGTGGATGTCGTCGAAGCCGTGCTCGATGGCGGCGGCGAGCATGTCGGTCGCCTCCGCGGGAAGACCCATCAGCGCGCGCACGCAGGCGAGGTTGTAGTAGACGACGTAGGAGTTGGGGGTGAGCTGGCGCTGCTCGTCGAGGAGCGCCTCGGCTCGTTCCAACTCGCCCCGGTCGATCGCCCGGAGGGCCTCGCGCTCGAGACGGGCGGCCTTCGCCTTCTGCGTGGGCGTCGCGTCCGGA
The DNA here is from genome assembly GCA_041402005.1 of Phycisphaerales bacterium. Lineage (GTDB taxonomy): Bacteria > Planctomycetota > Phycisphaerae > Phycisphaerales > UBA1924 > JAJRXR01. The sequence goes on along the minus strand of JAWKTB010000004.1, from coordinate 413,229 downwards.
CCGACGGACGCCGGCGGGGGGACGGGCTCGTCGAGCAGCCACTCGTCGATCAGCAGCAGCGCGTCGTCGCCCTCCTCGTCCTGCATGTGCGCGGGCGCGGGGAGCGTCACCAGGGCCAGGACCACTGGCGGCAGAACCCTGAGGATGGCGGCGGGGGTCGGCATGGGTGGGGGTCGGCGCTGGGCGTTCGGCGGGCTTCGTGCCCTCCCGTGCTCGTCTCACTCGCCCGTCGTGGGGCGGCGCCCTTCGGGGGCGCGCCCGGCGAGGAGTTGTACGAGGGCCTCGGGGTAGGCGTTGCGTTCCAGGGCGAAGACCCGCTCGGCGAGGCTCTCTGGGGTGTCATCGGGCAGGACCGGGCACCGCTTCTGCAGGATGACGGGCCCCGTGTCATACCGGTCGTCGCACAGGTGGACGGTGCATCCCGATTCTCGGGCGCCCGAGGCGAGGACGGCCTGGTGGACGTGCAGGCCGTGCATCCCGGGCCCGCCGAAGGAGGGCAGGAGGGCGGGGTGGATGTTGACCACGCGGCCCCGGAGGGCGGGGGGGATGGCCAGGAGCTTGAGGTACCCCGCGAGGACGATCCAGTCGAGGCGGTGGTCGCGGGCGAGCGATCCGACCTGATCGGCGCTCAAGCGTCCGGGCAGGACGAGGGTCTCGACGCCCGCGGCGCGGGCGATGTCCGCGCCTCGGCACTCACGCGAAGCGACGACGAGCGCGATCGTCGCGGGGAGATCGCCCGCGTGCGTGCGCTCGAGCAGGTTTTCGAGGGTGCGTCCGCCGCCGGACAGGAAGACGCCCAGGCGCGGGAGATCGTCGCGGGTCGAAGGAGAGATGGGGGGGTTCTCTGCCCCGAGGCTCACGCCACCGCCTCGACGGCGTCCTCGCGCGACTTGGCGATGTTGAACATGCGGTCGAGGCGCGCGATGCGGAGCAGCTCGAGCAGCTCGCGGTTGAGCCCGAAGAGGACGAGCTTGCCGTTGTCGGCGGCGCAGGCGCGGTGGAGCTGGACGAGCGAGCCGATGCCGGCGGAGCTGATCAGGTAGACCTCGGCGAGGTCGAGGATGATCCGGTGGTCGCGGCTCTTGGCGGCCTGGCTGAGCTCGGTGACGAGGATGGGGCCCTCACGCTCGGCGATGCGTTCGGTCTTGACGGTCGCCGCGGCGTAGCCGGGCATTCCCTCGGCCCGGGCGTGGACCGAGTCGAGAAGGACCTCGCCCCCGCCGGCGGGCTGGGCGTTATCGTCGGGTTTTTTGGACTTGCCGAAGAAGTTGCCGAGGGGCACGTCGAACTCCGTGGGAAGGTGTTTGGCCTCAGGATAGCTCAGGAGTTGGAGGCGGCAAACGGGGTGGGGCGTCCCTGGGCATCCAGGGCGACGAGGGTGGTGGTGGCGGTGGTGACGCGGACCGGCTCGACCGCTGGGTCGCGCTGGGTCTCGACCTCGACCTCAATCGTGACGCTGGTCCGCCCGGCGCGGACGGTGCGGGTGTAGAGCGTGACGACGGCGCCCAGGTTCACGGGGGCGAGGAAGTCGACGCGCTCGATGGAGGCGGTGACCCAGATGAAGTCGCCGTGGCACAGGGCCTGGACGAAGGCGGCCTGGTCGATGTAGGAGAGGATGACGCCGCCGAAGATGGTGCCGTAGGGGTTCGTGTCGCGGGGCATCGTCACGACGCGGAGGGCGAGACGACGCTCAGAGGGGTTCGGGCGGGGGGCGGCCATCGCGTGGAGGGTACCGCCTGGGGGCGGGGCGTATCGTCGGGGCAGCGGAGGTGGCATGACGCGGGGCCTGGGCACCACATTCGACGCGTACGCGCCGTTCGAGCGCGAGCTGGCGGGGCTGGAGGCGGGCGTCCTGCTCGACCGGTTCCGCACGGCGGTCGATCGCCTCGACCCCCGCGTCTTCTCCCTCGACGACGAGCAACTCGACATGGCGTTCCTGGGGGACGCGGGGGTGGGCAAGTGGCCGATCCGGGTGGTTCTCGGGCACCTCGCGGAGACAGAGGTGGTGCAGACGCACCGGATCCGGAGGGCGCTGGCGGAGGATCGCCCGGTCGTGCAGACGTGGGACGAGCAGGCGTTCGTGGACTCGGGGATCTACGGCGGGGGGATCGGGGCGACGTTCGGGGGCGGGGCGATTAGGCCGCCAGTCGGGGCGTTCGTCGCGGCGGTTCACACGCTGCGTCAGTGGACGGCCTCGACGCTCGAGCTCGTGCCCGAGGGCGCGTGGGAGCGGGTGGCGATGCACCCGGAGTTCGGCGAGCTGAGCGTCCGCGCCATGGTCTGCTTCGAGGTCTGGCACTTCGAGCACCATGCCCGGTTCGTCAACGCGAAGGTCTCGCGCCTGCTGGGGGGCGAACCGGGGGCGGGGCGGGGCGAAGAGTGACACCAGCGATGCGCACGTCCTGGCTCATCCCCGCGATGGTCGTCCTCCTGCTGGTGGCGGGGGGGTGTCGATACCAGCGGGTCGTCAAGTACGAGCCGATGCTGTCGGGCCTGCCCGGCGCCCAGGTCGGCACGGACGTGACGACCAAGGGGGCGAAGAAGAGCGTCCAGGGCAAGGGCGAGGTGCTCGACGCCGAGAAACAGACGCTCCGGATCGAGCACGAGGACGGCACGGTGATCCTCGTGTCCAAGACCGGGCGCCAGCTCATGGCGCACATCTACACGACGCTCGCCAATAACGAGCCGGAGCTTTTCGTCGATCAGGTGCTCAGCGAGATCTCGAAGAAGGAGTTCGCCGAGCGCGGCGTCGACCCGCTCGAGGGCTTCAAGTACCTCCAGCAGCATCAGGACGTGATCCGCAAGCTGTTCAATGCGATGCCGATGGGTGAGTTCACGCCCGGCGTGTTCATGAAGGCCCAGGGGGACAACGTGTTCCGCCTGGAGTTGACGGGGCTTGGCAAACGGGGCCTCACGTGGACCTTCATGGACATGGTCTTCGAGCACGGGGGATGGCGCCTGCGCTGGTTCGGCTGAGCGCGGGCGACGGCCCGGTCACTCCTCGCCGACGCCCTTGAGGCGGATGCGCCGGGTGATCTCGGTCTCGTTGCGGAAGAACGTGACCTCGACGGTGTCGCCCGGGGAACTCTCGAGCAGGAGCTGGGCCCAGGCCTGGGCGTCGGCGACGTCCTTGCCGTTCCACGTCGTGATCCGGTCGCCCGCCTCGAGGCCGGCGTCGGCGGTAGGGCTGTCGGGCGCGACGGCGCGGACGAGCACGCCGGCGCGGGGTGAGCGGGCCGCCGGGACGAGACCGACGCGGACGCGCGGACGCGACTGATCCTTCGCGGCGAGCGACTGGCGGAGGCGTTCGCCCGTGTACGCCATGTGCCCCTCGCGTGTCGCCTCGTCGCGGGCGATGTCGGTCAGGAGGGTGAGCACGCGGACGGCGCCCTCGACCTCGATGGTGTCGATGGTGTCGTCGGGGGTGTGGTACTCGGCGTGCCCGCCGGTCGTGAAGTGGAGGAAAGGGATCCGCTTGGCGTCGAAGTTGGCGTGGTCGGAGCGTCCCGACTCGATGCCGGGGGCGGTGGTGATGCCCAGGCCGGACTCTGTGAAGTGTGGCTGGGCGAGGTCGAGGAGGCCCTCGCCGGACTCGACGCCGGCGACGAAGAGGAAGCCATCGCGCATGCGGCCGACCATGTCCATGTTCAGGTCGAGGGCATGGGACTCGGTGGGGACGATGGGGTGCTCGAGGTAGAAGCGCGAGCCGTCGAGGCCCGATTCCTCGGCGGTGAACGAGAGGAAGAGGATCGAGCGGGCGGGCTGGTCCGGGGGGAGCTTGTCGTAGGCGTCGCGCATGATCTCGGCGGCCAAGAGGACGCCCGCGGCGCCCGAGGCGTTGTCGTCGGCGCCCGGGTGGATCTCGCCGGCGCGATCGGGCGCGAGCGAGCCCCACTCGCCCCGACCGATGTGGTCGTAGTGCCCGCTGATCACGACGTACTCGTCGGCGAGGTCGCCCCGCCCGGGCAGGACCGCGCCCATGTTGTCCGTCGAGATCGGCGCCGACTCGATTGTGACGTCGATCGAGACCTGGACTTCGGGCAACTCGACGATCGTCTGCTCGGTGTCGGCGAGAACCTTGAGGTCGTTGAGGGCGCGATGCTGGGGGTCGCCCGCCTTGACGAGGCGGTCGGCGACCTCGGGGGTGATCATGATGACCGGGATGTCGAAGTAGCCCTGGCCGTCGAGCGTCTCGCTGGTGTCGGCCAGGCGCCCGACGCGGTCGTCGGCGGCGTCGGGGGGCGTGACGACAATGGCGGCCTTGGCGCCCCGTCGCTGGGCGGCGGCGACCTTGGCGGTCAGCATCGAGTTGCGCGTCCACCCCTCGTCGGCCCACTTGCTCGCGCCGAGCTCGTTCATGGGCTCGAAGCGGAGCATGAGCGCCGCCTTGTCCCCCAGATTCGTGTTCGGCGCGTACCCGAGGTAACCCTTGGGACCCGAGGGGATCGAGTACCCCACGAACGTGCATGTCCCCTCGAACTTCCCGCTGGCCGACAAGCCCAAGACGGTGAAGTCCTGGCCCAGTGTCAGCACCTCGCCCGCGATGGAGACGACGGCGGCGGTGACGCGGGCGTCGGCGCCGAGCTCCATCGGCTGGCGGTACGTCGCCCGGGGCGTGAGCACCTCGGTCCCGTCGTCGGCGGTCGAAGTCTGGGGGAACGCGGGCTCGAGGTGAAGGCGGGTGAAGACGCCCTGGATGTAGGAGGCGGCCATCTCGGCGCCGGGCTCGCCCGGGAGGCGCCCCTCCATCGCCGGGTCGGCCAGCGTGCTGACGAACTCGCGGTAGCGCTCGACCAGATCAAGAGTTGGCTCAGACGCCGGCTCGGGGGCCGGTTGGGCGTCCTGGGCCGCGAGCGTCGGTGCGACGAGCAGGAGGGCGAGCAACGCACGGTCGGGTCTCAACGCCTGCCTCCGTCGCGGGTGGTTCACCCCGAGTGTACGGGCGTGGGTGTGGCGTGATGCGGGGAACCGGGGCGGGGCTCGACCGCTACAGTTGCGTCCCGGGGCCGCGATTTGTTGATTGGGGGCGCCGGGCAGGGAGCAGGGATGACCACACTCGACGCCACGACGAGCCCAATGACCAGCAAAGCCCCGACCTCGACGACGCCTGCGCTCGACCCCACGGACACGTTTGCACGCCGGCACATCGGCCCCGACGCGGGTGAGCGTCGGCGGATGCTCGATGCGCTGGGGTACGACTCGATGGAGGCGTTCGTGCGTGACGTCGTGCCGTCGTCGATCCGGATGGAGGGGGAGCTTCGGCTTGCGCCGGCGCTGGGCGAGCGGGCGATGCTCGAGGACCTGCGGGGGCTCGCGTCGAAGAACCAGGTCTGGCGTTCGTGCCTGGGGATGGGGTACGTGGGGACGGTGACGCCCCCGGTCATCCTGCGCAACATCCTGGAGAACCCGGGGTGGTACACGCAGTACACGCCGTACCAGTCCGAGATCTCGCAGGGGCGCCTCGAGACGCTCTTGAACTTCCAGACGATGATCGCGGACCTGACGGGGTTGCCTCTGGCGAACGCAAGCCTGCTCGACGAGGGGACGGCGGCGGCCGAGGCGATGGCGATGTGCGTCCACATCGCGTCGAAGCGTCCCCGGGCGTTCTTCGTCGCGTCGGACTGCCACCCGCAGACGATCGAGGTCGTCAGGACGCGGGCCGAGTCGATGGGGGTCGCGGTCGAGGTCGGGGATCCGAAGGGCGCCGACGCGTCGAAGTATCGCGGGGTGCTGGTGCAGTTCCCGACGACGGACGGGCGTGTGGAGTGCTACGAGTCGCTGGCGGCGGCGGCGCACGAGCATGGGGCGCTGCTGGTGGCGGCGGCGGACCTGCTGGCGTTGACGCTGCTGAGGCCGCCGGGCGAGTGGGGGGCGGACATCTGCGTCGGCAGCGCCCAGCGCTTCGGCGTGCCGATGGGGTTCGGCGGGCCGCACGCGGCGTTCATGGCGACGCGCGAGGAGTACGCCCGCAAGATGCCGGGGCGGATCGTCGGGGTCTCCAAGGACGCGCGCGGGGCGCCGGCGCTGCGCCTGGCGATCCAGACGCGCGAGCAGCACATCAAACGCGACCGCGCGACGAGCAACATCTGCACCGCCCAGGTGCTGCTGGCGATCATGGCCTCGATGTACGGCGTGTACCACGGGCCACAGGGCTTGACGCAGATCGCACGGCGCATCCGCACGCTGACGCAGACGCTCCGGCGGGGGCTTCTGAACCTCGGGCACGAGATCAAGGAGGACCTGGTCTTCGACACGGTGCGGGTGAAGGTGAAGGGTGAGGCGCGGGGCGTGCTTCAGGCCGCGGCGGGCCGGCGGATCAACCTGCGCGACTTCGGGGACGGCACGCTCGGCGTCACGCTCGACGAGACGAGCGACGTGGGGTTCTTGTCGGACCTGCTCGCCGTCTTCGGGCACGCGGGCGCGGCGGACGTCGAGGCCCTGGCGCGGGAGGCTTCGCTGGACATCCCGCCCGTGTTCGAGCGGTCCACGCGCTTCATGACCCACCCGGTCTTCAACACATACCACTCCGAGACGGCGATGCTCCGGTACATCACGGAGCTGCAGTCGCGCGACCTGAGCCTGGCGCACGCGATGATCCCGCTGGGCTCGTGCACGATGAAGCTGAACGCGACGACGGAGATGATCCCCGTCACGTGGCCCGCCTTCGCGCACATGCACCCGTTCGCGCCGCGTGAGCAGTGGACGGGGTACGCCGAGCTGTTCGCCAGGTTGGAGGCGCAGCTGGTCGAGATCACGGGGTACGACGCGGTCAGCCTGCAGCCCAACGCGGGCTCGCAGGGCGAGTACGCGGGGCTGATGGTGATCCGGGCGTACCACGCCTCGCGAGGCGAGTCGCATCGGAACATCTGCCTGATCCCCGAGTCGGCGCACGGGACGAACCCGGCCTCCGCCGTGATCGCGGGGATGCACGTCGTGGGCGTCAAGACCGCCGACGGGCAGATCGACATCGAGGACCTGCGGGCGAAGGCTCAGCAGCACGCGGACACGCTGGCGGCGGTGATGGTGACGTACCCCTCGACCGCCGGCATCTTCGACCCCGCGATCCGGGAGATCTGCGACGTCATCCACGAGCATGGCGGTCAGGTGTACCTCGACGGCGCAAACCTGAACGCGCAGGTCGGGCTGTGCCGCCCGGGCGACTACGGCGCCGACGTCAGCCACCTGAACCTGCACAAGACCTTCTGCATTCCGCACGGCGGGGGCGGGCCCGGCATGGGCCCGATCGGCGTCAAGCAGCACCTGGCGGCGTTCTTGCCTTCGCATCCGGTCGTTCGTCCCGACAGCGCGGGCGCGCAGGCGATCGGGCCGATCTCGGCGGCGCCCTACGGCAGTGCCGCGATCCTGCCCATCAGCTACGCCTACATCGCGATGATGGGCGCGGACGGGCTGAAGCTGGCGAGCGAGTCGGCGTTGCTGGCGGCCAACTACATGGCCGAGCGCCTCACGGGGCATTACCCGGTGCTCTACCGGGGGCAGTCGGGTCGGGTGGCGCACGAGTTCATCCTGGACTGCCGCGGGTTCGAGGCGATGGCGGGGATCAGGATCGACGACATCGCCAAGCGGCTCATGGACTACGGGTTCCACGCGCCGACGATGGCGTGGCCGGTCCCGGGGACGCTGATGATCGAGCCGACCGAGTCGGAGCCCCTGGAGGAGCTGGACAGGTTCTGCGACGCGATGATCGCGATCCGCCACGAGATCCGGGAGATCGAGGAGGGCACGCTCGACCGGGAGGACAACCCGCTGCGGAACGCGCCGCACACGATCGACATGGTGTGCGCCGATTCGTGGTCTCACGCGTACCCGCGCGAGCGGGCGGCGTTCCCGAGCGAGGACCTGCGGCGTCGCAAGTGCTGGCCGTCGGTCGCGCGGGTGGACAACCCGTACGGCGACCGCAACCTCATGTGCACCTGCGTCGGGATGGACGAGGTGACGAAGGACTAGGTCGGCGTTTCTTCGTCGAGGGACACGCCCGCCTTCTCGAGTTCTTCGAGCACCGGGGCCAAGTGCGTCTCATAGTTCCGCCACCGACCGACGCCGTGGGTGTTCAGGGGGCGGCGGACCTGGGCGGCGCTGGCGGTGTTCACGTGGCGGCGAGACTCGTGGAAGGACAGGCAAGCCGGGTCGTACTCGATCCCGAGGAAGTCGCTGACTTCGCGGACCATCGCCTCGGGCTCGCTGACCAGCGTCTCGAAGCGGACGGCGTGGATGGCCAGGTCCGTCGCCTCGCGCCAGTGGGTCATCAAGCGCCGGCACGCGACGAGCTGGCGGGCGATGCGGCGCAGGTCGGTCGCGAAGCCCAGGTGAGGGCCGAAGTTCTGGAAGTAGCACGACAGGCAGACGTCGCGCGGGTCGCGGAGCGTCTCGATCACGTGCGCGCCCGGGAGGATGCACGAGGCCAGGCCCAGGTGGAGGAACCCGCCCGGGTGCTTGTCGATGACGCGTGTCACCGGCGGGACCGCCAGGGGGCGCAGCGTCAGCAGGTATTCCTCACTCAGGACGTCGGCGAGTGGGTGGGTCAGGGTCGCCGGCGACGCCCGGCGAGCGAGCATCGGCAGGGCGCGCGACTCGCCCACGCTCTCGCACGAGCGCCCGCTGACCAGGATCTGTTCGAGCAGCGTCGAGCCCGTGCGGGGCATGCCGACGATAAGGACCGGGGTCTCGTCGCGAACCGAGGCGTGGGGGAGCCAGCGGACGCGGTCCTTGGGCCACTCGCGGATGATCGCCTCGGCGCTGGCTGGCGGGCCGGCGGGCATGAGGGCGTTGGCGCGGCGGAAGGCGTCGAAGGCGGCGTCGTACTCGCCCTTGGCGTCGCGCAGGTGTCCGAGCGCGAACAAGGCCTCGCGGCGCAGCTGCGGGTGCAGGTTCGGCGTCGCCAACGCCCGCTCGACCAGGGCGATCCCCTCGCCCGTGCGCCCGGTCTGGCGACAGAGGTTTGCGACCAGGATCACCATGTTGGGGTCGGCGCCCTCGCCCCGCGCGAGCGGCTCGCCCAACTCGATCGCGCGGGCGGGCTCGCCCGTGTGCTGGTGGATGAGCAGTTTCTGAAAGACCGCCGGAGGGAAGGCGGGTCGAATTGTCAGTGCCGTGTCAAGGGCGGCGTGGGCGTCGTCGAGTCGATCGAGGAAGCGCAGGCACTCGGCGAGGTCGGCGAGGGCGAGGGGGTTGTTGGGCTGGGCGGTCGTCGCGGCTTGAAGATGCTCGAGGCCCTCCTCGGGGCGTCCGAGTCGGGTGAGCGAGGCGCCGAGGATGTGACGCATGGCCGAGTCGTCGGGGCGGGCCCGCAAGGCTTCCTGCGCGAGCCGGACGGCGTCGTCGAAGCGTCCCGCGGCGATCGCCTCGATCGCGCTGCGGGACGGATCGCGTGGGCCCGGTTGGCTCGGCGTCGGGAGGCCTGGTCCGACCACGCTCATGCGCGCGCCCCAAAGTGGATCGGTCCGTGGCTCAATCCGTGATCGCGCCACCCTCGCGAAGCACGTCGAGCATCGGCCCGATGTGGTCCTTGTACCGTTCCCAGCGGGCGACGCTCGTCTTGTACAGGGGCTGGCGGACCTGGTCGCGGCTCGCCGTCGCGACGAGCTTCTTCGAGCGGTGGAACTCCAGGCAGCGCTCGTCGAAGGGCAGGCCCAGGAAGTCGAGCATCCGCCTGACCTGGGTCTCGGGGTCGGCGACGAGCTCCTCGTACTTGAGTTCGAGGATGGGCAGGTCGGTGGCCTCGCGCCAGTGCTTCATGAGGTTGAGGTGGACGACGTAGCGGTACGCGACCTCCGCGAGATCGGTGGTGTAGAGGTGGCGGACGCCGAAGTTCTGGAAGTAGCAGGACAGGCACGTGTCGCGGGGGTCGCGCAGGCAGTGGATGACGCGGGCGCCCGGGATCATGCAGGCGGCGATGCACAGGACCTGGTAGTTGTCGGGCATCTTGTCGACGACACGCAGCGCGGACTTGCCCCCGAGGCGGTCGAGCATGTCGAGGTACCGCTTGCCCCCGGCGTCCACCATGGCCTGGGTCAGCTGCGCGGGATCGACCTTGGCGACTTCGAGCAGGAGGGTCTGCTCGCCGACGCCCGCGCCCTTGGGGTGGGCGGCGATGATCCGCTCGGTGAGGGTCGTGCCCGAGCGGGGCATGCCGACGACGAGGACGGGGCGGTCGGAGCTGAAGCGGCACTTCTTGGCGTTCTGGATGGCCTCGCGCGTCCAGAGAGACTTGATGCCGTCGATCTCGAACCGCGGGCCCGGCTTGTTCATGTTGTTGGCGCGCTGGAAGGCGTCGAAGGCCTCGTCGTAGCGGCCGACCTTGTCGAGCAGGCGCCCGAGGATGTACAGGGCGCCGTTGCGGGCGCCCTTGTTGAAAATGGGCTTCTCGAGCGCCTTTTGGATCAGCTCGATGCCCTCCTCGGCGTGCCCGAGGGCGTCGGCGAGGTCCGAGTAGGCGACGACCGCGGTCAGCTCGGCGTCCTCTTTCTTGGCGCGCGGGGCGAGCAGGTCGGCCGCCTCCTGGTAGCGCCCGAGGCTGGCCAGACAGGCGACTTTGATCGAGAGCGGGCGGATCGACTCGGTCAGGGCGATCGCGCGGTCGGCGTACTCGATCCCCTTCTCGGGCTCGCTGGTGATGCGGTGGAACTCGGCCAGGGCGCACAGGGTCTTGATGTGCGAGGGGTCGCGTCCGATGGCCTGGCGGAGCTTGATCGCTCCGGGCTGGAGGGCGCCGTTCTGGACCAGGCCCCACCCGAGGACGTAGAGCATGTCCGCGTCGTTGGGGTCGATCTTGAGGGCGTCGTTGGCGAGGGCGATGGCGGTGGGGAACTCGCCGGCGTCGAGGGTCTGGTTGGCGCGCTGGCGGGTGATCTGGAGGGTCGAGGGCGCCGCCTTTTGCTTTCCGAACGTCTTCGACATGGTGGGGGTCCGTCGGAGGCGAGTCTAGCCCGCCTTGGCGCCCCCCGACGCGTCCTCCAGGACTCGGATTGCGGGGGCGAGCTGGGCCTCGTAGTGGCGCCAGCGCCCGACGGACGTGTCGAACAGGGGGCGGCGGACCTGGCCCATGCTCGCGGTGTCCATCCGTCGACGGGATTCGTGGAAGCTCAGGCAGGCCTCGTCGAAGGGCAGGCCCAGGAAGTCGAGCAGGCGGCGGATGGAGCCTTCCGGGTCTGAGACGAACTCCTCGTAGCGGTCCTCGAGGATGGGCAGGTCGAGGGTCTCCTGCCAGTGGCGCATGAGGCGTTCCTGGGCGACGAGGTGGCGGGCGCAGGACTCGAGGTCGCGGGTGAAGGTGAGGTTGGCGCCGAAGTCCTGGAAGTAGCAGGAGAGGATGGTGTCCCTCGGGTCGCGCCGGCGCCAGACGACGCGGGCGCCCGGGATGATGCGGCTGGCCAGGCCCAGCGTCATCGTGTTGCCGGGCATCTTGTCGAGGACACGGGTGGTCCGGGGCGTCGTGGCGGCGCGGAGCATGTCGAGATATTGGCGCCCCATCGCGTCCACGCGTTGCTGAGTGAGCGATGCGGGCGGCGAGGCGGCGGCGAGCTGGCCCAGCAGGCGCGACTCGCCCACGCCCTCGGCCTGGGGGTGGCGGCAGACGACCTGCTCGCACAGGCTCGTGCCCGAGCGGGGCATGCCGACGACGAGGACTGGCAGCTCCGACCGTTCTTGCGCGCGCACGAGGCGCGAGAGCGTGTCCTTGCTCCAGACGCTGATGAGCTTCTCGGGGTCACCCTCGGGGCGGGGCGGGGTGAGTTCGTTGCCGCGTTTGAAGTGCTCGAAGGCCTCGTCGTAGCGGGCGAGGGCGTCGAGGGCGTGGCCCATCTCGAAGCGGGCGGGGCGCTCGTGCGCGGGGGGGAGGTTGGCGCGCGAAAACACGCCCTCAAGCGCGCGGACCGCATCCTCGGGGTCGGCGAGCTGGCGGCAGAGCGAGGCGTAGGCGGTGACGACGCGCGGGTCGGCGGCGGCCTTGGTCGCGTGCGGGGCGACGAGGTCGAGGGCTTGTCTGTGCTCGCCGACGGTCTGAAGGAGCATCGCTTTGCCGTAGAGGGCGGCGGCGTAGCCGGGCTCGTACATGAGCGCGCGGTCGAGCAGCTCGAAGGCCTTGTCGGTCTGGCCCAGGTGTCGGTGGGCGTTGGCCAGGTCGAGGATCGTGGCGGGGTGGACGGGGCGGACCTCGAGGGAGCGTTCGAGGTAGGGGAGGGCATCGCGTGCGCGACCGGCGCGGGTGAGGGCGGCGCCGAGGACGGCGAGCAGGTCCGGGTCGCGCTTGCGGCGGACCAGCGCGTTCATGGCGATCTGGGCGGCCCCGGCGTGGTCGCCGGCATTCAGGCGTCGGCGGGCCTCGGCGAGGGCTTCCTTTGGGGAGGGGGCGGCGGGGGGGCTCACGCCTGGGCGTCCTCGTCGAGGGGCACGCCATTGGCGCGCAGCGCCTCGATCAGCGGCGCCAGGTGGGACTCGTACCGCTTCCATCGTGCGAGGCTCGAGGTGTAGACGGGGCGTCGGACCTGGGCGCTCGAGAGGGTCGTGACCGAGCGATTGGATTCGTAGAAGCGCAGGCACGCCTCGTCGAACTCGAGGCCGACGAAGTCGAGCATGCGGCGCACGCCCGCTTCGGGGTCCGCAACGAGGTCGGCGTAGTGGACGTCGAGGATGGGCATGTCAAGGGTGGCGCGCCAGTGGTCCATGATGCGCAGGTGCTCGGCGTATTGGGCGGCGCAGAGGGCGAGGTCGCGGGAGTAGGAGTGGGCGTCGCCGAAGTTCTGGAAGTAGCACGAGAGGCAGGTGTCGCGGGGATCGCGGAGGCAGTGGATGGCGCGGGCGCCGGGGGTGATTCGGGAGGCCAGGCCGAGGTTGATGTAGTTGCCGGGCAGTTTGTCGACGACACGCTCGACGGCATCGCCCGCCTTGGCGAGCTCGGCGAGGTAGCGAGCCTGGAGCTCGTCGATCGTGCGTTGGTCGAGGTTGGCGGGGTTGTGCGCGCGCCGGAGGGCGGGGAGGGTGTGGGATTCGCCGACGGTGCCGATCTTGGGGTGGGCGGCGAGCATCTGCTCGACGAGGGTGGTGCCCGAGCGTGGCATGCCGACGACGAGGACGGGCAGGTCGCAGGGTTTGGTCGCGAAGGGGATGGAGGCGAGGCGCTCGGCGCTCCAGCGGGAGACGGTGTCGAGCTTCGGGGCGTCGTCCTTGGCCTCGACGAGGGCGTTGCCCTGGGTGAAGGCCTCGAAGGCCTCGTCGTAACGCTTGGCCGAGTCGAGGAGCGAGCCGAGGAGGAACCAGGCGGCGCGCCGGACGTTGGGGCGGATGTTGGGGAGGTCGAGGACCTTGCGCGCGGAGGCGATGCCGGGCTCGGCGTCGCGGGTGGCGGCACAGATCTCGGCGTGGGCGATCAGGAAGTTGGGGTCGTTCGAGCCCTTGTCGATCGCGGGGGTGATGATGCGCAGGGCCTCGTCGTAGCGACCCCGGTCGCGCAGGGAGGTGGCGCGGAGGTGGAGGGCGTCGGGCAGGTCCGGGGCGCTGGCGAGGGCGCGGTCGATCGCGGCGTCCATCTCGTCGAAGCGCTGGAGGGTTCGGTAGGTCTGGGCGAGGGAGATGAGGACCCCGGGGTGGCGGGGCTGGAGCTTGGCGGCCTTTTCGAGCAGGTCGAGCGCGGAGGCGGGCGAGCCCAGCTTGGCCATGCACGAGCCCATGAGGTGGTAGAGCTCGAAGTCGCGGGGCGACTTGGCGGCGGCCTCGGTCGCGAGGCGGAGGGCGGTGCGGAAGTCACGCTTCTCGTAGGCGTGCAGGGCGCGGGACTTTGTGAGGTTGGGAGGCGGGGCGCCGGGACGGCTCTGGCGCTGGGGGCGGGGTGGCGTCGGGCGTCGGTGCATCGGTGGGCGATTGTATGGGTGGGTGGTGAGTGGCTTGTGCGAGGGTGGCGGGCTTGTCGGCGCCGGGGCGAACGAACACCGCGAAGAAAAACGCCGCCCTTGGGCGGCGTCGAGAGAGGCGTGGTGTTGGTCAGGCGGTCATGGGCCTTTCTTGCGACCGGAGGGGTCGGGGAGGATGTCCATGTTGCGTCGCCCCTCGGTGTAGGTGGCGCGGGTGAGGTTGCGGGGCCAGAAGGGGTAGCCGTCGATCTGGCGGTGGATGTAGTCCGGGGCGCGGACGACGAGGTTGTTCTGGTAGAAGCGGACGGAGGCGCCATCGCCGCCGTTGTCGACCCACTGGTCGGGCTCGATGAGGGTGGTCATGAGCGCGATGATGTCGTTGGCGCGGTTCTGCTTGGGTGTGACATCGCGTTGGGCGGTCTGGCCAGTGAAGGGGCTCTGCCCGCCGCCACCGCCGCCGCCCGAGGAGTTCTGGAGGACGGACTGGAGGTCGAACTCGGGGGCGTCGGAGTAGTCGGGGATCTCGATGATGAGGTCGTTGATGTCGTAGATGACGAGGCGCTTGCGCTTGTTGAGGCGCTCCTTGGGCCCGATCTCGAGTGAGCCGTCCTCGGCGAGCTGCCAGGTGAAGCTGTCGGGCTCGCCGACGTCCTCGCCGGCCTTGACCATGAGGCGCTCGATGAGGTCGATGACGGCGACGTTGTTGACCTTGACGGAGACCTCCATGTCGGGATCGAGGCCGACGGAGTTGACGTCGTCGATCCAGAGGGCGTCGAAGGGGGCGCCCGAGTAGCTCTCGAGGAAGGAGACGACGTCCTGGAGGCGCTGGTTCTCGAGGTTGATGGTGACGTCGCGGGACAGGCGCATGAGAGTGTCGCGCTTGGGGTTGGCGTTCTTGGCGGCCGGGATGGCGTCCTGCGCGATCGCCGTGCTTGCTGGGAGGGCCACGCCGACGGTTCCGAACAGGGCGATGGCCAGAGAGATGGAACGGCACGTGCGGGTCATCGGTGCTCCTTTCGCACAGGCCGGCGTTGCACCGGCGCGGGAGGCGGCGTCGCCAGGCGGGGGCCGCGACGCTCGCGGCATGGGGCGACACCCGTCCTCGCCCCCCTCGGGGGGCTCCACACTGAGTATACGAGAGTTTCGGCCCGATCCCCCATGGAGTTCCGCCCAATGGGGTCGTCGAGGAGCGGATGGGGCATCAGGCACGATCGGTGGGCGGGATCGGCGGGGGTGGGTCTGAGAAAAGGGGGCCGACGGAGTGTGTCCGTCGGCCCCCGGGTCGTGTCGGAGGGGTGTGTCGTGGTGGTCTTAGGGGCGGAACGCGGGGAGGAAGCGGCGGGTGGGGATCTTGCTGGCGCCGTTGAAGTCGGTGGGGAGGATGTCGACCGAGTCGGGCCCGCCGTAGGTTGATGGATCGAAGTTGGTGCGCGAGCAGCCGACGGAGAGGAAGTTGCCGGTGGGCATGCCCTGGTAGGAGGTGCCGTCGGTGATGTCGACGAGCTGGCCAGGGGATCCGAGTCGGAAGACGCGGACGGAGCCGTCGCAGGCGACGATGACCTCGCCGGCGTCGTTGATGGCGATGGCCCTGGGGCCGACGAGGGTGGGGGCGCCGTAGGACTGGGCGGTGAGGCGCCCGTTCATGTCGCGTGAGACCATGAAGAGCTTGTCGTTGTCGGTGTCGGCGAACCAGATATTGCCGCTGGGGATGTCCATGGTGGCGGTGTAGCGGTCGCCGAGCATCAGGTTGGAGGGCCAGGCCTCGAAGCCGACGTCGCCACCCAGCCCGGCGTTGAAGCGGAGGAACTGACGGGACCCGTGCGCGATGCAGACGACCTGGTCGTTGAGGTCGTCGTAGACGGCCTGCTCGACCGGCACGGGGATCGGCGCGCCGACCTCGCTCGGGACATCCGCCTCGGGCGTGAAGCATCGGAGGTTTCGCCCGTCGACGACGTAGACCTGGAAGTTGCGCCCGGTGCAGACGGCGATCGGGTCGTTGACCTCGGCGAGTTGGACGGACTGATCGGAGACGGAGTCGTACTGCCAGAGGGCGGCGGCGGCCTGGGCGTTGGCCTCGGTCAGGTAGAAGGTGTTGAAGAGGTCGGGGGCGAAGGCGAGGCCGAGGATCGTGGCGAGGTTTTCGGTCTCGATCTCGAAGAGGTGGGTCTGGCCGTCGTCGAAGTTGAACTTGGCCTTGACGAGGTGTGCGTCGGCGCCGACGAGGGTGACGGCGGGGGTGATGCAGTAGAAGCCGTAGATGTATCCGTTGTACCCGTTGCCGCCGTAGCCCTTGATGCGGGACATGGTCCTCTGACTGAGGAAGGGGAGTGGGAAGACGTTGCGGTTCTCGACGGTGTAGTACTCGGTGGTGTAGGGTGATTGGAAGGAGGAGATGCCGTCGTCGGAGCCGGGGTCGTTGATTCCGATGTATTTCTCGTTGGAGCTGAAGGCGCGGGCGTAGGTCATGCTGACGCAGTGCCCGCCGTTGCGTGAGATGACGGGGTAGGCGGCCTCGTTGTACCAGCCGATGCGCGGTGTGATGAGGGCGCCGTCGGCGGCGCGGGCGGCCATGGACTTGAGGCGGGGGGTGTAGCTGTCGTTCATCTCGAAGACGGTGACGACGGCGTAGGGGAGGAACCAGAAGAGGTCGCCGAAGAGGGCGTGCTCGGGGCTGGTGCCTCCGGTGGGGTTGGTGCTCATGAACTGGCCGAGGGTGGCGAGGTGGCCGGTCATGGCGTCCTTGCCGGCGTTGGTGGTCCAGTCGTGGGAGCCGGGCTGCTGGAGGGGGTAGCCGTGGTCGGCGATGTAGGCGGCGAAGTTCATGTGGCTGGTGGGGACGCAGTAGTAGAGCCCGGAGTTGGGCAGGCCCGCTCGGACCTGGTCGAGGTCGGGTACGTGCAGGACCTGGTAGAAGAAGTTGTTCTGGTTGAAGTAGTCGTGGTGGATGACATGGGCCTGGGCGGCGGGCAGGCCGGAGGCAAGGGCCAGGGCGGCGATCGAGACTCGGGTACGGCAAGCGGTCATGGCAATCCCTTTCTGGGTCGGCGGGCGCGCCGCAAGGCGCCTGACTCCACCAAGAGAAACAGGAACGGGGCACGCGGGCCTTGGCGGGTTCGGGCGATTTCGCGTAGGATCGGCTGCAAGCCCTTGAAAATGGCTTGGTTAGGGGCCTGGCGCCCCCGGGCGGCGGCGGGAAGGCGATGAGCGACACGCGGGGCCAGATCACCCTCCTGCTCTCGAGAAGCCAGCGGGGAGATCAGAGCGCGACCGATGCCCTGCTCCCCCTGGTCTACGACGAGCTGCACGCCCTGGCCCAGTCCTACTTCCGGTCGCAGCCGGCGGGGCACACGCTCCAGCCGACGGCATTGGTCCATGAGGCGTGCGTCCGCCTGCTGGGTACGGAGGAGGGGGGAGGGTGGAACGACAGGGCGCACTTCTTCGCGGTGGCTGCCGCGGCGATGCGCCAGATCCTGGTCAACCACGCGCTGGCCAAGCGCGCACAGAAGCGGGGGGGTGATCGGGCGCGGGTGACGCTGGCGGACTCGGACGTGGTGGCTGAGCCCCCGGCTGTCGATCTGCTCGATCTGGATGAGGCGCTGCGCGAACTCCAGCGACAGCACGAGCGGATGGCGCGGATCGTGGAGCTGCGGTACTTCGGGGGGCTGACGGCCAGCGAGACCGCGGAGGCCCTGGGTGTGAGCCGCTCGACGGTCGAGGCGGATTGGCGGTTTGCGCGAGCGTGGCTGCTCGATCGGCTGGGCGGGGGCGAGCCGGCTGGGGGCTCGCGATGAGCGGCGCCGACTTCTCACGTGTGGCGGAGGTGTTCGCGAGGGTGTGCGACGCGCCGCCTGGCGAGCAGGAGGCGCTGCTCGAGGAACTGTGCGCCGGGGACGCAGCGCTGCGCGAACGTGTGCGGGGTCTGCTGGCGAGGGACAGGACGGCGGGGGCGGTGCTCGACCATCCGGTGATCCCGGCCAGTGCGCTGTCGGACATGGCGGCATCGCGCGGGGAGGGTGGCGTGCCGGCGCGCGAGCCGACGACGGTGCGGGAAGGTGAGCGGCTCGGGGCGTTCCGCCTGCTGGGGGTGCTGGGCGAGGGCGGGATGGGGACGGTGTACTTGGCGGAGCAGGACGAGCCGCGCCGGCGGGTGGCGCTCAAGACGATCGGCTCGGGGCGCGGATCACCGGGGACGGCGCGTCGACTCCGGCGCGAGGCGCAGGTGCTGGCGCTGGTGCAACACCCCGGGGTCGCGCAGGTGTACGAGGCGGGCGTGCTTCCGGCAGAAGGGGGCGGAACGGGCGACCCCTACATCGCGATGGAGCTGGTGGCGGACGCGTCGGCGATCACGGCGTATGCGCGGGCGCATGATCTGGACACGCGGCTCGCCTGGCGGCTGTTCGCGGAGGCGTGCGAGGCGGTCGCCGCGGCTCATGCCCAGAACATCGTCCATCGCGACCTCAAGCCGGCGAACATCCTGGTCTCGGGCGAGGGGCGGGTGAAGGTCGTGGACTTCGGGGTGGCGCGGGCGCTCGACGAGACCCACGGCGGGACGGTGCTGACCGAGGCGGGGCTGATCGTCGGCACGCTCGCGTACATGAGCCCCGAGCAGGCGCAGCCCCGCGCGCGAGGGGTGGACGCCAGGGCGGACGTGTATGCGCTTGGCGTGATCCTGTTCGAGCTGCTCACCGGGCGGGCGCCCTTGGAGGTGGACACGTTGCCGGTCGCGGCGGCGGTGCGGGTGATCGTCGACGACGAGCCCGAGCGACTGAGCCGCGTGTCAAGGTCGTTCCGGGGCGATCTGGACACGATCGTGGAGCGGTGCCTGGAGAAGGACGTCGATCGGCGGTACGCGTCGGCGGGGGCGCTGGGGGAGGACGTCGGGCGGTATCTGGAGAACCGCCCGATCGCCGCGCGACGGGCGAGCGCGGTCTATCGGGTGCGGAAGTTCACGAGGCGGCACCGGGCGTTGGTCGTGTCCGCCGCGATGCTGTTCCTGCTGCTCTCGGGGGGGCTCGTCGTGATCGGGCGGTACGCGCTGATCGCGTCGCATGAGCGCCGGGTGGCGCGCTCGGAGGCGGACGTCGCGAGCGGCGTGAACGACTTCTTCAACGAGATGCTGTTCGCCGCCCACCCGAGCGAGTCGCGGGGGCAGGACCCGACGGTGCGGGACCTGCTGGTGCGGACCGGTCCCCGGATCGACGAGCGGTTCGCGGACTCGCCCCGCGTGCGGGCGAGGCTGCACTTGACGACGGGGCAGACGCTGCTCGGGCTGGGGTCGTACGCCGAGGCGGAGGAGCACCTGAACGAGGCCGCGATGCTGTACACGCAGGTGGAGGGGGCGACGTCGGTCAACGCGTTGACGGCTCGGTCGGACCGGGCGGATGCGCTGCGTCACGTGGGGCGGCGGGAGGAGTCGCTCGAGCTCGCCCGGGGCACGCGCGATCTGGCGGTCGCGACGCATGGCGAGCGGTCCGGGATCGGGGCGACGACGACGCTCACGCTGGGAGAGTCGCTCGCGGCGCTCGGACAGTTCGAAGAGGCGGCGGGCCTGATGCAGACCGCGGTCGAAGTCCGACGCGGTCTGCTGGGTGAGCGCGACCGCCTGACGTTCCAAGCGGAGATGGCGCTGGCGGACGCGCTCGCCTCGCGCTCGCGGCTCGAGGAGGCCGAGGCGCTGTACGCGCGGGTGCTGGAGGGAGAGCGGGCGACGCTCGGGGAGGACCACCCGGACACACTCACGGCGCTGGGAGCGCTCGGGTATGTCAAGGCGCTGCGCGGGGACAACGAGGGCGCGGAGCCACTCATGCGAGAGTCGCTCGAACTCGCCCGCCGGGTGTACGGCGACGAGCATCCCGAGACGTTGACGGCGATGAACAACCTGGCGACGCTCCTGCGCCGCCTGGGCGGACTCGAGGAGGCGATGGCGCTCTTCGACGAGTGCTACCGGGGGCGCGAGCGTGTCCAGGGCGCCGACCACCCCGACACGATCTCGGTCCGTGCGAACCTGGCGCACCTGCTCGGCGTCATGGGGCGGTACGAGGAGAGCGAGGGGCATCTTCGCGCATGCCTGGCGGCGCTCGAACGCCGGGGCGACGCGACGCCGGCGGAGCTGAGTCGCATCGCGAACGCGCTGACACTGTCGCTCAGGACGCAGGGGAAGAACGAGGAGGCGCTCGAGTTCGCGGACAAGGCGCTCGCGCTGGCGGAGGAATCGTTCGAGGCGGGGCACCCACGGATCGCGGTTGCGCGGGCGAACCGGGGGCTGGCGCTGGTGGCGCTCGATCGGCGCGAGGAGGGGGAGGCGGAACTCGAGCGTGCGTACGACGAGTGCGTGAGTGCGCTCGGGGCGGAGCACGGGCAGACCCGCACGATCGCCGGGGTCATTTCTGACGCCCTGGAGAAGTGGGGACGTCACGAGGAGGCGGTCGCCTGGCACGAACGCGCGGACGCGAAGGCGGGTGGGTGACGCCCGGGCGCGCCGAACGCCCCTGTCCACAAAGCCATCTCGAGGACTCAGACCCCGGACCTGAGCTTTACCGAAAGCCGGGGTCGAGTCTGCAAGCCAAGGAGAACCAGTTGCGACGACAGAGACCGTTGCCCCCGCGATCGCTCTGGCGGTTCGTCAGGCGGTCGTCTTGTGGATCCCGCGCTGGCCAGTGTCGAGGAGACCGCTCGTGAGTGAGCAGTGTCCCAGACCGGAGCCGTCTCGCGTGCCGTCGCTGGTCATCGAGATGGGCGCCGATCCGGCAGGCGAACTTCGCCGGGCAGCAGATGGTGATGAATGGAAAACAAGAATCTGCGGCAAACGCGACGAACGAACGAGGATACGAGGCCGTTGGCCAGCCCGTCCGAGACGCCCCGGAGGAAACGCTCGTCCACGCGAAGTGCGGACGGGCTCGGGTTCACTGCGTCGGCTCCGCCGGGGCTTCGGGCGCGCTCGCTGCATGGCGCGGGCGCAGCTCCCGGGTCAGGGCGATCCCCGTCGCGATGCGGATGGCAGACACGCCTGCCAGCGTCGCGAGCTGCTCGAATGAGGGCTGGCGCATGGTGTCGATGATGTCGGCGGCGACCAGCAACTCCAGGGCGAAGAGCAGGCGATGGCCGACGCGCTCGCCGGCGACGGAGGACAGCGGTGGCGGGCGGTCGGCTCGGACGAGTCGGGCGCGCGCGAGTTCGGCGACGCCGGAGAAGACGGCCAGGGCGATCACACCCGCGCAGACCAGTTCGATCGCGAGAGTAAGGGTCTCGAGCACGGCCCCCGAGATCGTGTGAGCCAGTTCGAGGGAGTCGGCGAGGGGAGCCGGGAGCCCTGTCATCGCGGCCACCCCCCCGCCCCCCGACGTTCGGGAGCAGGCGGGGCGGAGAGGCGGCCCCCGAGGGGATGGGAGAGAGAGAGCGGCACGGGGGTCGTCCGTTGGCGGTCGGGGTCTCTGTCGTCTTGCCGGATGGCGGGGGACCGGTGTCGGTTACGCTTGGGCAGATCCTCGGCGCGGACGCGCCGCGGGGGTAACCGGGGACCCCGAGCGGGCATCCATCATGGGGATTGCCGGGCGTCAAGGCGTGAGGTACGAGTGGCCTACCTGACCTGCAAAGAACTCCTCGGCTTCATGGACGACTACGTGGCGGGCGAGCTCGACGCGGGCGTGCTTGAGCGTTTCGAGGAGCACCTGGCCGTGTGCCCGCACTGCCGCGAGTACCTGAGCGAGTACCGCACGTCGATAGAGCTGGCGGGACGGCTGCGGTCGTGCCCGCCGGAGGCGCCGGCGCCGGGGAGCGTGCCGCAACGGCTTCTTGACGCGGTGCGCGATGCGTTGTCATCACGCGGGTCGAAGTAGCTCCTCCTGCGGCGTGGGCGCCGACGCGCCGCTGACGGTTGCGGCGAAGATGGGGGGCGCGGCCATACCCGCGATCGCCCTGGCGCCGAGCCGGCGTAGAGACGGAATCGACGTCTTCCGTGTCTCCCGTGCGTGGTGTGTCGTCTGCAGTGTTACGCGGTGTGGGCGGGCTCGGTGAGGCGCTCCTGCAGGAGGGTGCGTAGCGCCATGCGTGCCCGGTGCAGTCGGACCTTGACGTGGTTGGGCGTGATCGACAGGGTCGCCGCGGCCTCGTTGGTTCCCACTCCCATCACGTCCCGCAGCATGATGACTTCGCGGTAGTGATCGGGCAGTTCCTCCATCGCCTCTCGGACCCGGGCGAGCATCGCCTCGCGGTCCATCCGGTCCTCGACGGCGTCGAGCCCCGAGGGCGCGGAATCGACCACGCGGTGTCCGTCGGCGTGGAAGGAGGGCAGGAGATCCTCGATGGGGCGCTCCCGCCGGCGGCGGCGGCGGCGCAGCTCGACCAGCGCGGCGTTCGTCACCGTCCGCTTGAGCCATGCGCCCAGCGCCCCGGGGTCCTGGAGCGTGTCCAGGGAGCGCAGCGCGCTGACGACGGCGTCCTGCACCGCGTCCATCGCGGCGTTCTCGTCGCCGAGGATCGAGCGGGCGATGGCCAGCAGTGCCGGGGCGTAGGCGTCGAGCAGGCTCTCCGGGGCGGCGGGATCGCCGGCGCGGAGACGCTCGACGAGCGCCGCGGCGTCGAGCCTGGCGTTCGAGTCAGCGGACGAGCGCGCGGTTTGCGTGCCCCGGCCTGTGTGTGGCATGAGCGTGCTCACGACAATCCCTCCCCGAGCAAGTGCTTGAGATACAGAGAAGCGCCCAGCAGGGCGCACCCCGCGTCGCGGAGCTCGGCGAGCAGGGCGCGTCCGGTGGCGTCCGTCGAATGCAGACCGCGCAGGTCGAGCGTGATCCCGCCGTCGCCCTCGTGCGAGCACACGAGCGCGAGCAGGTGTTCGCGTCCGCCGGCGTCCAGACGTCCCTCGACGCGGATGAGGAGCCGGGAGCCGTCGCGTAGGTGGGTCAGCTTGAGCATGGCGTCGTTCACGCCATACCCGAAGGCAAGGCCCGTGCCACGCCGGGGGGCGCGCGGCGTAATCGTTGTAAATCATTGATTTACAGGTGATTGCGGCCGATGGCGTCGTGCCTGAGGCTCAAGCCTCCCGCGCGACGGGTCGCGTCGGGCGCGGCCGGTCGTCGCGTCAGGTCGCGATCCCGAGGCGGGCCATGCGGCTGCGGAGGGTGCTGGGCGGGACGCCGAGGATCCGCGCCGCCCCGCGTTCGCCGGCAACCACGCCGCCGGTCTGGGCCAGGACGGCCCGGATGTGGGCGGCCTCGACCTCGTCGAGGGAGAGCCCTTGGGGCGGCGCGTCGGGCGTGGGCCCGCCGAGCTCAGTCTCGGCGACGCGCAGCACGCCTTCGTCCGAGAGGATCAGCGCCCGCTCGAGCACGTTGCGGAGCTCGCGGATGTTGCCGGGCCAGGCGTACCGCAGGAGGCGGTCCATGGTCCCCTCCTCGAAGGACTCGACGCGCTTGCCGACGGCGGCGGCGAGCTGCGTGACGAAGTACGAGGCGAGGATCGGGACATCCCCCGCGCGCTCGCGCAAGGGTGGGACCGAGATCGGGAAGACGCCCAGACGGTAGAAGAGGTCGGCCCGGAATCGCTGCTCGCTGACTTCGGCGGCCAGGTCGCGGTTGGTCGCCGCGATGACCCGGACATCGACGCGGATTGTCTCGGAGCCGCCGACGCGCTCGAACTCGTTCTCCTGGAGGACGCGCAGGAGCTTGACCTGAACCTCGGGGGAGACCTCGCCGACCTCGTCGAGGAAGATGGTGCCGCCGTCGGCGAGCTCGAAGCGTCCCTTGCGTGCGTTGACGGCGCCGGTGAAGGCGCCCCGCTCATGCCCGAAGAACTCGCTCTCGACCAGGCCCGCGGGGAGGGCGGCGCAGTTGACCTTGACGAAGGGCCCAGAGCGGCGCGCGCTGCGGTCGTGGATGGCGCGGGCGATGAGCTCCTTGCCGGTGCCGGTCTCGCCCTGGATGAGGACGGTCGAGTCGGTCTTGGCGACGCGGTCCACGCTCTGGAGCACCCGCACGAGCGCCGGGCTCTGGCCGACGATCTCGTCGAAGTTGTGGATCGATTTGATCTCGTCGCGGAGGTAGTGGTTCTGGGCCTTGAGGCGCGCCTGCTCCTTCTCCATCAGAACGCGTTCGGTGATGTCGAGGAACATCGTGCGGGTGTACTGGCCGCTCGGATCGGGGCGGGACCACCACTGGATCCAGATGGGGGCGCCGTTGTCGCGTCGGCGGAGCTCGAGGACGATGCCGCTGGTGTCCGTTCCACGTTCGATCGAGGCCATGGCCTCCTTGATCCGTCGTTGGGCGTCGGGGGTATCCGGGATGAAGGAGGTGCCGATGGCGCCTTCGACCTGCTCGGGGGTGATGCCGAGGATGCGCTGGGCGGTACGGTTGGCGCGGATGAACTTGAGGTCGAGCCCTTCGTGGACGTATGCGATCGGGGCTTCATCGAAGAGGTCGCGGAACCGTTCCTCGCTCTCGGCGAGCGACCGTTCGAGGCGCGCACGGGCCAGCTCCTTGGCGGCGATGGCCGCGAACACGCGGAAGATGGCGAGTCTCCGCGGCACGCGCGGCATGGGCGCGGTGTCCATGACGAACAGGTGCCCGAGAACCTCTCCCGCCGGGGTCAGCAGGGGGAAGCCGAGGTAGCTCTCGGCGGCGAGGCCGACGAGCGCGACGTCGTCCGGAAAGAGACGCTGGAGCCCCTCGGGGTGGTGGCTGAAGTTCCCCGAGAGCACGTTCCGGCATGGCGTGCCCTCGATCGCCCACTCGACGGGATCGAGGAACGACTCGCCGTTCCAGAAGGCGAGCGAGCGGGCGGAGTCGGCTGCGGGGAGGAACTCGGCGAGGATGGCGTAGCGGACGTCGAGTGCCGTGGCGACGCCCTTGGCGATCGAGCGATAGCACTCGACGCCGGAGGCGCGAGAGACACCGACAAGGAGGGCGTGGAGCTCCGGGTCGTCTGCGATCAGATCAAAGCGGATGCCCGGGTCGAGGTCGGGAGGGATCGTCCCCCCGGGTGGTTCCGCTCGCGAGTTCTCGAAGTCGGAGGGCATCGGATCGCGCGCCCCCTCCGTGGGCCCGCCGGCCTTGCACGGCCGCCCGCGGGTCCGCCAGATGGTACGAGGCCGGCGTTCGGGGTGTCGAGGGATCGACGGGGTCGGCGCGCCGGCTAGCGCCGACGGGCGGGCACGAGGCCGGTCTTCACCAGGGGGTCTGCTGGTGTCCCGGCGCGCTCGATGCGGTCGAGGATCGCGCCGATCCGCAGGAGTTCCGCGAGCGACCAAGCCTGGAAGGGGCAGCCGCGGGGGAGCCTGGGCGCATCGGCGTCGAAGAGCTCGGAGACGCCGTCGATCCCGCCCTCGTCGAGATGGCGGAGGAGCGGGTCCAGGAACCGGCGGCGGGCGGTGGCGGCGTTCTCCGGGGTTTTCCCGTGCACGCGCAGCCAGGCCTCGACGAACGAGCCGACGAGCCAGGGCCAGACGGCGCCCTGGTGGTACGCGCCGTCGCGCTGGTCGGGCCCGCCCTCGTACCGCGGTCGGTAGCCGCCCTCGCCAGGCGCGAGCGTGCGCAGGCCGTACGGTGTCAGCAGAGTCCTCTCGACGCACTCGACGACATCGCGCGCCTGATCGCCCTCGATCAGTGGGATCGGCAGGCCGCCGACGGCGAGGATCTGGTTGGGGCGCAGCGTCGCGTCGTTCGAGCCCGCCCGGTGGTCGGCGTCCACGACGTCGAAGAGGCGGCGGTTGGGCGCATCCCAGAAGCGGCGGCGGAAGGACTCGATCGCCTGGCTCTTGACGCTGGCCCAGCGGGCGTCGAGCTTTGTGGCGTAGTGCAGGGCGTTCACCCAGAGCGCCTGGACCTCGACGGGCTTGCCGGTGCGGGGGGTGACCTCGCGCCCCTGGACGCGGGCGTCCATCCAGGAGAGTTGGACGCCCGGTTCGCCCGCGGCGAGCAGCCCATCGGCGCAGGCACGGATGGCGTAGCGCGTGCCGCGCGCGTACCCCTCGACGATCGAAGAGATCGCGTCCTTGAGGGCGTGGTGCGGATCGACCCGCCCGCGGGCGCCCCACCCGTCGCAGGCGTCAAGGTACTCGCCGGCGGCGACGACGAACCAGAGCGACGCGTCGACGGCGTTGAACTCCGGGGTGTCGCCCGAGTCGGTGAAGCGGTTGGGGATCATGCCCTCGGAGACGGTCCCGGCCCAGCGGGTCAGGATGGTCCGCGCGTCATCGAGGCGCCCCGTGGCGAGGCACAGCCCGCGCAGGGCGATGAACGTGTCGCGTCCCCAGTCCCCGAACCAGGGGTAGCCGGCGATGACGGTGCGTCCCTCGCCGCGCCGGACGATGTACTTGTCCGCCGCGGTGTGCAGGCGGGAGGGGAACGCGCTGCGGCGCGCCAGCTCGGCCTCTCGGACCGCGGCCAGGCGCTCGAGGGGCGAGCCGGTTGAGCGCGGGCTGGTCTCGGGCGTCTCGCCCGCGGACAGCAGCAGCACACCTTCTGCTTCGGTCAGCTCCCAGCGGAAGACGCCGGGCGAGCCGAGGTCCTCCGTGTGGTCGAAGCCGCGCGCCGCCTCCTCGGCGTAGTGGAGGCCGCGATACCAGCTCGGATCTTGGACGTAGCCGCCGTTGGTCGCGGCGGCGAAGACGGCCGGCTGCCCCTCGTACGGGCGCCACCACAGGCAGGTCGGCGTCTCCACGTGGACCTTGAAGTCGAAGCCCGGGTTCGCGTGGTGCAGCGCGTGCATGTGGGCGCAGGCGAGCTGCGGGCGGACGATCAGGCGCGCGTGCGGCGTGTCCCCGACCAGGCGCCACGACAGGCAGACCAGGGGCGAGCCGTGCTTGACGAGCAGCTCGTGGACGACTCTCAGGCCGTTGGGGAGCAGGTACTCCCATGTGGGCCAGGGCGTGGTCTTGAAGGAGACGAGGCGGTCGACGCCGTCGGGCGCGACGCGTCCGTCGGCGTACCGTTGGCTCGAGATCGCCCACGTCCCGTCCGGCGTCTCGACCCAGGCGTCGAGGCCCTTGACCATGGCGAATCGGTCCGTCGGGGGGTGCAGGCTGGTCGTGAGCAGGGAGTGGTAGCGTCGGGTGCGCACGCCGGTGGCGGTCCCCATCGCGAAGCCGCCCAGGCCGTCGGCTTCGAGCCATTCCATCGATTCGTTCAGGCGGGTTGGCACGGATGAATCTCCAGGGGAACGTCGAGCGAACGACTGGATCACGGCCTACGGGCGTCTGGCGTCGCGAGGAAGAGCAGCGCGTGACCGTCGGGGTCACGGGCGAGCAGCGCGGGGTCCGAGGGCGCATGGGCGAGCGCGCCGCCCGCCTGCGCGCCGGGCGAGATCGGCGCGCCGCCGGCGGCGCGGCAGGCGTCGAACATCGCGCCGGGGTCGCCGGTCTCCGCCAGAATGTGCCAGTGCCAGAGGTCGGCCGGGCGTGAGTCGGCGGGCATCGGGCGCCCGTCGCGTGGGGTCAGGTACTCCAGCAACTCGATGGCCGGCCCGGAGGGGGCGCGGAGCGTCGTGATGCGCAGGCGCGCCGGGAAGACGGCGTTCAGGCGCTCCTGCTCGGGGCCGTAGTTCTCGCTCCCGCCCACGACGCTCATCCCGAGGTGGTCGCGGTAGTAGCGGAGCGAGGCCTCGGTGTCGTCGACCACGATGGCGGTGTGGTCGATGCCGAGGAAGAGGCGGTCGTCGGATTGCCAGCGGTCCTGGCCCTTGCCCCTGGGGAACTCGAGGATCTCGAGGTAATGCCCGTCGGGGTCGCGGAAGTAGAAGGCGCGGATACCGCCGGCCTTCGGGTTCCAGTCCGGGAGGCGCTGCGGGGCGGGGGAGGCGTGCGTCACGCCGCGCTCGGCGAGGCGGGCGTACGCCTCGTCCATGTCGCGGACGATGATGGCGACATGCTGGAACCACCGGTCGTTGCCGCGGGAGTCGGCGGGGAAGGCCCGACCCCGCGGCGTGAGGAACTCGATCAGATCCAGACGCTCGTTTCCGATCCGGAGCGTCGCGGCCCGGGCCGAGGCGGCGAACATGCCGGTCAGGCGAGAGAAGTCATCTCCCTCGAGCGTCGACTCTGAGACGAGCTCGGCGTCGAGGACGCTCGTGTACCAGCGGATCGAATCGTCCAGATCGCTGACTGTGATTGCGACGCCGGTGATCGCTGAGATGGGGGTGATGTGCGCTTCGGATCGTGTGATCTGGCGTGGCGGGGTGGGCTCGTGCGCCGCCGGGCGGAGCGCCTCGGCGGCGGCGATCCCAGACACGGCGAGGGCGAGCACGCCCATCCATGCGAGCGGGCGGGTCGAGATGAGCGCGGACCGATGGCGGGGCATGCGGAGAACTCCTGTGTCGCTCTGGCGGACAAGTCAGATGATGCGCGGCACGAGCCGGAGTTACGGCATAGGGCCGGCGACTCCCAGGCGGACGCGGTAGACGCCGGTGTGGCAGGTCATGTACAGGGTTCGTCCGTCGGGATCCCCGAAGGCGATGTTGTGGGGGGGCTCGACGTTGCGGAGCATGCCCAGGCGGGCGCCGTCGGGCGCGAAGATCCAGAGCCCGCCGGGTCCGCAGACGTAGACGTTGCCGCGCGAGTCGACCTTGACGCCGTCGATGGCCTCGTCGCCCGGCTCGCGGGTGAGGTCGGCGAAGACCTCGCCGGGTCCGAGCAGGCCGTCGGCGAGGACGGGGTAGCGCGTGACGACCTTGTGATTCTCGTCCCAATCGCCGACGTAGAGGTGCGTCTCCTTGTTGTTGAAGGCGAGGCCGTTGGGGCCCTTCAGGTCGCGGACGAGCAGGTGCAGGCCGTGGTCGTCGAGGCGGTAGACGCCGCTGAAGGGGGTCTCCTTGCGAGGGTCGTCGTAGACCTTCGGCAGGCCGAAGGGGGGGTCGGTGAAGTAGAGGGCGCCGTCGGAGCGGTAGACGAGGTCGTTGGGGCTGTTGAGGCGTTGGCCCTCGAAACGGTCGGCGAGGACGGTGCGTGTGCCGTCGGACTCGACGCGAATGACACGCCGGTTGCCGTGCTGATCGATTGTTAGGCGGTGCTCGAGGTCGAACGTGAGACCATTCGAGCCGGGCTGGTGGTACTCGCGGATGTCCGCGCCCGAGTAGCCGCTGGGGCGCATGAACTCCCGGACGCCGGCGCTGGGAGACCACTGGTAGATCGTGTTCTCGTTGGGGTCGCTGAACAGGAGCGCGCCCCGCTCGCGGTCCCAGACCGGGCCCTCGGTGAACGCGAAGCCGGTCGCGATCCGCTCGACGGCGGTCCCCGGTGCGATGATCGCGTCCAGGCGCGGGTCAAAGCGCACGATCTCGCCCGAGACGGTCTCGGGCTCGACCGCCCTGGGGTTCGCGTAGACCTCGAGCCTCGCCTCGCGGATCCAGATCTGATTGTCGGGAACCTCGGAGATGGGGCCGTTGGCGGCGAAGATGGCGACGTCGAACGTCTCGCCCGGCTTGGCGTCGGAGGTCAGCGTCACGCGGTTGGGCGCGTTCCACCCGGCGATGACGCTGCCGCCCGACTGGGCGAAGCGGTACGGGAGGGCGCCGTCGACCCAGACCTCGGCGTAGTCGTCGACGCGGAGTTCGAGCACGAGCGTGGCGCCCTCGGAACGGACGCCCTCGATCACGTCGGGGACGGTGAGCCCGAGGCGGTACCACTGGAAGGAGACCTTGCCACCGCCGCGCCGGACTTCGAGCTTGTCGGGCTCGATCGGCGACCATGGCGCGGCGTCGAAGTCGGGCGTGCCGATCCGGGGGTGCAGGTCGAACGAGCCCGACGACGCCCCAGCGCCGGTGGGCACGAGGTACACGTCGGTCGCCCGCCACTTGGCATCGAATGCGGAGGCGCCGCCCACGGTCCGCAGGTCAACCGTGGTCCGCGGGTGGCGCCCGACGGGGTCGAGGTCGGCGTGGGCGATGCCGGCGGCGATCGCGGTCACGGCGGCGGCCGTGCAGGTCAGGAGTCTCATCACGTGTTCCTTCCAGAGCCTCCGCGGCTCACTTGCCCTTCTTCTTGACGAGGCCGGGCCAGTTCTTGTCCGCCTTGGAGAGGCTCTTGCGCGGGTCCTTGTTGAACAGTCGGTACGCCTCGTCGGTGTGCTGGAGGACGAGGCGCCCGTCGATGATCTGGAAGATCGAGGTGTTGACGGGGGAGATCTTGTTGATCGAGGCGGCGTACCCGCAGTATCCGCCGAAGGCGGGGGCGTACTTGGCGGGGTCTTGCTCGAAGGTGACGCGGTGCTCCATGGAGGCGAAGTGGTAGGTGGCGCCGTTGTAGACCGCCATGAACTCAGGGGAGCCCATGACGGGCTTGTTGTCGGTGAAGTAGGCGACGGGGTCGTGGCCCTCGAGGGCGAGGCCGTTGTCGTCCACGTTGACGAGGATCTTGTCGGAGACGCCGTTGCGGTCGACCAGGCCGGGCCAGTTGGTGTCGGCCTTCATCAGGTTGTCGGAGACGTCCTTGCTCCAGAGGTCGAGGGCGTGCTGGTTGTGCTGGAGCACGAGGCGCCCGTCGATGATCTGCCAGTACTCGGGGCTGATCGGCGAGAGGCGGTTGATGGAGGCGGCGTACCCGCAGTACCCGCCGAAGGCGGGGGCGTACTGCTCGGGCGCCGCCAGGAACATGGCCAGGTGCTCGGCGGAGGCGAAGTGGTACGTCGCGCCCATGTGCTTGGCGGCGTGCTTCGGGTCGCCTTTGACCGGCTTGCCATCGGTGAAGTATGCGACGGGGTCGTAGCCCTGGAGGGCGACGCCGTTCTTGTCACGGTTGACGAGGATCTTCTTGGGCGCGGCGGCGTTCTGCGTCGCTTTCGGGGTGTCGGGCTGTGCCGACAGGGCCGCGGGGGCGCCCCCGATGGCGAGGAGAAGCGGGACGGATGCGATCAGTGCCAGGTGCTTCACGGTTGCGTTCCTTTCGGTGCTGGTTTCAGTCGGAGGTGGCGGCACGCCCGAGCGTGCTCAGGGCGTCGGCGGCGGCGGTGGCGATCTGCACGTCCTCGGCGCTCGAGTGCGCGCCGCTGACGCCGACGGCGCCCACCACGACGCCGTCGATGCGGATCGGCACGCCGCCCTCCAGGGGCGTCATGGGTTCGACGGCGACGAGGGTGGTCCGACCGGCACGGACGGCGTCCTCGAAGTCCTTCGTGGGCTTGCGGAAGATCGCGGCGGTCCGGGCCTTGGCCGAGGCGACCTCGGCGGCGGCGGGAAAGGTGTCGTCCAGGCGGACGAGGCAGACCAGGTACCCGCCGTCGTCCACGACCGCGATCGCGCCGCCGGCGCTGAGACGTCCCGCCTCGACCACGCCGGCGTCGATGACGGCGCGGGCGAGCTCGAGCGTCATGGTCGGGCGCATCGGGGTGACGGCGGCGCGCGGCGAGGGCGCCCCGCGCGACGTCTCTGACAACGCGAGGCCAGACCAGGCGACGACGAGCGCCGCCACCGGCAGGACGAGGGAACGTGACGAGTTGAGCATGGTGTGTTCCTTTCGGCGCCCGCGTGGCGGGCCGGTGCTGATGCCCGGGCGGGGGCGCGGGTTACGTCGACATCTCGTGTGATCAGACCGCCGTCGCGGCGGGGCGCCTCGCGGAGACGTTGAGCCGCTCGAGGATCCGGTCGCCGACGCGCAGAGAGTTGGCCATGATGGTCAACGATGGGTTGACGGCGCCGCAGGACGGGAAGAAGCTCGCGTCGGCGACGTACAGGTTGTCCAGGTCGTGCGCGCGGCAGTCCACGTCCAAGACGCTGGCGCGAGGGTCGGCGCCGAAGCGGAGCGTGCCGTTCTGGTGCGACACCCCGCTCACGCCAAGCTTGGGGCCGACGTACGCGGCGGTGTGCACGCAGCGCCCGCTCGAGCAGCCGATCCGGTCGAAGCAGGCGACGAGCTTGGCCCGCAGGCGGTCGTACGCCTCTCGGTTGTTCTCGTGGTAGGCGAGGCGGATTCGCCCATCGGCGTCGATCTCGACGCGGTTGTCGGGCAGAGGCAGATCCTCGGTGGTGATGAAGAAGTCCACTGTCCGCGTCCACAGCTCACCGGCGGGCACGCCCTGCAGGTGGGGGCGTGCGACCTGCTCCAGGAACGCCTCGTCGGGCTTGCCCATGAGCTGGATGAGACCCAGGGGGAGGTCCGAGTCGTCGGCGCCGTGGTAGTAGTCGGAGATCGCGAACGCCTTCTGGAACTGCGAGGGGTTGGGCGTGTCGGTGATGGCGATCACCATGCCGTTGTTGTGGCACATGTAGTGGCGCCCGACGAGGCCGGAGGAGTTGGCCAGGCCCCGCGGATGGTGGGCGTCGGTGGAGCGGAGGAGGAGGGCGGCGGAGTTGATGGCGCCGCAGGCGAGTATGAACACGTCGGCGGTGTACCGCTCCGCCCGGCCCTCGCGCTCGACGACGACCGCGCGTATCTCCCGCCCCGTCGGGTCGGTCTCGAGGCGCTTGGCGAGCGCGCCGGTGACGAGCGTGACGTTCGGGGCGTCCAGTGCGGGGTTGACACAGACAACCTCGGCGTCGGCCTTGGTCTCGGTGAGGTCGGGGTACCCGTCGAAGTTGCTCAGCACGCGTCGGGGGCGCGGGGCGGACGAGCCCTCGCCGAGGCGCACGCCGAGAGCGCACGGGAAGGGCCTGAGCCCCTGGGCCTCGAAGCCCTCGGCGATCTCGAGCATCCGCGGCTCGTACTCGACGGGCGGGTATGGGTACGGGCCCGATCGGCGGGGTTCGGTGGGGTCGGCGCCGGCCAGGCCATGGACTTGGTAGAGGCGCTCGGCCTGGGTGTAGTAGGGCTCCAGCTCGTCGTACGAGATCGGCCAGGCGGGTGAGACGCCGCCGTAGTGGGGGCGTTCGACGAAGTCCTCCTCGCGTAGACGGAGCAGGGCGGCGCCGTAGACCTTGGTGTTCCCGCCCACGCAGTAGTGCGTGTACGGGCGGAACTCGCCGCCGTCCTTGTCGAGCCAGGTCTCGCGGGCCTGGTAGCGCCCGTTTGAGAAGACCTCGCGTTGGTCCCAGTTCTCGCGTTCGCGCGGGATGAAGTCGCCCCGCTCGAGGACGAGGATGCGCTTGCCCGAGGGCGCGAGGCGGTGGAGCATCGTGCCGCCGCCGGCGCCCGAACCGATGATGATGATGTCGAAGTGGTCGGTGGTCATCTGGGGTCATCCCGGTGCGCGTCGAAATCGATCGGGCCGTCGCACCCGCAGAACACACAGGGCTCGTGGCGAGCGTGGTTCAGCTTGCAGCAATGGACGCGCGGGAGGGCGCGGAGGTTACGGAACACCTCCGCGGCCAGAACCATGCCCGCGATCGGCCCGGCGATGTAGATCCAGAGCGCATCGAACCGCCCGGCGGGGATCGCCGACGCGAGCGTCCTGGCCGGGTTCAGGCTCATCCCCGAGATCGGGCTCTCGAAGGTGATGAACGTCGCCAGCAGGCAGGCGGCGGCAAGGCCCGTGTACGGCGCGAGCCGTTTGGTGTTCGAGCAGACGAGAACGGCGCCCATGAGCGTGAACGTCATGGCGAACTCGGCGCTGAACGCCACCCAGACCCCCCAGCGCCCGGGCAGCGTCGGCGCGTACGTCACGGGTGGCTCGGTGAACCACGCTCCCATGAGCAGCGCGCCGAGATACGTCCCCGCCAAGCCCAGCAGGAGCTGAGCGGCGATGTACCCGGCGGCGTCGGTCGACCCGATCTTGCCCAGGCGCCAGAACGCGATGGTGAACGCCGGGTTCATGTGCGCTCCGCTCCGCCCTCCCCACGGCGAGTAGACGAGCGCGATCAGCGTCAGGCCCATCGCCAGCCCGATCAGTGCGTTGCGGACGAGGGGCCAGGGCAGGTGGGCTCGCAGGGGCGAGGCCGGCGACTCGATCAGGCCCACGAAGACGGCGACCGAGAGCATGAAACAGCCGAGCAAAGCGCCGTCGATCAGCCAGAGGGCGACGTGCCGCGCGCCGGTCTGCGCCCGCGCGGGGTCCACGCCGGACGCCGGCGCATCCGCGCCATGCGCCGTCTCTGTGAGTGCGCTGGTTGTCATGATTCGCGCGGCTCAGCCGCCCGCCTCGAACCCCGGGTAGAGCGTCATGCCACCATCCACGAACAAGCTGGCGCCCGTGATGTAGTCGGCGTCGTCGGAGGCGAGCCAGACGGCGAAGCGGGCGACGTCCTCCGGCTCGCCGATCCGCTTGTAAGGGATCAGCTTGAGCAACTCGTTGTACGCCTCCTTCGATTCCCACGCTGGACGGTTGATCGGGGTACGGATGGCGCCCGGGCAGATGCTGTTGACGCGGATGCGCCACGGCGCCACCTCCTGGGCGAGGCTCTTCATCATGAGCATGACGCCGCCCTTGGACGCGGCGTAGTTCACGTGCCCCGCCCACGGGATCACCTCGTGCACCGAGCTGATGCACGTGATCTTGCCGGCGGCGCACGACACGTCCGGACGCACGCCCCGACGCTTGAACTCGCGGATGGCCTCGCGGGCGCACAGGAACTGCCCGGTCAGGTTGACGTCGATGACCTTGCGCCACTGGGCGAGGGTCATGCTCTCGATCGGGGCGTCCTGCTGCATCCCAGCGTTGTTGATCAGGATGTCGATGGTCCCGAACTCGTCGAGCATGTGCTCGAACATGTCGCCGACCTGCTTCTCATCGGAGACGTCGGCGCGGTGCGCGATCGCCCGCCCGGTATGGGCGCACCCGCACCCGGTGATCTCCTCGATGACGGGAGCGGCGGCGGATTCGTCGCCGACGTGGTTGATGAGCACGTCCGCGCCGGCCTGGGCCATCGCGACGGCAATCGCTCGTCCGATGCCCGAGCTCGCGCCGGTGATCAGGGCCTTTTGCCCGGCCAGGACGCTGCGAGCCTCGCAGGTTGGCATCACAATCTCTGGGAGCTGGTCCGGCATCAAATCCCGGATCGTCGTGCTCGACATGGTCTGCATGGCGGTCATGCGGTGGGGTCTCCGTACGGGTTAGCGTGCGGCCAGCGCTTCGCGCGCGGGCGCGGGGGCGCGGCCGGTCTGGAACAGGGATGGATGCTCGAGCATGAGGGCGGCGATCAGGCCGGTCCACCCGGTCTGGTGCGACGCGCCGACGCCCCGCCCGGTGTCGCCGTGGAAGTACTCGTAGAACAGGACGTGATCGCGGAAGTGAGGGTCGTCGCGCAGCAGCGGCGCGTGCCCGTACACCGGGCGTCGCCCTTGCTCGTCGGCCAGGAAGATCCGCGAGAGCCGGCGGGCGATCTCCGTCGCCGCCTCGCCCAGCGTGATCATGTTCCCGGAGCCGGTGGGGCACTCGACGGTCAGGCTGTCGCCGTAGAAGCTGTGGAACTTGCGGAGCGACTCGACGATGAGGTAGTTGACGGGGAACCAGATCGGCCCGCGCCAGTTGGAGTTGCCGCCGAAGAGCCCGGTGTCGGACTCGGCGGGGGTGTAGCGGACGGTGTACTCCCGCCCGGCGCACCACAGGGAGTACGGCTCGTTCAGGTGCGCCCGCGACAGCGCCCGCACGCCGTAGTCGGAGAGGAACTCCGTCTCGTCGAGCAGACGCGAGATGACCATCTTCATCCGGTGCGCCCGGAGGAGCGACATGAGGCGCCGGTCGCCCTCGCCCGGCTCCTGCCAGCGCGAGACCAGGGCGGTCAGCTCGGGCTTGTAGTTGAGGTACCAGCGGAGGCGCCGGGAGAACTCGGGCAGCTCGTCCAGCAGTGAGCGGTCGATGACCTCGACCGCGAACAACGGGATCAGCCCGACCATCGTGCGGAGGCGGAGGGGCGTGACGCCCCCGTCCGGGGTGTGCAGCACGTCGTAGAAGAACTCGTCGCGCTCGTCCCAGAGGCCGACACCGGAGCCGCCCATGTTGTTCATCGCCTCGGCGATGTGCAGGAAGTGCTCGAAGAACTTGGTCGCGATGTCCTCGTAGACGTGGTTGTGGCGGGCGAGCTCGAGGGCGATCCGCATGAGGTTGAGCGAGTACATCGCCATCCAGCTCGTGCCGTCGGCCTGGTCGATGCGCCCGCCGGTGGGCAGGGGGGCGCTGCGATCGAAGACGCCGATGTTGTCGAGGCCGAGGAACCCGCCCTGGAAGATGTTGCGCCCGTCGGCGTCCTTGCGGTTGACCCACCATGTGAAGTTGAGCATGAGCTTGTGAAAGACGCGCTCGAGGAAGGCGAGGTCGCCCGCGTCGCCGCGCCGATCGCGATCGATCTCGAAGACGCGCCAGGTCGCCCAGGCGTGCACGGGCGGGTTGACGTCGCCGAGGGCCCACTCGTACGCGGGCAGTTGACCGTTGGGGTGCATGTACCACTCGCGCGTCAGCAGCGTGAGCTGGCCCTTGGCGAACTCCGGGTCGATGTAGGCGAGCGGCACGCAGTGGAACGCCAGGTCCCACGCGGCGTACCAGGGGTACTCCCACTTGTCCGGCATCGAGATGATGTCGGCGTTGTTCAGGTGCGTCCAGTCGTGGTTGCGGCCCTGCTTCCGAGATGCCGGCGGCGCTGGCTGGGCCGGGTCGCCGTCGAGCCACTGCGGCACGTCGTAGTAGAAGAACTGCTTGCTCCAGATCATGCCGGCCAGCGCCTGACGCTGCACGAGGCGGGCGTCATCGTCCAAGACAGGCGCCTGCAACTCGGCATAAAACCCGTCCGCCTCCGCGCGGCGGAGCTCCACGATCTCGTCGAATCGATCGAAAGGCGGCTCGACGGCGTCGGGAGTCAGGCGGACGCGCACGACCAACGAACCGCCAGCGGGGACGTCGAGCACGGCGTGGAACGCGGCCTTCGTGCCGGGTCCCTCGGTCGTGGCGGCCGACGCGTCGGCGTGGACGACGCGGTCGTTGATCCCGTCCTTGAACGGGCCCTCCCGGTCCACGCCGTAAAGCCGGCGAGCGTTGGTCTCGTTCTCGCAGAACAAGGGCGTGGCGTCTACGTCGACGTGGAGGCGGTATTCCCCGAGCGTCGCGTGGGTCGCCCGCAGCGAGCCGTCTCGGCCGAGCTCGATCATGGGGCGCTCGGCCCCGTCCTCCCACGACCAGGTGTTGCGGAACCAGAGGTGGGGCAGGACGTGGATCGGAGCGGCCTCGGGCCCGCGGTTGTGGACGGTGATTCGCATCAGCACGTCGTCGGGACTCGCCTTGGCGTACTCGATCTCGACGTCGAAGTACCGTCCTTCGGCGAACATGTTCGTGTCGTGGATCTCGAACTCGCGCCCGCCGATGCCGCGCTCGCGGTTCTCGCGGATGAGCTGCTCGTAGGGGAACGCCCGGTGCGGGTACTTGTAGAGCATCCGCATGTACGAGTGGGTGGGGGTGGCGTCGAGGTAGTAGTACAGTTCTTTGACGTCCTCGCCGTGGTTGCCCTCGGCGTTGGTCAGGCCGAACAGGCGTTCCTTCAGGATCGGGTCGGCGCCGTTCCAGAGCGCGAGGGAGAGGCAGAGGCGCTGCTGGTCGTCGCAGAAGCCGGCGATGCCGTCCTCGCCCCAGCGGTACGCGCGGCTGCGGGCATGGTCGTGAGGGAACGAGTCCCACGCCGAGCCGTCGGGGCTGTAGTCCTCGCGGACCGTGCCCCATTGCCGCTCGGCCAGGTACGGTCCCCAGCGCCGCCACGCCGCACGCCCAGCGTCGGCCTCCGCGAGACGCTCGCGCTCGGCCGCCTGCAACGCGTGTGACCGATCCTGCTTTGCCATGCCTGTCACTCCGCGTGCCCGAGTCGATCGCGCAGACCCCGGGTCGCTCCCGGGGTGGTGCGTTCGACACGTGTGATGCCGGGGTGGCGGCGACGGTTACGCGCTGCCGGGACCGGCTCAGGCCCGAGCGATGACGACGGTCGCCCCAAGAGCGGCGCAGGATGGACGCCGATGGCGAGTCAGGGCGTCGCGTCCCGGACCCCTGGGCGGTATCCCACATGGCTGGGGGGCGGGCGACGCGCGACGGAGCGACGTCGAGAGAGGCTCCAACGGGGTGTGAGGCTCAAGGGCAGCCAGCGGCAAAGGCGGCGAGGAAGGCGACCACGTCGCTGAAGTCGAACTGGCCGATGGGCTCGGCGAAGTCGGCGGCGGGGTCCTCGCCCACGAAGAGCACGAGGAAGGTGGTCACGTCGGAGAAGTCGAGCTGGCCCTGGGGCTCGGCGAGGTCCGCGGGGCAGGACTCGGTCTGGCTGGGCGTGAGGCGGAAGACGGAGTAGTCGCGCCGGTGGAGGATCGAGGGTTGGACGGAGCCGAGGGCGAGGAGGTCGCCGTTGGAGGCGGCGGCGATCGCGACGGCCGAGTCGGTCGCGGAGCCCGAGTCGATGCGGGTTTCACTCTCGAACGCGCCCTCTGAGTTGTAGATGAGGACGCCGAGGTCGGTGCCCATCTGGTCGATGAGGGCGATCCAGCCGTCGGGGGTGAGGGTCATGTGCCCCTTCGGGTTCGCGGAGGTGTACGTGCCGCCGGTGTTCGCGGTCCAGAGGACGGACCCGGAGGGTGAGAGCGCCGCGAGCACGACGCCCGAGCCACCCGAGGCGCTGACGATGACGGAGCCGTCGTTGCGCGGGGTGATTTTGAGGGGCGTGCCGGGGCCGCCGATCTGTGTGTCCCAGAGGACGCCGCCGTCGGCGTCGTACTTGATGACGCGGGTCTGCGAGGAGGGGTTGCCCGTCGCGGAGTAGGCGATATAGGCGCCGGTGGAGTCGGCGTAGGCGACGCGCCCGAGGGTCTCGTTGAAGTTGACGTCGTTGGCGGCGTCGTGTCGGACGGCCCAGAGGATCTGGCCAGTGGGGTCGATCTTGGCGGTGAGCATCTCCTCGCCGAACTCGTCGTCGTCGTCGACACTGCCGGTGGCGATGACCGAGCCGTCGGGGGCGAAGGCGACGGCGTTGGCTTGGCCATCGACACCGGTGACGCCGGGGATCATTTTGTCGAAGAGCGTCGTGCCGGCGGCGTCGTAGAGGACGACGGAGAAGTGGACGGTCTGGAAGGTGATGTCGCGCGCCCAGCCGCCGACGGCGACATTGCCCGTGCTCGAGACGGCCATGTCCTGGGGGTACTGGGACGCCTGGGGGTTGCCGCCGTTGTAGCGACGGATCCAGACCGCGTTCCCGCCGGGGTCGAGCTTGATGGTGACCCACTGGACGCTGAAGTTCAGGCCCCAGGACTCGCCGGTGACGATGATGTTGTCATCGGCGTCGATGAACATCTCGTAGACAACCTCGTAGTGGTCGCCGTCACCGTTGTAGACGTAGCTCCAGAGCTCGTTGCCGTCGGCGTCGAGCTTGACGATCTGGATGTCGTTCTCATTGGCGGTGAAGTAGGTGGAGCCGCCGACGATGACGTTCCCGACGCTGTCGGTGGCAATGTGGGTGGGGATGTCCTCGTTGAAGAGGTTGTCGTACTGGGTGTTCCAGGCGATCTGGAAGCTCGGAGGCTCGATGGGCGTGCCCGAGGTGTTGGAGGCGGTGACGAGGTTGTTGCCGGCGACGGTGGCGAGGTCGGGGTCGCCGTCGGCGTCGAGGTCGGCGAGGGCGATGGCGCCCGGGCTGCCCGAGGCGGGGAAGGCGACGAAGGGGTGGAACGTGCCGTCACCGATTCCTCTCAGGACGGCGAAGGAGTTGTCGGCCTCGCAGGCGGCGACGATGTCAAGGATGCCGTCGCCGTCGACGTCGTCGATGGCGACGCTGCCCGGTCGTCCCTGGACGGGGACGGTGACGGCGGGGGTGGGCAGGCCATCGGAGTCGGCGAGGATGACGGAGATGGTGTTGTTGATGGGCGAGAGCGGGCCCCAATCGGCGCTGACGATGTCGAGCTGGCCGTTGGAATCGAGGTCGGCGATGGCGACGCCTGTGGGGCGCTCGCCGACGTTGAGGGTGCGTGTGGTGGGGAAGGCGCCGGTCCCGTCGTTGAGGCAGACGGTGAGGGTGGCGTCGTCCTCGTTGGCGACGACCATGTCCATGTCGCCGTCGAGGTCGATGTCGGCGGCCTCGAGGGTGTAGGGCTGGGCGCCGCAGTTGAAGAGGCCGACGGAGGTGAAGCCGAGCCCGTTGATGTTGCGGTAGGGGCGAATCTTGCCGCCGAACTTGTCGACGGTGACGAAGTCGAGGTCCTTGTCGCCGTCGATGTCGACGAAGATGACGGCGATGCAGCCACCGCCGCCGGAGTAGAAGACGGCGGGCTCGAAGGTGTGGTCGCCGTTGTTGCGGAAGAAGTAGACGCCGTTGGAGAAGTAGGAGCAGCGGACGACGTCGAGGTCGCCGTCGGAGTCGATGTCGCCGAGCGCGACCTCGCCGAACCCCCAGCCGGCGAGGAGCTGTGGGCCCATGGAGAACGAGCCGGAGCCATCGTTCCAGAAGACGGTGGTGGGGTCGGCGCCGGGGCCGTTGGAGTCGGTGATGAGGTCGATGTCGCCGTCGCCGTCGATGTCGCCGGCGGCGACGTAGCTGGGCGAGGCGCCGAAGCCGTCATCGGGGACGAAGTAGCTCGAGGGGGGGGCGAAGTTGATGTTCTGAGCGCTGGCGAGTGGGGCGAGCACGCCGCAGGCCGCCAGGAGCGAGGTTGTCGTGATCGTGCGGGTCATCTGTCAATCTCCAGGCGTGCGTGAGCGCCGCCGGTATGGGTGATCGCGAGCGGGTTAGGGGCAGCCGGCGCCGAAGGCGGTGAGGAAGGCGACGACGTCGGAGAAGTCGAACTGCCCGATGGGGGTGGCGAAGTCGGCGGCGGGGTCCATGTTCCCGAAGGCGGTGAGGAAGGCGACGACGTCGGAGAAGTCGAGCTGGGCGAAGGGCTCGGCGAGGTCGGCGGGGCAGCCGCCCGCGTCACCCGCGAGGATCTCGAAGGCGCCGGTGGTGGAGCTGGACTCCTGGAAGCGCTTGTCGAAAGCGACGACGCGGACGCGGACGTCGGCGATGCCGTCGCTCGCTGGCAGGCGCCAGTCAAAGGCGCGGGCGTCGGCGGGCAGGTCGCGTGCGACGGAGTGCCAGCCGCGCCCCGCCGTCGTAGCTGGCCTGGATGGTGAACGAGCGGAGGGCCTCGTCGTCGGAGGCGGTCCAGCGGACGGGGATGACGCCGCCGCCGGCGAACTGCTGGCCCTCAGCGGGGGAGGTGGTCTGGATCTGCGGGGGCTCGTCGCCGAGGCGTGCATCGGGGCGGATGGAGAAGTAGTCGGAGAAGGAGTAGTTGAGGCGCCCGCCCGCGCGAAGGTCGTGACGATGACGATGCGGGCCGTGTCGGTGCTGGAGTAGGGGAGCCCGGCGCCGATGGGGAGGCAGCCGGTGTTGGAGCCGCCGGCGGACTTGGAGAGGCGGATGCCGTCCATGAGGACGTACGCGTCGCCGAGGCCTCCGGGGGACCAGCAGACGTCGATGTTGTCGTGGGGGTGGACGTCGCCCGGGCTGAAGACCTCCTGGGGGACGACGGTCCAGTCCTCGTGGTAGGGGATGCGGAGGACGGACTTGTCCCAGGACTCCTGTCCCGCCGAGTCGACGGCGACGATGCGGATGGCAGAGGGAGTCGGATACTGGTTCGTCGGCAGCACGGTCGGGGCGGTGAACTCGTAGGTGGTCGCGTCGCCCGGGAGGTTCGCGACGGTCATGAACTGGCTCGGGAAGTCGTGGTCGGCAAACTCGACGCGGTGCG
Organism: Phycisphaerales bacterium; assembly: GCA_041402005.1. Lineage (GTDB taxonomy): Bacteria > Planctomycetota > Phycisphaerae > Phycisphaerales > UBA1924 > JAJRXR01. The sequence continues at coordinate 371,835 of JAWKTB010000004.1, read as the reverse complement.
CGACGACCTCGTCGTCGTCGGAGCTGGACCAGCGGAGGAGGATCTTGCCGCCGGTGTTTGCGAACCAATAGGTGGGCTCCATATCGACGATCGGGAACTCGTCGTCCTGCGCGGGGGGCGCCGCGAGGAAGGGGGTGAAGGCGGCGGGGTGGACGTCCTGGACGACGTCGCCCATGCCGCCCGGGTTGAGCGAGGAGGTGGGGCCCGTCGCGTCGCCCCACCAGTTGAAGCGGAGGAAGGGGGTCGTGCCGTTGGTGTTGTTGTAGTCCACGGCGACCGAGTTGCCCTCGAAGATGGAGGGGCTGATCGTGCCGTCGGCCTCGACGCGGCCCGAGGTGGTGGTGACCATGCCGACGTTGTTGTTGACGATCTTGGAGTTGTAGAGGCGGACGATGCCGCCCGTGACGGAGGCGGTGCCCTCGAGGGAGTTGCGGACGGTGCAGTTGACGAGGTCCATGACACCGCCGTCGGACTGGATGGTGATCTCTCCGCCGTCGAAGATGGTGTGGCGTGCCTTGGCGTCGAAGACGTCGACCCACTTGAGGCCGAACCAGCGGTTGACGCCTGGCGAGAGCGACTCGATGAGGATGGGCTGCTCGCGTGTGCCCTGGAGGCTGATATCGGAGGAGCCGATGAGGAATGCGCCGGCGCCTGGGCCGAACTTGATGTTGGTGCCGGGCTCGACGAGGAGGGAGCCGCCGAAGTTCTGGGGGAACTCGCCTTGGACGATGTAGGGCAGGCCGGTGTTGGCCCACTGGCGGTAGGCGCCGGGCGTGAACTGGTCGACGCTGACGGCGTTGTTGAGGTTGCCCGAGGTCGGGAGCGTCGAGCCCCACATGAGGCCCGCGCCGGCGCCCTCCAGGCGGACGGGGTAGACGTTGCCCTGGAGCGTGACGTTGCCGCCCAGCAGGTAGTTGGGTCCCGAGAGGGTGAGGCCCGCGGCGTTCGAGACGCCGGTAACCGAGATGTTGTCGATGAACACCGGGTGGGCGATGGTCTCGCCGGCGATGACCAGCCCCGTGCCCTCGGAGGTGACGTTGTCGACGCGGACGAGGCCCGTGACGCGCATGCCCGCGCCGTCGGCGAAGGTGGAGTCCGAGATGCGGATCGATCCGGCGAGGCCCCCGAAGCTGCCCAGCTCGCTCGCGCCGGTAAAGTCGCAGCGCTCGAAGACGGCGATGTCGGGGATGCCGGCGATGCTCGAGCCGGCGACGAAGTCGGTGTCCGTGAAGATGGCGGCGACGCCTTCGCCGCCGGCCTGGACGTGGACGGCGACCTCGCCGAAGGCGACGTCGAGCTGTCCGTTGATGCCGATCTCGAGTCCGTCGTTGATGCTCGTCGAGCCCGTAAAGCGGACGGGGTCGGTGGGCGAGCCGGTGGCGATGAGCTCGCCCTCGACGCGGAGGGTCGTGCCCGGGTCGAAACTGATCTCGGCGCCGGGCTCGACCATGACCTGGGCGCCCTCGGGTATGAGCAGGTCCTGGCAGACGGTGTAGGGCGCCTCGGCCGCGCTCCAGACGATGCTCTCTCCCGGGTCGGGGATGGGGACTCCGCAGGGCGCGGCGGGGGCGGGGCCGACGGTGAGGGCGTCGACGTCGAGGTTGGCGCCGCGGCCCGCGAATGTCATGAGGAAGTCGGCGCGGAAGCGGAGGGCGATGCGCCCGGGGCCCGGGAGCTCGGCGCTGACGCGCTGGTACCCGGTGGATGCGAGGGGCATCTCGGCCTCGAAGAGGACCGTGGTGAAGTCGCCGACGTCGTCGGGGCCGGAGCCGGTGCCCGAGCCGCTGGGCGCGTAGCGGACCTCGAAGAAGGTGTCGTAGGTCGCCGAGCCGCCGTACTGGACCCAGATCGAGAACTCGTCGCCCGCGGTCTGGTCGGGGATCTCGGGGAGGATTGCCCAGACGCTGTAGTCACCACCGAGGAAGTCGGTGGCGAGCCCGTCGGCGGCGAGGTAGCCCGTGCCGTCGAAGGGTGTGCCGCCGAAGTCTGTGCCGTCGAACCAGGCCGACCCGTTCACCGGGTCGCACTGGTTGCGGAAGATCCAGCCTTGGGCGACGAGGTTGACGGGGCCGTTCCCCTGGTCGACGCCGTTGTTCTCGAAGCTCTCGGCGAAGTCGGCCTGGGCGAGGGCGCCGGACGCGACCGCGGCGAGCGCGATCGGGGCGGCCAGCAGCGTGCGGCGTGGGCGTGTCATGGCGTGGTCCTTGTCTGCCTGGGGTCGGGGGAGCGGTGTTTATGGAGGAGGAGGCCCCTTGCGGGCTCCAGATACATGGCGCTCGGGCTACGGGCAGCCGGCGCCGAAGGCTGCCAGGAAGGCGAGCACGTCGGAGAAGTCGAACGTCCCGATCGGCTCGGCGAGGTCGGCCTCGGGCGCCGAGGCGGCGAAGGCGGTGAGGAAGGCGAGCACGTCGGAGAAGTCCAGCGTGCCGAAGGGCTGGGCGAGGTCGGCGGCGCAGGGGGTCGCGACGGCCTCGGGCTCGGGTGGGACATCGTGGCTGTCGGTCCAGTTGGCGACGAGCGTGTCGTAGTCGTCCAGGTCCGCGAGATTGTCGGCGGTGAAGTCGCCCGCCATCGGGCCGACATGCTCGCCGAGTAGGTGGAAGGGGTCGTAGACGCTCGCGAGGATGGCGTAGTCGTCCTCGTCGACCTTGCCGTCCATGTTGGCGTCGCCGCGGGCGAACTCCTCGATCAGCTCGGACTGGAACATGGGGTCGCCGGCGGGGAGGGGGGCGCCGATCTCGGGCGCTGCGCCGGTCGCGGGAAAGACGCTCACGACGTCGAACAGCTCGACCGGGTCGGGGAAGTTCTCAGGGAGTGGCAGATCTGGGAAGTTCGGGTGGCGGCTGTCGTAGACGAGCTCGGCGAGGCCCAGCTCCTCCGTGCTCATGAAGACGCGCCCGACGAAGGCGTTGTTGATGTAGACGTCGTAGTCTGCGTTGAAGGGGCTGGCGAAGAACTCGGGGTCGAAGCCGGAGATGTCGCGGTAGTCGATCTGGACCTGGAACTTGAACTCGTCGGCGCGGACCACGCCGCCGTAGTACACGTGCCCGAAACGCGAGTGGACGCGGAACTCGGCGTGCCCGACCGACTCGTTGGCCCCCCAGCTCGCGTCGGGCGCGGTCCGGAACCGGGCCCGGACGCGGTAGTCGGGGTTCGCCTGCGCGTGCGCGGACCCGGCGAGCGTGCCAAGCGTGATCGCGGCGAGGGTGAGTCTGGTTCTCATGATCAAGCGCCTTTCTGGGGTTGCGGTGTTTGGGTCAGCCCGCCCCACGTGGGGTCGCGAGTCTCATAGGGAGCGGTCTCAGACAGGAGTCGGCGTGACGGGTCTGGATACGCGGCTTCGCGATTGAGGCTCGCCGGCGAGAGATCAAAAACGAAACGGGACGGCCCATTGACGCAGGTGCCGTCCATGTCCCGTGCCGAGTCGGGCGCGGGTCCTGGCGCGTCATGGGCAGCCCGCGCCGAACGCGGCAAGAAAGGCGACGACGTCGCTGAAGTCCCACTGTCCAAACGGCTCGGCCAGGTCGCTCGCCGTGTCTGAGCTGGCGAACGCCGTGAGGAAGGCGACGACGTCGGAGAAGTCGAGCTGGCCGAAGGGCTCGGCGAAGTCGGCGGCGCAGATGTCCTGGCAGGAGTCGGGAATGCCGTCGGCGTTCACGTCGCTGGCCTGTGCCGGGCGGTTGAGGTAGAGGAAATTCTCCCAGCCGTTCTCGGGATCGAGCATGACGTCGACGCGTCCGTCGTTGTCGGCGTCGCCGGTGGTGATGTCGCGGGCGGCGGAGGTGTAGCGGTGGAGGAACTCGACGCCGAACGTTCCGTCGGCGTTGCCGAGGTAGACGTTCACGACGCCGCCCTGACCATACAGATCAGGGACGCCGTCGAGGTCGATGTCCTCAACGAAGAGCTCGCTGGCGCCGACGGCGTTGGCGAGGGTCGGAGTCTCGGGGAGGCTCCCGTCGCCGGGGTTGGCGAAGAAGCGGAGGCCGCCCGCGGTGACGACGGCGTCGTTGTCGCCGTCGGTGTCGAAGTCGGCGATGGCGATCGCGTCGACCGCGGGGACGAGGGGCGTTCCGGTGATGACGATGTCGCGGGCGGGCTGGAACGTGCCGTCGCCGTTGTTCACGAGCGTGAGGAAGTGGCCCATCCGGTGCCCAGAGAAGAGCTCGGGGGCGCCATCGCCCGTGATGTCGCCAACGCCGATGGACTCGTCCTCGGCAAGCAGTGTGTACTCGGTGTATGGCCCGAAGGCGCCCGAGCCGTCGCCGAAGCTGACGCGCATGACGGAGGGGTGTCCGGGCCAGATCCAGGCGAGGTCGAGGAAGCCGTCGAGGTCCAGGTCGGCGACCGCGAGGCGGGAGGCGTTGACCGACAGTGGCGAGGAGACGGCGGGGGCGAACGTGCCGTCGCCGGCGCCCAGGTACACCTCGCAGTGCCCGGAGACGTTGAGCAGGTCCATCACGCCATCGGCGTTGATGTCTCGGGCGAGCACGCGCCCGCTGGTGAAGGGGTTCGTCAGGATCGGGTCCGTGGAGAAGCGGCCGTCGCCCACGCCTGGGTAGACGGCCCACTCGCCGTCGGGCACGAACGCGCCGAGGTCAGTGAGACCATCACCCGTGAACTCGGCCAAGAGGTTGTTGGCCGCGAGCGGTTGGGGGCGGACGCGGACCGTGCCGTCGAAGAGGAGATCGCCGCGGCTGGCGAGGATGGAGAACGTGCGCTGGAAGTCGTCGGTCGTGACCAGGTCGGGCAGGCCGTCGTGCGAGTAGTCCGCCGCGGCGACCGAGAAGGCCGTCCCGGACGCCCAGGCCTGATCGAACTCGAGCTGCCCAGCGACGTTGCGGTAGACGCTGACCGAGTACATGTCCTCGTCGCACCAGGCGACGTCTTCCCAGCCGTCGTCGTCGAGGTCGGTGACGAGGACGCGTCCGGCGGAGTACCCGAGGTTCTCGCCGTCGCCCAGGGTGAAGGCGAGCGAGAGGACGCCTCCCTCGTTCGTCCAGACGGCGAGGACGTTGGTGTCCACGTTGGAGCTGAAGAGATCGACGTCGCCGTCGTGGTCGAAATCGGCCAACGCGACGTCGCGGACCTCGGGGCGGGCGGAGAACGTGCCGGTCCCGTCGGGCTGGGTGAGGCGCTGGTCGAAGGCGAGCTCGCCCCCGCCGGTGTTGCGCATGATGACGACGGTGGCGTTCTGGTTGAAGTTCGAGAAGAAGCGGTGCCCGACGGCGACGTCGGGCATGCCGTCCCCATCGACGTCGCCGATGTCGAGGGCGGAGGGTGTGTTGTCCACGGCGTAGGTGGCGCGGGGCGCGAATGTCCCGTTGCCGTTGTTCAAGAAGACGCTGATCGTGTCCTGGCCCCAGGCGGCGGTGACGACGTCGACGTCGCCGTCGTTGTCGAGATCGCCCACGTCGATGGCGCCCATCCCGTTGTTCGATGCCTCGCCCTGGAGAATGATCGGTGGGGCAAATGTCTCGTCGCCGGTCGCGAGCAGGACATAGGCGCGGTTGAACGAGGAATCGCCGGCGATGATGTCGTCGCGCCCGTCGGCGTTCATGTCGGCGGCACGGATGTAGGTCGGGCGGGCGTTGGGGAAGCCGATGTCCGTGATGTGGGTGAGCGCTGGCCCCTCGGCATTGCCCCGCCAGAGGGCGATGGATCCGAAGTTCGTGCTCGTGAAGACAGCGAGGGCGAGGTCGGGCAGCCCGTCAGCGTTGAGTTCGAGCGGCGCCGCGTCCCAGACGTTGTTCTGGAACGCCTGCACGCCGTTGAGGTGCTCGACGGCCGACGAGAAGTGCGGGCGGGTCGCGTCGACGTCATCGGGGACGCCGTTGTGGTTGCAATCCTGGGCGTTGCCCAGTCGGATCTCGGTCGAGTCGGCGAGGGCGTTGCCGTTGACGTCCTGAGGAAGGGCCTGCGAGGCGGTGAGCCCGACGAGTGTGCCGGCGACGACGTGAAGGTTGTGGCGTGTCATGAACGTATCTCTTCCTGGGTGGGTGGTGCGTGGGGTCATGGGCAGCCGGCGCCGAAGGCGGTGAGGAAGGCGACGACGTCGGAGAAGTCGAACTGACCCGTGGGCGTCGCGAAGTCGGCGCTCGGGTCCATCGCGCCGAAGGCGGTGAGGAAGGCGACGACGTCGGAGAAGTCGAGTTGGCCTTGGGGCTCGGCGAGGTCGGCGGGGCACGTTGCGTTCGTCTCGACCGTGACGACGGCGACGGCCTCGCTGGCGGTGGCGATCCACATCTCGTACCCGCCCACGATCGGCGTGCTCTCCATGTCCCAGATCTGGTTGTGGGGCAGGGGGCTCGAGGTCGCGGTCCAGACGGTCCAGGCGCCGTCCTTCAGACGCGCGACACCGCCCGGGTAGGGAAACGTGGTGTCGAACATGGAGATCCAGACCGAACCGTCGGGCGCGATCTCGACGTCGTGGATGTCGTCGGAGGGCAGGGGGGAGTTGGACAGGTCGTAGGTGTCGTAGAGACCGGTGTCGGGGTCGTAGTGGAACAGGCCGATGCCCGAGGCGATCCAGAGCGTGGCGTCGGGGGCGACGTCGAAAGCCCAGATGTGATAGCCGAGGGTGTCGAGGTCGAGCCCGACGGCCTCGCGGGGCGTGATCTCCCAGGTGACGCCGTCGGTGCGGGCGATGCCGAACTGCGCGCCGACGAAGACGAAGTCGGGGTCGGTGGGGTCGGCGACGATGTCGGAGATGTCGCCGACGGGGAGGCCATCGGCGTTGCTGAAGGTCGTGTCCCACTGGCCATCGGCGTCCTCCATGAAGAGGAGGCCGCGCCCGGTCGAGGCCCAGCCGCGCCCATTTCCGGAGACGGCGATGTGCTCGATGCTGTAGGGATCGGAGATGAGGGCGACGTAGTCCTTGCCGGTGTACTCGTGCAGGCCGTTGTTGCGGGGGGCGAAGAGGAGATTTCCGTTGGGGCGGTAGGCGAGGTTGGTGGTGCTGTCGGTGGGGTAGTCCCAGGGCAGGCCCAGGCCGTAGGTCGCGACGTTGGCGTTGGTCCAGGTCCCGTCGCGGTGCATGAGGTCGAAGCCGCCGACGCCCGTGCCGGCGTTGACGGCGAAGGCGACGTCCCCGTTGACGGGGTTGTGCGCAACGCCCTCGGGGAAGAAGGAGGTGAATCCGGTGTTGGTGAGGCGGTAGCGTTGCCAGGCGCCGTTCTCGTACTTGGACGCGCCGCCGATGCCCCCGGCCCAGAAGGCGCCGGTGGAGTCCTCGGTTAGGGTGTAGGTGTGGTTGCCCGAGCCCCAGTTGCCGAGGTATGTCCAGGAGCCGTCCCAGAGGAAGACGTCGGCGCCGAACGTCCCGAGGAGGACGCGCCCGCCCGAGACCTGCTGGATGATGGAGACCTCGGAGCCGAGGCCGGCGGGGGCGGAGCCGACGATCGAGTACGTGCCGTCGGGGTGGCGGAAGGCGATGCCCTGATCGGTGGACACGAGCATGTCGCCGTTGTCGGCGACGGGGTCCTCGCCGAGCGTGCGGGAGGGGAGTGGGTGGACGTTGGGGGGCGTGGGGCTGCCGTACCAGATGAACAGGCCGTCCTTGTAGGTGGTCAGGCCCATCTCGGCGGAGCCGAACCAGACGGTGTATCCGCCGGCAGCGTCCGGCTGAACGCCGACGTAGTCGACCCAGTCCCAGCCGGCCCACCAGGGCAGGCCGTTGGAGGTGTCCCAACTGTTCCAGGTGTTGGTGGAGGGGTCGTACTGGGAGAGGCCGCCCTGCGTGCTGCCTCCCCACGTGGAGCATGCCATCCAGAGGGTGCCGTCGGGGGCGATGTCGATGTTGCTGACGTACGCGCCGGCGATGCCGGAGTTGGAGGGGGTGTAGCGAGTGACGCACCAGGGCTCGTCGGTCGGATCGAAGCGCATCAGCCCCTGACTGCCGCCGATCCACATGATGCCGTCGTCGGTCTTGACGATGTCGTTGAAGCGCGGGGCGCCGATCTCCTGGCCGATGATGGGGCAGTCGACGTTGTTGAGCGTGCGCCAGTGCGTGCCGTCGAAGTGGCCGACGCCGCCCTCTTCCCAGAAGGTGACGTACCCGGAGATCCAGGGGGAGTCGTCGTCGTCGATGAAGATGTTCTGGGTGTAATCGCCCGGGACGCCGGTGTTGGAGGGGCGGATAAGCTGCCAGGAGACGTCCTGGGCGCTGACGGTGGCGCCGGCGGCACAGATGAGGAGAAACGCGGCGAGACTGGTGCGGGTGGCGCTCATGATGGATCCTCTCGGGGTCGGGCCGGCGCGTGCCGGCATGCGTCGAAGCCGGTCCGCGCCGGTGAAGGCGCGGACCGAGGGAAGGGGATCGCCGCCAGTCGGCGGAGGGGGAGATGTGGTGCTGCGTGTCGCAGCGTCTGTCTTCGTCCCGACACAGGAGCGGACGCTGATCGGGCAGATACGCGCGTTCTCGAAAATGTGGACAGCGCGGTCAGCAAATAGGACAGCCCGTGCCGCGGGGCGGACACGGGCTGTCGAGGGGGGAGCTACGCCACCCGTGTGGGGCGGTCAGTTAGGGACAGCCGCTCGCGAATGCGCTCAGGAAGGCGAGCACGTCGGAGAAGTCAAAGACTCCGACAGGGGGCGCGAAGTCCGCGGCTGGATCAGCGGTTCCGAACGCGGTGAGGAACGCAACGACGTCGGAGAAGTCCAGCACGCCCGACGGCTCCGCCAGGTCGGCCGGGCACCCGGCGTCGGGGATCGACTGCGCCCCGACGTACGCGCCCGCGTGGTCGATGAAGAGCGTGACGGGCTGCGTCACCATCCCGCCGGGCATCGACTCGGCGGTCTCGATCGTCAGGATCATCGTGCCCGCCAGGCCTTGGCCGAAGTTGGGCGTGTCGTCGCCGTCGCCCGGGTTCGCGTCGGTGAAGTCGGCGAGGGGGATGTTGTAGACCCCGACGCCCGGGTCGAGGGTGACCGGGCCGGCGAGCCACTCGTCGTCGTCGTTGAGGTCGATCACGCCGTCCGCGTTGTCGTCGTCGCGCAGCGTCACGAGCAGGCGGAGCCCACCGACCGCGGGGGACGGGGTCTTGACACCGATGCTGAAGGTGTCGGCGCCGGGGTCGACAAGGAAGTCCACGCCGTCGACGCCGAGGGCCCCGAGGCCGACGTTGGAGAATGAGAAGATGCCGTTGTCATTGAAGGCGATGTCGAGACGGAGGGAACCGCCCTCGTAGACCGTCTCGCCCGAGCTCGAGAGCGTGAAACTCGACACGCCCCCGATCGTGAACAGGCGTGAGAGCGTCTGGCTGGGCGACTCGAACTCGGCGGGGATCATCACCTGCGACAGCGCCGGGGCGGCGCTGACGAGGACGGCGAGCGTGAACACCGGGCTGGCGTGCATGGTCCGACTCCTGAATCAGACGCCCGTACAAGAGGCGGGCGGGCGCCTTGGGAAACTCCCCGCCGACCTTCCGGCCGGCGGGGCGTGTGGTCAGAGAACGGCTGAACGAGAGAGACCTCAGTTGGCCTCGAAGACGCCCTTGAGCGGGCCGACGACGACCACGTCGCCCGGCATGAGGCGGGGGAAGTCCGAGTCGATCGGCGAGCCATCGCCCGGGTCGTCGATGAACTCGGCGGTCCGCAGCTGCATCTCGGCGACGCCCAGGTCGTTGGCGAAGATCGTGCCGACGGTCAGGCCGTTGACGGTCACGGCGAGTTCGGCGCCGGGCTCGAAGTCCTCGGCCTCGACGTCGAATCGCTGCTCGAGCAGGCCGTTGCGGAACCGATCACGGTAGCGGGCCTTGGCCTGGGCCTGGTCGGGGCCCAGCTCCATGCGAGCCTCGACACGGATCTGGTCCGGGTTGCCGCCGCCGCCGGCGTACACGCTTGCGACGCCCGCGAGGGCGAGGGTGGCGGCGGCCGCCGAGAGGGTCACGCACTTCTTGAACATCACGGATCTCCTTGGACGCTGCCCCGCGTCGGCCCGGGTGATGGAGGGTTCGGGCGTGCCGGGCCGCACGCCTGAACCTGCACACGTCGTCGCCCGAGGACCCCCCGCCGGGCGGCAACACCCACAGGAGCCCGGCCGACGGCATGAGATACCTGACGGGCAAAAAAACCCGCCTTACTGCTCCCGCACGTTGCCGCGCGCTTTGCCTACTACACTCCGCGTCATGGGGCGGGGGAAAGCGCGGCGGTGATGCGGAAGAAGCCGGAGAGCCACGCCAGCGACGCGGACCTCGTCGCCCGATGTCTCGCGGGTGAGGACGGGGCATGGTCCACTCTGATCGACCGCTACGCGCGGCTCGTCTACTCCATCCCGGCGCGTCATGGTTTGTCCCGCCAGGATTCCGACGACGTCTTCCAGGACGTCTGGGCCCTGGCGGTCAAGCACCTGAACACCCTGCGTGACGGGCAGACGGTCGCGGCGTGGCTGATCACGACGACGCAACGCGAGACGTGGCGCGTGCTGCGAAAGCGGACGCCGACGCCCACGTCGGAGGCGGCTGAGGTGGAAGCGGAGATCGGCACACACGCCGAGTTCGAGTTGCTCGAAGGGCGCCAGCGGCTGCGAGAGGCGCTGGCGCGCCTGGGCGAGCCCTGCCGGGCCCTGCTGGAGGCCCTCTTCCGGGAGGATCGCCCCTCGTACGACGTGATCGCGGAGCAGTTGTCGATGCCGAGGGGCTCGATCGGGCCGACGCGGGCCCGGTGCCTCCACAAGCTGACCGAACTGGTGGAAGAAGCCCCGAAGGGGCGGTAACCAGGGCCATTGTGCGGCAGAGTGAGATTTCGAGGTCGAGAGGTATCTGGGGGAGGTCACGGGGCTCCTGAGCACGGGGTACTCGCATGAGCACGCAACCGAACGACATCGAACGCCTCGTCTCGCTGGCCCTGGGGGAGCTGGAGCCGGCCGCCGCCCAGGAGGTCCGCCGCCGCCTCGAGCAGGAGCCGGCGCTCCGCGAGACCTACGAACGCTTGGCACAGGGCGTGAGCTTCCTGCGAGCCGAGACGGGGGCGGCGCCCTCGGACGACGCCCTGCAGGCTGCGAAGCGTCTGCTGCGAGACGCGAGACCGGGGGCGATGGAGCGTCTGAGCGACGGCCTCCGCCGCCTGGTCGCCTCGCTCGACTTCGACACCCGCCTGACGCCCGCGATGGCGGGCATCCGCGGCGGCGCCACCGCGGCGCAGGTCGCCTTCTCGTCCGAGGCCGCCGACATCGACCTTGAGATCACCCAGGGCGAGGGCGAGACCTGGATGATCGCGGGGCAGATCGACGCCGACGAGGAGGGGGACTGGAGCATCACCATCGTGGACCGCGCCAGTGAGGGCGTCGTCCGAGAGATCCACGCCAGGGACGGCGCCTTCCGCGTCGAGCTGGAGGCCGGCTCGTACGCCCTGCGTCTGCGCCGGGGGGGCCTCGAAATCGAGGTCGGCCCCTTGCAGATTCCCTAGATATGCCCGAGTCGGAGCTGAGATCGAGGATCGAACGCCTGAGCGCGTTGCCGCCCGCGCAGCGTGAGCGCGAGGCGGGGGCGACCAGCGTGCCCGAGCCCGTCCTGCTCGAACTGATCGACGAGGTTCGCGATCTGGTGATGAGCGACCTGGACCGGGCGATGGCGATGGGGGACGTGCTTCGTCTGGTGGCCGACCGGCTCGAGTTGCCCATTGCGCGCGCGCGGGCGCGGAGCGCGTGGGCGCATGCGCTGAACTACGCCAACAGGTTCGAGGAGGCGATCGCGCTCTTGGACGAGGCGGCGGCGATTGCGCGGGCGAATGGTGACCCGCTCGAGGAGGCCCGCGCGGACCTGGCGAAGATCCAGTCGCTGGCACGCCTGGGGCGTTTCGAGGAGGGGATCGAGGCGGCCTCGCGGGCCGAGGCGGCATTCGAAGTTGCGGGCGAGCCCGCTCTTGCGGTCCGGGCCGTCACCAACCACGCGATCCTGCTGCGCATGCTCGGGCGCTGGTCCGAGTCGGTCGAACGCTTCGACCGGGCGCTGGAGCTGGCGGCGGGGGACCCCACGACGACCGCCGCGATCCAGTCCAACCGGGCCGAGTCCCTGCTGGAGCTGGGTCGCTTCGAGCAGGCCGAGGGCGCGTTCCGCGAGTCGTGCGAGCTGTTCGAGAACTCGGGCATGGACCGGGTGGCCGCGATCGTGCGCGGCAACCTCGCGGACCTTCTCGGGCGCCAGGGACGTCTGTCCGAGGCGATCGGGCAGTTCGAGCGGGCGCGCCGCTTCTTCGAGCGCGACCGGGCGGTGGGGGACCTGGCCCGCCTGGAGGCGGAGCTGGCGGACGTGCTGGCGGCAGTCGGCTTGCCCGATGAGGCGGCGGACCTGTACGAGAAGTCGTGCGGGGCGCTCGAGGCGTCGGGCTTGGCCGCGGAGCGTGCGCGGGCACTGACCGGCCTGGGCGCACTGCTCGTGAACCGGGCGCCTGAGCGGGCCGGAGAGGTGCTCGAGCACGCCGACGCCGCGTTCGAGGCGCTCGACAGCCCGAGCGGGCGAGCGCGTGTTCGCCTGCTCTTCGCGCGACTCGCTCTCCACGAGGGGCGTTTGGACGAGGCCCGCCACCTGGCGGGAACTCTGGCGTCGGGAGAGGAGCCCCCGATCAACACGATCGTGCGAGCGACGATCCTGAGTGAGATGGACGTCGCGGGCGGGAACCTGGACAAGGCGGCCGCGCAGATCGAGGCGGCGCTGAGCGTCGCCGAGCAGTTGTCGCTCCCCCCGATCATGGCGGATCTGCACCACCGGCGGGCGCGGATCCTGAACGCTCAGGGGCGGGCGCCCGAGGCGATCGAGGCGTATCGGCGTGCCATGCGCGAGGTCGAGCGGATCCGGGGGGCGCTGCAGGGCGATCGGTTCCGCAGCGCGTTCCTCGGCGACCGGCGTGAGATCTATCAGGACGCCGCCGACGCCGTGCTGGATCTGGGCGACACCGAGTCCGCCCGTGAGGCGCTCGGCGTGACAGAGCGGGCCCGCTCGCGGGCGCTGCTGGAGCTGATCCGCGGGGGCGTGGAGCTGGGCGGGCACGCGGCGTCGGGCGCCGAATCCCGGGACGAGGCCCGCCTGATCGAGCGTCTGGGCGTCGAGCGCGCCCGCCTGAACTATCTGTACAGCCGCCTGGATCCGGCGGCGGACGCAGGCGGGTCGCGCCCGATGTCCGAGTGGCTCGCCGAGCTTCGCGAGGTGGAGGCGGGGGTTACCTCGCTCGAGTCGCGTCTGGCCTCATCCCGTGCGGGGCGCGGGGTGCTCGCCACGCCCCTGGCGGGCGAGGAGATCGCCGACGCGCTGCCCGAGGGGCGCGCGATGCTCGTCTACACCAGGCGTCGCGACTCGCTCGGGTGCTTCTGCGTGCGGGGGGGCGAGGTGCGGTTCGTCGACCTCGGGCTGCCCCTCGAACGCCTCGAGGAGCTGGCCGGGGAGCTCGGCTTCCAGCTCCGGCGCGCGGTCACCCGCGGCGTCGGGGACGACGGGCGGGCGCGCCGGCGCATCGAGTCGGCGCAGCGGGCCGGACGGGCGCTGCGTGAGGCCGTCTTCAGCCCTCTCGAGGGCGAGATTGGGGCGCAGGACCGCCTGACGGTGGTCCCCTACGCCGACCTGCACCTGGTCCCGCTTGGCGCGCTGCACGACGGGGAGCGGTACCTGGTCGAGGACCGGGCGATCACACTTCTTCCCAGCGCCAGCCTGTACGGCGTGATCGAGGGGGCTGTCGCCGAGAATGGCGCCGGCGCGCTGGTGGTCGGCGCCGCCGACCGGTTCGCGCCGGAGATCCGCGCCGAGGTCGAGGCGATCGCCGCGGTGCTGCCCGGCTCGACGCTGCTGGCCGGCGAGGACGCGACGGCGGAGGCGACGCTCTCGCACGTCGGCGCCGCGAGCATCGTCCACATCGCCTCGCACGGCATCTTCCCCCCGGGCAACCCCCTCGCCGCGGCCCTGAAGATGGCCGACCGCTGGGTCACCGTCCGCGAGATCTTCGGCTTGCGGCTCCGGGGCACGGTCGTCACGCTCTCTGGGTGCGAGACCGGGCGGATCGAGATCGACTCGGGAGAGGAAATATACGGGTTCGTTCGTGGGTTCTTGGCAGCGGGGGCCGGGGGCATCGTCTCGTGCCTGTGGGCCGCGCACGACCGCGTGGCCCGAGAACTGATGACGCGGATGTACAGCGAGGCGCCCGACGAGGGTTCGCCGGCCTCGCGCGTGTTCCGGGGCCTGCGCGCCGCCCAGCTGGAGGCGATCGATCAGGGGATTCACCCGGGTTTGTGGTCTGGTTTCGTCGCCGTCGGAGCCGCATAATGAAGCCGATGATCTCCCTCCGCTCCGCTCGAACAACGGCCCTCGCCGTGGCGCTGCTTGCGCTGGGAGGCGTCGCCGCGCCGATCTTGGCGGATGACGGGTGCCTGGGCGACAACCCGCTCTCGGATCAGGGGATTCTCGAGTTGGCGCCGGGCGTGGACATCAACGAAATCCTGACGGATCCCTTTTATGTCGAGAGGGAGTTCACGCTCCGGGATTCGATCCCCTCGCGCGGGATCTACCTTGTATCACACAACTCGCTCATGACGCATGACGAGTTCGAGATGCTCTTCATCAACGACTCCCGCGTCGACCACTCCGAGCTCAACTACGACTCGGGTGACCCGGGCGGGGGGACGCAGAGCATCTTCCTGTTCACGGCGCCCGGCGAGTTCCAGAACCAGCCCGTCATCACGACCTTGGGGCTCGAGGGCGCCCAGGGCGTCGTCACCGGCGCCGGCGTCACGATCGCCGTTATCGACTCGGGCGTGGACCCGACGCACGGCCAGATCGCCGGGCGCCTCGCCCCCGGCGGGATCGCGTTCCTCTTCAACCCGGACGACGCAAGCTACGACCCGGACGATTGGGTCGACCAGTGCAACGGCATCGACGACGACAACGACGCGCTGCTCGACGAGGCGGTCGGACACGGGACGGCGGTCGCGGCGCTCTCGCTCTTGGTCGCCCCCGACGCCAAGGTCCTGCCCATCCGCGTGCTCAACGACGAGGGGTACACGACGGCCTTCCGCGTCGCCAAGGCGATCTACTACGCGATGGACCAGGGCGTCGAGGTCGTCAACCTGAGCCTGAGCACGTGCGCGGATCTGCGCATCATCGAGAGGGCGGTCGACGACGCGGTCCGGCTCGGCATCATCGTCGTCGCCGCGGCGGGCAACCACGAGATGGACTCGCACGACAACCCGGAGTTTCCGGCGGCGATGAGCAAGGTCGCCGGCGTCGTCGCGACCGACCTGGACGGACACGTGGCGTCGTTCAGCAACTACGGGCGCGATTACATCGTCGCCGCCCCCGGCGTCGAGATCATCAGCGCAATCCCCAACGAGGCCAGTTGCGGCCCCGCGCTGCCCGGGAGCAACTATGGCGAGGCCGACGGCACGAGCTTCGCGGCCCCCCTGGTCGCCGGGACGGCGGCCCTGCTGATCGAGAAGGGGAGCGTGCTCCGCTGGAACGACTTCCGCGACGCGATGCGCGAGACGACGACGCCCATCGGCGCCCAGAACCCGGACCTGAGCGATCCCGTGGGCGAGGGCCTGCTCGACGTCGAGGCGGCGGTCGCCTGGCCCGGCCCCTGCCACGCGGACTTCTCCGACGACGGGCGCCTCGACTTCACCGACGTCACGCTGTTCCTGCAAGGGTTCGTAACCGGCGACGACGAGGCCGACATGGCCGCTCCGCGCGGCGAGCATGATTTCAGCGACGTGGTGCGCTTTCTCGAGTTCTTCGTGGCGGGCTGTCCCTGAAGCAACGCTCGCGTCCGTCAGCCCGAACGCGGCCCGGGGCCGCAAAGCCACCTCGGGGACTCGAACCCCGGACCTGAGCTTTACGAAAGCTCCGCTCTACCGACTGAGCTAAGGTGGCGTCGCCCGCCGGGCCCGGGGGCTCGACGGGGCCGGGAAGTATGGGCGGCGCCGACCCCCGTGTCCACCCCGTCCGGGACGTCCCCCGGGAACGCGATTCTCGGACGCCTGACAGCGTCGCGATTGAGTCTCAGTCCGATCTGCGCATTGAGACCGTTTCTCCGGGACTTCGAGGGTGAATCCGGGGACACTCTGGCGTGTGGCGTCCGTCCCGGGCGCCGCCGGAAGGAGTCGGTCATGCTCAAGATCCACGACGGCCAGTGCGGGCTCTGCGCCCATTTCGGCGAGCACAACCCCGCCGACACGCCCAAGCTCGTCCAGGTCCGTGTCAAGGGCGAGGCGCCCGAGGATCTCCTCGAGCCGTGCGGGCATCCCAAGAACGAGGGCCTGCACCTCAAGGTCTCGCCCATCAGCGGGTGCGATGGCTTCCAGCGCGCCAAGAGCGCCTGACACCGATTTCAAATCGCTTTAGCCGGCCGAGGCCTCGGCGACGGGCGCGAGCGTCATCCGTGCGCCGGCGGCTCGGAGTTGGTCGAGCTGGCGCGACCCGATGCGCGCCCGCAGCACGACCCCGCTGTCCTCGTACGTGCGGTCCAACACCTCGCCCCGGTTCTCGATGGTGTGGATCGTCTTCGAGTCGCTCAGGGGCACGCGGATGTCGTAGACGCCCAGCTCGCCCCGGGCCGCGTCGCGCACACGCGCGGCGAGCTCCACACCGCCGATCCGCGGCAGCCCGTCCCCCCCGGGCAGTGCGCACACCGGGACGGCCCCCGGCACGCGCCCCTGCCAGACCAGCACGTCCCGGTTGTCCAGCAGGCGGTCCGCCTTGTTCAGGACCAGCAGGCGCTCGGGCGGGCGCCAGGGGCGGATCGGCAGGCCGTCGCGCCTCGCCGCGGCGTGCTCGCGCGCCTCAAACGCCTCCACCTCCTCGAACAGGTCGTCGAGCGTCCTGTTGACGGTCTCGTAGTGCAGCTGGGCCGCCGGGTCCGAGACGTCGAGCACGATCAGCAGCAGGTCCGCGTGCGTCGCCTCCTCCAGCGTCGCCCGGAACGAGGCGACGAGGTTGTGGGGCAGATCCCGCACGAACCCGACCGTGTCCGAGAGCATCACGCTCAGCCCGCCCCCCAGGTCCCACTGCCTCGTGCGGCTCATCAGCGTCGCGAACAGGCGGTCGTCCGCGTACGCCCCGCCCGACGTGAGCGTGTTGAAGAGCGTGCTCTTGCCGGCGTTGGTGTACCCGACGAGGCCGACGGTGAAGTGGTCGAGGTTGCGCCCCTGGACCGCCCGGCGTTTGCGCGCCTGGATCGTCGCCAGCTCGCGCTGGAGGTCCTGGCGGCGTTTCTGGACCAAGCGCCGGTCGATCTCGAGCTGCTGTTCACCCGGTCCCCTCGTGCCCACGCCCCCGGGCGAGCCGCCGACGATCCGCTCGAGGTGGTCCCACATCGCCCGCAGGCGGGGGTAGGTGTACTCGAGCTGGGCCAGCTCGACCTGGAGCTTGGCCTCGTGCGTCGTCGCGCGACCCGCGAAGATGTCCAGGATCAGCTCGGACCGGTCGAGCACCTTGCGCTCGATGATCTTCTCGATGTTGGAGATCTGCTTCGGGCTCAGCTCGTGGTCGAAGATCACGACGCTGGCGTCGAGCGTGTCGCACAGCGCCTTGAGCTCCTCGACCTTGCCCTTGCCCATGTACGTGCCCGCCTCGGGCGCGTCGCGGCGCTGCTCGAGCGTGCCGACGACGACGCCCCCCGCCTGACGGGCCAGCTCCGACAGCTCGCCGAACGGGTCGTTCGGGTCGTACCGCGACTGGGGCAGACGGACCGCGGCGAGGACCGTCCGCTCCGCCTGGACGTTGATGTTGGTGCGTTCCTTGCTCGGCGGCATACGACAAGATCGTAGGAGGCGCTGCCCCTCCCTCCGGTGGCGGCCGGTTTCCAACCGGCCGCGTGTCTCTGCTCATTCTGCCTCGCTCCGAGTCTCTTCCGAACGCGCACGCGACAATTTGCCGGGCCGGTTGGAAACCGGCCCCACCGGGGCGAGGGCGTACGATCGCCCATGCTGGTCCTCGGCATCGAAACCTCCTGCGACGAGACCGCCGCCTCGGTCGTCGACTCGCCGACCCATGTCCTGTCGAGCGTCGTGCTCTCGCAGGACGACCTGCACGCCGAGTACGGCGGGGTGGTCCCCGAGATCGCCAGCCGCCAGCACGAGCGGGCGATCCTGCCCGTCGTCCGCGAAGCGGTGAAGCGCGCCGGCGTCGCCCTCGCCGACCTCGACGCCGTCGCGGTCGGGAACCGCCCGGGCCTCATCGGCTCGCTGCTGGTCGGCGTCAGCGCCGCCAAGGCCCTCGCCTGGTCGTTGGTCAAGCCCCTCGTCGGCGTCGACCACGTGCATGCGCACCTGCACGCCGCCTTTCTCGGCGTCGAGCCGGACGAACTCGATGGCGCCTACCCCGCGCTCGGTCTCGTCGTCAGTGGGGGGCACACCTCCTTGTATGAGTGCGCCTCGCCGACGAAGCTGACGCGTCTGGGCGCCACGATCGACGACGCCGTCGGCGAGGCCTTCGACAAGGTCGCCGCCATCCTCGCGCTGCCCTACCCCGGCGGGCCGAACGTCGACCGTCTCGCCTCGGAGCCCAACGCCGACGAACGCGCCCACGACTTTCCCATCAGCCGTCTCTCGCCGGACTCACTCGACCTGAGCTTCTCCGGGCTCAAGACCGCGGTGCTCTACGCGGTCCGGGGCGTCCCGGGCAAGGACGAGCCGCGCGACCCCGCCTCGCTCTCGGATCAGGAACGGCGCGACATCGCCGCCAGCTTCCAGCGGGCCGCGGTCGAGGCGCTCCTCCTGAAACTCGGGCGGGCGATCGAGCGTCTGGACGACTGCCGCACGCTCATCGTCGGCGGCGGCGTCAGCGCCAACTCCCGCCTGCGCCGTGAGGCCGAGTCGTTCGCCCGCGAGCGTGGCGTCACCCTCCGCATCCCACCCCTGAAGTTCTGCGTGGACAACGCCGCCATGATCGCGGGTCTGGGTCACGTGATGCTGGAGGGCGGGCGTCGCGACACGCTGGACCTCGAGGCGGTCCCGACGACGGCGTGCTGAAGATGAACGCCGACGACCTGCTCCCGGATCTCCCGCGTGCCCCGCGCCCGGTTCACCCCGCGGCACTCCCCGACGACGAGCTGCTCAAGTCCTGCACACTCACGCGCGGGCGTGGCTCAGGCCCGGGCGGCCAGCACCGCAACAAGGTCCAGACGCTCGTCGAGCTGACGCACCGCCCGACCGCCATCGCCGCCCACGCCGGTGAGCGCCGCTCCCCCGAGGTCAACCGCAAAGTGGCGCTGCGCCGCCTCCGCCTGGCCCTGGCGACCGAGCACCGCGAGGGCGTGCCCGAGGGCGAGGTCCGTTCCGAGCTCTGGCGGACGCGTGTGCGGGGCGGCAAGATCATCCTGAACACGGGGCACGCCGACTACCCGGCGATGCTCGCCGAGGCGATGGACGTGCTCGCCGCGTGCTCGTGGGATCCCAAGTGGGCGGGCAAGCGCCTCGCATGCACGCCGAGTCAGCTCATCAAGCTGATCGCGGCCCACCCGCCGGCGCTACTCGTGCTCAACGAACGCCGCGCCGAGCGTGGCGATCATCCCGTGAAGTGATCCCTATCGACGACGCCGACGCCGAGTGGCAAGCGCCGCGAGCGAGACCAGCATGCCGGCCCCCCCGGGCGCGGGCACCTCCTGGACCGTGACCGTCGCCCTGGCGCGTGTGGCGCCGAGGATGCCAAGGTCGTCCGCCCCGACGAAGGCGGAGCCCGAGAGCCCCGCGCCGCCGTTGGTGTGCGCGTCGAAGACGCCGTGCCCGTCGAGCAGGTCGGCGCCCGTGAGGTCGAACAGCTCGAAGGTGGTCTCGAGGATGGAGAAGCCCGGGTTGGGCTCCCAGGTGATGAGCTGCGCGGGCGCAGAGCCCTCGCCGACGTGGAAGCCCATCCCGGTGATGACCTCGTTGTCGAGGGTGGCGCCCGAGGGGATCAGGGCGCTGCCGTCGCTCATCGCCCATTCGATGACGAAGAGCGTGGTGTGCGGCGCGAGCGTTGTTTCGGAGGTCGTGACGAGCACCGGAACCGAGTCGAGCGAGTTGAGTCCCGCGAACGCGGTGCTCCCGAAGATATGCACGTCCGGCGCCGAGTCGAGGAACGCGTGCCCCGAGGCGGAGTGGATCGTGATCGCGGTGCCGAAGATGTCGTCGGAGGCGTCGCGCGTCGCGCCGTCGGCCCGGGGAGCGGGCAGGTCGAGCCCGGCCGGGTCCAGGGGGTGCACGGGCTGGGCCTGGGCCAGCGCCCCAGCGCCCCCAAGCGCCGCGAGCCCGACCGCCGCCATCATGGAGCGTCTCATCGCGTCTCTCCTGCGCCGCCCGAGGGGCGCGGCGTTCACCCGAGCATGCCGCACAGACGTCGCCGCCGCCACGACTGGCGCCGGCCTCGCAGATGTTCGATCACGCACAAGCCGCGCACGCCACAGAGCTTGCCCCGCTTCACATCGAATCCGGCTTCGGGCTCAGTCCCCGTGCTTCTGGCGGAGCTTGGTGCTCAGGCGGCACATCAGGTGGACCCGCTCGATGTGGTCCACCCAGTCCTGACGCGTGGCGGCGATCTCGTCCTCGTCGAGGGGCGCCCCGGGCAGGGGGCACGCCCCGCCGAGCTGACGAGCCGCCAAGGCCCGGTATCGCGACAACGTCCGATCACCGACCGCCGTCACGAAGTCGAACTCCTCGTTCATCATGATCACAACAGGCACGCGCATCCCGTCGCCCATGTACAAGAGGTCCGCCAGATCCCGGTGCTCGTCCCGGTCGAGGAAGCGCACGCGGACGACGCTCGGGTTGGCGTCCTCCATGTGCTTCAGGAAAGGAAGCTGCTGCACGCAGTCGCCGCACCAGGTCCCGGAGACGCCCAGGCAGTTGACCCCGCGCGTGAACGACGCGACCAGCGCCCGCTGGGCCTCGGTCAGCCCGGCTCTCGCCTCGAAGCGTCTCCAGTTCTCGGCGTGCTCGGGCTTGGCCGTCGCGACGTACGCCTCATAGGGCAGCGCGACCTCGAACTTCCGGGCGAGCAGCTCACGGTCGATCACGGCGTCCCTCCGCTCCCCCTCGGACACGGGGCGAATGGTAGGGGCGCAAAGAAACGGGACGAGCCCGAGAGCCCGTCCCGCGTGTGCTCCGTGAGCGCCGGCCCGGTCAGTGGTCGGCGCTGGCGTACGCCTGGGCGATCTCGGTCTTGAACGACGCGTGCGGCGGCAGACCGACCGACTCGCGCCTCGCGTCCAGATGCTCCGGGTCCTCGATCGGCGTCGCGGGCAGGATGATCGGCAGCCCGTACGCGTCGGGCGAGACGCGCATCTGCGTGCCGTAGAGCTGTGGCTGCCCGCGGTACACCCGCAGGCGGTCCGTGAGCACCGCGACGTACCCGCCGTGCAGCACCCCCGCCTCGACCATCGGCGTCATGTACCCGATCGCGTCCTCGAGGAAGTCGAGGTCCTCGCCGGCGTACTGGGTGGCGAGGATGGCGGCCGACGCGGCCCGCGCGCCGACCTGCTCGGGCCCGGGCCACCCCTTGGCGCTCACGATCTCCCGGAGACGCGCGATGTGCGCCCGGTCGATCGACATGACGTACTCATGCACGATCGGGTCGCGCTCAGACTCGGGGGCGGTCCGTCGGTACTGCGCGATCGCGGGCGCCCGCATCGCGATGAGCTCGCTGGCGACCTCGTCCCAGGTCAGCGTGGAGGCCGGGCGGTCGTAGACCGGGAAGGCGACACCAAGCTCCGCCTGGGCGCGGGCCTTGTCCGCGTCGCTGAGGGCGACGTGGGCGACGATGGAGGCCGAGTCCACGCGTGCCACGCTCTGGTCACGCTGCGGCGTGTTCGGCTGGGCGTTCGCGGCACGCTGATGGTGGTGAGCGCACCCCGCCGCGAGGGCGAGCGAGAGGGCGCAGACGGCGGTGGTGGTGGCGTATCGCATGGCGCTGCACGGTGAGATACCCCTCGGCACAGGGACACCAAGGCAAGTTGAAGACCCGCCCGGCGCGTGAAGCTGGCTCCCGTCGGGGGGTGGCGCCGCCTGCACGCGTCCGAGAAGCCCCACGTATCGTCCCCCGTTCACCGGAGCGCGCGACCATGGCGGGCGATTCCTTCTTCTACAAGGGGCGGCGCGTGTGCGACGACCGTTTGCGCCTCGTTCCCCTCGTGACGGCGGAAGAACTGGGAAAAGGGATCACCCGCAAGCTCCGGGTTTCGCTCAATCGCGCCACGATCAGAACGTGGCGGTGGTGGGCGTTCTTCTTCGTCACGATGGCGTGCTTCCTATTCATCCTCGACCTTGCGTTGGGCCGGGCAAGACCTGCGGGCGATCTGATCGTCAGGTCTCTGTGCTAGGCGGTCGGCGCGGCGCTAGGCGCCCTCGTCGTTGCGCCGTCACGCTCCAGGGCGGAGCGCCACACGGTGGCCGAGCTGAAGCGACTCGCGTTGTGCGCCTCCTGCGGCTACTCCCTCGGAGGCCTGACCCCCGAGCACGATGGATGCGTCGTCTGCCCCGAATGCCGGGCCGCCTGGCGACTCGAGAACCCCGATGCGTGACTTCCGGTAGAACAGACGCATCCGCCACCCGGCGCGGTGCGGAGAGGGGCGGTGAGTGGGCTGTGTCAGGTCGCCCGCGTCCGCCCCAAGGAGGCTGCCATGCGGCATAGCTCGACGGGCGTACTGGTGCGTATCTCCGCGGCGATCGGGCTGCTTGCCTGTCTCGGCGTTTTCGCCGCCGGACTCCTCAGGCCCAACCCGAGCGTCTACCCGACGGTTCAGCCCGACCCGATCGCCCAGGAGTTCGAGCGCGGCATGGGCGCCTTCCGCGCCCAGGAGTGGGTCAAGGCGATCGCCGCGTTCAAGCACGTCGTCGAGGAGAACCCGAAACACGCCGCGGCGTGGTTCCAGCTCGCCCTGTCCGTCCATTCCAGCGGTGACTTCCAAGGGGCGCTCGAGCTGCACGAGAAGGCGGCCGAGTTCCCACGCAACCGCGCCATCGCCCTCTACAACCTCGGGTGCGCCCACGCGATGCTGGGCCAGGCCGACGAGGCGTTCAAGGCTCTCGATCGCGCTGCCGAGGCCGGCTTCACGAACGCCGAGTACGCCAAGGAGGATTCCGAGCTGGAATCGCTGCGTGCCGACCCACGCTTCAGCGAGCTCATGCAGCGCATGCTCGTGCCCGACAACGCCCTGCTCCGCTTCTGGGTGGGCGAATGGGACGTCTACGACGCCAACACCGGCGCCCGCGCCGGCTCCAACTCCCTCACACTCCGCAACAACGACCTGTTCATTCTCGAGCACTGGACCGATTCCCAGGGCGGCTCGGGCGAGAGCTTCAACTACTTCGACCCCGCCATGGGCAAGTGGAAGCAGGTCTGGTCCGATCCCAACGGCGTCGTCGAGTTCGTCGGCACGCGCCAGGACGAAGGCATCCTCTTCGAGGGCAAACGCCTGCTCCCCGGCGGCGCGCCCCCGATCCTCAACCGGATGCACGTCCGCCCGATCGGCGAAGGACACGTCCGCCAGACGGGCACGCGCTGGGACGAGAAGACGCAGACCTGGCTGGCGCGGTACGACCTGATTTACGTGCCCAAGGGCGAGGCGTACGAGCCCGACCTTGGGAAGCAGCCCGCGGCCGACATCTGAGGCCGCGATGGAAATCCAGCCGACCCGGCCTCCCGCGTCACACCTTTCCGCGGGGGGCCAGACCCGCCGGGCGCCCGGTCAGGGGCGCCCGGTCTTGGCGTTGACCTCCTCGTGGAGGGCGCGCAGGGTGTCGAACGCCTGCAGGGGCGTCATCGCGTCGAGCTTCAGCTCGCGCAGGCGCTCCACCGCGGGGTGCGTTCCCGGCGCGAACAACCCGAGTTGTTCGTCGCGGATCGTGGCGCGGGGCTGACCCACGCGCCCGGGATCGATCTGCGCCGCGTGCTGCACGCTCAGCGACTCGAGGATCTCCCGCGCGCGGGCGGTGACCTTGGGCGGGATCCCCGCCAGCGCCGCGACATGCACGCCGTACGACTGGTCCGCCCGCCCGGGCAGGATGCGGTGCAGGAAGATGATCTCCGGGCGCCCCTCGGGGTGCTCGTCGTCGGGCGCCGTCCACTCGCGGACCGCGACGCTCAGGTTGCGCACGCGATCGGGCAGGCGCTCCTCCAGATCGGTGATCTCGTGGTAGTGCGTCGCGAAGAGCGTGCGGGGCCCGGACTCGTGCCCGCCCTCGCCCGCCAGACGCTCGGCGATCGCCCACGCCAGGCTCAGCCCGTCGAGCGTGCTCGTCCCCCGCCCGATCTCGTCGAGGATCACCAGCGACCTCGGGCCGGCGTTGTTGAGGATCGCCGCGGTCTCCGTCATCTCGACCATGAAGGTGGACTGGCCCCGGTGCAGGGCGTCGTCGGCGCCGACGCGGGTGAAGACGCGGTCGCACACCCCGATCGTCGCGCGGTCCGCCGGGATGAAGCTCCCGATGGAGGCGAGCACGACCAGCAGCGCGTTTTGTCTGATGTACGTGCTCTTGCCCGCCATGTTGGGCCCGGTGATCAGCGCGAGCCGCGCCGCCGCCTCGCCCACGCCCAGCTCGCAGTCGTTGGGCACGAAACGCCCCTCGAGCAGTTCGTCGAGCACCGGATGGCGCCCGCCGTGGATGCTCAGGACCGGCTCGTCCACGACCTCGGGACGCACCCAGCCCCGCGCCCGGGCCTTCTCCGCGAGCCCCAGCAGCGCGTCGAGCTCCGCCAACGTGTTGGAGAACGCCTGCAACTGGGCGACGCGTCCACCCGCGGCCCGCACCAGCTCGTCGAACAGCTCGCGCTCCCGCTGCACCGCCCGCGCCTCGGCGGTCGTCACCTTGTGCTCGAACTCCCGAAGCTCGGGCGTGACGTACCGCTCGGCATTCTTGAGCGTCTGCTTGCGCGTCAGCGCCTCGGGCGCCCGACGCGCCTGGGCCGCCGGCAGCTCGATGAAGTACCCGAACACCTTGTTGTAGCCGACCTTGAGTGACGGCAGGTCGTGCTCCGCGATCAGGCGCGACTGGTAGTCCGCCAGCCACGCCCCCGCGTCGCGCTGGAGCCCCCGCGCCTCGTCGAGCTCCGCGTCCACGCCGTCGCGGATCAGCCCGCCCTCGCGCAGATGCCCGGGTGGCTCCTCCACGCACGAGGCCAGGATCGACCGGGCCAGGGGCGCCAGCGCGTCGCGAGCCGCCGCGAGCGCCCCGTGCTGAACCCGCAGCGACGGCGTGTTCGACGCCGTGTCGACCAGCGCCGGCAGTCGATCGACCGCCCCGCCCAGCGACACCAGATCCCGCGGCGTCAGGCGTCCCAGCGCCAAGCGCCCGGTGATCCGTGCCACGTCCTGGATGCCGGCGAGCAGGTTCGCCAACGCTCCCGCCGCGGTCCGATCCTCGACCAGCGCCGCGACCGCGTCCTGCCGCGCGCGCACGCCGCATCCGCGAGCGGGCGGCACAGCCACTCGCGGATCCGGCGCCTGCCCATCGGCGTGCGCACCACGCTGCGCACGCCCGCCGGGCTCTCCAGGAACACCCCGAGCACCGACCCCGCGACCGACCCCGACCGGATCGTCCGCTCGATCTCCAGGGCCCGCAGGCTCGTCGCGTCGAGCGCACAGAACCGGCTGTTCTCCTCGCGCCTGGGCGGGCGCAGGTGCGCGAGCGTCACCGTCTGGCGCTGGAACTCGCCGCCGCTCGTCGCGTCGCGCGCCTCGCGCCCGACCCCCTGCGTCTCGCGCAGGTACCGGACGACCGCGCCCACCGCCCCGATCGCCGGGTCGTCCTCGCTCAGTCCGAACCCCTCGACCCCCGAGACGCGGTACTGCTCGCGGACCGCCTCCAACGCCTCGTCACGACGGAAGTGCCAGGCGGGGCGTGGCGTCGCGTGCGCGCCGATCGGCTCGAGCAGTCGCTCCACCCGCGCGGGCGTCCTGCCGTCCCCCGTCTCGGCGAACAGGACCTCACGGACCGACCGCTGCGCCAGTTCATCGAGCAGTCGCCCCGGCGATCCGTCCGCGACGACCAGTGCCCCCGTGGACAGCTCGACGATCGCGCCCGCCGCGTGCTCCTCGCCCACGAACGCGACCGCGGCCAGCGCCGCGACCTGCTCACCCCCCAGCAGCGTCTCGTCCACGAGCGTCCCGGGCGTGACCACCTGCGTCACCGCCCGCTCGACGACCCCCTTGGCCTCCTTCGGGTCCTGCACCTGGTCGCAGACCGCGACGCGGAAGCCCTGGGCGATCGCCTTGCGCAAATACGTGTCGAGCTGGTGATGGGGGACGCCGGCCATCGGGATCGGGCTGCCCCGGTTGGACAGGCGCAGTCCCAGCGCCGGCGCCAAGCGCTCGGCGTCCTCGCCGAACATCTCGTAGAAGTCCCCCATCCGGAAGAACAGCACGCACTCGGGGTGCTGCTGCTTGAAGCGCCGGTACTGACGCATCGCCGGGGTGTCCCACGGGTCCTTGCCCACGCCCGGAGGATAGCCACGGGCGCCATCGCCTCCGCCGGGCGACACGCCCTCCACACCCGGCGAAAGACAGCAGATTCCCTAGACTCTCGCCCTGTGCGCCCGCCCCTGTGCCATCGACGCATCCCCATCCACCTGTGGCGCTGGTGGTTGGCGCTCACGCCCGCGCTCGTCGTGCTCCTCATCACGCTCGCCGGCATCGACCAGGGCGACTTCCGCACGGACTCGCACGTCTACGCCGCGGTCACCCTCAAGATGGTCGAGTCGGGCGACTGGCTCCACCCGATGCTCGGCGACGCGCCCTACCACCGCAAGCCGCCCATGGCCTTCTGGATGGTCGCGCCCTTCATCAAAGCCTTCGGCGCCCACCTCTGGTCCGTCCGCCTCGCGATGGGGATCTACGCGGGACTGACCGCCAGCGCGGTCTTCCTGATGCTCAAGGAGGTCGTGCGCCTGCGCGTCGCGATGGCTGCGGCTCTCGTCTTCGCGCTCACCCACGAGGTCTTCCGGTACACCCACGCGTACTCGCTCGACCTGCCCCTGGCCCTCCTGGTCGTGCTGACGGCGTGGGGCGTGGTGCACGCCGCGGGCGTGCGCCGGGGCAAGCCCCGCAGCCCATGGTGGGTCGTCCTGGCCGGCGTGCCGATGGGGGCGTCGCTCATGGTCAAGCCCGGGGCGGCGCTGCTGCTTGTCCCCGTGCTCGCCGTCTGGCTTGTGAGCGTCCGTCGCTGGCGCCTCACCCCGTGGCTGGGCGCCCTGCTCGTCTTCAGCGTGCTGATCGCCCTGCCCTGGCATCTGCTCATGATCCGCGACTACCCCGCGGGCTCGCCCATGCCCTTCCTCGACACCTACTTCGGCGCCGAGACGATCCAGCGCTTCCAGGGCGGCGACATCGTCGTGCGCTCCCCGGTCTGGTACTACCCCCAGCAGTTCGGTGAGACGTACTGGCCCTGGCTGATTGGTCTGGTTGGCGCGCTCGTCTGGATGGCTTGGCGCCGACGTCCCGTGACGGGGTCCTGGGCGGGCGACGGGCTCGGTCTTGCCTGGGGCGGCATCTGGCTCGGCGTGCTCTCACTGCTCGCGGGCAAGTCGATGCGCTACGTCGTCCCCGCGTACCCCGGGCTGTCGCTGCTGGTCGCCGGCTTCATCGTGCGCGTGCTCCCGAGGGGCAAGCGACGCCTCGGGCGCCTGATCCCCTTCACGATCGCGCCGGTGCTGGCGCTGCTCGTCGCGCTCGTGATCGTCTCGGGCGTGCGCCTGCACCCGCCCCCGCCCGAGTACCGGGCCGAGTTGTTCGCCTACCTCGACCAGTACGGCGGGGACTCGACCGCCGGCTGGCCCCCGCTCTGGATCGCCCCCGACCAGCATCGCACCGCCGCCCATATCTATCTGGAGCGAGGCGTCTACCCACGCCTGGCCCGCTCACCCAACTCTCCGCTGGGCGGCGAGCCGAGCGTCGGCGACCTGATGCTCTACCGCATGCACGACCCCGCGATCCCCCTCGAGCAGCGCGGCTGGTACGCCCCGCGCCCGGGTGACGCCGTCCTGGCCCACTTCGGCCTCTGGACCGTCACACGCATCGATTCGCCCTGGACCGGGCGGTACACCACCCGCGACGACTAGGCCCCGGTGGGATGGGCTTCCAGCCCGTCCGGTTTTGAAACGGGCAGGATGCCCGTCCCACCATTTCTCGGCGCGCGTCCGCCTACCCTCGTCGTCATGAAGGCGATCATGCTCGCCATCGCGGCCGGTCTGTGCTGGGGCGTGGGCGAGGTCTGCACGCGCGCGGTCCTGCACTCGGGACGCTTCGGGCCGTTCGCCGCGATCGCGATCCGCTCAACTGTCGCCCTGCCCCTGATCTGGCTCGCCTACCTCGTCGCGGCCAAGGCGTTCAAGGCGCCCGCCGAGGCGACGAGCTGGTCCGAGGCGGGCGCGCGCAACTGGGCGCTCTTGACGCTGGGCTCGGGCGTGGTCGCGGGGGCGGCGGCGATGATCTGCTTCTACGCCGCCCTCAGCCTGGGCGAGATCAGCCGTGTCAAGCCGATCGCGTTCGCGCTGGCGCCCGCGACCGCGGTGCTGCTGGGCTGGCTGGTGCTGGGTGAGTCCATGAGCATGCGCAAGATGATCGCGGTCGCGCTGATTCTTGCGGGCGTCGTGCTGCTGACGTTCGGCCCCACGACGCACAGCCCGTCGCCGGGGGTGACGCCGTGAGCGAGGCGGAACGCATCAGCGCGGAGTTCGCCGACGCCGCCTCGGCCCTGGACACGTTCCGCGCCGACCCCGAGAACGCACGCAGGGTCGCGGACCTGGCCCGCGTCTGCGCCGACTCGGTACGAGCGGGCGGGAAGATCCTCGCGATCGGCAACGGCGGCTCCTGCGCCGACGCCATGCACTTCTGCGAGGAGTTGACCGGACGCTATCGCGACGACCGCCCCCCGATCCCGGCGATCGCCTGCATCGACCCGGGGCACCTGACCTGCGTCGCCAACGACTATGGCTTCGACGCCATCTTCTCCCGCTGGGTCGAGGGACTGGGACGCGAGGGCGACGTGCTGGTCGCCCTCTCGACGAGCGGGAACTCCGAGAACATCATCCGCGCCGTCAAGGCGGCGCGGTCTCGCACGATGCGCATCGCCCTCCTGCTCGGCAAGGGCGGGGGCGCCCTCAACGGGGCGGGTGATTTCCAGTGGATCGCGCCGGGCGCCACGAGTGACCGCATCCAGGAGGTCCACATGCTCCTCCTGCACGCTCTCGTCGGCGCCATCGAGCGGGCGTTGCGGTGATTCGGAATGCGGGGGGTCTGCCGCGCAATCGGCATGACGCCCCCCCGATAATCCTCCCTCCGCCCCGGCATCTTGAACAAGCCTTGATGACGACCCGATCTGCCTGGGTGAGCGTCCGTCCCGGAGGCTGCGTATGTACTGCCGCCCGCCCCTCTCGCCCGACGAGCCGATCCGTCTGAAGTCGTTGCGCCAGCTGAACATCGTCGAGACGCCCCTGGAGGAGCGCTTCGAGCGGCTCACCCGCCTCACCCAGCGCCTCCTCTGCGTCCCGATCGCGGCCATCTCCTTCATCGAGACCGACCGCCAGTGGTTCAAGTCCATCCAGGGCTGCGCCCTGACCGAGACCTCGCGCGACATCTCCTTCTGTGGGCACGCCATCCTGCAGGACGACGTCTTCATGATCGAGGATGCTCGCCGGGACGAACGATTCCGGGAAAACCCGCTCGTGACCGGCGAGCAAAACATCGTCTTCTACGCCGGCGCCCCCATCCACGCCGAGGACGGGTCACACATCGGCGTCCTGTGCGTCAAGGACCACCAGCCTCGCAAGTTCGGGGAGGGCGAGCTCGACAGCCTGCGGGACATGGCCCAGCTCGTCGAATCCGAACTGCGGTCCGCCTCGTCCCGCGCCGTGCAGGCCTCGCTCATCGAGCATTACTCCGCCGAGAGCCGCAAGGCCAGGATCGACGCCCTCACGCGTGTCTGGAACCGGATGGGGATCGAGGAGATCGCGACCGAGTCGCTCCGGCGCACCGCGATTGGTCAGGGCGCGACCGCGTTCGTCGTGCTCGACCTCGACGGGTTCAAGCTCGTCAACGACACGTACGGGCACGCCGCCGGTGACGAGGCCCTGCGCATCGTCGCCAAACGCGCCATCGCCATGATCCGCTCCACGGACTCGATCGGGCGTTTGGGTGGCGATGAGTTCCTCGCCATCGTCACCCCCTGTGAGAGCGTCTGCTTCGCCGAGGGTCTCGCCAGGCACATGCACGCGGCGATCATCTCCGAGCCCCTCCGCCTCGACACAGTTGGCGCCATGATCGAGATCGGCGCCAGCCTGGGCGTCCGCATCATCCCGAACGGGACTCAGGCGGAGCTTGGCGACGTCCTCCACTCGGCGGACCGGGCGATGTACCAGTCCAAGGGCGCCGGCAAGAACCGCGTAACCACCGCCGACTCCGACGCGCCTCCGCCCGCCGCCGCGGCTTGAACCCCCTACGGGCTCGCCCACGCCTGCACGCCCCCGCCGTAGAAGTACCACCCGATCCCGATCGTGAACACGTAGCATCCCCACAGGGCGTGCTCGAGCGTCGCGGCAAACAGGCTCCGGCTCCGCTCGTACGTCCAGCAGAACAAGAGACCCCCGACGAACGTCATCGCGGGCGCGAGCCAGTTCAGGAAGACGACGTGCATGAACCCGAAGACCGCGGCGCCGACGAGGATTCTCGCTACGGGCGCCCGCAGGATCGGCGCGTACCGGTGGAAGAAGAACGCCCGGTAGACCACCTCCTGAGGCCACACCGAGAACACCGGGTACAGGAACATGATCGCGACCCAGAGCGTCGTCCGATTGAGGGGCAGGTTCAGCCACGACGCGTTCGGGTCGAG
Organism: Phycisphaerales bacterium; assembly: GCA_041402005.1. GTDB lineage: Bacteria > Planctomycetota > Phycisphaerae > Phycisphaerales > UBA1924 > JAJRXR01. Next base: position 341,066 of record JAWKTB010000004.1, on the reverse strand, counting down.
CGTGGGCAGCGCGATCCCGTACGCCGCGGCTTCCTCGACGAGTGCCGAGCCCGGCTGCAGCAACCAGATCATCCCGCTCAGCACGAGCACGCTGGGCACGTAGATCGCAAGGATCCGCGGGATCTCACGGAGTCCCGCGCGGAAGCCCCACAGCCTCCGGTTCTCGAACCGTGCGTCGAAGATCAGCGCGAACAGGCACCCAAGCGCAAATACGAGCAGCGTCGGGATCATAAGCCTGCCGCCGGCGATCATCTCGGCCAGACGCCCCGTGACGCCGATCTTGCCGAGCCAGGCCGCGGCCTGTCCTGGGTTCGCCCGCGTCCACCAGAACGCCACGGGGACAGCGACGAAGAGACCGAGGAGTTCGAGCCAGTGCCGCAGCGCGACACGGGCGCCCTCGGGGATGTATTGTCGGTCATCCGTCATCGCGGGACGCGGCTCGCACGTACGGCGTCGGAGGTACTCGCGGCCAGCGGACGCCGCACAAGGGGCACGCCGATGGGCCTATCCGGTTCTCATCGAGCTCGATCGCATCTGGAACCGAATCGAGTGGTTCGGCGCAATCCGGGCACTCCAAGCGTGAAAGGTGAGCTGCCGTGCGGCTCTTGAGTAGCCGCAATCGGCATGCCCATAGGAGGACACCGGATGAGGTGATTCCAACGATGACAATCATCAGCACGCCGTGGTTGAACATGAGGGCGACGACAGCGGCGACACCGATCGCGGGCAAGAGCAAGTGCCAGCTCATCGGGTTCCAATTCCGAAATATCGAGTGACGGGATTGGAAGTCCAGGGCGAGCATTTCTTTGTCGATCTGATCCGGTCTCTTCAGCGCCGCCTCGTACAGCGCTACCCGCTCGGTGAGTCGTGCTTCGCGAGTGCTCGGCTGCCCCGTCCACCACGCACGATCAAGCACCGAGAACTTGCCGCTCTGCTCCGGGCTCGTGCTCTTGGCGTTCACGCGGCCATCCAGCTCGCAGAGGCTACTTGGCCGTGCTCTTCACGTGCAACTCCTCGAGCTGTCCGGCGTCCACAACGTTCGGCGCCTCGCACATCAGGTCAGCCCCCGTCTGCGTCTTGGGGAACGCGATCACGTCGCGGATGTTGTCCGTCCCCGCCAGGTGCATGACGAGCCTGTCGAGGCCGAAGGCGATCCCGCCATGGGGCGGGGCGCCGTAGCTGAGCGCATCGAGCAGGAAGCTGAACTTCAGCTTCGCCTCGGCCTCCGAGATCCCCAGCAGCTCGAACACCTTCTTCTGCACGTCCTGGCGGTGGATACGGATGGAGCCGCCGCCGATCTCCGAGCCGTTGACGACCATGTCGTACCCGTCCGAGACGATCGACTCGATGGTCTCGCGCTCGGAAGGGGCGGCGGCCATGAAGCGGTCGAGCTCCGGGTCCGAGGGGGCTGTAAAAGGATGGTGCATCGCGTAGAACCGTCCCGACTCCTCGTTGTACTCGAACATCGGGAAGTCGATCACCCAGAGGAAGTTCCACTGACCCTCGGGGACCATGTCCATGTCGCGGGCGACCTTCTGGCGCAGCTCTCCCAGCGCCTTGGTGCAGACCGAGTACGTGTCGGCGCCAAAGAGGATGGTGTCGCCGTCCTCGGCGCCCAGCCGCTCGATCAACTCCTTGGCGATCGGCTCGACGAACTTGGCGATCCCCGCCTCGAGCGTCCCGCCCGCGACCTTGGTCACCGGCACGCCCCCGGCGCCGAAGTCCTGCACGAACTTGCTGTACCCGTCCGTGATCTTCCGCGTCAACTTCTCCGCGCCCCCCGGCACGCGGATCGCCTTCACGATCCCGCGCTCCTTGCCCAGCGCCTCGGTGAACACCTTGAACTCGGTCTTGCCCGCCAGGTCGGAGATGTCCACCAGCTCCAGCCCGTACCGCGTGTCCGGGCGGTCGATCCCGAAGCGGTCCATCGCCTCGCGGTACGTCATCCGCGGGAACTCGCCCGCGTCGTACCCGAGGATCTCCTTCCACAGACGACGCGCGAACCCCTCCATGACGTTGATCACCGTCTCGCGGTCCACGAAGCTCAGCTCGCAGTCGATCTGCGTGAACTCCGCCTGGCGGTCCGCCCGCGGGTCCTCGTCGCGGAAGCATCGGCAGATCTGCAGGTACCGGTCGCACCCCGCCACCATCAGGATCTGCTTGAACAGCTGGGGTGACTGGGGCAGCGCGTACCACATCCCCGCCTGCTGGCGCGACGGCACCAGATAGTCCCGCGCCCCCTCGGGCGTCGAGCGCGTCAGGCACGGCGTCTCGATCTCCAGGAACCCTTGTTCGTCGAAGTAGTCGCGGGCGAGCTTGGCGACCCGGTGCCGCGTCTGGATGATCTTCTGCATCTTCGGGCGGCGCAGGTCCAGGTACCGGTGCTTGAGCCTCGTCTCCTCCGCCGGCAGGTTCTCCTCGTCCGAGGCGATCAGGGGCGGCTTGGCGGTGCGGCTCAAGACCTCCAGCTCCGTCACCACCACCTCGACCTTGCCGGTCGGGATCTTGCTATTCACGCTCGCGCGGGCCCGAACGACCCCCTTCGCCCCGACCACGTCCTCCAGGTGGAGCCCCTTGGCCTCCTTGGGCAGTTCCGCCCCCGAGTCCTCGGCGTCGAAGACCAGCTGCGTGATCCCGTGCCGATCGCGCACGTCCACGAACACCAGCTCGGCGGACTGCTCGCGCCGGGCGTGGACCCAGCCGCAGAGTCGGACTTCCTTGCCGATGTGCTCCTCGCGGAGCTCGCCGGCGGTGTGTGTGCGCGTGCGCATAGAGAAAGGCTCCCTGTGAAAAACGGGCGGGAGTATAGGGATGGGATCGTGCGGTCCCCGGGCGTCACTCCGGGCAGACGTCGGGCACGCCCGCCGGGTCCTCCCGCCTCGGGCCGTACCACAGGTCCAGGCTCTCGCGGGTGCTCACGCCCCGCCTGCCCAGCACCGCCAGGCGTCCGGTGGCGCCGAGCAGTTCGATGAACGAGAACGTCCGCAGCTTGCGTCCTGAGGTGTACACCGGCGTGCGCACCCAGGCGTGGCGTCCCCGCCGCCCCAGGCGCTGGCAGACGTCGATCTCCTCGCCCGCGAACAGGGTCTCGTCGAATCCGCCGACCGCCTCGAACGCGTCGCGCCGGGCGTACAGGTACGCGCCCGAGGCGAACCCGAAGCGCTCGTACCCGATCAGCATCATCCTCAAGATCAAGGTCGTCCAGAGGGGAACCCGTCCGTCCCATCGGATCTCCGCCCCGCCGTAGGTCGCCCCGCGCTCCATCGCCCGCACCGTGTCGCGCACAGCACGCGCCGTCACCACGGTGTCCGCGTCCACGAAGATGAGCACGTTCCCGCCCGACGCCCGGGCGCCCGCGTTGCGCGTCGCGGCGATCTGGCGGTGACTCACCCGGACTACTCGCGCCCCCGCGCCCTGGGCGATCTGACCCGTCGCGTCGTCCGAGTCGTCGTCGGCGACGACCACCTCGTAGGCGATGCCCAGAGGCTGGGCCGCGCCGTGGATCGCGCGGATCGTCCGCCCGATCAGCGTCTGCTCGTTGTGGGCCGGGATGACGAATGAGATCATGGCCGCCCCTGGACGCGCCTTCGCGAGCCGATACGAGCCTACCTCGGGGGTGATCCTGGCCCCGGGTCGCCCGGAAAGACTGGCGTGGGGGCGCCTCCGCGTCCGATAGCCGAGGTGCGCCGCGATTCTCGCCCGCTCGTCATCGTTTCGGGGGAGGGGCTAGAATCGTGGCCATGTCCAGGGTCCCCCCGGCGCGTCATGCCGGGGGTGGAGGACGCAGGCCGGATGCGAGACCGTCAGGACCACCCGTCGCACATCGGCCCGTTCCGCTTGGTCGGGCGCCTGGCCGATGGTCGGGTTGGGCAGCGCTGGGTCGCCCTGCACGAGCGCGACCGGACGAATCACCTGCTGTACCGCCTCGAGCCCTGCCGCGACAACTCCGAGCGCCGCGAGACCCTCGCGACCATCGACGAGGTCTCCCGGATCACCCACGCGCACGCGCTGCCGATCGAGCGTTACTCGCTCGAGCAGGACGGGTGCCCCTGGGTCGTCGCGCCCTACCCCGGCAACCAGGGCGGGCTCGTGACCCTCGCCGACGTGCTCGAGGCCAAGGGCGGGCGACTGCCCGCCTTTGAGTGCGAGCGCACGCTCGACCATCTCTTGTCGGCGGTCATGACCGCGCACGAGCGCGGCGTCGTCCACGGCGCGCCCGAGCCCGACGAGCTGCTCGTCGATCGGCACGGCAGCGTCCTCATCGAGCTCTATGGTCTCGCCAACCGTCTGCGCCAGTCGCCCGGCGTCGGCCCCGAGGTCGTGCGCGACGAGGTCCGCTCGTTCGTGCTCCTCGGGTACACGCTGCTCACGGGCCTGCCCCCCGAGGAGCCGATGATCCGCGCCTCGCGGATCGTCCGACGCCTGCCCAAGGGGTGGGACGCCTGGTTCGAGCGCGGGCTCGACCCCGCCGGCGGTTTCGCCTCGGCCCGCGAGGCGCGCGATGCGCTGCCCGGGCGCGCCGGCGTCCCCGAGACCCCCGCCCCGGTCGTCCGCGCCAAGGGCGTGCTCGGGCGGTTCCGCAAGGCCGGGCGTGGCGGCGCCGAGCCGCTCCGCTAGCCGCCGCAGGGCCACTTCATCCTGAAAAACGAGGCCTCATGGCTCGTCGTCGGTCTCGGGCTGCCCGGGTGACCGCCCCGGCTCCGCCTTGGCAAGCCGCGTCCGCAACGACGCGAGCCTCGCGCTCTGCGCCTCTGTGAGCGCCCCGGCGAAGCGCACCGTCAGCTCGTCATGCACCCACCTCGCGTTGGGCGTGCCGACCGCCAGCTCGAGGCCGCGCAGCCACGCGTCCGCGCCCGCGTCCAAGGCGCTCGCCTCCTCGACCCGCCCCAGCGCCAGCAGGCAGGACACCCGCGTGTTCGTCGCTTCGCGCACGAGCTCGGCGCGCTCCGCTTCGACCTGGGCCCGGTCGAGCGCCGCCAACGCCTCCGTCGACCGGCCCAGTTCGAGGCGGGCCTCCGCGAGCCGAATCATCCCCTCGCCGAGATCACCTCCAGCGGCGGAGCCGTCCGCCGGGAGGTTCTGCTCGAGGCGTGACAGCGCCTGCTCGCGCAGCATCGTGTCGGTGATCGTCGGCGCCCCGCGGATCAACTCCGGGAGGGGCAGGCGCGAGCAGAAGTCGAGGATCGCCGACTGCCTCGTCTCGGGGCTGGGCGGCGTCAGCTCGCACAGCGCCCGAAGGCCATCGACCGTGGGACGTTGCGAGGTCAGCGCCCGCCGGGCGGTGTCGTAGAGCGCCGGGTCCTTGCCGGCCGCGGTCACGATCGCGTCCAGCGAGCCGGGGTCCGAGGAGAGCGCCTCGCCCACGCGTTTGCGGACGTCCGCGTCGTCGCCCGTCAGCAAATCGCGCAGGCGGTCGCGGTCGCGATCGTCGCCGAGCTGGGCGAGCAGTCGTAGCGCCGGGGGCGCCAGGCCCTTGGGCTCGCGATCGCGGAGGGCGCGCAAGAGGTCGGCGCGGACCTCCGTCTCTCCCAGCGCCCCGGCGCGCGAGAGGGACCAGGCCGCCTCGAGCGCCGCGTCGCCGACCGGCGGGGGCGCCGAGGCCCAGCGGGCCACCGCGCGCGCCGCCTCCTCGCTGGGCCACCTGGTGACCCCGCGCAGCAGCGCCGCCGCCACGCTGGGCTCACGCTCCACCTTCAGCCGTTCGAGGATCGCCCCGGCCCCAGACTCGGGCGCGAGCCGCACGACCAGCGCCGCCGCCCGTCTTCGGATCGCCGGGTCGGGGTCCCCAAGCAGCGAGACCGTCGCCTCGCCAACCTCGGGCCCAAGCTCGAGCGACGAGGCCAGCTCCCGGTCGATCAGATCGAACGCGAGCGCCCGGACCGCCGGGATCGGCTCGTGCAGCATCGAAGCCAGCAGACCGGAGCGTGCCTCGGGCGCCAGGGCCAGGTGCAGGCGCCGATACGCCTCGACCAGCTTCGCCTCCGCGACCTGGGCCCGGCGTTCCTGCTCGTCGGCGCGCGAGGCGAGCCCCTCGATCAGACCCCCCAGCCACGCGACGCCGTCGACCGTCCCCTGGCGGCTCAGCCACCCCTCCCACGCCTCGGCGTCCGACGGCAGATCCCGCCCAGACATGCGGATCAACGCCGCGTGGGCTGCCTTTCGCACCGTCGTGTCCGGGTCATCGCGCAGGAGCCCGACGAGCATCTCCGCCGCCTGGCGCGTCCGGAACGACCCCGCCGCGGACGCGACCAGCGCCCGCACCGAGGGGTCATCCTGCACCGGGACCAGGGAGACCGAGGCCCAGAGTTCCCTGGGCGCGACCGGCGTGCGGGCCATCGCCTCCAGCAGCACCCGGGCGCCGGAGGCGTCCCCCGTTCCACGACCGAGGATCGCGTTGATCGCGAGCAGGGCCTCGCGCGAGCCCCCCGCGGCGACGAGCTTGACCGCCGCGTCGAACCGCTCCGGGCGCGGGCGTTTCGCGTCCTCGACAAGGTCTGCCAACGACTGGATGCCGGAGACCGCCTGTGCTTGCTCCTGGGGCGTCTGCTCGCCCTCTTGGGCGAGACAGACGGTGGGGACGCCGGCCACAGCGAGCCAGCAGGCGGTCAGCAGGGTCTGGATGGCGTGTCGAGGTGGCATCCGGGCGCAGCGTCGGGAGCCCTCAATCAGGCGGGCCCGAAAAGCGTACGCGTCAGGAGGCCCCTGTGTGCAGCCTTCCCGCGAGCAGGGCCGATCAGATTGATGGTTGGGAGGCCATCGAATACGATCCTGGGCGGCGGGGGCCAATGGGCCCCGGAAGGCGCGGGCGTGTGAACGACTGGCTTGACGCGGAACATCACGTCGAACGGGCCCACGAGCTCTTCGACGCCGGCCGATGGGACGAGGCCGAGAGCGAGCTCCGCCGAGCGCTGTCGCTCAATCCCTACCAGGCCGAGTGGCACTTCAACCTGGGGCTGACGCTCGAGGCCGCGGGTCGCAGCGTCGACGCCGCCTCCGCCTTCAAGGACGCCTTCGAGCTCTCCGCCGACCCCGACTCGCACGCGGCGATGCTGGTGGGCGTGAACCTGATCCGCGCCGGGAAGCCTGGCGACGCGCTCGACTGGCTCGAGAAGGCCGAGAAGCTCGACCCGGGCTCGACCGAGGCGCAGGCGCGCCGGATCGAGGCGCTGTCGCAACTCGGGCGTCACGAGGACGCCGAGGAGCTGTTCTACGTCGCGATCCAGGTCGACGCGGAGAACCCGGAGCTGTACGCCGCGATGTCCGATTCGTTGATGGACCGGGGCCAGCACGACAAGGCGGTCTGGTGTCTGCGCGAGGCGGCGAGGCTCGACCCCGAGCTTCCCCGCGTGCAGGCGCGCCTCGCCGAGGCGTACGCCGCAACCGGGCGCCTCGAGCGCGCCCGCCAGCTCTACCTCCGCGAGCTGCGCATGGACCCGGGCGATGTGGACACGCTGCTCGACCTGGGCTCGCTGCTCGTCGACATGCACCGCCCGCAAGAGGCGGCCGAGAAGTTCAGGCGGGTCCTCGAGATCGAGCCCGACCACGCCGAGGCGCACTCGCTCTTGGGCGACCTCGCCGAGTCGCAGGGCGACCTGGGCGAGGCGCTCGTGCAGTTCGACGTTGTGCTGCGGCTGGACCCCGAGTACCCCGGGGCGCGCCGTCGCCTGGCGGGGCTGCTGCTGGGTCGCGGGCGCGAGGAGGACCTGCCCCGGGCGCGGGATCTCCTGCGTCTCGAGCTGCGCGCCTCGCGTCTGCGCCCCGACGAGTTCGACGCGCGGGCGCTCGATGAGCTGGGCCTGCTGCTGCTCGACGCCGGCATCATGCACGAGGCGGTGCGCACGCTCCGGGCCTGCCTCGCGCTGCAGGGCGAGAACTACCAGGCGCATCACCACCTGAGCGTGGCGCTCCTGGAAGCGGGGGACGTCAAGGGCGGCGTCGAGCACGCCCGGCGCGCCCTGAGCCTCCAGCCCCGCTTCGTGCCCGCGATGCACAACCTGGCCTTGGCGCACCTGCGCCTCGGCCAGTGGCTCCGGGCCCGCTACTGGGTCCGCCAGGCCTCGCGGATCGACCCCGACGACGCCTCGCTGCGCCGCCTCCGCCTGATGCTCAAGCTCAAGAGCCTCGGAGGCGTGGGCCTGTTCGCCCTGCGCGCCGCCGCCAGGGGTGGACGCTGGGGCCTGGGCGTGGTCACCCGCCCGCCCCGCTCGCCGGCCTAGGCACGCTTCACTTCGCTGAGTCGTCCCGCTCGCCGCCCTCGTCGGGGCGATCGCCTTCGCCGCGCTCGCGGCGCTTGCGGCGTTTGTCGTCGCGCCCGCGCGGACGGCGCGCCTTGAGGGGCTCGATCTCCATCCCGACCAGGCGATCGACCTCCTCGACGTCCTTGTCCCCGCGCCCCGAGAGGCAGAGCACAACGTGCTGCTCGCGGTCCATCTCCGAGGCGATGCGCAGGGCGTCGGCGATCGCGTGCGCGGTCTCGAGGGCCGGGATGATCCCCTCCGCGCGCGCGCACAGCAGGAATGCGTCGAGCGCCATCCGGTCGGTGACCGAGGAGTACGTCACACGCCCCGAGTCCTTCCAGAAGCTGTGCTCGGGGCCGACGCCCGGGTAGTCGAGACCCGCCGAGACCGAATGCACCTGGGCGGTCTGCCCGTGCTCGTCCTGGAGGACGTAGCTCATCGAGCCGTGCAGCACGCCCGGCTTGCCCTGGGTGAGTGACGACGCGTGCTCTCCGGGCGCGTGCCCGCGCCCGCCCGCCTCGACGCCGAAGAGCTTGACGTCCGCGTCGTCGATGAAGGCGAAGAACGCCCCCGCGGCGTTCGACCCGCCCCCGACGCATGCGACGACCGCGCTGGGCAGAGCCCCGATGTGGCGCAGGCACTGGGCCTTGGCCTCGCGTCCGATGACCGACTGAAAGTCGCGCACGATCATCGGGAAGGGGTGGGGGCCCACGACCGAGCCCAGGACGTAGTGCGTCGTCTCGACCGAGCCCATCCAGTCGCGCATCGCCTCGTTGGTCGCGTCCTTGAGCGTGCGCGACCCACCCTCGACGGGGATCACCCGGGCGCCGAGCATCTTCATCCGCACGACATTGAGCCGCTGGCGTCGAACGTCCTCGCTGCCCATGTACACGTCGCACTCGAGGCCGAGCAGCGCCGCGGCGGTCGCCGACGCCACGCCGTGCTGTCCGGCGCCCGTCTCGGCGATGATCCGGCGCTTGCCCATCTTGCGCGTGAGCAGACCCTGCCCGATCGTGTTGTTGATCTTGTGCGCCCCGGTGTGCGCCAGATCCTCGCGCTTGAGCCAGATCGTTGCGCCCCGGTCGCGCGAGCCCGCGCGATCCCGTGCCTGGCGCGTCAGCCCCTCCGCCCGGTGCAGGGGCGTCGGGCGCCCGATGAAGGTCCGTCCCAGGTCGGAGAGCCGCTCCCAGAACTGGCGGTCCTGACGGACCGTGGCGTAAACCTCCTCGAGCTCGCGCAGGGCGGCGACCAAGGTCTCGGGGACGTACACCCCGCCGAACTTGCCGTACCGCCCGTGCTCGTCGGGGTACGACGACAGGCGTGGGGGCGCCTCGGGCTTGGCGACCGTCTGGGCCGGGGCGTCGCCGTTGTCGTGCTGGTCGTGCTCGCTCACGCCCTTGAGAATAGGCGATCGCTGGGCTATCCGGGTTGCGCCTCCCCCGCGGCGTCCGGGGGCGTCTCACCCTGCGCGGCGCGCACACCCTCTTCCTCGTCGAGGCGCATGAGCAGGGCGAGCCCGATCGCAAACAGTCCGGCGACCAGCAGCAGGGCCACCCCCTGCCCGAGCCGCGCCGAGGCGAAGCCGAAGCCGACGACGCCGACGATCCCGCCGAGCTTGTAGATCATCCCCCAGAGCCCGAAGAACTCGCCGGCGCGATCCGGGGGCGTGAAGGCGCCGACGAGTGCTCGGCTCGACGTCCCGATCCCGCCGAAGGCGATCCCGACCAGCGCCGCGACGCCCCACACCGCGCCCGTGGGCAGCTCGAGCAGGCTCGCGCCCGCCATCGCCAGGGTCGCCAGGATCCAGGCGATGAGGAAGACCGCGACGGTGCGCCGGTGCCCGAGCGTGTCCTGCACGCGTGCGACGACCGCCGCCGCGACGCCGGCCGCGACCGCGATCAAGAGCGCCATCACGATCAATCGCCCGAGCCCGAAGCCGAGCGAGTCGCCGATGATGCCGAGGAAGTAGACCATCGTCATGACGCCCATGCTGTAGACGAAGAAGGCGATGAAGAAGCGGACGAGCTGGCGGTACCTGGCGCTGTGGCGGGCGCTCTCGGCGAGGCGGACGAACGCCGCGACCACGACCGTCCCGGCGCGTCCGGGCTGTGGCGCCGCCTTCTCGCGCAGGAACAGCAACGCCGGCAGGATCCCCGCCGCGAACCAGACACCCGCGAACAGGAACAGAGGCCTGGCCTGCGAGACCTCGGACCGCCCGAGCGCGAAGCAGTACGCGGCGGTCACGCCCAGCAGCACGACCGCGCCGACGTAGCTCATCGTCCACCCGACCGCCGAGACCCGCCCGACGTTGGCGGGGGTCGAGATCTCGGGCAGGAACGACCCCAGGAAGTTCTCTCCGAGCCCGCACGCGACCGCCGCGACGACGTAGACGCCGAACGAGAGCGCGACCTGCCCCGGCTGGAGCAGCGCCAGCGCCGCGGTCAGCGCCGCGCAGACGACCCCGGTCGCCAGCAGCACCTCCCGCTTCCATGCCCGCTGGTCAGCGAGCGCCCCGACGATCGGGCTGAGCACGACGATCAGCAGCAGCGCCGCCGCGCTCATCCGCCCCCAGAGCGCCTGCCCCGCCGCCTCGTCCGCCGCGATGACCTTCTTCACGAAGATGCTGAACAGCAGCGTGTTGACGAGCAACTGGAACGACTGGTTCGCGAGGTCGTACATCCCCCACGCCCAGACCTCGCGCGGGTTCGGCAGGCTCCGAAATGGATTGAGGCGCGTCACGCCGGGCAGTATGACGACCCGCCCGCCCGCCTGCGCCGAAGCGTCAACCGCCGCTGTCCTCGGGCGCGGGCGCCTGGTCCGGGGCGCCCTCGCCTCCCTCCATCACGCCCGGCGCCTTGGGCACGGGCAGGCCGAACTCCTTGAGGATCCCGTCGATCTTCTCGATCTTCTCGAGCATCGGCATGTCGGGGTGCAGGGCGCGGTACCGGACGACCCCGTTGGGGTCGATGATGGCGATGTGGGGGGTAGCGTCGACGCCGTACTCGGGGTTGAAGAGGCTCTGCTTGGTGAAGACGATGGGCCAGGTGATGTTGCGCTGCTTGATGTAGTCACGCATCAGGTCGAACTCGAGCTGAGGGTTCCCCTCCGTGTCGACGACGCTGCCGTCCGGGTTGCCGTGCCGACCCCGGAGGCTGGTCACGCCCAGCACGACGACCGGGGCGCCCTCGTACTGCTTGGCCAGGGCACGCACCTTGGGGAAGGTCGCGATGCAGACCGAGCACTCGGTATGCCAGAAGTCGAGAACGACGACCTTGCCCCGCAGGTCGGAGAGCTTGGTCGCCCCGCCGAGGAGCTCGTCGCCCGAGGTCCAGATGAAGTCGAGCTCGGGCGCCTCGTGCCCGAGCAGCTCGCCCCGGGCGTAGGCGCCGTCGGTGCGCAGGATCGCGTCGTCGAGCATCTCGGCGAGCATGGGCTCGGTGCTTGCGTCGACCCCGCCCCGGACCGCCCGCATCGCGCCCGCGACCCGGGCGCGCAGGCGTTCGCGCGTCGCCGCGTCCTCGGGGGAGTCGCCCAGCAGGGCGTCCGCCGCGCCCATGAAGTCCATCCCGCTCAGCACGATCTCGACGGGCGCGTCGCCCGTGAAGACCGAGTCGAGCGCGAGCACCTCGTCGCGGACCGGGGTGAGGCCCTCGGGGCGGAACTCGCCGAAGTAGGCGAGCAGCTCGAAGAGCCCGACGCCGTACCCCGACGACAGCGCCTCGTGCAGGCGCGGGTGGCGCATGATCGAGGCGAGGCGCTCGGGCGTGGGCAGGCGTCGCTCGAGGTGCGTGTCGATGTAGGAGGCGTTGACCATCGCGACGACGCCGTCGATGGTGTCGGGCGCCTCGAGCTTGGCGAAGCGGGCCAGGGCGTCGCGCGCCCGCGCCTCGGTCGAGGTCAGGATGGGTGACAGCCGCTCGATCGTCCGCGCGTCCAGCTCCTGGAGGTTCATCACCTCCGGGTGCTTGGCGGTGAACTGGGTCATCGCCGCCTCGTACTGCTCGAACGTGCGGACCGACTCGGTCAGCGCCGCGTAGTCGTCGAGGGCGGCCTGGATCTGCGCCTCGGTCGGTGGCGCCGCCAGAGCCGGGGCGCCGATGAGCGTGACGAGTGCGAGAACGAAAAGGAACTTCAGCGTGCGCATGGGCGCCTCCGGTCGTGTGTCGAGCCTTCGGGCGAACCCGCGGGCCCGTCTCCTTCTTCCGTTCAAAGGCTAGGAGGTGGCGCCCCTCGGATCGCCTCTCAGGTCTGGGCGCCCAGACGACGCCCGAGAAACTCCGTCTGGATGTTCTTGGCGTCGTTGGCGAACCGCCCGAACCCCAGATGCTCGCCCGGGGCGCCCGTCTCGGGCCAGGTCGTGACCTCGATCCACCCCGGGTCGGCGCCGAGCGACTCGTACCGCTCGCGCAGGGCCTCGACGAACGGACGTTGCGCGTCCCACGGCACCATCCGGTCCGTCTCCGAGTGCAGCACCAGGAGCGGGATCGGGGCCCACCCGGAGAGGTGCTCCATCGGGTCCAGGCGGCGCACGCGCTCGGGGTCGTGCGTCACGGTCCAGGGCGCCCCGCCCGCCCCGCCCTTGGGGAAGTACAGATCGGCGAGCGACCCGCTCGTCGCCTCGACCGCCGCGCACGCGAACGGGTGCTCGTCGCACAGGCGACGCAGGGCGCCCATCCCGCCGAGGGACATCCCGCCCAGCGCGAGGCGGTTCGCGTCGAACACCCGGGCGTACTCTCCGGAGGTGAGGGCGCGGGCGACTTGGTCGATCTCGGGCAGGAGCTGCTCGAGCGTGTCGAGCGAGCGCGAGGGGTCTTCCGCCGAGCCGTCGGCGCGCTGGCCATGCCCGGGCAGGTCGATCGCGCACGCCCCGATCCCCGCGCGGATCCAGCGCAGGTACCGCCCGGAGTCGAGCTCCTTGAACGCGGTCCTGCCGTGCAGCCAGATCGCGCAGGGCGCCGGCGTCTCCCAGTCCGGGTGGGCGATCAGCGCCGGCACGCGCGTCTCGCCCAGCTCCACGATGCGCGTCCGCTCCTCCAACGATCGGGGCAGTCTGCTGAAACGCTCGTCCATGCCGATCGCCTCGCTCACAAGGCGACCTGCTGGCCCGCGCGGATCGCCCCCGGCGTGACCTCGCCCGCCCGGATCCGCTCGCCGAGCTGCTCGGCATCGAGCGCCGTCAGCGGGCTGATCTCCAGCAGGCACTCGCACGCTCCGGACCCATCGCGCGGGATCTTCACCCCCGCCGCCTCGAGCCACCTCGCGGCCCGCTCGGTCTGCAGCGCTTTGCTCGAGTGCACCGAATCAACGCCCTCGGCGTTCTTGACCGGCGCGAACTCCTCCACCCGGTCCGTCTCATAGATGATCGAGCCCCGCGCCAGCCCGATCGCGTCGAAGATGAACTTCTCGAGCTTGACGGCGTTGGGCTCACTCGGCTCGACCCGCCCGCCGGTCTTGGGATCGACGTGGGCGACCTTCTTGATCGCCCGGTGGAAGGGCAGCTCGAAGTCGGGGTCGCCCGCGAGCTTCTCGAGGAACGCGACGCCGACGGCGTGGATCGCGACGTTCCCGCATAGGAACTTGAGGCGCCCCGAGGCGTCCCGCGCCTCGGCGAGCTCCCTCGGCAGATCTGAGTACTCGACGACCTGGAGCGTCCCGTCCACGACGCCGAAGACGCCGACCTTCTCGTCGGGCGCGACCTTCGGGACCATCTTGCTCGAGAACTCGCCCGAGGAGTCGGGCGCCGAGGCGTGCAGGCCCAGGAAGACGGGGTCGGCGACCAGCACCGAGGGGTTGTCCACCTGGAAGTAGCTGACATGCTCGACGCCGCGCCGGCGCATGTCCGCGATCGCGCCCGAGACCGCCAGCGCCCGGATCGCCCCGCCGTGCCCGTCGGGGTTGGTCGCGACGGCGTGCTTCTCGGCGAGCAGGATCTTGCCGGTCTGCTTGTCGAAGCTGGGCATCGCGCCCTGCTGGAAGAACATAACGTCGTTCGCGTCCAACCCGAAGTGGTCGTGCGCCTCGAAGAATGCCGTCGTCGCGTCGTGGTTCAGGGGGCTCGTCATCACGTACCAGGGCACGGGCGCGCCGTAGCGCCGCGACGTTGCCAGGATCCCCTCGGCGAAGATCCTGAACAGCGGCTTGTCCGTCACCGCCCCGACCGGGTAGCACCCCTTGGGCCCGTCGTAGCCGAGCCTCGACCCCTGCCCGCCCGCGACCGTGAAGCAGGCGACCTTGCCGTTCCGCAGCAGTGCTTCGCCCGCGCTCTTGGCGCCCGCCCGGTTCCAGGGGCGCCCGCCCGACGCCGCGTCGTGCGGGTAGTAGGGCGCCGGCTCGATCGAATCGGGCGCGGCGTGCGCACTCCCGGATCGGACGTACTTGTCCACCCACCCGGGCACGCGCTCGAGGTCCAGGGCGCCGATTTGGGCGCACAAGCCCTGCACCTGGCTGGGCGACAGCTCGTGGACGAACGCCAGCAGGTGCTCCTGCCCGACCTTCGCCAGACGCTCGCGGGTCGCTTCGAGGCTCGCCATCGTGGGTCCTCCTCTCGTCCCGATGGTAGTGGACGCGGGCGCGCGCGGCGCCCAGCGGGGATAGAGTCGCCCCGATGCTCGACATCCGCCACCCGCCCCGCCTGCCCCTGATCGCCCCGTCGATCCTGTCGGCGGACTTCGCACGCCTCGGGGATGAGTGTCGGGGCGTGCTCGAGGACGGCGCCGACACGCTCCACCTCGATGTCATGGACGGGCACTTCGTTCCCAACCTCACGATGGGCCCGCGCTTGTGCGCCGACCTGCGGCGCGCCCTGCCCGACGCGTTCCTGGACGTGCACCTGATGGTGACGGACCCCGCGCAGATGGTCGCGCCCTTTCGCGACGCGGGGGCGAACCTGCTCACCTTCCACGCCGAGGTCGTGGGGGGGGACGACGCGCGGGCGCTGTGCGAGCGGATTCACGCGGAGGGCATGGCGGCGGGCCTCGCGATCAACCCCTCGACGCCCGCCGAGACGATCGGGGGCGTTCTGGACGCCGCCGACCTGATCCTCGTGATGAGCGTCCACCCGGGCTTCTCCGGGCAGAGCTTCAAAGGCGAGGTGCTCGCCAAGACCCGCTGGGTCCGCGAGCGTCTTCGCGACGACCAGCGCCTGGAGATGGATGGTGGGATCTCGCCTGAAAATGCGGCGCAGGTCCGAGAAGCCGGGTGCGACACCCTGGTCGCGGCGTCGGCAATCTTCGGACGTCCCCCCGCCGAGCGGGCGGGTGTGATCGGACGTCTGCGGGGGGAGTGAACCCCCTAATCTGGCCCGGGGTCGGCCCGATCCGAGGCTCTGCGGGCTCTGCCGCCCCAGAAAATCCGATCAAATACCTATCAAATCTGCGATTCCAGGGTCGTGCTGGCGTTGGCGGGAGTCGGGTCCGATGCTAGACTCTCCGCTCGCGCCCTCCGGGGCGAGAGCAGCAGGAGGTTCATGGGAGCCCGCGGCCCCGGATGTTCCGGACCCCGAGCTGAGCCGCGACACGCCCCGCTCCCAAGCGCCCACCCAATGGCCAAGTCGAACCTGTTCAAGCTCCTGGTCCTCCGGGCCGGCGGCTCGGCGTGGGACCGCGAGAAGCGGATCGTCGGCGCGACCGATCTGCCCATGGACAAGGCCGGCCAGGACGAGATCGCCCACGAGGTCGAGGCCCTGAACGGACTGCGGCTCTCCGTGGTCTTCTGCGCCCCCGATGAGGCGAGCCGGGCGACCGCCGAGATGCTCGCCGAGGCGACCGGCGCCAAGGTCAAGACGCTCGCGGGCCTGCGCGAGATTGGCATGGGCCTGTGGGAGGGCGTGCTCGGCTCGGAGCTCGAGACCCGGTGCCCGAGCAGCTATCGCCAGTGGCTTGAAGACCCCACCAGTGTGCGCTCGCCCGAGGGCGAGGCGTACGCCGACGCCGAGGACCGCATCCTGAGCGCCCTGGCCAGGGCGATCGACAAGCTCCGATCCCCGGAAGCGGGGGTGGGGGTGGTGGCCCGCCCGCTGGCGGCGGGGGTGATCCGCACCTGGCTGGACGAGGGTGGCTCCGAGGAGCTGTGGGAGGCCGCGTCGGCCTCCCTGACACGACACGAACTGGCCCGAGCCGCCCTGGCGGACGTCCACGAAAGATCCCGGGCCGGGACCTAACCACCCGATTGGATATGCTTCTGCCCTCACGGGGCGGCGGGACAGGCCGCGACCCGTGGGCCCTGCCAAGGGGGAGTGGAGAGCTCCACGACGGAGCGGCGCCCATGCCCGAACTCGCAACCAGAACCTGGACGCAGCTCAAGCCCGCGCGCAAGGCGGCGATCCCCGAGGGGCTGTGGCTGCGCTGCCCCGGGTGCGCCCAGCTCATCTATCGGCGTCAGATGGAGGCGAACCTGCACGTGTGCCCGGAGTGCGGGCACCACTTCCGCATCGGCGCGGAGGAGCGGGTCCGCCAGCTGACCGACCCCGGCTCGTTCACAGAGATGTACAAGGAGCTTGGGCCGGGCGACCCCCTCAAGTTCCGCGACCTCAAGGCGTACCCCGAGCGCGTGCGGGCCGAGCAGATCCGCACGGGGCAGACCGACGCGTGCATCGCGGGCGAGGCGTTCGTCAAGGGACGTCCCCTGATGCTCTCGTGCCTTGACCTGACCTTCATGATGGGCTCGATGGGGTCGGTCGTCGGCGAGAAGCTGACGCGCTCGATCGAGCACGCGACGGCCAAGGACCTGCCCCTCGTGATCGTGAGCTGCTCGGGCGGCGCGCGGATGCAAGAGGCGGGCCTGAGCCTGATGCAGATGGCCAAGACCTCCGCCGCCCTGGGTCGCTTCGACGACGCGGGCGGGTTGTTCATCTCCGTGCTCACCGACCCGACGACGGGCGGGGTGACGGCGTCGTTCGCGATGCTGGGAGATGTGATCCTCGCCGAGCCCAAGGCGCTGATCGGCTTCGCCGGTCCGCGGGTGATCCGCCAGACGATCCGCCAGGATCTGCCCGAGGGGTTCCAGCGGTCGGAGTTCCTGCGGGACTCTGGGATGGTGGACCGGGTGACGCCGCGGCACGAGCTGCGCAACGAGATCGCCCGGGTCATCGACTACGCGGGCAAGTAGCGGGCCTGACGCATGGGTGACAGGGGCGACTCGCCGGCGGGGGGCAAGCCCTGGGCCTGGCGCGGCATTGCGTTGCTGTGCGGCGTGGCGTACGGCGGGCTGACGGTCGGTTCGTTCCCTCCCTTCGACCTGTGGGGCTTGGCACTGGTCGCGGTCGCGCCCCTCGCGTGGGTGGCGGCGGCTGGGCGGGCTCGACCCTTCAGCCTCGCCTTCTGGGGCGCGATCGGGACCGCGCCCTTCTGGCTGTTCGAGCATTGGTGGGTGCGCGACGTGTCGGCGGTCGGCCTCGCACCCATGGTGATCTATCTGTACGTGTACCCGGGGCTGTTCGTCTGGATCAGTGCGCGCGCGGCGCGACGCTGGCCCCGCGTCTCGATGACGCTCGTCGCGCCGGTGGTGTGGGGGGGGCTCGAGTTCCTGCGGGGACGCGTCGCGTTCGACGGGTATCCCTGGTATCTCGCGGGTCACCCGTTGGTGGGGGCGCCAGGGCTCTGGTTGAGTTGGGCCGCGGCGTACGTCGGGGCGTTCGGCGTCTCGACGCTCGCGGTGGTCTCCTCGGGGCTGCTCGCCGACGCGCTGCGCGGGCGCCTCGGCGCGGGGCAGGTGATCGGGGGCGTCGTGGTGATCGCGTGGGCCGGGCTGGGCGCGGTCCTTGCGTATGAGCCCGGGGACGCGGGAACGCTCCGCGTCGCGGTCGTGCAGACGAACGTGCCCCAGGACAACAAGATCGGGTGGACGCCGACGCAGCGGGTCCGGGACTTCGAGCGGTTCCTGGAGCTGACGCGCGAGGCGGTGGCGGGGGAGCCCTCGCCCGACCTGGTGGTCTGGCCCGAGACGATGTCGCCGGGGGACACGCTCGATCCCGAGTCGCTCGAGACCGAGCGGGCGGCGGACCTGGTCTGGCTGCTCGACGGGGAGTACCGCGGGGCGACCAGCATCGGCTCGACCATGGCCACCGAGACGCTCCTGCTCTTCCAGCAACGCGTCGGCGTGCCGATGCTCGTCGGAGCGACCGCGTACGACAACCTGCGCATCGAGACGGACCAAGATGGCGCGATCCGCTACGACGCGGACGCGATCTACAACGCCGCCTTCGTCATCGACGGCGGGCGGGTCGTCGAGCCCTGGTACGACAAGATCCACCTGACGCCCTTCGGCGAGGTCATGCCCTATATCTCCCTCTGGCCCTGGCTCGAGAAACAACTGCTGGCGATCGGCGCGAACGGGATGAGCTTCGAGCTGGCGGAGGGGACGAAGCCCGTGCGCGTGCACGTGCCTACCCCTGGCGGAGACGGGGTCGACGTCGCGACACCGATCTGCTTCGAGGCGACGATGTCGGGGGTGTGCCGTCGATTGGTGTACGAGCGGGGGCGGCGTCGCGCGGGGCTGATGATCAACCTGACCAACGACGGGTGGTTCGGGGACTCGACCGCGGGGCGGCGGACGCACCTGCTGTGCGCCCGCTGGCGGTGCATCGAGCTGGGGACGCCCATGGTCCGGGCGGCCAACACGGGGATCTCCGCGGTGATCGACGCCCGTGGGCAGGTCGTTCGCGACCGACTCGACGGGGGGGGCGGCCCGGACCGGGTGGACGGCGTGTTGACCGAGGACGTCCCCCTCGCCTCGGGCGCGACGGCGTACGCCCGGATCGGAGACCTGGCCGGTTGGGCCACGCTCGCCGGGGCGGGCCTGGTCCTGCTCGCGGGGTTCGCCGGGAGGGGCCCGAAGGCGCCCGTCAAAGCGAAAGAGGGCCAGGGACCGATGCAATGAGCGAACCACCCCCACCCGGGGGTCGAAGGACATCTCTCGCCCCGCCCCTGGGGCGGCGGCACAACTCTCACGCGGGGAGGATCCCGATGCGATTCACGACAGGGATGGCGGTCTCGGGGCTGGTGGCCGGCCTCGTGCTCGGCGGGTGCGCCGCCCAGCCGACGACGACCCAGGCCAAGAAGACCAACACGCCTCGGACCCCCGCGACGACGCCGCTCGTCGAGTCATCCATCGCCCGCGAGGACGCGATCGACCTCCTGGTCAAGGAGTCGCAGGGGGACTCGGCGCTGATCCGGGCCAACGCGATCGAGGCGCTCGAGCACGTCCCGGGGCGCCTCGACGAGGTCGTCGAGCGGGCGCTGCGCGACTCCAACGAGGGCGTGCGGACCGTCGCGACGATGGTCGTCGGCCGGGCGCGGATGGTGCGGCACGCGATCGCGGTCGATGCCCTACGCGATGATCCCTCGCCCTTCGTCCGGGCGTCGGCGATCTACGCCCTGCGTCGTGCAGGCGATGCGACCCGACCCCTGGCCGGGCTGCTGCTCGACCACCCGAACGCGCGGGTGCGCGCGCACACGGCGTTCATCCTGGGTGAGCTCGGCGAGCGGAGCGCGATGCCCCTGCTGAAGACCGCCTCGATCTCGCCCGCCCCCCGGGCGACGGCCGGCGAACGCCGTCTGCTCGAACTGCAGATCTCCGAGGCGATGATCAAGCTCGGCGACGAGGGGGAGCTGCAGACCATCCGGGCCGCGCTCTACCCCTCACGCCCCGAGCAGCTCGAGACGACCGCGCTGGCGGTGCAGATCATCGGCGAGGTCGAGGACCGCGGGTCGATCGACCAGTTGATCTACCTCTCGGCGTACAAGGGCAAGGGCCAGCAGGAGATGCCGGCGGAGGTCCGCCTGGCGATCGCGGACACGCTGGCCAAGCTCGGGCTGCGTGACGGGTCGTTCATCGCCGACGAGTACGCGGGCAGTGAGATCGACGCGGTGCGGGCGCAGTCGGCGTCGGTCTACGGCAGGACTCGCCAGCCGGAGAACCTCTCCAAACTCCAGCGGATGATGGCTGACCCCTCTGGGATCGTACGGGTGGCGGCGGCGGCCGGGGTGCTCGAGGTGACCGAGGAGAACGCCGAGCGTCACGCGGCCCACCCGGCGGCGGTGGACTGAGCGAGGGGGATCACGCTCGGAGCCCGCCCCGAAGGGGCGATCCGCCCGCTCGCGGGTGCGTATGGCGATGATGGCCCTGCGCCGGGTGGGTGGCGTCTGGCTTTGGGCGTGCCCAACCAGGGACGCCCGGCTATCATCGTGACCCGCCCGCCAGGCGGGTCTCGCCCCGGGGTCGAAGGGACCTTCGGGGACGTCGCGGAGGGCGCCGGCCGGGGTGGTCGCAGCGCCGAACGCCTCCCGCGAGGGGCGACGAGGAACGAGCGGGCGCGTCGCCCCCAAGAGCAACGACCGAGCCGAAGGAGACGACGGTGCACATCCTGACCAAGGTCTTCGTCCTGTTCGCGGCGATCCTGAGCGTGCTGATGGCGGCGCTCGCGATCTCCTACACCGCCAACGCCGGGCGGATCGTGGACGACTACAACCACATGAAGGCCACCGTGACCGCGGCGAACGAGTCCTTGTCTGCGCGGAGCGACATCTTCGATCGCGAGCTCAACGCGAAGAACCAGCAGATCGAGTCGCTGCGTCAGCAGATTGCCGAGCATGAGTCGACGATCCGCGACCTCGACGCGCGGTACTCGGAGTCGGTGGTGCAGGCCGAGCAGGCGAGGCACGACGCCGACACGATCCGCGCCCAGATCAGCCAGCTCGGCGTCGCGACCGGGACGCAGGCGAAGATCATCGACAGCTACCGGGACGAGCTGCAGGAGCTGCGCGTCGCGGAGCTTCGCTGGAAGGGCGAGAAGCTCGACATCGAGGACGAGCTGGCCGACCAGGAGAGCCGCATCCGCGTGTACGAGCAGACGCAGCGGTCGCTGCGCGAGCAGCTCGCGACGGCACAGCAGGAGATCGAGGTGCTGCGTCGGGGCGGCGCTGTCGCGGCGAACGGGCGGGCGGCCGGCCCGGTCGAGATCCAGGGCCCGGCGATCCGGGGCGTGGTGCAGAAGGTCGCCCAGGATTCCAACGGGGCGACGCTGCTGCAGATCTCGCTGGGCCAGCGTGACCACGTGGACGTGAACAACAAGCTCTACCTGGTCCGGGGCGCCAAGTACCTGGGCGAGATGGTCGTCGAGGAGCCGGACGTGAACACGTCGGTGGGGCGGGTCTTGAACCTGTCGTCGAGCGACATCAAGATCCGCGAGGGCGACGCGGTGCTCAGCCGCCTGGTCGGGAACTGATGACCCTCAACGCCCAGACGACGGGAGACGCGCGATGAGCCAGTTCGGGATGCAGATGCCGGGGGGACGTCAGTCGCGGGGCGCGGCCCCGGACGTGTACACCGCCCTGATGTTCCTGGGGATCGTCTCGATGCTCGTCGCGGTGGTGCTGCTGTGGGTGGCGGGCTCCAAGGTCGCGCCCGAGGGCAACCCGCTGAAGCTCCAGGAGGCGGGCAAGATCCAGGTCAAGAGCAGCTGATTCCCGGACGCCCGGACCTGACTCCAACTCTCGGGCGAGTGAGGTTTGGAGGTCGGTCCCGATCGGGCTTGACCGGCGTCGGCGAGCGGGTACATTTCCGAGCCGCAACAGATCGCGGCGACATCTCGGGGCGGTAGCTCAATTGGTTAGAGTACCGGACTGTCGATCCGGTGGTTGCGGGTTCGAGTCCCGTCCGCCTCGCTTCTGAATCGGCCTTGGCGTATCGCCAGGGCCGGCTTTCCTTTTGACCTGGCGGGCGCCACCGGCGCCGGCATCGGGTCGCGTGGCGGTCGGCGACCGCTCTCCGGCGGCGCGTTCGGGTTGTTCCAGAAGAGCCAGTTCCCGCAGCGGAGCGTTCACGTGAACCGAGCACGAATCGCAGCCCTTCAGTACTACGTGCGCCCGATCGCCAGTTTCTCGGAGTTCCGCGAGCAGGTGGCGGGTCTGGTGCACACCGCGGCCGACTACGACTGCGACCTGCTCGTGTTCCCCGAGTACTTCACCGTCCAACTCCTGACGCTCGGTGACGTCCGCCGACCCATGCCGGAGCAGGTCCGCGATCTCGCGAAGCGGACGCCCGATTACATCGAGGTCTTCGAGACGCTCTCGAGAGAGTGCGGGCTCCACATCATCGCCGGCTCGATCCCGACGCCTGACCCCGCTGATGAAGGCAAGGTCTACAACGACAGCTACTTCTTCGCGCCCGACGGCACACACGCGACGCAGGGCAAGATCAACATGACGCGGTTCGAGCACGAGGTCTGGCGGGTGAGTCCGCGAGACACGCTCCGGATCTTCGAAACGCCGATTGGGCGGATCGCCATCGCGATCTGCTACGACGTGGAGTTCCCGGAGCTCTGCCGGGCCGCGGCCCACGCGGGGGCCGTGATCCTCGTCGTCCCGAGCTACACCGACGACCGCCAGGGGTTCATCCGGGTGCGGTACTGCGCCCAGGCCCGGGCGATCGAGAACCAGATGTTCGTGGTCAATGCGGCCACGGTGGGCTCGCTGCCGATGGTGCCGGCGGTCTCGCTGAACTACGGGCAGGCGTCGATCCTCACGCCGAGCGACTTCCCGTTCGCCCGTGACGGGATCCTGGCCGAGGGCATCCCGAACCAGGAGACGATGGTCATCGGTGAGGTCGCGCTGGACGTGTTGCGGCGGAGCCGGGCGCAGGGGACTGTCCGACCGCTGCGTGACAGCCAGTCCATGACGCCGCCGCGGGTCGAGACGGTCCATCTCCCGGCGGGCGGTCTGAGCGAGCCGCTGGCAAAGGTCCGTCGCCCACGACGCAAGTTCGTGATCCGGAACACGACCCCGGAGCATTTCGCCGGCATCGCCGAGATCGCCGGCATGATCTACCCGGATATTTCGCCCTGGAGCGCCGAGTACCTCTCGTCGCACCTCGCGGTCTTTCCCCAGGGCCAGTTCGTCGCCGTCGAGCAGGGTTCCGGGCTCGTCGTCGGCGTGTGCTCCGGGCTCGTGATCGACTGGGACGCCCAGCCCGACACGAGTTCCTGGAACGCCCTGACCGCAAACGGGTACTTCACGAACCACGACCCGGTCGCCGGCGGCACGCTCTTCGCCGCGGACGTCATGGTCCGCCCGGGGTTCCAGGGGCAGGGGATCGGACGACGCTTGTACGAGCGGGGGCGGTTCGGCCTGGCCCGCCAGTTGGGGCTGCGGCGGGTGGTCGCCGGGTCCCGTCTTCGCGGGTACCACCGGTACGCGGACCGGATGACGGCCGAGGAGTACGTCGCCGAGGTCGTGCGCGGGCGGCTCAACGATCCCACGCTCTCCTTCCAACTGCACCTGGGCTTCCGGGTGACGTCGGCGATCGGCGGGTACTTCACGGGCGACCCAGAGAGCCGCGGGTTCGCCGCCCTCATCGAGTGGCTGAACGACGAGGTAGCCGACCCAGAGGAGAGCTTGGCTGGGGACCCGCGGTTCACGCCGCCGACCTGATCGTCTTTGCGGGTTCTTGACAGTGCCGAGGTCTGTGTAGTATTCCCGTTCGACGACCGGCGCCCCGCCCCGACTCGCGTCCAGGCCAGTGTGGCCAACCCAGGCGGGCTCCGACGATGGGCCGACGGCGTCGACGCAAGGGCTCACGCCCGATGATGCACCCACATACCGCGCTTCGCTTCATCAGCGAAGAGATCGGGCACGGCGTCGTCGCCACGCGCGACATACCCGCCGGGACGATCACCTGGGCCCAGGACGAGCTCGACCGCGAGTTCACGCCTCAGCAGATCGACGCGCTCGGGGACACGTACCGCGACCTGCTGGACACGTACTGCTTCCGCAACCCGCATGGGCGGTGGGTGCTGTGCTGGGATCACGCGCGGTTCGTGAACCACTCGTTCCGCTCGAACTGCATGACGACGGCGTACAACTTCGAGATCGCCGTCAGGGACATCCGCGAGGGCGAAGAGCTGACCGACGACTACGGGTATCTCAACATCTTGCGTCCATTCCGCCCGATCGACGAGGGGTGCGATCGCAAGGTGGTCCGCCCCGACGACCTGCTCCGCTATCACACGATCTGGGACACGAAGCTGCGCGGCGTCTGGCCCGACATTCCAAGGGTCGATCAACCGCTCCGTGTTCTGATCGAGCCCGGCCTCTGGCGGCGAGTCGCACGCATCGCGCGAGGGCAGGAACCGATGACATCGATTCTCGAGTGCTATTACGATCCGAGCGGCGAGTCGGCGTCTCCGGGCGCCGCCGGGGTCGGGTTGGTCAACGGATCGACGTACCACGTCGATGGGAGCAAGCGTGGCGGCTCGATGTGATCGAGGGTTCCGGAGAGTTGCATTCCGGGCGAACCAATGGCGACGCCGTTGGATCGCTTCGAAAGGGTGTCGTATCCCGAGGTGTTCCCGTGACTGAGCCCAGGTCGGCGCGGGTGAACCACCCGCACTCGCACGCTGATCACCCGGCCGACTTGCCGGTTGCAATCCTCTCGCAGCCTGACGACGAGACATGCGGGCCGACCTGCCTGCACGCCGTCTACCGATATTGGGGTGATGAGCTGGAGCTGGGGGACGTGATCGCTTCCGCGACCTCGCTCAAGACCGCCGGGGTGGGGCGCGGCACGCTCGCGGTGATGCTCGGTATCCACGCGCTTGCACGGGGATACCGCGCCACGCTCTACGCCTTCAACCTGCGCATCTTTGATCCGACGTGGTTCGACGCCGACGGCCGTGCGGATTCGTCGCGACTTGCCGACAAGCTGCGGGCACAGGCGGATGCAAAGGGGATCGCCGACCCACGGTTCCGCGTCGCGACCGATTCGTACCTGGAGTTCCTCAAGCTCGGCGGCGAGGTTCGTTTCCGCGATTTGACGAGCCGACTGATCTCCGGATACATCCGCGCTGGCGTGCCGGTTCTCGCCGGCCTCAGCGCGACGTATCTCTACCGCTGTGCACGCGAGTTCGGGCCGAACGACGAGTACGACGACATTCGTGGAGAGCCCTCGGGCCACTTCGTCGTGCTGCACGGCTACGACCCGAGATCTCGCCTGGCCACGATCGCGGATCCGCTCGCGAACAACCCCGGGTTCGAGCACCAACGCTACACCGTCCCGATCAACCGTCTGGTCGCCTCGATCTTGCTCGGCGTGTTGACGTACGACTCAAACTTGCTCGTGATCGAGCCCGCGGACCGGGGGGGGCGAGTGGGGTCACGCCACTGAAGCTGGGGCCGCCTTCTCGCGCGGCTTCGCACCGCACGGAACCAGAGGCAGGGCGGGGGTCCGCTGGAGCTGGATCTTCCGTGGGGGCACGCCTTCGGGTATTGTCGAGCCATTCTCTTAGGAGGTGGCGCCACATGAAACGGGGACGATGGGCGGGGGGCGTGCTCGGTGTTCTGACGGCTGTTGTGGGCTTGGAGGGCGTCGGCGTCGCTCAGGAGAGCCGCGTCGTGTTGGATGCCGTGCCCTTTCTCAGTCAGCCGGTGGCCCCCAAGCAACGAGCGACCCGCGTCGCGGTCCCGATTCCGTATGCCGCGCGCGTCGCGGACCACAAGGAAGTGGGCGTCCGTCCCGACGGCGCGGTGATCTGGACGATGCGGATCGAATCGCCCGGAGCCGTCTTCATGAGCGCGAAGTTCTCGCGGTTCATCCTCCCCGCCGGGGTCGAAGTGACGTTCATCGCGCGGGACGGCGTCTACCAGGCGGGCCCGTTCTCGACGCGCGATATGAAGACGACGGGGCGGTTCGGCACGCCGATGATCCCGGGTGACGAGCTCACGATCGAGGTCGTGACACTCCCTGGGAGCGGGGAGCCGGAACTCGTCCTCGAGTCCGTCTCGCACGGCTTCCGGGACGCCCTTGGGATCGGTCGGTTCTTCCAGCAGGCGGATCTGGATCGGCGTGACGGGGCCCAGCGCGGCGGGCCCTTCGCGTGCCAGCGTGACATCGCCTGCCCGGAGGGGGCGCCGTACTTCCATCTGAAGGACGCGGCGGCCGAGGGGTACGACGGCGAGTACGTGTGCAGCGGGCAGCTCGTGAACAACGCGAGGCAGGACGGGCGGTATCTCTACATCACCGCCGCCCACTGCGAGTGGTGGCGCGACCCCAGCACGATGGCCTACTACTGGGACTACGCGAACCAGACCTGCGACGGCGACGACTACCCGTCCTTCACCTTCTCGATCGGCTCGACCGACCTGTACCACTCGACCAACCCGAACTACGACATCGACCTGCTCGAGCTCGATGGGAATCTCGAGGGGAGCTACGACGTCTATTTCGCGGGCTGGAACCGAGGCACGGCAGCGCCGACGCGCACCGTCGCGATCTCCCACCCCGACGACAAGCCTCTCCAGATCGCGATCGACGAGGACCCGGCGAAGGACTGTGCGATGGGCGGGTGCCAGGGCGGGTGGGGGGCGTGGTACTGGCGGATCGACGACTACGAGGTCGGCGTGACCGAGGGCGGCTCGTCCGGCGGCGGGCTGTACGACCAGAACTTGCTACTCGTCGGCGTCCTGACCGGCGGCGTCGGCACGACCTGCAACAACTTCGGCTGGGACGAGTTCTTCAAGCTCAGCACGGAGTGGGATGCGCTCCAGCCTTTCCTCGACCCCGACGACACGGGCGCGCTGAGCGTGCCCGGCTGGGACGGATCGACCGCGCCCTGCGCCGCCGACCTCGCCGAGCCGTTCGGCCAGCTCGATTTCTCCGATGTCCTCGCCTTCCTCTCGTTGTTCGCCACGCAGAGTCCCGGCGCGGACCTCGCCAGCCCGTTCGGCGTCTGGGACTTCTCCGACGTGCTGGAGTTCCTGGTGCAGTTCGGCGGCGGGTGCGAGTGAACGAGGCGAAAGTCCCGTGGGTGTGAGCGTGATTCAGGCGTGAGGTTTCGACTACGGCATACTTCGCGCGTTGGTGATGAACCGCGCGGTTGGATGTCGGCGGCGGACACCTCCCCCCGTCACCTCCCAGTGTCGCAAGTTCAACTCCGGAACGAATCGCCTCCGCGCCCGGGGGTCGTGTGCGGCTTCGCGCTCGGGCGAATCTCGACGTCGTATTCGCGAAAACTGGTGGTCATCGCGGCGCCCCATCCCCTCTCACGGATTAGAGTGCTCGTGAGTTCACCAACCGGCGAATCGCCCAGATCCCCGGCGCGCACGCTGTCGACGATGGGCTGCGGGAAGGAGGAGGGACGCTGGATCAAGCTCCCCAGCACGGCTCCCACCATGGCTCCTTCGATACCGCCCGTAGCGCCGCCCACGAGCGACCCAGCCAGCCGCCCGTCCTGCGCCGGCCCGCCTCGCGAAGGATCCACACAGACCACGACGCGGCAGCGAGCGTGCGAGAGCCCGCCCGACTCGGCCCGCGACAGCACCGCCGCGAGCACGCTCGCGTGGTCCGCGATGTCATCGGAGATGCGACGCGCCACCTTGGCCTCGTAGTGCCAACACGCCGAGAACGGAAGCTCGGCGGACTCGCTCCCGGCCTTTACCTTCAGGCCGGCAAGGCGGTGTACGCCCTCGGGATCCCACACGATCTGGACGTCGATCTCGCAGTCGGACAGTTCCCGCGTGGCGGCATCGCTCCGGATGCGCGAGACCGTCCCGACCTTCATGACGGGGCAATCAACGCTGGCGTCCGCGTCCTCGGCGTCGAGCATGAAGGAGCCAAGCAACAGCTTGGACTGGCTGATGAGGATCCCGGTTGCCTGAAACCGAGGGTGTGACGGCGGAGCCTTGCGCTGCTTTCTGATGGCGTGACGCATCATCAGCAACAAGACGATCGCGCCGAGCAAGATCCCGAGACCCAACATCATCAGAATCAGCGTGAAGGCGTTGCTTGCGAACGAGGTTGCCCGCAACATGGCCCCGATGGCGAAGATGGGCAGGCCGATGAGCCCGACGAGTATCAGGTTTCGGGCGTACTCGCCGCGTTCGTGGGCGGTGGGCTCGAGTGGGGCCACGGACTTGAAGAGGCCAATGGTAGACATCGCGTTCCTGACCGCGGACGAGGAGGCAACACGAAGCGATCGAAGGAGACACCCGAGTTGGAGCGGGGCTTGATCTCCGGTTTGCCTCTCAGGGCGCCGCCGCCGGTTTCCAGCGACACAGAATAATGTCATCCGCAGCGGTGTGCGAGGGCGGATCCCGGTCGATGTCCGACTGCCCGAGAGGGGTTGCGTCGCCATGGGTGGGCGAGGTTTCTCGGCGGTTGCGTAGTACCATCGGGGGGGCGCGGCGTAAGTGTCGGACAGTCCAAGTTGAAAGGTGGTCGCCGCGAGCGGATGCAATACCCCGGGCCTGCGGGCGGTTGATCCTTCGAGTCGCCCGCGGGGCGACCCCGAAGCCAATGAGGGAACCATGCGAGACAGCAAGCTCGAGCATCGACATCTGAACATCTCCGCCGCCGGGCACGACATTCGCCCGCTGGGAAGTGACGCCATCGAACGCCTCGCTGCCAATCTGACAGACGAGGAGCGGAAGGTCATGCTCCGTAAGGGGACCGAGGCGCCGTTCTGCGGCAACCTCCTCGACAACAAGCGCGACGGCGTCTACGTCTGCCGCCTGTGCGGCCTGCCCCTCTTCAAGTCCAACGCCAAGTTCGACTCGGGCTCCGGGTGGCCCAGCTTCACCGCCCCCGTCGACCCCGACCACATCGCCAGGATCGAGGACCACTCCCACGGCATGGTCCGGACCGAGATCGTCTGCGCCCGGTGCGGCGGCCATCTCGGGCATGTCTTCCCCGACGGACCACCCCCGACCCATGAGCGTCACTGTCTGAACTCGGTCTCGCTCGAGTTCGTCGGCGCCGAGGAGGAGTTGCCGGAACGGTCCCGCCCGATCGAAAGCGAGACGGCGTACTTCGCCGCCGGGTGCTTCTGGGGGGTCGAGGACCGCTTCCAGCAGATCGACGGCGTGATCGACGCGACCAGCGGATACCAGGGCGGGCGGACCCAGGGCCCAACCTACCGCCAAGTCTGCTCGGGGGACACCGGGCACGCCGAGGCGGTCCGGGTGATCTTCGACCCCTCCAAGGTGTCGTACGAGGCGCTCCTGGGCGCCTTCTTCGCGATGCACGACCCGACGCAGCGAGACCGCCAGGGCCCGGACGTGGGCAGCCAGTACCGCAGCGCGATCTTCACCAACTCCCAGGCCCAGCTCGACGCGGCCCGGTCGTTCATCGCCGAGCTTCAGAAGACCGACCGATTCGCGAAGCGCCCGATCGTGACGCAGGTCGAGCCCGCCGGTCCGTTCTACGAGGCGGAGGAGTACCACCAGGACTACAACGCGAGGCACGGGCGAAGCTGCGGGATCGGGTAGAGCGCGAGCGGGTTCGGGCCGGTGACGGTAGTCTGTCGCCCATGACACAGACCCGCGCGACCACCGCCGCCGTCCTTGTCGCCCTCGCCTGTTCGAGTGTCCTGGCCGACGAGTCCGCCCGTTCCGACGACAACGAGCAGGGCCCAGCGCTGACGCTCGCGCCGACCGCGGGGGTCGCGGTCATCACGAAAGGCGAGAGCGCGGAGGAGGAGGACGCCGAGGCCGCCCGCCAGCGTCGCCTGCTCTACAACCGGATCGCGTCGGGAGAGCTGAAGGCGGATCTGCGTCTGGTCCAGCCCGAGGGTGAGAACGCTGACCAGCCCGCCGGGCGTCAGCGCTCGTGGGAGCTGCCGCCGGTGACGGTTGAGGGGCTCGCGCCCTCGTCGCTGCGCGAGGAGGAGCGGATCGGGTCGTACGCCCAGCCCCGCTGGACGGCGACGCGTCGTTTCCCGTCCACGCGCGTGTACGTCATCCCCGAGGGCAAGGTCGAGGTCGAGGCCTGGGCCCGCGCGACGATCAGCCGCGAGGACGGCACGGACTGGCGGACGCTCCAGGAGATCGAGATCGGCCTGCCGCACCGCTTCCAGGTCGACATCTACTTCCGCCAGGACACGTCGACGAGCGACGACCAGACGAAGCTCGGCGCCCAGTTCGAGCTGCGCTACGCCCTCGCCGACTGGGGCAAGATCTGGGGTAACCCGACGCTCTACTTCGAGTACATCGTGCTCGACGACCGCCCGGACAAGATCGAGCCGAAGCTGCTCTTGGGCGGCGAGATCGCCGAGGGCTGGCACTGGGGCGTGAATGCGGTCGCCGAGCTCGAGCTGGGCGGCGAGAAGGAGTACGAGTACGAGCTGACCTCCGCGATCTCGCGGACGATCATCGACGAGAAGCTGTCGCTGGGCGTCGAGAGTGTGCTGAACATCTCGGACACCATCATGAACCGGGGTCGCATGAACACCTCGTTCGTGATCGGACCCAGCGTCCAGTGGCGTCCGATCCCGAACTTCACGTTCAACTTCACCCCCCTGATCGGCGTCACCGGCGAGAGCCCCGACGCCCAGATCTACTTCAACGTCGGCTGGGAGTTCTGAGCCCGTTGCCGGGCGACGCGCTCGGCTCGATGCCCTCCGCCGTTTAGAATCGGCGCACGCGGGCGGGATGCCCTCCCGCCCCGGAGGGGAGCCGTGATCCGACGCTGGATCATCCCGTACATGCTCTCCCTGGCGGTGCACGCCGGGGCGGCGGCGTTGCTGCTCACCTGGCTCGCGAACGTCCAGACGCCCCCGGTCGCGGACCTGCCCGAGGGGGACGCCGAGGGCGCCGCGGTCGCCCTCATCGCGATCGACCTGTTCAAGCCCGCGGAGTACGCCGAGGTTGCGCCGACGCCCGCGCCGGCGCTCGCACCCGAGGCGACGCCGAGCGAGCTGGCCTCGGCCGCGACCTCGGACACGTACGCCCACATCCCCACGCCCGACGTCCCGTCCGCGAGCCTGCCCGCGCCGCGCCTCGACGACCTGCCCGAGCCCGCCGCGACCGAGGCGGAGGGCGTCGGGGCGCCCGTCGGCGCCTGGGAGTCGCGGGACCGATTGCGAGGCCCGTTGGGCGCCACCCGCCCCGGAGCCCCGGTGCTCGCCCGTGAGTCGGTCGTCGGCGCCGACGCCGGCCCGATCTCCCACACGCTCTCAATGCCCGAACTCCCCGAGGCGAGCACGATCGTCCACGAGGTCGAATCGGCGCCACGCCTGGCGTCCTCCTTTCTCCCCGCGCCGACACCCTTCGCGGTCCCGCGCCTCGACGTCCGCGACCTGCCCGGCGGCGCATCGAGCGGCGTCCGCAACGCCCCGAGCCCCCTGGCGACCAACACGCCCCCCGAGTACCCCTACGAGTCCCGGCGTCGGCGCGAGACCGGGACGAGCCTGATCCGCGCGAGCGTGGACGCCGGCGGGCGCGTCCTCCGCGTCGCCCTCGCCCGCACCTCGGGGCACGAGCGGCTCGACCGGGCGGCGCTCGACGCCGTCGGCTCGTGGCGCTTCCGTCCCGCGACCGAGGGGGGCAAGCCGGTCGCGAGCGAGGTGGACATCCCGATCGAGTTCGTGCTGCGTCCGCGAGGCGGATGAAGTGCCGCTCATGAGGCGAGACTCGCTTGAGTTCATCCCGAGGGGCGTCCGATGAGGGGACGGGCGAGTGCGCTTGACGCGGGCCTCTGCGGGGCTACACTCCGCCCAACCCGGGAGCCCCGGGCCACCAGATCCATGACGAATCACAGCACCAAAGCCGCGAAAGCCAAAGACGCCCAGAGCGTCCGGGTGATCGCCGCGGCGGTGCGCGGTCGGAGCTGAGTTCAGACTCGGCCCGGCCGCTCCAGGCACCAAGGCCAGCCCCCGGACGCTTGTCCGGGGGTTTTTTCGTTTTGCACGTCCCACACACCCGCCCCGCGAGGGCAATCAGAAAGGTCCAAGCCATGAGCCAGACGACCCAGCGAATCACCGCCGAGTGTCCCGAGTGTGCCGGGGAGATCCGTTTCGATCGCCCGCCCCTCGCGGGGCAGATCGCGACGTGCCCCGGGTGCGGCGCCGAGCTCGAGGTGACCAGCCGCGAGCCCATCCGCCTCGAGCTCGCCCCCGAGGTCGAGGAGGACTGGGGCGAGTAAGACCGCCCCATGCCTCACGGAGGCCCGGGCTTCCAGCCCGGGCGCTCGAACGCTCGCGCCCGTCGAACACGACCTGAGGAGACCAGATCGTGCGTATTGCTCTGCTTCACACCCGCCTGCGCGTCGAGGAACGGCTCGTCCTCGACGCGATCGAGCGTCGCGGCTTCACCGCCGAGACCATCGACCTCCGCGAGCCCGTCTTCGACCTGGGCGATCCGGGGCGCTGGCGGGAGTACGACCTCCTCATCGACCGCTCGCTGAGCCTGACCAGCTCGCTAAACGCAGTCCGGATCATCGAGTCGTACGGCGTGCGCTGCGTGAACCCCGCCGACACGATCGAGCTGTGTTCCGACAAGCTGCGGACCACACTCGCGCTCGAGGGCGCGGGTGTTCCCTCGCCCCGCACGATCGTGGCGTTATCGAGTGAGTCGGCGTTGGAGGCGGTCGAGCGGGTCGGGTACCCGTGCGTCATCAAGCCGACGGTCGGCTCGTGGGGGCGTCTGGTGTCGCGGATCAACGACCGCCACGCCGCCGAGGCGATCATCGAGCACAAGGACGTGCTCGGCTCGGTCTCTCACCAGGTCTACTACGTCCAGGAGTACATCGCCAAGCCCGACCGCGACCTGCGCGTCTTCGTCGTCGGCGGCGAGCCGATCGCGGCGATCGCCCGCACCAGCCAGCACTGGATCACGAACACCGCGCGGGGCGGCGCCGCGGCGGGCATCGAGGTCACGCCCGAGATCGCCGAGGTTTGCCGACGCGCCGCCGCCTGCGTCGGGGGCGACGCCGTCGCCATCGACCTGCTTGAGTGCCCGCGCGCCTGCTCGTCAATGAGATCAACCACTCCATGGAGTTCCGCAACTCCATCGACGCCACCGGCGTGGACATCCCCGGCGCGATCGTCGCCCACGCCCTCTCGCTCGTCGCCACCCCCTCGAACAGTGGGGGGGTGTCGGCGTGAGCATGACCACCGCCATCATCGGCGCCTCCGGGTACACCGGGGGCGAACTGCTCCGACTCCTGCTCGACCACCCGAAGACCGAGGTCGTCGGCGCCAGCTCGCGCTCGCTCGAGGGCCAGCCCGTCCATCGCGTCCATCCCAACCTGCGGGGGCGCACCGAGCTGGTCTTCCGCAACCCCGACGAGATTGAGGGCGTGGACGTCCTTTTCCTCTGCATGCCCCACGGGCATGCCGCCGCCAAGATCGACCACTGGCTCAGCCTCGGCAAGACGGTCATCGACCTGTCGGCGGACTTCCGCCTCCGCTCGGGCAGCGCGTACAAGGAGTGGTACGCCGCCGACCATCCCGCGCCGGTGCAGCTCAAGGACGCGGTCTACGGCCTGCCCGAGTTCCATCGCGAGCGCATGCGGGGCGCCCGCCTCATCTCGGGCGTCGGGTGCAACGCGACGGCGATGAACCTCGCGCTCATGCCCCTGGCCCGCGCGGGGCTCATCCAGCGCGTCATCGCGGACATCAAGGTCGGCTCGTCCGAGGGCGGCGCCGAGGCGTCCACCTCCTCGCACCACCCGGAACGCTCCGGCGCGGTGCGGACGTACGCCCCCACGGGACATCGGCACGCCGGCGAGGTCGCCCAGGAGCTGGGTGAGTTCCCGCTGGACGTCTGCGTGACGGCGATCGAGATGGTCCGGGGCGTCCTCTGCACCGCCCACGTCATCCCGACCCAGCGGATCGACCACCGCGAGCTCTGGAAGCTCTACCGCGAGCGGTACGCGGGCGAGGCGTTCGTCCGCTTGGTGCGCGAGCGCAACGGCATCCACCGCCTGCCCGACCCGAAGATCCTCGCCGGCTCGAACTACGCCGACGTGGGCTTCGACGTCGATGAACGCACCGGCAGAATCGTCGCCCTGTGCGCGATCGACAATCTGATGAAGGGCGCCGCGGGATCGGCGGTCCAAGCGATGAACCTCGCCCTGGGCATTTCCGAGACCACCGGCCTGACCTTCCCCGGCCTCCACCCCATCTGACCTGGTGGTATGGGCGTCCCGCCCGTACGAATCCCACGAGCGACACATCATGCCACACACAATCGTCATCAAGATCGGCGGCGGCGAGGGCATCGACCTCGAGCCCACGCTCACCGAGATCGCCGCCCTCGTGCGGGGCGGCGCCCGCGTCGTCCTCGTCCACGGCGGCTCGCACGAGACCAACCTCCTCCAGGAGCAGCTCGGACACCCCGCCACGTTCATCACCAGCCCCTCCGGGCACACGAGCCGTCGCACCGACCGCACCACGCTCGAGATCTTCGAGATGGCCTACTGCGGCAAGATCAACAAGGGCGTCGTCGAACGCCTGCACCAGCTCGGCATCGACGCGGTCGGCTTGTCGGGCATCGACGGGGGTGTTTGGCGGGGCACGCGGAAGAACGCGATCCGGGCGGTCGAGAACGGGCGGACCATCATCATCCGCGATGACCTGACTGGGCGCGTCGAGCAGGTGGACGGCGTCTTCCTGAACCTTCTGCTCGACCACGGGCGCACGCCGGTGCTCTGCCCGCCCGCCCTGAGCACCGAGAACGAGGCGATCAACGTGGACGCGGACCGTGCCGCGGCGATCACCGCCGCCGCCCTCGCCGCCGACGAGTTGCTCCTGCTCTCCAACGTCCCGGGCGTCCTGCGCGACCCCGCGGACCCATCGAGCCTGATCGCAACAGCGACCGCCGGCGACGAGCGCGTCCGCGAGGCCGCCCAGGGGCGGATGAAGAACAAGGTCCTCGCCGCCGAGGAGGCGATCGTCGGCGGCGTCACCCGCGTCGTCATCGCCTCGGCCAACGCCAACTCACCCATCGCCAGCGCCAGGAGCGGCGCCGGCACCGTCTTCGAGGGAGCCCCCGCATGACCACGATGTCACCCAGCCGCACGCCACGTCCGGCGCCCAACGCCCTCGACGCCTTCGACGATCAGAACGCGATCGAGCTGGTGCACGACCTGGTCGCGACCGCGAGCGTGTCGGGCGCCGAGCGCGCCGCCGCCCATCTGTTCGCCGAGCGCGCCGCCCGACTCGGCTTCACGACCGAGATCGACCACGTCGGCAGCGCCATCGCGACCCGGGGCTCGACCTCCGACGACGCGGTCGAGATCGTCATGCTCGGGCACATCGACACCGTCCCCGGCGTGATCCCGGTGCGTATCGAAGGCGACACGCTGCACGGGCGTGGGTCGGTCGATGCCAAGGGGCCGCTCGCGACGCACCTGATCGCCGCCGCCCGGGCCAACCTGCCCGAGAACGTGCGCATCCGCGTCGTCGCGGCAGTGGGGGAGGAGACCGCCGACTCGACCGGCGCCAACGCGGTCGCGCCGCGTCTTCGCCCGGACGCGTGCATCGTCGCCGAGCCCAGCGCCGCGGACGCCGTCACGCTCGGGTACAAGGGGCGCCTGCTCGTCGAGCGTCACGTCGCCCGCGAGGCGCACCACAGCGCGGGGCCTGATCCCAGCGCCGCCGACGACCTGCTTGCCTGGTGGAACGCCGTCCACGCTCGCCTGGAGATGCTCAACGACGGTCGCGAGAGCCCCTTCGAGATCCTCCAGCATTCCGTGTTGGATCTCTCGCACGACTCCGACGGCGTGACCGACCGCGCCCGCCTGCTCGCCGGCTTCCGCCTCCCCGACTGGATCACCCCCGAGCTGCTCGAGCAGGAGCTGCACTCGATCGACCCGGCCGCCGACGTGCGCGTGACCGGGCGCGAGCGCGCCCACCGCGTCGAGCGCAACGACCCGGTCGTGCGCGCCCTGACCGCGTCCATCCGCGCCTCGGGCGCGACGCCGCGCCACAAGCTCAAGACCGGCACCGCCGACCTGAACGTCGTCGCCCCGGTCTGGAACTGCCCGATCGCCGCCTACGGCCCCGGCGACTCCACGCTCGACCACACCCCCGAGGAGCGGCTGGAGCTGCCCGAGTACCTGCTGGCGATCCGCGTTCTGACGGGGGCGATCGAGCGTCTGGCTCAGGAGCTGCTCGCCCGCCGCGCCTGACGCGAGGGCGCCGCCCCCGGCCCCGAGTGGGCCCGTTCCCCGTCCCGACGACCCCGGCTCGGGTACCCTGCCCGGGTTCTGAGGGCTTCGGGAGGGCGACGACGCCTCCCCGCCCATGCGCAACGGAGGCGCCTTGCACGCGATCACCGGCTCGACCCTCACCCTCGCCGCCCAGGTGGAGATCGTCCCCTTCCTCCTGGCCGCGATCGTCGTGCTCGGCGTCGGCGCCCAATGGGTCGCCTGGCGTCTGAAGATCCCCTCGATCCTCCTGCTCCTGCTCACGGGCATCCTGGTCGGCCCGGTCTTCCGCTGGGCCGCGCCTACTTCCCCCCTGGCCAAGAAGCCCGACGAGCTGCTCGGGAACGACCTCCTGCTCGCCCTGGTCGGCATGGCGGTCGCCTTGATCCTCTACGAGGGCGGGCTCTCCCTCCGCTTCAAGGAGATCCGGGGCGTCAAGACGACCGTCGTCGCTCTCGTCACCGTCGGCGCGCTCATCACATGGACCATCGCGACCATCAC
Source organism: Phycisphaerales bacterium (assembly GCA_041402005.1). Classification (GTDB taxonomy): domain Bacteria; phylum Planctomycetota; class Phycisphaerae; order Phycisphaerales; family UBA1924; genus JAJRXR01. Next base: position 304,413 of record JAWKTB010000004.1, on the reverse strand, counting down.
CGCCTACCTGTTTCTCGGCCTCCCCCCGCGGATCGCGCTGCTGCTGGGCGCGATTCTGATTGTCACCGGGCCGACCGTCATCGGCCCCATGCTCGCGCACATTCGTCCCGCCGGCGCGGTCGGGCCCATCCTCAAGTGGGAGGGGATCGTCATCGACCCGATCGGCGTCGCGGCCGCCGTCCTCGTCTTCGAGGCCATCGTCATCGGGCAGGGCGCCGACGCCAACACCCAGATCGCGATGGGCATCCTGAAGACCCTGGTCATCGGGGGCGGGCTTGGGGCGCTGGCCGCCTTCCTCCTGCTCGCGCTGATGAGCCGGTTCATGATCCCCGACTTCCTGCAGAACCCGTTCTCCCTGATGCTGGTCATCGCGACCTTCACGATCTCCAACACCTTCCAGGCCGAGTCGGGGCTGTTCGCCACAACGCTCATGGGCATCATCCTGGCGAATCAGACCCGCGCCGACGTGCGCCACATCATCGAGTTCAAGGAGAACCTCCGCGTCCTGCTGATCAGCGCGCTCTTCATCATCCTCGGCGCCCGCCTCGGCTTCGCCGACCTCGAGGGGCTGGACTGGTGGTCGGTCGCCGCCTTCGTGATCGTGCTGATCACCGTCGCCCGCCCGATCGCGGTGTTCATCTCGACGATCGGCGCGGGGCTGAGCTGGAACGAGCGCATGTTCCTGTCCTCGGTCGCGCCCCGGGGGATCGTCGCCGCCGCCGCGGCTTCGATCTTCGCCCTCGCCCTCGAGCAGCGTCACGTCGCCGGCGCCGACCAGCTCGTCCCCCTGACCTTCTCGGTCATCATCGGGACGGTGGCGATCTACGGCCTGGCCGCCACGCCCATGGCCAAGCTCCTTGGCGTCTCGGACCAGAACCCGCAGGGCGTGCTCTTCATCGGCGCGCCCCGCTGGGCCCGTGCCCTGGGCGTCGCGATCCAGCAGCGCAAGTACCCCGTCCTCTTCGTGGACACCAACCGGGCGAACATCCGCGCTGCCCGGATGGAGGGCCTGCCCGCCGTCAACGGGAACATCCTCTCCGAGTACGCCGTCGAGGAGCTCGACCTTCGCGGCGTCGGGCGGGTGCTCGCCGTCACGCCCAACGACGAGGTCAACGCCCTCGCCCTCCAGCGCTTCACGGAGGTCTTCGAGAAATCGGGCCTGTACCTGCTGCCTGCCCGGGCCGCGAAGAAGGGCGAGGGAGAGACCAGCCGGCGCGTCGGGCGACGCCTCTTCTCGAGCACGCTCGACTTCGCCCAGATGGAGTCACGAATCGCGAACGGCTGGGTTGTCAAGACCACCACGCTCTCGCCCGAGTTCACGGCCAAGGACTACCAGACGCTCTACGGCAGGGCCGCGGTCCCACTCTTCATCCTCCGCGCCAGCGGCACGCTCGCGATCGTCGCACCCGACCGCCCGATCGAGCCGGAGAACGGCGACGCCATCGTCGCCCTCGTCAACCCGGAGGAGCTGTTCATGCCGGGCGCGATCCCGAGGGACGAATCGGTTCAGACCGACGACTCCTAGCCCGCCTCGCGGACCGAGGTGGTCAGGCCCAGCATCCGTCCGAGCATCCCGAGCGTCTCGCCCAGCGTGTGACGTGGGGGGTCGGAGCCGTTGTGCGCCAGCACGACGATCGTCTCGTCGTCTCCCGAGTCTTTCCCGCCTCGGGTCTCACGCACCATCGTGCGCAGACGGTCCCCGAGACTCGCCCGGTCCCGAGCGTCGAGCCGGCGGGCGAGTTCGAGCAAGCCGTCCTGCCCGAGCATCCGCCCGTCGGCGCCGGCCGCCTCGACCAGCGCGTCCGTGTACAGGATGACGACGTCACCCCGTCCGAGCGGGATCGCGATCTGCCCGAAGCTCGTCGGCTCGATCACGCCCAGGGGAAGATTGGCGACACCGATCTCTGACGCGGACGCCTCCTCGTGATCCACGAACGACCACTCGTCCGCGCCCGCGCGATACCGCAGGGGTGGGGGGTGCCCCGCGTTGACGAGGATCAGGTGGTCCGTCGGCGCCCAGTAGGTCGCCAGGATCGCGGTCGCGAACCGGCCGTGGCGGCTGATCGCGTCGAACTCGGTGTTGAGGGCCCGGGCCAGGCGCGTCATGTCCGCCGTGTTGATGTGCTTGCGCATCAGGCCCTGGAGCGTGGACGACAGCTCGGAGACCCCGACGCCATGCCCCGCGACGTCGGCGAGGGCGATCCTTGCGATGTTCCCCGCCCCGCACTGCGAGACGTAGTAGATGTCCCCGCCCGACTCGTCCCCGCCGTGCGGGCGCGACACGACATGCACGTCGATCCCGGGCACGCTGACGCTCTGCTCGACGGCGCGGTTCCCGCCCCAGATCTCCATGCAGCGCAGGGCGATCGTCTCGCCTTCGGGCGCCGAGGTCTGCTCGCTCATTGATCCGTTCCCGTCCTGGTCGTTCGGTTCGTCGAGGGACAACCGCGGAGGCTCGCCGGGTGTTCCCGCCCCTATCCCCGGGGCGGCGCCGCCCAGCCCATCTTGCGCATCAGCGTCCGCCAATAGCTGACCTCCGGGTCCACGACGAACTCGATGCGCCGACCGCCCCCCTGGATACGCACGCGCTCGCCAACCCGCACGCGCCGTCGCTCCTGCCCGTCCGCGACCAGCGTCGTCCCCCCGCCGTTCTCCTCGTTTGCCTCGACGACCGTCACCTCGACGACCTGACGCTCGCCCAGGACGATCGGGCGGAAGGCGAGTGAGTGCGCGGCGATGGGCGTGATGACCGTCGCCCCGACCATGGGCGCGACGATCGGCCCGCCCGCCGAGACGTTGTACGCCGTCGAGCCCGTCGGCGTCGCGACGATCAGCCCATCGCCCCGGACCTGGGGCCCCGCGTTGCCATCGATCGACATGGCGAGCGTGATCATCCGGTAGGGCGGCCCGGCGGTGACGACGAACTCGTTGACCGCCTCCAACTGCTCCCCCTCGTGACCATGCTCGTCGACGACCTGAGCGCGGAGCATCGAGACCGCGTGCGTCGTGAGTGGGGCGCCCCCGAAGACCGCGCGGGCGTGTCGCCGGATCGATTCCATCTCGAAGCCGGCCATGAAGCCGACCTTGCCGATGTTGACGCCGAGCAGTGGCGTGTCGCCGCGGGCGTGCTGGCGCGCCGCGGCGAGCAGCGTCCCGTCGCCCCCGAGCACGACGAGCAGGTCCGCCTCGCCGACCGAAGCCGCCGCGGCTGGATCCTCGGAGTCGAGCGTCGCGACGAGCGTGCCGTGAGCGCGGACAAGCTCGGCGACCTCATCGCCCGCGCGCGCCGCCTCGCCCTTGGCGCGGTTCACCAGCAGGACGACCGATCGCCCCATCCGACGCCCCTCGTCTAGACGCCCGCCCGGTCGCCTCGCGCGGGCTTGACCTCGTGAGCCGTCGTGTCCCCGCGACGGACGTGTTCGGCGTGGGCCGAGGCCCCCCGGACCGCCCGCGCGATCCCCGCCGCGTCGATGCCCGCCTCGCGCTTCTGGCTCGTCCGCGGGTCCTGGAGGATCCACGAGTCGGGCAGGGCAAGCCGGGTGACGCGCGAGGCGTCGAGCCCCTGGGCCGCGGCGTTCTCGAGCACCGCCGCCCCGAACCCGCCGACGATCGAGTGGTCCTCGACCGTCACCACCGGGATCCCGCGCATGAGCAGGGCGCGGACCAACGTCTCGTCGATCGGCTTGGCGAAACGCGCGTCCCAGACCGCGACCTTGTACTCGTCGCCCAGCTCGTCCGCGGCGGCCAGCGCGTCGATCGCCGGCACGCCGAAGGCGAGCACCGCGACGTCCGGGCGGCTCGCATCAAGATCCTCGAACGCCGGCGTCAGCAGCCTGGCCTTCCCGAGTTCGAAGGCGGGGCAGTCCGAGCCCGCGAGTCTGTCGGAGACCGAGTCGCGCGGATAGCGGACCGCCGACAGACCATCCTCATACGTGCGCATGAACTCGAGCGCCGCGCGCAGGCTGGGCTCGTCGATCGCCGCCGTGATCGCGGCGTCGGGCAGCGCCCGCAGCAGCGCCACGTCGCAGAACCCGTGATGCACCGCCCCGTCGCCCCCTACCAGACCGGCGCGATCGAGGCACAGGCGGACCGGAAGCCCCTGGAGCGCGACCTCCTGGAAGGCTTGGTCGAACGCCCGCTGCAGGAACGTCGAGTACACCGCGAAGAAGGGCTTGGCGCCGGTCTTCGCGAGCCCCGCCATCATGTCCATCGCGTGCGATTCGCAGATCCCCACGTCCCAGGCTCGGCTTGAGAATCGCTCGAGCGCCCGCGTCAGTCCCGTCCCGTCCGCCATCGCCGCGGTGCACGCGACGACCTTCTCGTCCCGCTCCATCAGGTCACACAGCGCGTCGGCGAAGGCCGCGGTGAACGACCGCCCGCTCGCCGCCATCTCGACTCGGCAGCCCAGCCGCTCGTCCCGCTCGACCTTGAACGCCTTGGGCGAGTGGAACCGCTGCGCGTCCCCCTCCGCGACGTCCAGTCCTTTGCCCTTGACCGTCTTGACGTGCAGGACCATCGGGCGGTCCATGTCCCGCGCCTCGGCGAGGAACTCGATCAGCGTCGGGATGTCGTGCCCGTCGATCGGGCCGACAGTGACCAGGCCGAAGTGCTCGAACCAGCTCTCCTCGGCGATCATCGCCTTGGTCATCTCGCCGGCTCGGTGGTAGGCCTCCTGCAGCACACCACCGCCCGGGATCCGGCGCAGGATCCGCTTGGCGCCCTTCTTGAAGTCCGTGTACGTGTGGCTCACGCGCACGCGGTCGAAGTACCCCGCCAGCGCGCCCTGCGGCTTGCTGATCGACATCCCGTTGTCGTTGAGCACCACAAGGAACTGACGCCTGAGCGTCCCCGCGTTGTTGAGCCCCTCCATCGCGACGCCGTTGACGATCGAGGCGTCTCCGATCAGCGTCACCACGCGCCGCCCGCTGGGGTTCTTCTCCGGGTCGTACGCCTCGCCGGTGAGCAGGTCTCCCCGCGCCATGCCGACGGCGGTCGAGATCCCCGTCCCGGCGTGCCCGACACGGAAAAGGTCGTGATCACTCTCAAGTGGTTCGGGGAAGCCCGCCATCCCCTCACGCGTCCGCAGCTTGGACAGCAGAGGCAAGCGCCCCGTGATCAGCTTGTGCGGGTAGCACTGGTGCCCGACGTCGAACAGCAATCGGTCGTGCCCGAAGTCGAAGACGTAGTGCAGCGCGATCGACAGCTCGACCACGCCCAGGTTTGGGGCCAGATGCCCGCCGGTCTTTGAGACCTGCTCGACGATCGCCGCCCGGATCTCCGCGGCCAGCTCGCCGAGCCGGTCGACAGGGATCGCCCGCAGGTCGTCCGCCCCGCCGAGCTGTTCCAGGATCCCCATCCGCCTCTCCAGGCCCGGGGGCGTCCCCCGGGAACTTTCAACAATCTTTGAAACAAGCCTAGGGGCCCTCACCGGCGACCGCCAGCGGCCTGTCTCGTAGTTCGGCGTCGTGCCCGCCGTTCGTCCATTGTGCCAAGTTCGTGCCCGCTCTGTTCACCTCTCCCGTCAGCTCGCCCGGACCGCCAAGGCTTCGCCCAGTTCCCGGAGCTGGCGTCCCCGCTCCCCGAAGGGGCGGACCGCCTCGCCCGCCTCCTGTCCCAGACGCGCCACCTCCGCCCTGGCCCGCTCGATGCCGAAGACGCCCGGGTACGTCAGCTTCCCCTTGTTGGCGTCCTTGCCGGTTCGCTTTCCGGTCTGCTCGTGGGTCGCCTCGACGTCGAGCAGGTCGTCGACGATCTGGAACATGAGCCCGACCGCCTCGCCGTAGCGTGTGAGACGCGCCAGCGCCTCGTCGGCGGCGCCCCGGTCCATCCCCGCGTGATGGGCGCCGAGGATCGTGCCCATCCGGCACGCCGCCCGGATCAGCGCCCCCGTCTTGCGCGAGTGGATCGCCTCGAGGCGGGCGGCGTCGTCAAGCGAGGCGTCGAGCCCGCCGAGGGTGTCGTAGACCTGCCCGTCGATCATCCCGGTCGTGCCGCGGACGAGTTCTTCGACGAGGCGCGAGACGACATCGCCGGGCAGCGCCTCCGCGCCCGGAGCCGGGCGTCGCAGCGCGCCGAACGCGAGCGTCAGCATCGCGTCGCCCGCGAGGATCGCCATCGCCTCGCCCGCGTGGACGTGGAGCGTCGGGCGCCCGCGTCGCAGGTCGTCGTCATCCATCGCCGGCAGGTCGTCATGCACGAGACTGAACGCATGCACCAGCTCGATCGCGCCGCCCGCGGGGAGCGTCGTCTCTCCGGGCGCCCCGCACGCGACGGCACACCACCAAGCGAGCGTCGGCCTGATCCGCTTGCCCCCGCCGAGCAGCGCGTACCGCACCGCGTCATCCAGCCCCGGCGCCAGCCCCGCCGCATCGAGGTATTCCGCGAGGAACACGTCGACCGCGCCCGCGGGTTCCCGCGTCAGGGCGCCCGCCTCCCCGCTCGTTTCCGGCGCTGTCCCCGGTCGGCTCACGACGAATGCTAGAGCGCCCGCCCCCGACTACCATCCCGACCATGGGCGTTCTGGATGATCTGATCACATTCTTCCGCGCCGGCGGGTGGGTCATGTACCCGCTCCTGGCCCTGAGCGTGATCTCCGTGACGCTCTCGGTCGAGCGGTCGGCGTTCTGGGCCAGGACCAACTCCCGGCGCAACCGCTACCGCCTCTCACGCCTGACCGCCAAGCTCCGCGCGGGGGATCTGCCCGCCGCGGTCGCGATCGCCGAGCGCGGCGGCGCCATCCAGTTCCGCTACGCCGCCGCCCTGCTCGACCACGCCTCGCGCCCGGGCACGGACGCCGCCAAGATCGAGCCCGCCGCGATGGAGTTGATCGAGGACGCCCGCCCGGCGGTCGAGCGTTTCGGCGTCGTCCTCTCGACGATCATCACCGCCGCCCCGCTCCTGGGCATCCTGGGCACCGTCACCGGCATCATCCAGAGCTTCCGCCTGCTGGGCGGCGCGGAGACGGTGACCGACCCCGCCGCCGTCGCGGCCGGCATCGCCCAGGCCCTGTACACCACCGCCTTCGGCCTGATCGTCGCGCTCGTGACGCTCTTTCCCTACGTCATCTTCCGCACGCACTCGGACCGGATGCTCTCGCGTCTGGAGACGATCGCCGCGGCGACAGCCGAGGCCCTCCCCCGCCCTGGCGCGCACACCCCCAGCCTCGCCAAGCCCGACACCCGCGCCACCGCCTGAGCATGCCGCGCGTCCCCAACGCGCCGTGTTCGAGCGAGGAATCCGCGCCGTGTGCGCACCACGATCTCAACTCGAAGGTCGCGAAGGACTCGAAGGGTTTTCAAAATCAAGCTCTCCTTCGAGACCTTTGCGCTCTTTGCGATCTTCGCGTTCAATCCCTCGGCGCACAAAGAACCCCTCGCTCGCACGAGGGGCTCGTCATTCATTCCGCCCGACCTGCCGACCTGCCTCTTCCTTACGCGTGCGCTTCCTGCTCCTTGAGCAGCTCGAAGATCTCCGCCGCCTCCGTCGCCTCGTAGATGCGGTTGCGGAAGTCTTCCATCGTCATCAGACGGCTGATCCGCGCGAGCGCCTGGATGTGGTCGCTCGTCCGGTCAGGCGGGCTCGCGAGCAGGACAATCAGCTGCACCGGCTGCTTGTCGATCGCCTCGAAGTCCATGGGCGCCGACGGCTTGCCGATCGCCATCGCCAGGCCCTTGAGCCCCGAGCACTTGCCATGGGGGATCGCCAGCCCGTGCCCGATTCCCGTCGTCCGGGTCTGCTCGCGCGTCCAGACCGCCTCCTTGAGCGCCTCGGGGTCGGTCGACTTGCCGTTCTCGGCGAGCAGGTCAACCAGCTCGTCGATCACCCCGCGCTTGTCCTCGGACTCGAGGGGCGCCTTCACGCAGTCGGGGGAGAGAATGTCCAGAAGGTTCACGTCACGCCCTTCGTCACGAGATTGCCGAACGAGACACCGCGCCGTGTCGGCCCGCGGGGAGGCGAGTCTACCACCCCCCCTCGCCCGCGTCCCCTCTCGGGTTCACGAGCGACGGGGATTGTTGGCCCCCCGCCCTCAGCGTTCGAGCAGGCAGGCGAACGCCCCATCCCGGTATCTCGTCGCCGCCTCGCCCGCGCCCCCCTGGGGCGCGTGCCGCCCGGTCCGCGTGATCGTGAAGCCCAGTTCACGCGCCGCCCACTCGACCTGCGACTCGTCCTCCTCACGCTCCACCGAGCAGGTCGAGTACAGCACCCGACCGCCCGCCGCGAGCATCTCGATCGAGTCCCGGATGACCTGACGCTGGATCTTGACGAGGCGGTCCTGTTGTCGACGCGAGACGCGGTACTTGGCCTCCGGACGCCGGGGGAGCACGCCCGTGTTCGAGCAGGGCACGTCGAGGAGGACCAGGTCCGCCCGGGCGCGGGCCGCATCGCCCAGCGCCACGTGCTCGACGACGCGGACGCGCTCGTGCCCGTCGAACAGGCGGCGCAGCTCCGTCATCCGGCGTTGATCGACGTCCGACGCGATGATCCGGGCATTCGGGAAGGTCGCCGCGAGCTGACGCGTCTTGGTCCCCAGCCCCGCGCACGAGTCGACGATCAGCGAGGGCGTGAGGTCGCCGACCATCCGCACCGCCTCGCACGAGGCGGCGTCCTGCACCCAGACATCGGCGCGCGACGCGAGCAGGTCGCCAAGCTGGGCCCGCGTGCCGAGGAAGACGGCGCTGCCCGCGCTCTCGTGGGCCTCGGCGAGCGCGTCATCGATCCCCGACGCCGCGTGCGCGACGTTGAGCACGATCGGCGGGTCCACGAGCGTGTGGATCGCCATGGCCCGGGCCGTCTCCTCGCCGAAGTCCTTCGCCCACTTTGCGACGAGCGACACGGGGACCGAGGTCGTCGTGGCCAGGCGCTCGAGGGGGTCGCTCGGCAGGACATCTTCCCTCAGCTCGACCGCCCCGCCGTCCGAGCGCGGGATCTGGCGACGGCTCTCGACATCCCACGTCCCGACCCGCTCGCCGACGAGTCGGCTGATCCGCCTGAGCACGGCGTTCACCAGCCCGCCCGCCTTCGGACGCACGTTCCGCTTGGCCCACTCGACCGACTCGTGGATCGCCGCGTGCGCCGGCACCCGGTCGAGCAGCACGAGCTGGGTCGTCCCCGCGAGCAGCGCCGCCCGCACCCCCGGCTCGATCGACGGCACCGGTCGGTCCAGGGCGTGCCCGATCAGGCCTTCGAGCGTGAGCCAGCGCCGGACCGCCTCGCGGTGGATCGCCCCGGCGAGCGCCGCGTCCCGCGCCTCCAGACCGCGCGTCTCCAGGGGCTCGATCGAGAGCCCCGGGAACGCCTGGGCGTCTTCCGCCAGGCGACGGCAGACCAGATCCCGGGCGTCGGCGCCCGCCCCGTCCTCGCCGCCAGCCCCCGAGTTCCCGCTTGCCGCGGCGTCCGAGCGTCCGAACGATGTCTCGCGGGCCTCACCCATCGCCGAGTCTACGCCCGCCCACCATGACCCAAACGCCCGCACACGACGCTGGCCGATCCCCCGAGCGCAAGCGCGGCCTGCTCGCCTCGCTCCGCATCCGCAAGAAGCTCATCCTCCTGCACACGCTGTTCTCCCTCGTGCTGGCGGCGATCCTCCTCGTCCCCTTGCGCCCCGCGCTGCGGAGCACCATCCTCCTCGCCGAGGCGACCGACGCCTCACGCGTCGCCGGGCTCATCGCCAACGGCGTGCTCGCGACCGACGAGGCCGCACGCCTGCCCGGCATCACGCTCGCGCTCGCCTCCGAGGACCCCGACGTCTCGCCCGAGGCGCTCGCCGCGGCTCGCGCCGCCCCGGGCTCACCCCAGCCCCTCGCGACGGTCGCGGACACGGGCGGCGCGCTCATCCACCTCCCGGGCGACTCGGGCGACAACGACCTGGTCGTGCGCGCCCGTCATGGCGCCGCCCGGGCCGCGGCGTTGAAGATCTACATCGTCGCGGGCGTCGCGGTCTTCGCCGTCTACGCCCTCGTCGCCGTCGCGCTTGAGATCTTCGTCCTCCCGCGTCACGTCTACGCCCCGATCCGCCGGATGCTCCGCGCCGACCGGGCGGTGCAGGAGGGCGACAAGGAGCGTGAGCTGATCCCCGAGACCCAGATTCCCGCCGACGAGCTGGGCGAGATCATGCGCTCGCGGAACAACTCGATCCGGGCGCTGCGTCGCCATGAGTCGGCGCTCGCCGATGCCCTCGACCGCCTCGAGCAGGTCGCGACGGATCTTCGGCGCAAGAACCACCTGCTGGAGAACGCGAGGCGGAACCTGGAGGGCGCCGACCGCCTGGCAAGCCTGGGCATGATGTCCGCCGGCATCGCGCACGAGCTGAACACGCCGCTGGCGGTCGCGACCGGGCTCGTCGAGAAGCTCGGGCGTGAGGGCAAGCTCCCGCCGACGGAGATGGCCCTGCTCACCCGCGTCGTCGGGCGCCTGGAGCGCCTGAGCGAGAGCCTGCTCGACTTCGCGCGGGCGCGACCACCCGAGACGCGCCCGACTCGCATCGCGGGCGTCATCGAGGAGGCCGCGACGCTCGTCCGCCTCGACCGGGACGCGGGCGACCTGCGTCTGGAGACCCAGGTCCCGGACGATCTGGTCATCGAGTGCGACGCGGACCGGATGGTGCAGGTCTTCGTGAACCTGATCCGCAACGCTGTGGACGCCATGCGCGGGGCGCGCGACACCGCCCCGGGCGCCCCGCCCCCGACACTGGAGATCGCCTGCGCCCGCTCGCAGCGCGACGGCGGCGACTGGGTCAGCCTCACCCTCTCGGACAACGGCCCGGGCCTCGACCCCGACCTCATCCCGCGCCTCTTCGAGCCCTTCGTCTCCACACGCCTCGACGCGAGGGGCACTGGCCTCGGCCTCGCCGTCGCCGACGGCATCGTCCGCGAGCACGCCGGGGTGATCCTCGCCCGCAACCGTCCGGGGCGCGCCGGCGCCGTCTTCGAAGTTATGCTCCCCATGACCGCCGTCCCCCGCGATGATGGGGACGACCACGCCACCAGCGCGGCGGCCCCCCGCGCCGAGGACGCCCATGGCTGAACCCGCACCGCGAGCCGAGCCGACGGGCGTTCAGACCCCGCCCCTGTCCGTCCTCGCCCTCGACGACGACGCCGACTTCCGCGAGTACGTCACCACCATCCTGGAGGGCGACGGGCACGAGGTCCGAGCCGTCTCCACCCCCGAGGCCTTCTTCGCCGCCTGCGAGTCCAGCCTGCCCGACCTCGTCCTGCTCGACATCAAGATGGGCGCCGCCAGCGGCGAGGACGTCCTCAGCGAGATCCGCACGCGCTGGCCCAAGCTGTGCGTCATCGTCGTCACGGGCTACCCCTCGCTCGACTCGATGCGCCAAACCTTCAAGCAGGACGTCTTCGATTACCTCGCCAAGCCCTTCACGCTCGAGGAGATGCGCCGCGTGCTCGCCCAGGCGGCCCAGGCGTATGCGCTCGGGCGACGCCCGCAGGACCGCCTCCGGGCCGAGCTGGGACGCCAGGTCCGCCTGGCCAGGACCGAACGCGGCTGGACGCTCAAGGAGCTCTCCGAGGCCGCCGGTGTCTCGGTCAGCCAGCTCTCCTCCATCGAGCGGGGCGCCCACCTGCCCAGCGTCGAATCGCTGCTCTCGATCGCGACCGCCCTGGACGTCGCGCCGTCGAGCTGGCTGCGTGCGGCGGGGTTCTGAGCGTGGATCCGGGCTCGTTTCCCCCGCCAGCACGTCCGTTTCGTTGACAACACGCCGCGCGGGGTCTTGACTGCGCCATGGGCGACGCGCCGAACCATCCAGGAGGCGGTGGAGGATCTGACCGCGGCGCGGTCCTGTTCACCGCCTTCGAGCCCTCGGGCGACGACCACGCGGCGGCGGTGATCGCCGAGCTCAAGGCGCGTGACCCCGACCTGACGATCTACGCCTGGGGCGGTCCCAAGATGGAGGCCGCGGGCGCGAAGATCGTCCACCGCACGGGCCAGGATGCCGTCATGGGTATGCCGGGCCTCGCGAAGATCCGCGAGCACCGGCGCATCAACGCGCACATCAAGCGCTGGCTCGTCGACCACCCCGTCCGCGTGCACGTCCCGGTCGATTCGCCCGCCGCCAACTTCCCCGTCTGCGCGATCACCAAACCAACCGGCGCCCGCGTCGTGCATCTCGTCGCCCCGCAGCTCTGGGCCTGGGGCGCCTGGCGCCTCAAGAAGCTCAAGCGACTCACCGACCACGTCCTCTGCCTGCTCCCCTTCGAGGAGGAGTGGTTCCGCTCCCGCGGCGTGGACGCGACCTTCATCGGGCACCCCATCTTCGACCGCGTACTCGACGAGGCGCGTGTGGACGCCCGCATCGCCGACTGGCCCGGGGGCGACCCCCGCGTCGCGCTCATGCCCGGCTCACGCCCGGCGGAGATCACCAAGAACTTCCCCCTCCTCGTCGGCGCCTACCGACGCCTGGAGCGCGAGCACGAGGGGATCGCCGGCGTCGTCGCCGCCACCCGCCCCGAGATCGAGCCGGAGCTGCGCCGCCTCGCGGGCGATTGGCCCAGGTCTCTCCGCGTCGAGCACTCGCGGACCGAGGAGGTCGCCCGCTGGTGCGACCTCGCGCTCGTCGTCTCGGGGACCGTCACCCTCCAGATCGCCAAGCAGGCCAAGCCGATGGTGATCGTCTACAAGTCGGGGCGTCTGGGGTATTCCCTGATCGGGCGGTGGTTCCTCAAGACCAAGTTCTTCAGCCTGCCCAACGTCGTCGCGGGCAAGCAGATCGTGCCCGAGCTGATCCCGCACTTCGGGGGCTCGGAGCCGATCGCCGACCTCGCCGTCGCGCTGCTGGAGGATCCAGCGCACGCCGAGGAGCAGCGTCGTGAGTTGCGCCGCGTCGCGTCGATGTTCGATGGTCGTTGCGCCGCGACGGCCGCCGCCGACATCATCGAGCTTTTCCTCGAGCCCCAGCCCGACGCCGAGCCGATCGCCGAGCCCGCCCGCGCCACCGCATAAGCCTCTCCCCCGCTCCCAGCGGGGGAGACCGCTCCAAGCGCATCGCCGGACCAGAGGGGGTGAGTGACACCCGCGACCGTCCGCGATCACCCTCGGCATCCCTCACAACCTCACCGGCGCCAACGCCACCCCGCACGCCCCGTTGCCCGCACGGTCCCCGATCTCGAAGACCTCCCACACCGGCTCGCGGATCGGCGCGTCCTTGTCGAGCAGGCGGTGCGTCATCTCCGCAAGGTCGTGCTCGATCGTCCGCGCGTCCTCCGCGAACAGCGCCACCATCGCCCCCGCGTGTTCGATCGTCGCCTCACGCGCCAGCTTCCGCACGTCCTCCAGCGGCCCACGAACCAGTTGCGACGCGTACGACTTGTTCGCCCGCGGCACGCCCTCGACGTAGGCGAACTGCGCCACAGCCTTGACCTCCAGCCAGTACGCCTCGCCCGGCTCGACCACGCGCTCGTCGATCCCCGCCATCGACTCGGCCAACGGCTCGAACAGCGTCCCCGTCGCCCGGTCGATCTCCACCAGCTCCGCAACCGGGTCCAGCAGGCGCACCCCGTCTTCCGCCGTCAGCACGAGGTCGCAGCGCTCCCGGTCCCGCCTGATCGGCCTGTCCCCGACGCGACCGGCGTACGGGCGCTCAGGCCAGACGCCGAACCCGGCACGACGAAACCCGTCCGCGAGGATTGGATGCAGGCCGACCTCGTCGAGGGCGTCGATGCCCCGGACCGCCTGTTCATGGTGCAATCGCCGATCCTCGTCGCGCAGCGCCTGCGCGGCGATCCTGACCAGCTCCGACCCTGACCACGCCCCGGACATGCCCCAAGGCTACCGCCGACGCCCCCCGCGTTGCATTCTCACCCGGATTCGGCGATCATCCCCCCTCACACCCGCCGACCCTCCCACGAGATCGGACCACCATGCAAGCACTCAACGACTTCATCAACAACCTCAACGGCATCCTCTTCTCCCCATACACCGTCTACGCCCTGCTCGCCACGGGCGTCCTCTTCACCTTCTGGTCCATCTTCGGCCAGTACCGCGCCCTGACCCACGGCGTCTCGGTCGTCCGCGGCAAGTACGACGACAAGAACGACCCGGGCGCCATCAACCACTTCCAGGCGCTCTCCGCAGCACTCTCCGCCACCGTCGGCCTCGGCAACATCGCCGGTGTCGCTGTCGCCGTCGCACTCGGCGGGCCGGGCGCCATCCTCTGGATGTGGGTCATCGGGCTCGTCGGCATGGCCCTCAAGATGACCGAGGTCACCCAGTCCATGATCTACCGCGACACCTCCAACCCGGAGGAGCCGCACGGCGGGCCCATGTACGTCGTCCAGAAGGGCCTCTCCGAATCCCCCTCACTCCGCTTCGCCGCCGCCATCCTCTTCGCGCTCGCGACCGGCTTCCTCACGTATCTCGCCTACAACGCGTTCGGCCAGAGCATCATCGCCCTCGTTCCGGGCATCTTGCTCGCCCTCGTCTTCCTCGCCCTGGGATTCGCCAGCGGGCGCGCCCTCGGTTGGTTCATCGGCACCGTCTTCGTCATCACCCTCATCATCTCCGCGATCACCGGCGGCAACATGTTCCAGGCCTGGAACGTCGCCGACATCACCTTCACCTACTTCCAGATCCCCCAGGTCGCCACAGGCATCATCCTCACCATCCTGGTCGGGCTCGTCATCATCGGCGGCATCAAGCGCATCGGGAGCGTCGCCGGCAAGATCGTGCCCTTCATGTGCATCATCTACATGCTCGCCGCCGGCTACGTCCTCGCCGTCCACATCACGGATATCCCCGACATGTTCGTGCTGATCTTCAAGAGCGGCCTGCCCCCCTGGCTCGGCGGCGAGGCCCCCAACGCGACCGGCGCCTTCCTGGGCGGCACCTTCGGGTACGCCGCCATCTGGGGCATCAAGCGGGCCCTCTTCTCCTCGGAAGCCGGCCAGGGCTCCAGCCCCATCGCCCACTCCGCCGCCAAGACCGACGAGCCGGTTCGCGAGGGCGTCGTCGCCGGCCTCGAGCCCTTCATCGACACCCTCGTCGTCTGCTCGCTGACCGCGCTGGTGATCCTCTCCTCGGGCGCGTACAACCGCGAGGCCGAGGCCGAGTACGCCGACGTGTCGCACGTCTCGATCGTGCACGCGACCGCGGAGGATGGCGCCGAGCTCGCCGAGGTCTGGACGCTCCAGACCCCCGACCTGCCGCCCATGACCGCCGACGCCCGTCGCATCCGGCGCACCGCCGAGGGCCAGACCGGCTGGCGCGACGGCGAGACCGTCTTCGTCATCGTCGAGGCCGACCCCGACGACGACACCGGACGCGACCTGCGCAAGATCTCCGGCACGGTCCAGGAGACCGTCGAGGACTCGGGCGCATCCACGTGGGACGTCGAATGGGGGACGCTCGACTCCAAGCTCGAGCCCTACTTCCGAAAGAAGCCCGACGGCACGCCCGACATCGGCGTCTACGGCGACTACGCCGGCGCCTCCCTCACCGCATACGCCTTCGACCGCGTCGCCCCGGGCATCGGCAAGGTCATGGTCTCCATCGCCGCCTGGCTCTTCGCCGTCTCCACCATGATCTCATGGTCCTACTACGGCGAGCAGGGCGTCTACTTCATCTTCGGCGGCCTCGGCTTCTCCGAACGACGCATCAGACCCCTCGCCTTCATCTACAAGCTCATCTACTGCGCTCTGATCTTCCTCACGTGCGTTGCCGCCATGAAGATCTTCCCCGCCCCCGGCGGGACCACCCGAGCCCTCATCGGCACCGACGCCGAGCTCGACATGTGGACGACCCTCGGCCTGGGCGTCATGCTCGTCGCCAACATCCCCATCATGCTCGTCTTCGGGCACAAGGCCATGAAGACCTACCACGGGTACTTCAGACGCATGAAGGCGGGCGAGGGACATCCCCACGACGCCCCGCCACTCGAGGAGGTCGTCGAGGGCAAGGACGTCGAGTAGCCCGAACTCCCGCTCGATCAAACACGAAAGCCCAGGGTCACGAAACCCTGGGCTCTTTTCTTTCAACTCGCGCGAGGCGCCCGCTCACCCCATCGCGGTCTCGTTCCCCATCTGCCCCCCGACCGCCCCCGCGATCTTCGCGACCGCCTCACGCGCCGAGATGAGCGTCGTCGCCCGCATCTTCTTCATCGTGGACCGCCACGCCCAGGGGATCGGCAGGATCGTCAGGGGCAGGTACCACATCCACGTCTTGAACCACCCGCTCACCAGCCCGCCGTACCACCCCGGGAAGTAGTTCACGAGCAGACTGTGCGTGATCGGCAGGCCCGGCCACACCGTGACCACCAGCACCGCCGCGATGATGATCGGCCACTTCCTGGGCGTCACCAGCTCCCACTCCAGGATCGTCAGCCCGTCCCGCTCCTTCGCGTGGGCGACCAGGCGCCGATCGAAGGGGTTCCCCGCGGCCTCGACCGAGAACAGCCCGCGCGCCTCGTCCTTGTCGAACCCGGGCAGCTCGCCCCGCTTCGACATCCGCTCGAGTGAAGCGACGACCTCCGCCGCCGACTTCTCGGTCGTCACGCCCGCGAGCGCCCCGCCCTGATCGGACCCCGCCGTCGTGTTCGTCTCGTCGCCCATCGGTCCCACATCATCGGCAGGGCCCCCCATCCGCGTCCACGCGCGTTCCCGGACGTTCCGTCTGTGACGTCTGTACCGATTGGATCGGTTGTGGCACGTGTTCTGCCTGTACCGCCTGTGCCATGAGTATCAAGCCCTCTCACGCCCCGTCGTTGCGTCTGGTCAACACCAACGCGTCGCCCGCCGCCAACACGATGCCTGAACGCAACGCCCGCCCGGCCCCGCGCCAGGGCCGCTCCGCCCCGACCGGGACGGACCCCCTGCGCGAGCTGAGCGAGCAGCGCCAGCGGTCCGCCCCCTCGGCGGACCTGCCGGCGGCGGACGCCCGCTGGGTCTTCGCCGTCCGCGTCGCCTACGCGATCGAGCCCGGCCCGGAGCCCGCGCTCCCGCCGGACCGACGCCGACGCCTCTTGGGCATTGCCAAGGCGCTGGGCCTGCGTCCCTTCGACGCGAACCTGATCATCGCCATCGTCCAGGACGCCGCCCGCTCGGGCGACCCCCTGGGCGCCTCGGTGGAAGAACGTCTCGGTCTCATACGCCCCGCGGGTCGGCGGGGCGCCTCGTGGGCGTCGCTGGCACTCGTCGTCGTCGCCAGCGCCGCCACCACCGCCGCCCTCGTGGTCTGGGTCGCCTCGACCTGGGCCCTGGGCGGCTGACCCCCCCTGAGGGGGACATCACCCCGCTCGACTGAGTGGGTACATCATGCACGCGCGCCAGCGCACCGGATCGCAGGGCCGGTGCGCTGGTGGCGCGCGCACGCCGCATGCGCCCCGCCTGGGTACGCTCAAGCGTGCGCACGCTCCCCACCCCCGACCTCTCCGACTCCGCCATCCTCCGACTCGTCGCCGGCTGCGCCCATGCCGCCGGGGCGGCTCTACGCCTCGAAGTGACTCGATCCGCACGCCGAGGGCGCCAAGCCCATCGTCCACAACTACGGTCACGGCGGGTGCGGCGTCACCCTCTGCTTCGGCGCCGCCCAGCTCGCCGCCGACCTCGTCGCCGAGGCGCTCTCGCTCCCTCTCCCCTACGGGGGAGAGGGCTGGGGTGAGGGGGCTCCGACTTCTCCGGTCTCTTCCGGTGGTACAGGCGTCCCGCCTGTCTCCCCATTCTCTCCTCCTCTTCCCTCCATCGCCGTCCTCGGCGGCGGCGTCACCGCCCTCGCCACCGCCCGCGAACTCCTCCTCCGAGGCCACCGCGTCACCTGCTACGCCGCCAAGTTCGCCTGCGACACCACCTCCAACATCGCCGGCGCCCTCTGGCTCCCCACCGGCGTCGAGTTCGGCGATCGCCCCGAGAAGGTCGCCCGCTTCCACGATCTCCTCCGGCGCTCCCGCCGAGCGTTCCTCGAACTCGACCGAGCGAAGTGGGGGGTCGAGGAGCTGCCGGTCTACGAGCCCGCCTACGCCCCGCACGAGGAGCGCTACTTCAACAACGGCACGCTCGAGGCGCCGACCCCGCTCGAGCGCCTCCCCGTCCCCGGCCCGCCGCGCTCGGGGCGCGTCTTCAACACCGACTTCATCCACACGCCCCGCTTCCTGCGCACGCTCGAGGGCGACGTCCGCGCCAGGGGCGCCAAGCTCGTCGAGCGCACGTTCACGACCCGCGACGAGCTGGCCTTGCTCCCCGAGCCCCTGCTCGTCAACTGCCTCGCCCTCGGCTCGCGCGAGCTCTTCGACGACCTCGCGATGTACCCCGCGCGGGGCCTTCTCGTGCACCTGAAACCACAGCCCCTCGGCTACATCGTCCACGACGGGTACAAGTACATGTTCCCGCGCGAGGACGCCCTCCTCCTCGGCGGCACCTTCGAGCCCGAGATCGACGACCCCATCCCCGACGAGCACCTGTGCAAGCAGATCCTCGCCCACCACCGCCGATTCTTCGCGGCGACATAGGCGATCCACCCAGCCGCGCAATCGGGGCGCTCCAACGCCGAACAAAACCTCATGCCCCTCGCGCGGCGTCCCATTCCCAGACCCTTCCTCGTCGCTGTCGGTGTGCTCGCCCTCATTGTCATCCATACCATCGCACGCATCGGCGCGCCGATCGCGGTCGGGCTCGGACATGTCGCCCCGCCGGCAGAGACCGCAACCCAGCCCGCAACCCAGCCCGCAACCCGGGCGACGCCCGACCCCGAGCAATCGTTGATCCTGCTCGCCGCCGTCGTGCTCGTGGGCGCCATCGAGGCGGCCACGATCGCCGCGTTCACGCTCCGGGCTCGCTCGCGGATCGTGCCGCTGTGCGCCGCCCTCGCCATCATCATCTTCGGCGTGATGTCCCTTCAGGCGCAGGTCGAGTCCGCGTACTTCGGCGTCCTCCCCCTCGCGACGATCCGAGACATCCTGCTCATGGGCGCGATCATCGCGTGCGTGACCTCGCTCGCCGCCGTCGCGCTTCTGCCACGCCTGCACGGGCCGCGCCCGTCTCTCCGCCTCGCGCTGGCGTCGCGCACGCCCTGGTCATGGGTCTGGCGTGCGATCGTCGCCTCGCTCGCCTACGTGGCGATCTACCTTATCTTCGGCTACTTCATCGCCTGGCAGGACCCCGCCGTCCGCGACTACTACCACGGCGAGGCGCCCGTCTCCTTCCTTGCCCACCTCTCCGACCTCGCGACAAGCTCGCCCGACTTCTTCGCGCTCCAGGCGGCCCGCGGCCTCGTCTGGACCGCCATCGGCGTCCTCGCCATCGCCACCCTCCGGCGCGGACGCGCCGAGTCCGCTCTCCTCCTCGCTCTCCTCTTTGCGGTCCTCCTCAACGCCCAGCTCCTCATCCCCAACCCCACGATGCCCTGGGAGGTCCGGCGAATGCACATCCTCGAGACCGTCCCCTCGAACCTGCTGATGGGCGCCCTGGTCGGACTGCTCTTTGCCGGGAGGCCCGCATCGCGAGGCGGACCCCGCGTCGCCTCTGATCCGGTAGTTGAATAATCGCTCAAGTTCCCCTTGCCGAGCCTCGAGCGCCCCGCTACGCTCCTTGAACGATCACTCAAGGAGCCCCGCGAGGGACGCCCGATGGCCCCCGACACCCGCGACCGGATCCTCCAGACCGCCGCCCGCCTGTTCCTGGAGCAGGGCTTCGCCGCCACCGGCGTCGCGACCATCTGCCGCGAGGCCGGCGTCAACACCGGCTCGCTCTACCACTTCTTCCCCTCCAAGGACGCGCTCCTGATCGGCGTCCTCCAGTGGTACGAGGAGCACCTCCAGCCCATCGTCATGGGCCCGGTCCAGGAGCGCGAGCCAGACCCCATCGAGCGCATCTTCGCCCTGCTCGCCTGGTACCGCGCCGGCATGGAGTCGGTCGACTGCCGCATGGGCTGCCCCATCGGCAACCTCGCCCTCGAGGTCTCGGACACCCACCCCGAGGCCCGTCCCTTCATCGACACCAACTTCCACAACTGGGCGGCGGTCATCCAGTCCTGGCTCGAGGACGCGGGCGATCGCCTGCCCGCCGACACCAATCGGCGGGCCTTGTCGCGCATGGTGCTGACCGTCATGGAGGGGGGCATCATGCAGTCCCGGGCCGCGGGCTCGCTCCACGCCTTCGACGATTCGGTCTCGCAGCTTCGCGCGTACATCGACGCGCTGCGCGCGCGCGCGGGCGATCCCACGCTCGAAACCAGCAAGCCATCCGCCCGCGAGGGCGAGTAGGAGTTCACGCATGAACCGTCGCACCGTCATCGTCTCCGCCGCCCTGATGTCGCTCGCCGCCCTCGCTGCGGCGCCCATGCTCGCGCCCATGAAGGCGCCCCCGCGCCCCAAGAAACTCGTCGGCGCCATGGAGCCATTCAACTACCTGCTCGGCTCCTGGGAGATCCACGGCACATGGGTCGACGGTCGCCCGATCAACGCCCACAACGACTACCGCGTCGGCGTCGCCGGCAAGTTCCTCGAGATCAACACCACCGCCACCGACGACGAAGGCAAGCCCTACGAGCGGTACCTCACCGTCTTCACGCACGACGACAGCACCGGGACGTACACCAGCCACAACTTCACGTTCGACGGAACGTCGCACGCCGCGGAGTTCCAGGTGAACACGTCAGGCGAGGCGCCCCTCTTCTCCAGCGAGTGGTCCGTCGAGGACGCCAACCTCAAGCAGTCGCTCACCCCCATCGACGACGACTCGTACGCCTGGAAGGTCTGGGTTCAGCCGGGCGGTCAGGGTGACTGGCAGCCGATGATGGACGGCGTCTGGCGCCGCGTCCACTGACGCGGTCTCACTTGTCTCACTCCGCCTTGCGGAGCCACTCGGCTTCGAGCGGCTCGAGCTCCGCCGTCAGGCGGTCGCGCTCGTCGGTGAGCGCGTTCGCCCGGGCCGGGTCCGACCAGACGTCGGGGTCCGCGAGCCGGCGGTCGATCTCGCGGATCTGCGACTCCAGCACGCCGATCCGCTCCTCGATCTTGTCGAGGGGCATCCACGAGAACTTGCCCTTGGCGGCGTCGTCGCGCTTCTTCGTGCCCGTCAGCCCGTTGCCAGCCGAGGGGACGGGCGTCGCGGGCGCCCTCTTCTGATCCTCGCGCCGGGCCTCGGTCGCATCCTCGCGTCGTCGCACGCTCCGCTCGTGCCAGGCGGAGTACCCGCCCGGGTAGACCTCGGCGCCACCACTCCCGTCCAGCACGAGCAGATGGTCGCACGTCGCGTCGATCAGCGCCCGGTCGTGGCTGATGAGGATCAGTGTCCCCTCGAACGCCCCGCCCTTCTTCGCATCGTCCGGATCAGGTTTGGCCAGCGCCTCTTCGAGCCGCTCGGCGGACGGGATATCAAGGTGGTTGGTCGGCTCGTCGAGCACGAGCACGTTCTTCGCGCTTGCCAGGAGGGCCGCGAGGCGGACCCGCGCCCGCTCACCGCCGGACAGGACCCCGATCTCCTTCTCCTGCTCGAGCCCGGAGAAAAGGAACGCCCCGGCGAGGTTCCGCGCCTCCTGCTCGCTCAACACGACCCTCTCATCTGTCTCCTTCTTGATCAGGTCCTGCATCTGGCGGTAGACGATCTTGTCCGGGTCGAGCCCCTCGTCGGTCTGGCGGAAGTACCCGACGCTCAGCTTGCTCCCGAGCTGCACCGCGCCCGAGTCTGCGCTCGCCTCGCCCAGCAGCGTGCGCACCAGCGTGGTCTTGCCGGCGCCGTTGGGCCCGATGATCCCCCAGCGCTCTCCCCGCCCGATCTTCACATCCAGGTCGTGGAAGAGCACCTTCTCCGACCCGTCCTCGTTCAGGTACTTCTTGCTCAGCTCCCGCGCGGCGACCACGATGTCACCCGCCCGCTCCGCCTTCGCCAGACTCAGGCGCAGCTCCGCCAGCTCCATCGGGCGCTCCAGCGTCGAGGCTTCCTTCGCCCGCTCCAGGCGCGACTCGCGCCCCCGCGCCTGCTTGGCCCGCTGCCCCGCCTTGTACTTGCGGATGAACGCCTCTTCCCGCTTGAACTCGGTCTGCTGTCGCTCGTACGCCCGCAGCTGGGCCTCACGCCGCTCCGCTCGGAGCTTGCGGAACGCCCTGTAGTTGCCCGGGTACTCGATCAGCCGTCCCTGCTCCACCTCCACGATCCGGTGCACGACACGATCCAGCAGGTACCGGTCGTGCGACACCATCAGGACGGCGCCCTTGTACTCGTCGCGCAGGAACTCCTCGAGCCACTCACGCCCCGCCAGATCCAGGTGGTTCGTCGGCTCGTCCAGGAGCAAGACGTCCGGCCCCTCGAGCAGCAGCCTCGCCAGCGCGAGCCGCCCCTTCTGCCCCCCCGACAGATCTCGCACCAGGATCTTGAACTGCGAGTCGTCGAACCCGAGCCCGTGCAGCACCGCGTCGATCTTGTGATCGATCGCGTACCCGCCCGCGGCCTCAATCGCCTTCTCCAGCCGCTCCTGCTCGCGCAGCAGCTTCTCGAGAGCCGCCCCCTCGCTCTCGCCCATCTTCTCGAAGACCGATTCGAGCTCCTGATGGAGGGCGTGCAGTTCGGCGAACGCCCCTTCCGCCGCGTCGCGAAGCGACTCGTCAGGGTCGAGGTCCGGATCCTGCTTGAGGTACGACGCCCGGGCGCCGCGCTGCAGCGTCACCGACCCTGAGTCGGAGGAGAACAGCCCCGCGAGGATCTTGAGCAGGGTGCTCTTGCCCGTGCCGTTGCGCCCGACGAGGCCGACGCGCTCCCCCGGCTCGACCGAGACCGACACCCCGTCGAGCACGACGTCGTGCCCGTAGGCGTGCGCGATGTTTGTCCCGGCCAGGATCGGCATGGGGCGATTGTAGAGTCGCCCTCACGCCGCCCGGTTCATGGGCACCCCGTCCCGAACGCCTGCAGGAACACGAGCACGTCGGAGAAGTCGAGGACACCGATCGGGGGTGCAAGGTCCGCGCCCGCGTCCCCGTCGCCGAACGCCGAGAGGAACGCGAGCACGTCGTTGAAATCAAGCACGCCCCGCGGCGGCGCCAGATCCGCGACGTTGCAGGCGGCCGCCGCGGGCGTGTACTCGACCCGGGGTGACGCGACGAGCCCCCCGAACCCGCCGAACACCAGCGATTCGATCCCCTCACCCGTCACCTCCAGCGTGACCAGCTCGAAGGGGTCCGAGCCCCCGAAGTCCGAGACCGAATCGACCTGGAACCCGTCCTCGTCGAAGGCGTCGACGTAGAACGAACTGCCCGAGATGAACGTGAAGGTGACGCTGGCGGCGCTCGCGGGCTCGGGCAGATCGGCCCGGATCGGGGCGTCGACGTCGGCGGACGCGTCGAAGATGCACGTCACGCCAGAGGGGTGCATCGCGGACGAGAGCAGCCCCGCCGGCCCCAGTGGCGTGAAGACGACGCCGCTCTCCGTGTACGACTCGAGGAACGCCCCGAGCGGGAAGTCGTGAAAGTCGATCCCGACCCCGCCGGCGCCGAGGCACGTTGAACCACCCGCCGCCAGACAAACCGCGCACGCCAAGACCCGTGTCATGCAGACCTCCGTTCGTGTTTGTGCAACGCGTCGGACGGACGCCCCTCGCGCGCCCGCCCGACCCCGCGGCGTGGGTGACCCAACCGGGTCCAGCCTCCGGGACGAGCGAGCGTCCGACGCACGCCGCCCAAGCGCGTGGCCCGGGCGACGTGGGGGGCTATACGCGATGTCGCGACACGGGTTCCGCGTTACGTGTCATCGTCTTCATCGAGAAGCGGATCGCGCCCGCACTCGGGGCAGACGCCCGCCGACGCCGACTCGCGCGGGTACCCGCACCACGGGCATTTCCCGCGAGCCAGCCGGCCTGCGCGCCCCGACCAGACCCATAGACGCCACGTGCTCGAACACGCGGACACGAACATCCAAGCGAACCCCCACGCGACCACGATGAAGATGACCAGCGACATTCCCCCGGGCGGGCGTCCGGAGCCCCCGGCGCGAACCGGCAGGGCGGCGACGAGCCCCGCCCCGAGGAAGACCGTGAAGCACGACCGCTCGATGACGCGATTGCGGAGCCGGGTCAGGCGACGTCGATACGTCTCCGCCCCCCTCGACCGCTCGTCGCCCATCACTCCACGATCTTCAGCACCCGCCCCCGCTTGTAGTCGAGCATGTACAGCTCACCCGCGAGGTCACGCCCGAAGCTGGAGATCGCCAGGCCGGGTCCGTCGCCCCCGAACGTCTGGGCGAACGCGTCGGTGTGCTCCACCACGTCGTCGGCCTCCCAGTCGTCGCCGAGCTTGAAGCTCCAGACACGCCCGGACATGAAGTCCGCGAGGATGTACCGGTTCTTGAGGCTCGGCACGTCCTTGCCCTCGTAGAGGTACCCCCCGGTGATCGACGCGACCGGGTGATGGCGGTACTCGAACACCGGGAACTGCATCCCCTTCTCGCGGAACGCCGCCTGGTCGAGCCTTGGCGGGTCCTTGTACTTCTCCCGCCCGGGGTTGAACCGCCCCTTGCCCTCCATGACGCTCCACCCGTAGTTCTCGCCCCCCTTCGAGTTCTCGTGCTGCACGTGCACCCACTCGAAGCGGTTCTGCCCGACGTCCGCGATCCACAGGCGACCCTTCGAGTCGAACTCGAGGCGCCAGGGGTTGCGCACGCCGTACGCCCAGATCTCGGGGCGGGCGCCCTCTGTCTTGAGGAACGGGTTGTCCTTGGGGACTGCGTACTTCTTGCCCTCGTCGGGCGCGCCCGTCACGTCGATCCGCAGGATCTTGGCGAGCAGCACGCCCAGGTTCTGCCCGTTGCCCTTGGGGTCGTTCGCCGAGCCCCCGTCGCCCATGCCGATGTAGAGCATCTTGTCGGGCCCGAAGCGGAGGCACCCGCCGTTGTGGTTGCCCCAGGGCTGGGCGATTTCGAGCAGCACCTCGCGGCTGGAGAACGAGGCGTGATGCTCGTCCTGAGCCGTGAAACGCGCGATGATCGTCCGCCCGTCCTTGCCCGAGTAGTCAAGGTAGAACCGGTGGTTGTCTGCGAAGCCCGGGTCCAGGGTCATCCCCAGCAGCCCCTGCTCCCAGTTGTCCGTCGTGAAGTCGGTCCGATCGATCTCGAAGAAGGGCTCCTCGAGGAGTTCATCGTCCTCGATCACCCGGATCTGCCCGGTCTGCTCGACCACGTAGAACCGCTGCGGGTTCGTCGGGTCCGCGACGAAATCGACAGGACGCTCCAGCCCGCCCGAGATCCACTCCTCGGCCTGCTGCGCCGGGGCAAGGGGGACGAGGAGGAGGGACAGCCCAACGCCCGCGAGCAATGTGCTTCTGGTCTTCATGCCCAGAGCCTACACGAGCGGGGGCGCCCGGTGGGCCTGGGGTCGCTCCGGGCGTGGGGGGGGCCTCGGGCCGCCGCGCTATACTCGTGGCGTGTACGAGCGCCCCAGCTCGAACCCGTCCCCGGAGGGCGCGTCCAGCGCCGAGCCCGCCCCGGCGCCCGTGACGCTCCGCACGCTCACGCGCATGGCCAGCCGCGGCGAGCCCTTCGCCTGCCTCACCGCCTACGACGCCACCACCGCCAAATGGCTCGAGCGCGCCGGCGTCCACCTCCTGCTCGCCGGTGACTCCGCCGCCCAGCTCATCCTCGGGTACGACCGCACGATCGACATGCCCCTGGACATCGCGGTCGCCCTGACCGCCGCCGTCAAGCGGGGCGCCCCGAACACCGTTGTCATGGCGGACATGCCCTTCCTGACGGCACACGCCTCGGACGAGTCGGCGATCCGGATCGCCGGTCGCTTCATGACCGAGGGAATGGCCGACATCGTGAAGATCGAGGCGGACGCCTCGATGGCGCCCCTCGTTCACAAAATGACCAGGGCCGGGATCGCGGTCTGTGCGCACGTGGGCCTGCTCCCGCAGCGGGTCTCGCTCAAGGGCGCGTACTCCGCCGCGGGTCGCACCGCCGACGACGCCCAGCGCCTCATCGACGACGCGGTCATGCTCGAGCGCGCCGGCGCCGTCATGATCCTCGTCGAGGCGATTCCCCCCGAGGTCGCTGAGGCCCTGGTCAAGCGGACGAGCGTCCCCGTGATCGGGATCGGCGCCGGCCCAGCCTGCCACGGGCAGATCCTGGTGATCCAGGACCTCCTCGGCCTGACCGACCTGCCCCCGCGCTTCGCCGACCCCGTGGCCCAGATGGGTCCGGATATCACCCGAGCGGCCCGGACCTGGGTCGAGCGGGTGGCGGCGCGCCGGATCGGGGGGCAGGCTTACACCATGCGTGAGGGCGAGGCCGAGAAACTCAACCCTCCCGCACGCGAACAGTCCCAGGAGCCCACGCGCCGCCCACGCCACGCCGGCGCCTGAGCCGCGGCGCCCCCGCGCGCTCCAACGGAGGGATCCCATGCGTCGATTCGTCGCCTACGGGCCCGCGATCGTTGTGCTGATCACCTGCGCCGTCGCCCTGCTCGTCGCGCCCGCGGTCTTCCTGCGCCTCGCCGACGCCCAGACCACCGCCGAGATCCGCCTGGCCCGCCAGACGATCGACGACGATGACATCCTGGAGCGGATCGACCACGCGGTCGCCGCCGTCGCCGACTCGGTCCGCCCCTCGGTCGTGCACATCACGCCCCCCGCGGGCGCGAGAGGCTTCCCGATCTCGGGCGTCTCCGGCGCCGGCTGGGTCTACGACGACCAGGGGCACATCGTCACCAACGCCCACGTCGTGCGGGGCGTGGGCGAGCGCTTCGCGATCGAGTTCGCCGACGGGCGCATCGCGGGCGCCCGTCTGGTCGCCGCCGACCCGTACACCGACGTCGCGGTCCTGACCGTCAACGCCTCGGGCGCCCTCTTCCCGCTCCGGCGCGCCTCGCCGGGCAATCCCCCGCGCCAGGGCGAGCGCGTCTTCGCCTTCGGCTCCCCCTTCGGCTTCAAGTTCTCCATGAGCGAGGGCATCGTCTCCGCCCTGGGGCGCGCCCCCGCGGGCGTGAGCACCACCCTCGCCGGGTACACCAACTACATCCAGACCGACGCCGCCGTGAACCCGGGCAACTCGGGTGGCCCCCTGGTCAACGTCCGGGGCGAGGTCATCGGCATGAACGTCGCGATCGCGACCGGGCGCGAGACCGACGGCGCCAGCGCCGAGTCGGGCGACTCCGCCGGCATCTCCTTCGCCATCCCCGTCGCCGCCGTCGAGTTCGTCGCCGACCAGATCATCGCCTCGGGCCAGGTCGCCAGGGGCTACCTTGGCGTCTCGTTCAGCACCAACGGCATCGAGCGCTTCGGCACGGGCGACAACTTCGTCCGGGGCCTGCTCGTCGGGGGCGTCGTCGAGGGCGGACCCGCCGCCAGCGCGGGCCTCCGCGCGGGCGACGTCATCACCGAGGTCTCGGGCCAGCCCATCACCGACTCGGAGATCTTGTCGGCGATCGTCAGCGTCTCCGCGCCCGGCGCCCAGATCCCCATGTCGGTCTACTCACCCGAGGACGGCCTGGCCCGCTCCGTGAGCGTTACCCTGGGCCAAATGCCCGACCTCGTCCTTGCCCAGCGCGTTGCCCCCGCCCTCCAGACCCAGCTCGGCGCGCTCATCGGCACGCGCCGACGCGACCTCGACGCCGCCCCCGCCTACATCACCCGCGTCGTCCAGGACTCGCTCGCCGCGGACATCGGCCTGACCGAGGGCATGCGGATCACCGCCGTCAACGGCACGCCCGTCGACACCCTCGAAGACTTCTACGTCGAGATCGTCCACGCCAACACGATGCTCGGACGGCGCACCACCTTCAGCGTCGAGGGCCCCGAGGACACCGACAAGCCCCGCGACATCTCCTTCCGCCTGACGCGCTGACGCGCTCCCTCTCCCCACTGGGGAGAGGGCCGGGGTGAGGGGCTCGGTCGTCTTCGCTCTCTCTCTTACGCCTCGGCCGACTCGCCTCGCTACGGGCGGCTCAACCGCACGACCACCGGCGTCCGGTACTTGGGCGTCGTCGAAGGGTCGGCGATCCAGATCGGCTCGTCCACCGCCGCCTCCGGGCTGAAGACCTCCGCGAGCCCCAGCGTCTCCCCGCCGAACGTCGGGCCCTTGAGGTGCGGCACGCCAAACGTCGCCAGGCCGATCAGCAGCCCCGTCCCGTCGGCGTCGTACACCTCTCGTCCCTTGTAGTCGACGAACGCCGATCCGCCGAAGACCCAGCCCTTCGTCTTGAACGCCTCGCCCGAGTCCACGTGTTTGATCATGTCCTGGGCGTCGGTCTCGATCGTCTCGCCCGCGTCGTTCTGGTAGACGATCGTGACGCGGACCGGGTCTCCCGTCGGCGCCATGCGCTCCAACTTGGACCCGTCCGCCGCCCGCCCGCCCAGGTCACCGGGCGTGCCGGACTGGAACCCCGCCAGCAGCAACGCCGCGTGCACGTGCGAGGGCTTGGCGTCGGTGACGACCAGCGTCTCGTGCTCACGCGTTCCCTTCGTGCAGGCGACGACCTCGAGGTAGACGTCGGGCGTCTCCGGGTCGTGGCAGTCGATCGGGACCGAACCGTCGAACTCCACGATGTGCCGATCCACGTCGGCCCGGACGTGCGGGAAGACCTCCTTGAGCTCGACGACCTCGGGCTCGACGACCTGTGGCGGTTCCATCTCCGGGGCGACCACCACCGGCGGACGCCCGTCGTCTGGCTTCATCGCCTCCTCGTGGGGAGAGGGCGCCGCGCTTTTGCAACCTGCCACGACCAGGCACGCCGAGATGACCGCAATCGTCCACGCTCTCACGCCGACCGCCTCCGTCCCCCGGCTTCTCGGGCCAGGTCCGCGAACCGTCTGCCGCGCTGCTCGAAGTTCTCGAACTGGTCCCACGACGCGCACCCGGGGCTGAGCAGGACCGCGTCCCCCGGCGCGGCCCGCGACATCGCCTCGCCCACCGCCCGCTCCAATGTCGCGCACAGTGACGCCCGCTCGCCCCCCATCAGCATGTGTGCCGTCTGCCCGATTGCGTACACCCCGCCCAGGCGATCGCCCAGGCGTGCGATCGCCGACAGGTCGATCCCCTTGTCGTAGCCTCCTGCGATCAGGTGGACGCCCGCCTCGCCCCGCTCGAGCGTCCCCGCGATCGCCTCGACGGCGAGCAGCGTCGCCGCGGGGGTCGTGGACTTCGAGTCGTCGTACACGCGCACGCCCCCCGACTCATGCACGAGGCGGAGGCGGTGGGGGAGCCCGGGGAAGGACCGGACCGCCGCCCGAGCCCCTTCGATGTGATCTCGTCCCAGCGCCGCCCCGATCGCCCTCGCCGCGACCTCGGCGTTGAGCGCGTTGTGCGCCCCGGGCAGCACGCACCCGCCCACGCCCTCCCCCTCGTCGATCTCGTCCCGCTCGACGCCCGGGCGCGTCGCCCACGCGTGCACGCCCGGCCCGAGCACCGCGAGGTCACCGGGGCGCTGCGCGTCGAGCAGGCGGCGTTTGCTCTGCTCGTAGTGCTCGATCGAGCCATGCCAGTCGAGGTGATTGGGCGCGAAGTTGGTCACGACCGCGACGCCGGCGCCCGCCCACGACGCCTCGCTCCCCAGCCAGTGCAGCATGGCGCTCGACAGCTCGAGCACGACCCAGTCGTCAGGACGGATGTCGCCCAGGGACTCCAGCATCGACCCGCCGATGTTGCCCCCGAAGTGCGCCCGCACGCCCAGACCCGTCAGGCCATGATGGATCATGCCGGCGGTCGTGCTCTTGCCGCTGGTTCCGGTGACCCCGATGACGCGCTCGCGCCGGGGCAGGCGCTCACACAGGAGGGCGATCTCCGTCGTGACCCGCGCCCCACTCGCTTCGCCGGCGCGCACGAACCGGTTCTCCCAGGGGCGCGACACCCCCGGGTTGACGACCACCACGTCGCACGTCGTGAAGTCCGAGACGTTGTGCTCGCCCAGGCGCAGCTCGATCCGCCCGACGTCCACGAGGTCGCGCAGCCCCCGCACCGACTCGTGCAGACGCTCCTCGGGCTCCTTGTCCGTGACCAGCGTGTCGGCGCCCTGGGCCGCCAGCCATCGGGCGACGCCCAGGCCTCCGCCGAAACGCCCCAAACCCATCACGACGACGCGCTGCCCGTCGAACTCACCCATGCGCGCATCCTACCGACCTCTCCCGCCTCGGAGCGGCGAGCCTCCAGCCCGCCTCGTCTCCTGGTTACAACAGCGCCACCGGGTCCACGTCCACCGCCACCTGGTGGTCGCTGGTCAGGAGCCCCGCCGCCCGCGCCGCCCCGAGCGTGCGCCGCAACGTCCCGGCGTCCGCCGCCACCACCTCGATCCCGATCCGGTGTCGACCCGCGACCCGCGCAATCGGACAGGGCCAGGGCCCGTTCACGCAAACCCCCCTCTCGGCGTGCTCGATCAACGCCGTCGCGATCCGCGTGGCCAGGTCCTCCGCCTTGTCGAGGCTCTCGTCCCGCACGACGACCCGGGCCATCCGCGTCGCGGGGGGCAGGGCCGCGCGGACCCGTGTCTCCAACTCCTGCTCGGCGAACCCGGGCGCGTCGTGCGCCGCCGCGTACCGCAGCGCCGGCTCGGCGCGCGCAAACGTCTGCACGACCACCAGCCCGGGCTCCACCCCCCGCCCCGCACGCCCCGCGACCTGGGAGATGAGTTGGAACGTCCGTTCGCTCGCCCGGAAGTCGGCGAGGCCCAGGGCCGTGTCCGCGTTGATCACGCCGACGAGGCGCACGCCCGGGTAGTCGAGCCCCTTGGCGATCATCTGCGTGCCCAGGAGCAGCTTGAGCTCCCCGCGGCTGAACCGCTCGAGCACGTCGAAGTACGCCCGGGCGTGGCGCATGGTGTCGGAGTCCACGCGTTCCATCGTCTCGCCCCGGATGAGGCCCAGCGTCGTGCCGAAGCGCCGCTCCAGCTCCTCCTCGACGCGCTGCGTGCCGACGGACAGATCGATCAGGCGCTTGTTGCAGACGGGGCAGACCTCGGGGCGCACCTGCTGGGCGAGGCAGTGGTGGCAGCGGACATACCCCTTGCGCGCGCCCGCCCGGTGCACCACCATCGTCGCGTCGCACTCGGTGCATTCGAGGCGCCACCCGCATCTGGAGTCCGGGCAGGCGACGTACCCGGCGTACCCCCGCCGATTCTGGAGGAGGATCACCTGGGCGCCCCCCCGGATCGTGATCTCGATCGCGCGTTCGAGCGTGGGCCCGATCGCGTCCAGGACGTGCGGGTCGCGCCCCTCCAGGTCACGCCGGAGCTTGCGCTCCTCACCCAGGTCCACGATCTGCACCCGGGGCAGCGCGCCACCCCCGACGCGCTCGGGCAGCTCCCACAGCGCGTACCGCCCGCCCCACGCGTTCCGCCAGCTCTCGAGTGATGGCGTCGCCGACCCGAGCACGACCGGGCAGCCCTCGACCTGCGCGCGTTTGATCGCGACGTCGCGGGCGTGGTAGCGGGGCGCCTGGTCCTGCTTGTACGAGGCGTCGTGCTCCTCGTCGACGATGATGACGCCGAGGTCGGCGAGGGGCGCGAAGACCGCCGATCGCACGCCGACGACGACCCGGGCGTCCCCGCTCGCCGCCGCGGCCCATTGCTTGTGACGGCTGGCCGCGGTCAATCCCGAGTGCAGGACAGCGACGCCATGGGAGCTGAACCGCTCGATGAACCGCCCGGCGGTCTGGGGCGTCAGCGAGATCTCGGGTACGAGCACCAGGGCGGACTTTCCACTCGTCAGGGCCCGCTCGATGACGCGCAGGTAGACCTCGGTCTTGCCCGAGCCCGTGACGCCCCGGAGCAGGTGGACGCGGAAGTCGCCGAGGGAGGCGCCGACGCCCTCGATCGCCCCCGCTTGGGCGTCGGTCAGCTCGATCGCGCCGGGCGTCGCCGCCTCCACCCGGCGCGACTCCCAGAACGCCTCGGGCGCGCGCACCGTCCGGACCTCGACCTCCCGCAGGTACCCGCCGGCGACGAGCTTGTTGATCGGCCCCGCGTTTTTCGCCCCGATGAGCCTCGCCAGCTCTCGGGCCTCGACCGGGAAGACGCCGGGCGTCAGCTTCCGGATCTCAGCCAGCGCCGCCTGCACGCTTGGCGTCAGGCCAGTGACGTCGGCTGATTCCTCGCTCCGTTCCGTCGGCTCCACGCAGACGCGCGTCCGCCGGCCCGTCCCCGCCTTGACCGCCGCCGGCGTCATCGTCGCCAGCACGGTCCCCAGGGGGCAGATGTAGTAGGAACTGATCCATCGCGCCAGCTCGACGAGGGGCGCCGGCAGCCTCCCTCGTCCGGTCCCGCGCGCCGTCTTCACGCGTCGCGGGTCGAAGCCGGCTAGAAGTTCATCCCCGCCGACCGCGACGACGATCCCGCCGGCGGTCTTATTCCCCCGCCCCAGGGGCGCCTCGACGCGGTCGCCGACGCGCAGCCCCTCGCCCCGGTAGAGCAGCCCCTCGCCCGCCTCGCCCTCGATGGCGCGTTCGACGGCGATCCGCGCGTACACCTCCCGCTCGCCGAGCGCCCCCCCCGGCGTCTCGTCGTCATGTGCAAAGAGTGACGCATCGCTCACGGGCGCTAGACTCTAACCCGGTGACGCCCGCACGCCCACGCGACCACGACTCGCCCCCGACCGCCCGCCTCGCGCTGGCCACCGGCGACGTCTTCCGGGGACGCCCCTTCGGCGCTGTCGGACAAGGCCTCGTCTCCATCGGCGAGGTCGTCTTCAACACCGCCATGACCGGCTACCAGGAGTCGCTGACCGACCCCTCCTACGCCGGCCAGATCCTCGTCGAGACCACCCCCCTCATCGGCAACACCGGCGTCAACGAGGAGGACCTCGAGGCCGCCAAGGTCCAGGTCGCGGGGTTCGTCGTGCATGAGCTGGCCCGACGCCATTCGAACTACCGCGCGACGCGCTCGCTCTCCGAGTTCCTCGCCGACTCCGGGATCCTGGGCATCGAGGGGCTCGACACCCGCGCCCTGACCCGCGTCCTGCGCTCGGGGGGCGTCGTCCAGGGCGTCATCACCGACGACGACTCGATCTCCGATGAGGACTTGGTCGCCCGCGCCCGGGGGGCGGCGAGCATGGAGGGCCAGAATCTGGCCGCCCTGGTCGGGTGCTCGAGCGAGCAGTCCTGGTCCGAGACGCTGGGCGACTGGGCGCCCCCCCACGAGCCTGGAAAACCAGGCCCGAACGGGCGCCCGCTGCGCGTCATCGCCCTCGACTGCGGCGCCAAGCGCAACATCCTCCGCCACCTCACCGACCGTGGGTGCGAGGTCCGCCTCGTCCCCCACGACATCTCCCCGAGCGAGCTGCGCACGATCTTCGAGCGGGGCGAGGCCGACGGCCTTTTCATCTCGAACGGGCCAGGCGACCCGGCGGCCGTCGAACGCACCATCGATGCGCTGCGCGAACTGCTCTTCGACGACGGGCTCGACGTGCCGACCTTCGGCATCTGCCTCGGGCACCAACTCCTGGCCCTCGCGATGGGCGCGACGACCTTCAAGCTTCCCTTCGGGCACCGGGGCGCCAACCAGCCCGTTCTCGACACGACCACAGGACGCGTGCAGATCACAAGCCAGAACCACGGCTTCGCGGTCGACCCCGCGAGCCTCGAGGCGGGGGGCGCCGAGGCGACCCACACCCACCTCAACGACGCCACCCTGGCCGGCTTCCGAGTTCGCGGACGTCCGATCTTCGCCGTCCAGTTCCACCCGGAGGCGTCGCCCGGCCCCCACGACGCGTCGCCCTTGTTCGACCGCTTCGTGGAGCTGATGCGGGCGGGGTCGCGGGCCCCCAAGGCGGCGACCCGATAGCCCATTTTCACACTCCAGGGGCGTGAACACCCTATTTTCTCGGAACCACCCTGCATCCGCCCGTCAGGCGCTGCGTATCGGGGTGTGCCGCACTCGCGGCAGACCGGTAAGCCCGGCCGTTCAGGGCGGGCGCGACACTGGGATTTTTCGGTGAAATGGCGAGGTATGACGGGGCTTTTCCGTCTGTTCCAATGTTTCCGTTTTCGGGGTCTGGGCTATTGCATTTGGGCCCCCCCTGGGTATATTCGAGATGGCGTCTCGTACCCGTGGTGTCGGTGTGTTTCGGCGTTTGGTTGGCCGTCCGACACCCCCGGGATGGAGGAGATGGAGGCGCGTGTCTGAAGCGTCAGCGCCCGCGAAGGGTCGTTGATGGCCAGGCCACGTGTCGGACGGAGAGATGAGGCTGCGCACGAGGCGCATTCAACATTTGGGCTCGTTGATGGGGGTGGGCGCGGCCTGCGCCCGTCACGGTGAGTTTCTGGCTGATCCCGACCTGGGGTCGTATCGAGTTGTGGTTCAAACGAGAGGAGCTTTCTCATGAAGGCAATGTGTGGTCTGAGTCTCGCAATGGCCGCCGGCTGTCTGACCTCAGGGGTTTCCCTGGGCGCCGACACGCCCGCGAAGATGGTCTCCAACAGGACCATGAAGGCGTGGCCCGTCGCCAACATCTACTACAACATCAAGACCGGTGAGCGGATCGCGACGCCCTTCGCTTCGCACCCGCGCAACGCCTCCAGCCCCCTGTGGCTGGCCACGAACACCGATCCCTGCGGCACCGGCGGCACCGTGGGCATCATCGACAACCCCGACGCCGACGGCGACGGCCTCGGTGACATCGTCTTCACCACCCCGACCGTCTGCACCGCCATGCCGACCGTTCCCTGCGAAGGGTCATGGAACGGCTGGATCGGTGACGTTCCCGCCGACTCCGTCGTTGACTGTGTCGTCCTGGCCTACGGCATCATCGCCCCGGACACCGACACCGACCTCGACTCCATCGGCGACGGCATCGTCGGCTACAACCTCATCGTCACCTGGTCGGACAACGACAACGGCTTCGGCGCGGACCTTCCCCTCGCCTCCGGCCGTTCCTGCATCCTCGATCTGACCCTCTCCACCATCCCCGGCGCCCTGCCCGGCCTCCCGCCCGGCTACGTCGCCGTCTACACCCTCACCCTCGACTTCGCCTCCCTCGCCCCCAGCCTCATCTTCGAGCTGGGCGACTCGGACGGCGTTGACGACACCACCGGCGGCACCGGCATCTCCGGCGGCGCCGAGTACGGCCACCCGACCTTCGGTGACCTCGATGGTGACGGCCTCAACGACTTCTCCTTCTCCATCCGCTTCGATCAGTCCGCCCTGCCCGTTCCGGGCGCGGGCGCCGGCGCCTCCAAGGGCGCCAACGGCGCGCTCATGGTCGCCCCGGTCGGCTGCACCGCCGCCCCGTGCTCCACGCCGACCGATCCTCCCGGTTCCGACGGCGACCTCGTCGACGTCTACACCTCCGGGCCCTCCTGCCCGCCCACCATCACCTCCTACGTCGGCACCTTCTTCTTCGGCGGCTTCAACTGCGCCACCGGCACCCCCAACTCTCAGTCCTACCTTGAGATGTACGGGCCGAACGGTCCGAGCTGCGCCGAGGTTCCCTCGGGCTCCTGCTCGGTCGCTGACCTGGCCGCCCCGGTCGGGACCCTCAACTTCGACGACGTGGTCGCCTTCCTCGTCAGCTTCGGCGCCAACGGTTGCGGCTCCGACCTGGCGGACCCGATCGGCACCTGGAACTTCGACGACGTCGTCGCGTTCCTCGTCGCCTTCGGCGCCGGCTGCCCGTAACACGGCTCGCCGGAAGAGAACTGAGTCATTTCGTGTGACTCGGATCTGACCCAACGCCCCCCGGGACAACCGTCCCGGGGGGTTCTTCTTTTGGGAAGAAGAGACGAAGACAGTCAGCGACGAAGAGGCCAGTCGGCTCCTCCGCCGCACTTCGTCTCTCCGTCTCTTCAGTACCGCGGCACGCCCTGATCGACCGCCAGCGACCACAGGTCGATCCCGCCCGCGACCGAACGCGCCCCGCTGAACCCCTGCTCGCGCAGGAGGGCCGCGACGCTCATCGAGCGCACGCCGCGATGGCAGAGCACGCCGATCGGCGTGTCCTCCTCGATGTCGAGCTCGCTCAGGCGTGCCCCCAGCTCGCTCAGGGGCACGTGGACGGCGCCCTCGACCCGGGCCTG
Organism: Phycisphaerales bacterium; assembly: GCA_041402005.1. GTDB lineage: Bacteria > Planctomycetota > Phycisphaerae > Phycisphaerales > UBA1924 > JAJRXR01. Next base: position 268,495 of record JAWKTB010000004.1, on the reverse strand, counting down.
GGCCACCTCGCCCGCCTCGCGGATGTCGAGCAAGACGAAGTCGTCCTCGCCCGACCCGAGTCGCTCGCTCGCCTCGCGTGGCGAGATCTCGACGCCTTCCTGGAGGGGGTACCCCTCCGGCAGGCCGCGCTCGTCGAGGTCACGCCTCACGGCGCCGCCTCGTCGCCCTGGATCGTCTCCACGGGCGCCGCGGGGACGACCGCCTCGACGCCAGAGTCGGGCGGCGGGGCGCCGCCCTCGCCGACGTCTTGTGGCGTCGATCCAGGTCCGCCGGTCAGCCATCCGCCGGGTGGTTGCCGTTTGTAGAGGTACATCGGGCTCTGGCGTCTCACCCAAGGGGGCGAGACGATCGCCCGGATCGGCATGAGCCCGACCTCGACCAGGGCCCGCGGAAACTGGGCCGCGACCTCCGAGCCTCGGAGCAGTCCGCTGCCCGGGTCATCGAGGTCAAGGGCTGTCTGTGCCGTGGGGTAGAGCCCGAGGCGGCGGGCCGGCTGGCGGTCGTAGAGACGCTGACGGGTGTATGTCGGGCCATGGAGCGTGCCGTCCACGGGGACGACGGTCGTCGTCGCGCCCCAGTTCGAGCGGTCGAGCCCGTGCACGCTGGGGGTGTCGTGGGACGGCTCGTGGGCGGCCTCGACGGGCGCGATCGCCTCGATCTGCGAGCGTCCGCCGAGGACGTTCCTGGCGTTGGCGTCGGCGCACCCCCCGAGCGTGACGCCGATCAGACCGCCGAGCACCGCCGTCGTCGTCTGGATGAGCCGCGTGCGTGTCATGACCAGAGCCTACCCGCCGGCGTGGATCCCGTCGTCGCGGGCGTCGAGGACGCGATCGAGCGCGGCCAGCGCGTCCTCGTGCGAGAACCCGCGTCGTGAGAGCGCCCCGAGCAGCCGCCGACGGATGACCTCCTCGGGCAGCGTCCGGGGCAGCGCCCGCATGCGCTTGCTGGCGACCGCCTCGGCGTCATCGGCGCCCAGCCGCCCGCGCAGGGCCTCGCGCACGACCGACTCGCCGATCTCCCGCTCGATCCCGCGCCGGGCGAGCTTCGCCTCGAGCATCGCCGCCCCCGCCGGCAGGCGGGACAGCTCGACCCGGACGATCGACTCGCTGAGGGCCCGGTCGTCGACGAGCCCCGCCGAGGCGAGCGCCCCGATCACGCGCTGCGCGGTGTCCGCGTCGTGCCCGCGTTTGAGGAGCTTGTCGCGCAGCTCCCGGCGGCTCAGCGCCCGGCGTTCGAGCAGCTTGACCGCCTCTCGGCGTGCCGTCTCGTCCCCCGCGCCGCTCATCCGCCCAGCCCCTCGAGGTACGCCTCGATCTCGCCGACCGCCTTCTGGTCGCCCGCCTGCATCGCGGCCTCGAGCCCCGCGCGCAACGTCTGCCTCGCCCCCTCCTCGTCGCGCACCGCCTCCTGCGACCGCGCCTTGTGGAAGTACGCGTAGCAGTAGTGGGGGTCCGCCGCCAGGCACCGGTCGTAGAACTCGATCGCCTCCACGTCCCGCGCCTGCTTGGCCAGCTCCTGCGCCATCGCGTACAGCACGAACGGGTCGTGGGGCTCGGCGGCCAGGAGCTTCTCGAGCTGCTCGATCGTCGGCATCCCCCAAGCCTACTTCACGCCCGCCGCCCCCTCCATCCCGCGCCAGGGATGCCGACCTCACGACCTCGCGAATCTCCGCCCCTACCCTTTCTCCCCACCCGCTGTGAGGAGTCTCCCATGCACAACATCAAGAAAGTCGGCGTCGTCGGTTCGGGCCAGATGGGCGGCGGCATCGCCCAGGCCGCCGCGGTCGCCGGCCTCGACACCGTCGTCTACGACACCGCCCCCGACGCGATCGCCCGCTGCCAGGCGACGCACGACAAGCTCCTCGCCCGTGCCGTCGAGAAGGGGCGGATGACCGAGGCTGACGCCAAGGGGGCCAAGGACCGCCTGACATACGTCACCGACCTGCACTATCTGGAGGGCTCGGACATCGTGATCGAGGCCGTCGTCGAGGACGCGGGCGTGAAGGCCGCGGTCTTCGAGAAGCTGGACGCGATGTTTACGGGCGACCAGATCCTCGCGACCAATACCAGCTCGATCTCGATCACCGAGATCGCCGCGGCGACCGCCCGCCCCGAGCGCGTCATCGGCATGCACTTCTTCTACCCCGTCCCCGTCATGCAGCTCGTCGAGGTCATCAACGGCCTGGCGACCGACAAGAAGGTGACCGAGCGGGTCGTGAACCTCGCCGAGTCGATGGGCAAGACGGCGGTCCCCGCCAACGACCGCGCCGGCTTCGTGAGCAACCGCGTCCTGATGCCGATGATCAACGAGGCGTTCTACGCCTGGATGGAGGGGGTCGCCGAGCCCGAGCACATCGACCAGATCATGAAGCTCGGGTGCAACTTCCCGATGGGCCCGCTGCGTCTGGCCGACTTCATCGGACTGGACACGTGCGCCCACATCATGGACGTGCTCGCCGAGGGGCTGAACAACGACCGGTACAGGCCGTGCCCGCTGCTGCGTCAGCTCGTGACGGCAGGGAGGCTGGGCGACAAGACGGGGCGGGGCGTGTTCGAGCACGCCAAGTAGACGTGCCGGAACGGGGGGGCTCACAGGATGCACGACACAGAGAGCAAACCACGCCGCAGCCTCCCGCGCCCGAGGAATGTCCTGCTCGTATTGGGGCTCCTCTTGATGGTCGGCATCGCGATCTTGCTCATCCCGGTCGTGCGGATCTCGATGGCGACGCCCGCCGGGGCGCCTGATACGCCGGCGAAGCTCCTTGCACTGACCGAAGCGCATCAGCCCTCCGACATCCCGCCAGACGCTCCCAATGCCTACGACTTGCTGATTGATTTGCTTCGGAGGGAGAACGCTCTCAAGGCAACCTGGGACGAGCGCCTCGCGGCCGAATCCGAGGAGCGCTTCGGGCTCGCGTACGAACCCCCGAGCATCACACCTCAGTCGGTCTGGGACCCAACCGAGCCACCACCAAGCTTCGTGGAGATGTCATCGGAGGAAGAGGAAGCGGCTCGCGCCGCGGTCAACGAGATGCATGTCGACTTCACCAGGCGATATCTCGCCGCGATGGACGACGCCGGCTTTTTCGAGGAGATGGATACGATTGCCGCGATTCCGAGGGCTGTCCGCTCGTTCGAGTACCCGGAGGGCATGTTCCTCCTCGAGCTTCTGCTTCCCGAGCTGAGCGACTCCCGCGAACTCGCCCGCTTCGAGCGGGCCCGTGCTGAATTCGCGCTCCGCGAACACGATCCCGAGACGCTCGTCAACGCCGTATCTCACATGCTCGCACTGGCGCGCATCCACATGCGACAGCCGATCCTGATCGAGCGTCTTGTCGGTATTGCGATGGCGGCCCTCGCGGCCGATGTGACCCGCGATGCCGCCCTCCACGCCGAACTCCCCGAACGCACTCTCGATGAGCTCCTCGGGCTTTGGCTCTCCCTGAACGAAGTTCCCGGCCCCTCATTTGCCCTCGAGGGCGAGCGTCTGGTGGAGCTTGACACCATTCAGTGGACCTATTCGGATGACGGCATGGGATCCGGGTTCGCCCTGCCCGTCGAGTTCGCGAAACTCTCCGGCGGCACGATCCACACCTCACCCTCGATCAGAAACGTGCCCGGACTCTTCCTCGCACGTCGAGACGACATTACCCGGGTTGCCAACGACCTGTTCGATGACGTCACACTCCTGGCGAATACGCGACGCCGTGAGCGTTTCATCGTGCACCCACGTCACGACTACGAAAACCTCTCCCGTCGGTACATGCTTCTCAACATCGTGATGCCTGCGTATGGGAAGATGATTCATGCCGAGGACCGCTTCGCGTGCGAACGTGCCGGCACGCAGACCCTCCTAGCCATTCAGCTCTACCGGGCACGTCATCGGTCGCTGCCCACGACTCTCGAAGAGCTCGTCCCCGAGATCCTCCCATCGATCGCGGTCGATCCCTACTCGCAAAACGCCCGCTTTGTCTACCGCCGTCTCTCGCCGCCCGACGAGTACGGGCGTGACTTTCTCCTCTACTCCGTCGCCGAGGACGGCGAGGACAACGACGCCACGCCTGTTCCCGGCGATCCTGACCAGTTCCACGCATTTAGCAAGGATTATCCAGGCACGGACTTTCTCTTCACTCCGCCAAGCGATGACGCTTCGCCCTGACCCGCCCAACCCTGAAGCGCCAGGAACGATCTCCCGATTGCTCACCACGACCCCCAAGGCGGCTCCTTCGTGTCCGCGAACAGCGCCGCATCGCTCGATGCTTGAACACCCTCTGGTCGTTCATTAGACTGCCCTCGTTCCAAAGCACATCGCTCGTCACCACGAGGGCCCCATGAACCTGATCCGAGCCACAGCCTTCGGCCTGGTCGCCGCGATCGTCTGTGCCGCGGTCTGGGCCGCCATCTCTTACTTCCTCCACTTCGAGATCGGCTGGATCGCGTGGGGGATCGGCTTCGTCGTCGGCATCGCGACGCTTGGGGGCGCAGGAGGCAAGGGCGGCCCCGCCGTCGCTGGCCTCGCCGTCTTCATCTCCATTCTCAGCATCGCCGGGGGCAAGTACGCCGACGTGCACTTCGCGGTCGCGAAGTACATGCGAGAGAACGGCATGACCGCCGAGGCGCCCGACGAACTCCTCCACGCGTATCTCGCCGATGAGATCGTCAGCGAGCATGCGGACGCGGGCGAGGAGCTCGCGTGGCCCGAGGGTGTCAACCCGGCGGAGGCGATCAGCGAGAAGGACTACCCGCCCGGCGTCTGGGGCGAGGCCGTCGCGCGCTGGGAGGCGATGTCCGAGGACGAGCACGGCGCCTACAGGGACCGGATCGAGTCGCAACGACAGTCCCAGCTCGACACGATGGCGGCCGACATCCGAACCCAGGCGTTCAAGGACAGCTTCAGCCTCTGGGACTTGCTCTGGTTCGGCCTCGCCGTCGCGACCGCGTTCAAGATCGGCATGTCCAACGCCGAGCCGGCCCGAGGCGCCCCCGCGGCGCCCGGCGCGTGAGCGCGAATCAGCCCGAGTCCGGCGCCAAGCGTCGTTTCGGGTTGCAAAGGCGCGACATCGTCATCACGCTCGTTCTCCTACTCACTGTCGGAGTAGTCGTCCTGATCATCCCCGTCGTGCGAATCTCACTCGCCGTTCCGGGGTCCTTCCCCGACGGGCCGGCCAAGCTGGGCGAGCTCATCGAACGCTTCCAGCCGAGCGACGCGGGTCCTGACGCGCCCGACGCCTACGACCTCCTCCTCCAGGCCCTTGAAAGGTCCGTCGCGCTCGATGAGGAGATCCGCGATCTCATGGAGCAAGAGATGGCGTCGCGCTTCCCGGACCCGGGCGAAGCGGCGTACCTCGACATGGAGTCGATCGAGGACCCCACCATCCCGCACATCAACACACGCGACCTCTCCGCCGACGAGGCCAAGAACCTCCAGCGGGAGTACAACAAGCTCTTCAGCGCCTATGCGATGGAGTACCTCGATGCGCTTCGAGAGAGCGGCGTCTACGACCTGCTCGACCAGATGGCCGTGGCTCCCCGTGCCGTCCCGGACGTCGGCACGGCACATCCAATGGCGGTGCGGATGCTCGACAGCCTCGGCCATTCTCGCGCCCTGGCACGTGCGCTCAAGGCGCAGTTCCTGCTTTCAGTCCGCCGGGGCGACCCGATCGCCGCCGCCCGCGCCCACGAGCACGTCCTCGCGATCGCGCGGACGCTCTCCTACGACCCGACTCTGATCTCTCGCCTCGTCGTCTATGCCCTGTTGGCTCTGGCCGACGGGATGGTCCAGGACGCCTTTGCGAGTGAGAGCCTCGACGCCGACACGATTCGTGCGCTCCTCAACAACGAGCAGCGCCGTCGCTCGCTGGCGCCCCATGCCATGATGCTCGAGGGTGAGCGTCTCCTGACCCTCGACACCATCGCCATCACCCACTCCGACGACGGCGCGGGCAGCGGGTACGCCCTCCCGACCGAGATGAGTCTGCTGACCGGGTCCGCTTTCGCGGCCAACGCTCCCTCGCCCCGGAACATCCCGGGTCTCGGCCTCCCGCGCAAGCGGGCGACCGTGCAACTCGCCAATGAGTACTTCGACGCCTGTGTCGCCCGCGCCTCCCTCGCGCCCCGCGACCGCGTCGACGACGCGGACTGGAAGCGCCTCCTCGAGCGGATCGACGATTCAAAGCTCCTCTCGGCGATCCTCTCAACGATCGGCACGGCACAGCAGTTCGATGATGCCGCCACCTGTCGCTCCGCCGGCATGCGTCTTCGCCTCGCGATCGAGCTCTACCGCGCCCGGCACGCTGAGCCGCCACCCTCCCTCGACGCCCTGCTTCCCACCTATCTCGATGCGATCCCACAGGACCCGTTCGCCCACGACGCCAGCTTCATCTACCGCCCCCTCCCGGAGCCGGACGAGCACGGTCGCGTCTATCTGCTCTACTCCGTCGGCGCCGACGGGCAGGACGACGCCTGCGCCGAGCTCCCTTCCAACACCCGTCACCAAGCGCTCATGCCCGGCCACGCCGGCGCGGACTACGCCTTCACGCCCGCCTCGCCCGACGAAGCGCCCTGACCCGCCGCCTCGTGGTCGCCCGCTGGGTCCCCGATCCCCTCTCCCATACAATGTCGGGCGACGACGCCCGAGCCGTCGCGTCCCCCCACGGAGGCCCCATGTCCCATACCCAGACCACCACCGGCCCCCGCATCCACGCCACGCCCGCCGACGTCGATCCCCACGCCGTCACCATCTCCGGCATCGTCCTCAACCCCGTCTACGACGCGACCACCTCCACGCCCTCGCTCGACGATCCCGCCGAGCACATCCCGCCCCCGGGCCAGTTCCCCTACACAAGGGGCCTCTTCCCCCAGGGCTACCGGACTCGGCTTTGGACCATGCGCCAGTTCGCCGGCTTCGGCAGCGCCACCAACGCCCAGCCGCCGTCGGCGCCCTAGCGCCCGCCTACCCCCGCAGCGCCAGGAACACGATCTCCCGATCGCTCACCACCACGCCCCCCGGTGGCTCTTTGGTGACGGCGAACAGCACGCCCTTGCCGATCGGCAGCTTCGCGTCGATCGGGATCACCGCCTCGCCGCCCGCCGGGATGTCGAACACGCCGCCGTCGACGGGGCGTTGCGTCAGGATCTCGGGCAGCCCCTCGGCCCGGAACTGCGGGAGGTCACCCGTCGGGCGCTCCGCGTCGAAGATCCAGAGCTGGTACTGGAACTTGCTTGGGTCGTTCGCCTCGACGCCTGACACGCGGATGTACCCCTCGTCCTTCGCGTCGGACCAGACGATCGCGCCCGATACGCCGTGATCGAGGGGGTTCTTCGCGGCCCCGATCGTGTCGATCCCGGCGAGGGGCGCCTCGATCACATCGGGCGCGCTTCGCTCGAGCGCCGCCATCCGCTCGCTCGGCGTCGGCGCGGGCGCCGGCTTCGCCAGCCACGCCACCGCGGCGATCGCGAGGCACGCCGCCGCCGCGAGCCATCCCGCCACCGCAAGCCCCAAGGGCGCCCCGCGCCCCGGGTCGAGCCCGAAGGGCGCCAGCTCGTTCTCATCATCTCGCTGTTGGGCGATGAACTGCGCCGCCGCCTCGTTGACCTTCGCGCGCACCGACGCGGGCATCGCCTCGACCGCGCCCATCGACGCCAGTTCGCCCGCCGCCGCGGCCAGCTCGAACTCCTCGATCAGCGCCTCCGCTTCGTGCGCCCCGACGAGCCCGCGCAGCTCGGACCGCGCTCGCTCACCCCCCTCGCCCGAGACGATCTCGCCTAGCAGGTCCAGCACCCGGTCGTCGCTCGGCAGCGTCCTCATGACCCCGCCCCCTTCCCAGCGCCAACGCCCACGCCCTCCGGCTCCGCCAGGATCCCCCGTAGCTTGATCAGCCCCCTTCGGATGTGTGTCTTGACCGTGCCCAGGGGTAGCCCGGTCGACGCCGCGATCTTCTCGTGGCTCACGCCGTGCACGATCGACAGCCGCAGCACCCGCTGCTGCTCCTCGCTCAGCTCGCGCATCGCGGCCTCGGCCCGGGCCGCGTCCTCGCCCATTTCGGCGGCGCCCACGCCGGAGCCCCCGGCGCGCCCATCCGCCCGTGCCTGCGCCGAGCCCTCGTCGAGCGCGACCTCATCGGGCCGCCGCCCCGCCTTGCGCATCCGGTCGATCAGGCGCCGGCGTGCGATCATCGCGATGAACGTCGTCTCCTGCGAGATCGTCGGATCGAACCGCCCCGCGTTGCGCCAAACGGAGACAAACACGTCCTGCACCGCGTCCTCGGCGTCCGCACGTGTCGGGCTCCACCGACGCGCCAGCGACCACACCAACCCCCCGTACTGGTCCGCACACTCCCGGACCGCGTTCGCGTCACCCGACGCCACTCGTTGGAGGATCGAATCTTTGGACACGCCGCGCCGCCCTCTCAAGCGTCGCGGCGATCGTAGCCGTGGCGGGGGTGGGGCGCCAAGACGTCCGCCACCCACCCCCGCCCTCCGCCGCGCGACTCGACGCTCCCGTACGCATGATCGACGGGGCGTCTCCACACGCGTCACTGGGGCATGAGCACCGCGTCGATCACGTGGATCACGCCGTTGGACGCCTCGACGTCCGCCGCCACCACCTTCGACCGGTTGATCGACACGCCCTCGCGCGACTTCTTGATCATCACGTCCTGCCCCTGCACCGTCGCGGCCTCGCCCAGCTCGACCGCCTTGTCCGAGTACACACGCCCTGACACCACGTGGTAGAGCAGCACCTGGCGCAGCTTCTCCTTGTTCTCCGGCTTCAGCAGCATCTCCACCGTCCCCGGCGCCAGCTTCGCGAACGCCTCGTCGGTCGGCGCGAAGACCGTGAACGGCCCCTGCCCCGTCAACGTGTCCACCAGCCCCGCCGCCTTCGCCGCCGCAAGCAGCGTCCCGAACGATCCGTTCTCGCTCGCCACCTCGACGATGTTCTTCGACTCGGGCATGAGCACGGTGTCGATGACATGGATCACCCCGTTGCTCGCCATGATGTCTGTAGCGGTCACCCTGGCGCCATCGACCCAGACCTTGTCGTCCTTGGTCTTGATGTCCACGCGCTGCCCGTTCAGCGTCCCCGCGTTCTTGAGCGTCACGACTTTCTCCGCGAGCACCTTGCCGGGGACGACGTGGTAGGTCAGGATCGCTGTCAGCTTGTCCTTGTTCTCCGGCTTGAGCAGCGTCTCGACCGTGCCCTTGGGCAGCTTGGCGAACGCCTCGTCGGTGGGGGCGAACACCGTGAACGGCCCCTCACCCTTGAGCGCCTCGATGAGTTCGGCCGCCTTCAACGCCTTCGCGAGGATCGTGAACTGCCCCGCGCCGACCGCGGTGTCCACGATGTCCTTTTCGGGCGCGTGCCAGGCAACCGGTATAATGGTCGCGGTCTCGCACGACCCGCTCGCCTCCCACCCAGCGTCCGCCATGCCGGACTTGCACTGCGCCTGCGCCACACCACCCACCGCCGCGACGACGGCGATGCCGACAATCGTCAAACGATTCATCACACACTCCTGGTTCGCCGCGGCCTCGACGCGCCCTCACTCCGGGGGCGCCCCGCGTCGCCCGCCACGGCAAACCGGGCGACGCTCGACTCGCCCTGGCCTTCGACGCCGCGCCGACCCCGGATTCACGCCCCAAACTGCCACCCCCAACGCCCTTCCCATACAATGTCGGGCGACGACGCCCGAGCCGTCGCGTCCCCCCACGGAGGCCCCATGTCCCATACCCAGACCACCACCGGCCCCCGCATCCACGCCACGCCCGCCGACGTCGATCCCCACGCCGTCACCATCTCCGGCATCGTCCTCAACCCCGTCTACGACGCGACCACCTCCACGCCCTCGCTCGACGATCCCGCCGAGCACATCCCGCCCCCGGGCCAGTTCCCCTACACAAGGGGCCTCTTCCCCCAGGGCTACCGGACTCGGCTTTGGACCATGCGCCAGTTCGCCGGCTTCGGCTCCGCCGACGACACCAACCAACGCTTCAAGTACCTCCTGAGCGCCGCCAAGACCTCCAAGACCAAAGCCAACACCGGCTTGTCCACCGCCTTCGACCTCCCGACCTTGATGGGGCGCGACTCCGACGACGAACTCTCCATGGGCGAGGTCGGCAAGTGCGGCGTCGCCATCGACACCATCGAGGACATGCACCGCCTCTACGCCGACATCCCCGTCGATCAGGTCTCCGTCTCCCAGACCATCAACGCCCCCGCCGCCGTCATCTGGGCCATGTACCTCGCCATGGCCAAGCAGCGCGGCATCTCCTGGGACACCCTCTCCGGCACCCTCCAGAACGACATCCTCAAAGAGTTCCACGCCCAGAACGAGTTCATCTACCCCCCCGAGCCCTCCGTCAAGCTCGTCGTCGACACCATCGAGTTCCAGACCGCCCTCGTCCCCAAGTGGCACTCCGTCTCCATCTCCGGCTACCACATCCGCGAGGCCGGCTCCACCGCCCCCCAGGAGCTCGCCTTCACCCTCCGCGACGGCATGGAGTACGTCGAGGCCTGCCTCATGCGCGGCCTCGACATCGATAGCTTCGCCCCCCGCCTCTCCTTCTTCTTCAACGCCCACAACGAGTTCTTCGAGGAGATCGCCAAGCTCCGCGCCGCACGGCGCATCTGGGCCCGGCGCATGCGCGACGTCTACGGCGCCAAGAACGAGAAGTCCTGGTACATGAAGACCCACGTGCAGACCGCCGGCTGCTCGCTCACCGAGCAACAGCCCCTCAACAACATCGTCCGCGTCGCCTACCAGGCCATGGCCGGCGTCCTCGGCGGGTGCCAGTCGCTCCACACCGACTCCATGGACGAAACCCTCGGCCTCCCCACCGAGCAGGCCGTCACCGTCGCCCTCCGCACCCAGCAGATCCTCGCCCACGAGACCGGCGTCACCCGCACCACCGACCCCCTCGGCGGCTCCTACTTCATCGAAGCCCTCACCGACACCGTCGAAGCCGAGGCCCAGGCCTACATCGACGAGATCGACAACATGGGCGGGGGCCTCTGGCCCAAGGCACGCGAGCACTGGTCAACGGAGGACGGCGGCGGCGCCGTCGCCGGCATCAACAAGGGCTACTTCCGCCGCGCCATCGCCGAGGCCTCGTACCGCTATAGCGAGGAGTGCGAGGCCCACGATCGCATCATCGTCGGCGTCAACGAATACACCGACGACGACGAGAAACGCCCCATCGACATCCTCACCATCCCCGACTCGGTCGAAACCGAACAGGTCGCCCGCCTCAAGAAGTTCAAGAGCGCCCGCGACCCCGCCCGAGTCGCCGCCGCCCTGGAGCGAATCCGAACCACCTGCCGCGACGGCGACCCCGGTGGCGAAGCCCACTCCCCCGCGCCCCGCGGGGGAGTCGCCCAAGCGCAGCGCCGGGTGGTGGGGGTGAGTCCCGACAACGCCTACCCCAACTCCGCCCCCTCCCTCAACCTCGACCCTCACAACGTCATGCCCGCCCTCATCGACGCCGCCCTCGCCGGCGCCACACTCGGCGAAATGGTCCAGGCCATGGCCGACATCTACGGCAGATACTCGGGCGGGCCGGAGTGGTGATCATCGCGTCCTCGCACCAGGGGGTACGACCGTGATCGAATGGCTCTTTGCCCCACTCTGGGCCTCGCTCAACAAATCCCTCCTGCGCCGCGCTGGGAAATACTGGTCCACGCGCTCCCAGGCCGTCCGCCAGCGCTACATGCTCGGCGGGTACTCCCTCGTCCTCGCCAGCACGTTCGCCGCGGGTGGCTTCTTCCTCAGCCAGTGGAAGTACGACGCCGCCCAGCAGCTCGACAAGGCCTTCGTCCAGCGTCAGACCGAGCAGCTCCGCGGCTCGCTCCTCTCCGTCAACGAACGCGCCTGGCGCATCGCCTCCTCCGACCCCAACGCACAGCCGGACGTCTACCAGGCCTGGCCCGTCGCCCAGATCGCCCTCTCGCTGCACGGCATACTCGACCCCTCACTCACCGGCTCCACCATCGCCACCTCCGATTCCGTCGCCGACGCTCTTCTCGTCCGCCGCAGCCCGAACGACGGATACTGGAAGCAGCTCAACCAGCCGACCGACCCCCCGAGCAGTGTCGTCCACGCGTGGGTCTCGCTCACGCTCGCCCGCTTCGGCTCGCCCCAGGTCGACGCCGAGGTCGCCGCCCTCCTCGCCGAACGCACCAAGGCTTCCGCGTGGTCCGACTACCCCGGCACCTCCGACCTCAACGGCGGACGCGCCGAGCTCTCCTCCACCTACGCCACATGCATCGCCATGCTCGCGCTCGACACCGCGCTCGACGGCGCCGAGCTCTCCCCCTCCACACGCCGCGACTCCGCCATCGCCCTCCGCGAGGCCGCCCTCTGGCTCCGCGCCAACCGCGTCTCCGACGGCGCCCTCCGCTGGCGCTATTCAGATTCCACCTCCCCATCCCAACTCCGCAGCACAGGCCTCGGCATCTCCGCACTCGCCTTCCACGCCCTGCTCTGCGCGACCGCCCGGGCGCCGGACGATCACCAGCTCCGCGATCTCGCCGACGACTGGATCGAGACCCTCCCCGAGGCCGTCCCCACGCCCCTGGCCTCGAGCTCGAGCAACTCCTGGCGCCAGCTCCCCAACGGCGTGCAGGAGGTCGACCGCATCCGCAACTTCGAGTGGCCCTGGATGATGATCGCCACGCACGACGCTATGAAGTACTGCTCGCCCAAGCACAAAGCCGCGGCGGAGCGATGGATCGACCGGTGCATCTCGCAGGACGTCTCGTTCCCCGAGTACCTGGCGGACACGCCGTGGCTCGCGGCCGAGTGCCTGTTCGCGGTGCGCTACGTCACGGGCGAGCAGGGGGGGTTGTTGGAGCCGTGAGGGGGAGGCCTCTTGGGCCTACCCCGTGGGGGAGTACACTCGGCGAAGGGGTCCGGGTCATGGCCGACATCTACGGCAGATACTCGGGTGGGCCGGGGTGGTAGCGTTTCGATGATCTATGTTCAGCACGACGACCAGAAGATCACACATGTGAGGATTCGGTTCGCAGAAGCTCGAGCCGCGATCGATCGTCGCTTGGAACGGTCAATCCGATCTGCCGTACTTTCTTTGGCGGCAGTTGAGAGTGCTTCTCGATCTGGATTGAAGTCCGAACAAATCGCCGAATTCAGTGTGGGCTTGGTTCAGCCGCCCAAAGTCGCCTTTGACTCCGTGCAGCAGCATCGGGAATGGCTGGTGTCGCTAGTGTTTCGAGAGTCAGTTGAGTCACTGTGGGAAATCGTTGAGGCAGTTTGGTGCACTGCGGAGTATGCGAAGCGGCGACTCTCCGGTGAAGAGTTCTTGCTGCCGGACAATCCAGAAGAGTTGCCCACGTCTACTCACCTGTTGAAAGCGGCGATCGGGCGTCGCTGGACCGAATTCGACATGAGCGGACTGCCCAAGAAGCTCAAGTCTCTGGAGCGGGATTTCGGTATCAATGCGAGTTGGTGTGATGAAGTTGTCTCCATCAGTCGGGCGAGAGCGATTCTCACACACCGCGCAGGAGTCGTAGGGCCAACTGATCTGGTTCAAGTCGATTTCGACGGCGGGCGCAAGCAGTACGAGTTGAAGATGATCGGCCTACGCATGCAGGGCAAGGTTGATGGAGGTGGCGCCGACTTTTGGGACTTGCAGCCCGGGGGTATCACCGTGGGGCCTACAAGTCTACGTTTGGAGCTCCTTCGTGAATTGACAAGAAAGTACGATGCGGGAGAGCCACTTTCATTGTCGTTTCAGGATGCAAATGATGCCTGGTACACTTCCTTGCGCTTCTGCGTGAGCTTGCTTGAGTCACTTGAGCGCCAGATCTCGACCTGGCAAACGAGATGAACTGGCCGCGTGCCGTGGAGACGCCGTCCTCGGCTTCTCCACGCCTCAAGTTTTCATCGCCCCCCTCACCCTCCCCGCCAACTCCCCCGGCACATACCCCCGCGCCGCCGCGACCCGCACCAACGGCAGCCCCGCCGCCCCGAGCGCCCGATCCACGAACCCATCCCGCGCCCGCCGGTCCTCGCGCTCATGGCTCGAATCATCCAGCTCGATCACGACCAACGGCCGCAACTCGTCCGTGCTCACCAGCACGAAGTCCACGTGCTTCTGATTCACCCGGTTCTGCTGCCGCGCCCGTGAACTCCTGTCCATCCCCTTCGGCAGGTACACCAGATCCGCCAGCCGCACCTTGCACATCACCCGCACGCCGTCGAGCCCGTGCCCGCCCGACACCGCCGCGTCCAGCGCCGCCAGGAACGACCGCTCGGCCTTCGTCAGCAGCCAGTCCCGCCGCCGGTAGTCCAGCCGCTCCCCACCGGAGAGCAGCGTGTCTCCCTCGATCTTCTTGCTCAGCACCAGCGCAATGAAGCAGATGACGCCGACCACCACCAGCATCCCGACGAGCACAACAGCCAGCTTGAGCATCATCCCCCCTCGGCAGGCGCCTACATCATTTCTGTGAGAATCGCATCATACCGACCCCCCGCGCGCGCCAACCCGCGTCCCACGACCTCGCCATCGCCGACGCCCCCCTCCCCGCCCCGTACCGTGCCCGATGCACAGCCCACACAACCGCATCACCCCGTTCCTGGACGACACCGACGCCGATGCTGAGTCCTCGAAGCCTCGGGTTCCTGCCCCCCTCTCCCGCGCCCCGCGGGAGAGGGCCGGGGTGAGGGCTCCGTCTCCTACTCCTCCTTCCCCTGATGCCCGATGCCTGCTCCCTGATGCCTGCGACGAGGAATCCCTCCTCGCCGACTACCTCGCCGCCGACGTCGGCCTCGCCACCCTCGCCGCCAACCACCTCCTCGAGATCGACGACCTCATCGCCTGGCTCGACCACCCGCGCACGCGTGAGCGCCTCGCCGCCCTGACCCGCCTGGCCAGCGAGCGCGCCGACCTCATCGCCGCCCAGGCCCGCTGCGTCGCCACCGCCAAGCTCGCCAGCCTCGCCGCCGAGCCCCACGACAACGAGCTCCTCCCCCCGCGCCTCGCCGCCGCGCGAAGAGAGACCGCCCGCAAGGCCGCCGCCCAGCTCCTGCGCACGACACACGGCGCTCCCCGACGAGCCGCGAGCGTGAGCGACCGGTTTCCCCCTCCCTCTCCCTCCCGGGGAGAGGGCCGGGGTGAGGGGTCTCCGTCTTCTCTTCCTTCTCCTCACTCTGGTCCCTGGTCGCCGGTCCCCGGTCCCTGCATTCCGAATGCCCAATGCCTGATCCCCAATGCCTCGCCGCCGCCAACACTTCCCCGATGCCCCGCCGCGTCCCAAAGCCCGTCTGCTTCGAGGTCCGCGCGACCCTCCCCCAGTCCCCCCACCAGATCGCGGGCGCGATCCTCGACCTCGACCAGTGGCCCAGCTTCAAGGGTTGGGGCCCGCTGCCGGGAATCCGCAGCGCGGTCTTTGAGCGCAGAACACAGGACATCGTCGGCACGCGCATCAACGTCACCAACACCGACGGCTCCACCCACACCGAGGAGGTCACCGCCTGGGACCCGCCACGAACGCTCGCCCTCAGACTCGAGGGCTTCTCGCGACCGCTCTCCGCCCTCGCGACGCATTTCGACGAGACCTGGCGCTTCGACCCACCCGAGGACCTCGCTCCAACCCACGCGACTCGAACGTTCGAACTCTGGCCCCGGTCCCCCCTGACCCGCCCGACGGTCCTGCTGATCGCGGCGATGCTCAAGCGAGCCATCCGGTCCCAGCTGCGCCAACTCGCCGCCGGCGCGCGGAGCCCCTCACGCCGCCACCCCGGGCCTCCGTCCAGTACCATCCCCCGCATGTCCGAGTTCGCGAAGACGCTGTGGGGTCTGCACCGCGCGATGCTGCTGGTCTGCGGCGGCCTGATCGCGGTCTGCGCCTCGCACCAGCCGGGTGAGCCATACCGCCTCGCGATCGCCGAGGTCGACGAGCTGAGCAAGCTCGATGTCGCCGACTACCTGCGCCAGCGCGAGGACGCCGTCGAGGATCTCTGGGATGACTCGGGGATCGACCTCCTCTCGTACTACGGCCAGGGCGAGACGAGCTGGAGCAAGGTGCTCGCGAGCCGGCTCTGGTACTGGTTCAACAACGGGATCCCGGCGGAGCTGTACGAGCTGACGCCCACGCCGGGGCTCGATGACGGCAAGCTCCGCGCCGACCAGCCCCTGGCGATCCTGCGCACCACGCTCGAGGGGCTGGAGATCCAGGGCGGCGCCGGCGTGGTGCTGGACCAACGCCGCCTCGACGATCTGATCGCCGGCTACATGCGGGACAATGGGAACCTCACCCCGGGGAGCATCAAGTACGCGCGCTGGGAACTCCCGGGCGACTCGAGGCGTTCGCTCCGTGTTGGGGACGAGATCGAGGTCATCCTCTTTACATACCTCGAGAACGACAAGATGACGCTGGGTTTTTCGGAGAGCCTGGCGTGCCCCGGGCGGGTCGTGCCGCTCCCGGCGGAGAAGCTCTCGGCGTGGGTCGACAAGCAGCCCCTCGTCACGCCCGTCTATGCCAGGGAGCGGGGTGTGACGCGCTGGCTGCCGGAACTCCAGAAGCATTGGGCAAACGTCGGGGGCATGACACTCCAGGAGGCGCGTGAGTATCTCGTCTCGATGGAGGAGGGCGTGCCGCTGGAGGTCGACGTGCTGGGCGTCAAGCTCAACGGACCTGCCGTGTTGCTCGGGGCGCTGGCCGCCCTGATCGGCATTCTCCTGGCGATGTCCAGCGTGCTGAAAAACATGGCGGGGTCCGTGCCGCGCCCCGACGCGGACGACCCTCGAGCTCCGTGGATCGGGTTCATGGGCGGGCGCGAGGCGCACCTGATCCGCTGGGTTTCGGTGTTCGTGCTCACACTCGCGAGCGTCGTGTATATGCATGTGGAGTTCCCCAGGCTGATCGCGCGGCTCTGGTTTGCGCCCTCCCTGCTGGGGGTCGGGTGCATCGTCCTCGCGGGCGTCGTGTGCGTTCGGGCGACCGCCGTCGCGGCTCGTCTGGGCGGCGCGGGGGCGCCGGCGTCTGGCGGCGCGTCGGTTCCGGCGTCTCCTCCTCCGGCGTCAGGAGATGCGCCGGGGGCGATCGGGACGGGAGGCGGCGCGGCCACTGCGGGCGAGCCGGATCCGCCCGTGCCGTGATCGCGAGAGTCCGTCCGCGTGGGCTTTCGGAGGCGAGGCGTGTACGCGGCTCCGTGGCTCGCGTTCCTCTCCGGCGTCGAATACCGTACGCTGTTGCCGAACACTCGAAGTTTGACCCGAGGAGGCTCCTGTGCCCTCGACGATCATCCCTGGGATGCGGTACCGGGACGCGCACGCGGCCATCGACTGGCTCGAGCGGGTCTTCGGCTTTCGGCGTCACCTTGTGGTTCCGGGCGAGAACAACACGATCGTCCACGCCCAACTCGCCTACGGCGAGGGCATGGTCATGCTCTCCTCCATCACCGATTCGCCCGCCTCCTCCATCATGGCCCAGCCCGACGAGGTCGGTGGACGCGAGACCCAGTCGCCCTACATCCTCGTCTCGGACGCCGACGCGGTGTATGCGCGCGCCAAGGCCGCCGGCGCCAAAATCGTGATCGAGATCAAGAGCCCCGAGTACGGCGGGCGCGCCTTCTCCTGCGCCGACCCCGAGGGCCACGTCTGGCACGTCGGCACCTACGACCCCTGGGCTGAGCAGGGCTGATGGGACGCGAGCGGCCTGCCCGCGCGAGATCCCAAAAACCCGTGGTACGCTGGCCCTCTCACGGGGGTCTCTGCGCCTGCGTTCCTGACGCAAAACCCCGATTCAGGATCACGCTCAGGAGTTCCCCATGCGCCTCAACGCCCTCCAGACTTCTCTGCTCGCGATCGGCGTCGGCACGGCCGCCGCCCTGATGGCCCGCCCGGGCGCCTTCTCGAGCTCCCAAGGCGGCGAGCCCCAGCCCAAGAACACCGAGGCGCGCCTGTACGCGGGCTACTCGGGCTACCACCGCGCGATCACGACCCACTCGCGCGAGGCCCAGCAGTGGTTCGACCAGGGGATCCAACTGCTGTACGGCTTCAACCACGACGAGGCGATCCGCTCGTTCCACAGGGCGGCGGAGATCGACCCCGAGTGCGCCATCGCGTGGTGGGGGATCGCCTATGCGCACGGTTTGCACATCAACAACCCGCAGATGACGGAGGAGGCCTCGACCAAGGCGTACGACGCGGCGCAGAAGGCGATGTCGTTGGTCCGGCACGCGAGCCCGGTGGAGCAGGCGCTGATCCGGGCGGTGGCGGCGCGGTACGCGATGCCGATCCCGGAGGACCGGGCGCCCCTGGATCAGGCGTACGCGGACGCGATGCAGCGGGCGTGGGAAGCGTTTCCGGATGACCCAGATGTCGGCGCGCTGTTCGCCGAGTCGCTGATGGACCTGCAGCCTTGGGATCTGTGGACGCATGACGGGGAGCCGAAGGGGCGGACGCTGGAGATCCTGGCGACGCTGGAGCGGGTGATCGCGCTGGACGAAGATCACCCGGGAGCGAACCACTTTTACATCCACGCGATTGAGGCGTCGCCCTGGCCGGAAAAGGGGACGGCGTCGGCGCAGCGGCTGGTGGACCTGGTCCCGGGCTCGGGGCACCTGGTGCACATGCCCTCGCACATCTTCATCCGGACGGGTCGGTACGCGGAGGCGTCCGATGCGAACGAGCGGGCGATCGCGGCGGACGACAAGTACTTCGCGAAGGCGCCGCCGCCTGACTTTTACAGCCTGTACCACCTGCACAACATCCACTTCCTGGCGTACGCGGCGATGATGGAGGGACGGTACGAGACGGCGATGCACGCGGCCCGCCAGATTGAAGAGCGAATCCCCGAGGACTTCCTGCGCACGTACGTGGAGTTCGCGGACGGGTTCATGCCGACGTCGCTGCACGTGATGATCCGGTTCGGCAAGTGGGAGGACATCTTGAAGGAGCCGGAGCCGGACTCGTGGCGGTTGCTCAGCCGTGCGGAGTGGCATTATGCGCGCACGGTGGCGCTTGCGAATCTGAAGCGGATCGACGAGGCGCGTGATGAGGCTCGCAAGTTCGAGGACGTCGCAGGCGAGCTGACGGACGAGTGGTACATGGGCAACAACCCGGCCAAGGACGTGATCGGGGTGGCGCGGGCAATGGCGATGGGGGAGATCGCGTTCAAGGACGGGCGACCCGAGGAGGCGTACGCGATCCTTCGCGAGGGCGTGAGGCTCGAGGACGAACTGGTGTACGACGAGCCGCCCGGGTGGATGCAGCCGGTGCGTCATGCGCTGGGGGCGCTGCTGCTGGCGGGCGGGCATCCGCAGGAGGCGGAGGCGGTGTACCGCGAGGACCTCACGCGGCACCCGAACAACGGATGGTCGCTGCTGGGGCTGAGTCAGGCGCTCGAGGCGCAGGGGAAGATGGAGGAGGGGATGAAGGTCGACGAGGCGCTGGGGGAGGCGTGGTCGCGGGCGGACGTGGCGCCGCGGGCGTCGTGCTACTGCCACCCGGATGCGGGGTGACGGGGCGGCGGCTCGGCATGGAAAGAAAGGATGAGGATCTGGTCGGCACAACCGTCATAGGCGGCACGACCGGAACTCGGGTGCGGATGGAGCGGTCGGGAGTGGGGGCGACGGCGGGGGCGGGGTCGTGCGTGGACGATCAGGGGGGGCATGAGCACGATTCCGAAGCCCGAGCCTGATGCGAAGCGAGTCGCCGCGGCGAGGCGGCGGCGTGACGCGGGGGAGCGACCCCTGGTGTGGGACAATGAACTGCTGCGGGTGTGTGACGAGCGGACGAATCCGGCGCCGGCGGTGGCGCCGACGATTCCCGAGCCCGGGAGCGAGTCGGCGCGGGCGCTCGGGGCGTTGTTCGGCGGGGCGGCGACGGTCTCGGAGATGGCCAGGCGGCTGGGCGTCGGCGAGGCCCGGGTGCGGACGCTGCTCGACGGGCTGCGCTCGGACGGGTGGTGGATCGAGTGCGCGGGGGGGAGCCGGTTCTACCTGGTGGCGCACCAGATCGCGGCGTGAGGACAGGGGCGCGGGTCGGCTCGATCGGGGTCGCGACGTCGCTGGACTGGTTCTGGACCTCGACGAGGCGCCCGAAGGCGTCGTAGACGTACTTGTAGTTCTCGGCGTCGTCGATGAGGTTGCCGTCCTCGTCGTAGCTGAGGGTGTAGTCATCCGAGCTGTCGTCGTCGATGTCGCGGGCCGTCAGCTCGTTGGCCTTGTTGAAGGTCTGGTCGTCGTTGAGCTCGTCGGTGTCGACGAAGTCCGTGTCCCCGTTGAGATCGAGCTGGTGCAGCTCCCAGTTGCCCGGCTGGCTCAGCGTCCACAGCTCGTCCGTCTGGAGGTTGTGGCTCAAGCCGTCTGGACGCCTGCATCGGGAGAGGTGGAGTTCACCGGCCGATCAGATACTCTCGGGCAAGAACATGGAGAAGCCGAGGACGGCGTCTCCATGGCACCCGGCTATGGAGGAGACAGTTCCCAATCTGATTTTAATATGTAGTTCATACTAGAACTGCCGTTTAGTTCGCGCCGTATATTGGGAATGCCATCTGCGTTGAGATCGTACATGACGACTACGCCAGTTTCTTGCGTGGTGGGCAGCCGACGCATCTGTAGATCGGTATTCGAAATTTGAACTGAGCGAATGCGAGATCCCATCGTATCCCATTGAAATCTCCAGCTCCATGGATGCTGATCCGCACTCACTACAATATCCAGTAGCTCTTTGTCCCTCGTCATTATCCCAATGACTCTATCATTATCAACGTATACCCATGTTAATCGTCGGAATCCATCTTTTGTTTGAATCGCATGATCAACCTGTAATCGGACCGGTTCGATGCGCAATAGCGATCCTGCTCTCCGTCCAATTGTGGCGCCAAGTATTATAGCTAGCAGAACAACTATAACGATGTGTAAAAAAACAAGGTATATACGCATGCAAGAACCTAAATTGGAGGACGATACGGCGCCAATCGAGTGACTACGTCAGCGCCACCGGGAGGCGGATTGGGGGTCACGGGCCCCCATGCAGGATTCCCATGAGGATTCGTATCGCTCTTCGTCGGATCAATGCGTTTGCAACACGTGGTATTGCGGACAGAGGTAAGGCAAACCGTACAATCAACTCTTGGACCGTGCAATCCCGGACGATTTGGATTTCGACATTTCACTGCACAGCAAACTTCTTTTAGATTGCCATTGCCCCCGGCCCACAGCGCCCATGTTTCGAGCCATACATATCGGGGGTCGTGATCCGGATTTTCGTTTGGGTGTTCATTAGAAAAATCGGAGGCGTAATCGGTAAACATTTGGGCAATTTCAATCTTAAACCAATCAGGCGCGCCGTCTAGGAAGCTAGTTCCCAACGATGGCAAGCCGAACCCCGGTAGCTGGCCGCCGACACCATTTAAGAAGTCAAATAATGGTTTCCACTGATTCCAGTCACTATCGGAATCGAACCCGGCGCGAGGTCCATGGACTCCAAAAAGATGTATCTGCTGAAGAAATAATGCCCCTAGTGGCGAAACTGGAGGTGGATTCTCTGAGAGGCCAGGCAGTCCTAGAGGACGAGCAAGACAGCTCTCCGGGATGAACCCCATGTCGATATCGGCAAATCCACCATCGTCACCCTCTCCTTGAATTAGCCCAAACGGGTCTTTCCATCGAACGGCATGAGAATCTACGTACTCATACAAGTTTGTATCGAACAGCATAAGCAGCGAATCTCTCCGGTTCCACTTCCCCAAACCAGATAACAGGACGCGGTGCCGCACATGCCACTTTGATCCTGTGAGGTCGGGGTCGGCCTCGTAGCCTGCGTATCCGATGCGGTTGTCCGCAGCGGAGGAGAGCACGGTGCGGCCGCCGTTGGTGTTGGTGACGAAGAGTCCGATGTCGGTGGCGTCGACGTCGCCGTCGAGGTCGAGGTCGCCTCGGGGGTCGTAGTGTGACGTGCCGTACCAGGTGGCGATCTGCGAGTAGTCGTCGAAGTTGGCCTGGCCGTAGGCGGCGATGACGTCGCCGGCGGGGAGGTTGAAGGGCACGCCATACGCCGAGTAGCGGACCTGCTCGATCTGGGCCGCGGCGTCCGACACGAGGGCGACGACATCCGCCCGCCAGTTCTGCAGGTAGTACACCCGCTCGTCGAGCGTGGTGTCGGCGTTCGTGTCCCGGTCGCGCAGGATCACCGCGTCAATGTAGCTGCCGGTGCCGTGTGGGTCGAGAACGGCGTTGTGGGCACGGGTCGCTTGGCGGCGTGGTCGAGGGGGGTTGTGAGTGGGGGGAAAGGGGGTGGGGGCGGTGACGGGCGCGCTCACTCGCCCGGCGCTGCGGTTTGGGCGTTTCTCTGGCGCGGGGCGGGGGAGGGAGGAGGTCTCGACGGTGGCGGCGGGGTGTGGGTGTGGTTGGAGATGCACGTGGAGAAGCCGAGGACGGCGTCTCCACGGCGCCCAGCAAAGTGAGTTCGTACGGGCTGGAAGCCCATACTACCGATCCGACAAAGAGAACTTCGACGATTCAGGCTTGTGACGCCGCGGATCGCGGCGGGCGCGCGGCGGCGCGGGGGTAGACTTGCGGGCCATGGACTTCGAGGCGTTCGATACGCGGGGGTATCCGACGGTGTCCGCGCGCGAGGGGTACGGCGCGTGGGCGGCGACGTACGACGACTCGGTGCTCGATCTGATGGATCTTCGGCTGCTCGAGCGGGTCATGAGCGTCGAGTGGGCGGGCGTCAGGCGAGCGGCGGACCTGGCATGCGGGACGGGGCGTACGGGCGCGTGGGTGCGGTCGCGCGGCGTGGGGGCGGTCGACGGGGTGGACATTACGCCGGCGATGCTGGAACGTGCGGCGGCGCGTGGGGCGCACGATCGGCTGGTGGAGGCGGACGTCCGCACGACGGGGCTGGGTGGCGGGGCGTACGAGTTGGTCGTGTGCTCGCTCGCCGATGAGCACCTGGCGGAGCTGTCGGGGCTGTACGAGGAGGCTTCGCGCCTTGCGGCGGACCGGGGGTGGTTCGTGCTGGTGGGGTACCACCCGTACTTTCTGATGGGCGGGATGCCGACGCACTACCACCGGGCGTCGGGGGAGGCGGTGGCGATCGAGACGCACGTGCACCTGCTGAGCGATCACGTCGCGGCGGCGGGTCGTGCGGGGTGGCGCCTTCTGGAGATGCACGAGGGGGTCGTCGACGACGCGTGGGTGGCGGCGAAGCCCAAGTGGGCGGGGTATCGCGGGCGCCCGATCAGCTTCGTCTGCGTGTGGGGGCGTGGTCCGGCGTGAAGGGGGCGGCGGTCGGGACGGGATTTGGGTATCCTGGGGCGTGAGGCCATCGAGGAGACCGGCATGAGCGAGCAGGCGCCGCCTAATCCCTATTCGCACGAGCCCGCGCCGACGACCGCGCCGATGGGCGCTTCGCCGACGGTCGCGCCGACGGAGGCGCCGGCGGACGTGAAGATCGGCAAGCCCAAGCCGCCCGCCTGGTCGTGGGTGTTCATCGGGATGTGCGTGCTGATCCCGATCGTCGCGCTCGGCGGGCTCATCCCGATCCTGATCGGGATCGGGGGGGCGAGCGGGGTGGCGGCGGTGGCACGGATGGAAGGGATGGCCTTGGGCATCCGCATCGGGCTGTGCGCCGGGATCGCGGGGACGGCTTGGGTGGTGTTCATTGTCTTTGCCGTCCTGATCGCGATGATGATGGCGTAGCGGGCGAGCGTGGGTTCCCTCGCTGACGCGGGGGGGCCTGGGCGCCGCCTTTGGCGGGGGTGGCGGTACACTCGTCGCCATGACCCGACACATCATCGCCGGCTTTGTTGTTGCGTTAGCTCTCTGCACGGCGGCGCCCCGGGCGTCGGCGCAGGCGGTGAGCGAGCAAGAACTCCAGCGGATGGGGGAGAACTTGCAGAAGGCCCTCGATGCGAGGGACTGGAAGCGGGTGGTGCGGATCGGGGAGCGGGTGATGGAGGCGAGGCCCGGGCTGGCGGTCGTGCCGTACAACCTCGCGTGCGCGCACGCGCAACTCGGGGAGAACGACGCGGCGCTCGAGTGGCTTCAGAAGAGCGCGGACAACGGGTACGCGGGGATCGCGTCGATCGAGACGGACCCGGACCTCGACCCGATCCGCGAGGATCCGCGCTTCAAGGTGGTGCACGACCAGGTCCAGGCGGCGCGGGACAAGCGGTTCGAGGTGTTCCGTGCGGCGGCGGAGGAGGCGGATCTGCTGACGATCCTGCCGCCCGGGTACGACCCCCAGGTGGCGGCGCCCCTGGTGATCGTGCTGCACGGATCGGGGGGGAGGCCCGAGCCGGTCGCGGAGGTGCACAAGAAGGCGGCGGGGGAGGTTGGGGCGATCATCGTGGCGCCCAGC
This sequence comes from Phycisphaerales bacterium, assembly GCA_041402005.1. GTDB lineage: Bacteria > Planctomycetota > Phycisphaerae > Phycisphaerales > UBA1924 > JAJRXR01. Next base: position 244,165 of record JAWKTB010000004.1, on the reverse strand, counting down.
GCGCTGCGTCCCTTGGGCGACGGGTTCAACTGGACGTTTCGGGACGAGGCGGAGTGGATGGTGCTGCACACGCTGGAGCGGGCGGCGGCGGAGCACACGATCGACATGGACAAGGTCGTCGTCGCGGGGTTCAGCCAGGGGGCGAACATGGCCTTGGAGGTCGGGCTGAAGCACCCGGAGAAGTTCGCGGGGATCATCGCGACGAGCGGGCACTGGCAGCCGGCGATCATGACGATTCCCGAGGAGGGGAAGCGACCCAGGGTGCAGCTGTTGATTGGCGGCGACGACGAGTGGGCGTGGACGTTCAAGGAGGCGCGTGGGGCGCTCTCGGGGGCGGGGGTCGAGTCGCGGTTGGAGATCGTGCCGGGGGTGGGGCACGCGTACCCGCCGAACTCGGACGAGCGGCTAGAGCGGGCGCTGCGGTTCGTGCTCGGGGAGTGAGAGCGTGAGCGCGACGAGCCCGACGGCGGACCGGATGCTCGAGGTGGTGGTGGGGGCCGACCGGGAGTCGGAGCTGGAGTCGCTGCTGTCGGGTGAGGGCGTGGCGGCGGCGTGGGCGCTGACTCGGAACGAGCAGATCGCGGTCTGGAAGGCGGCGGTCACGAGCCAGGGGGTCGAGGCGGTGCTGGATCGTCTCGACGAGGCGTTCGGGGGGGACGAGCGGTTCCGGGCGATCCTGTATGCGCTCGAGGCGACGCTGCCGCGGATGGAGTTGAAGGAGGAGGAGGGGGAGGAGAGGCCACCCCAGCGGGTGAGCCGTGCGGAGTTGTACGAGGACATCGCAGGGTCGGCGGCGTTGACGCGGATGTACCTGGGGCAGGTTGTTTTGGCGACGGTGGTGGCGGCGGTGGGGATGGGGCGGGACAACGTGGCGGTGGTGATCGGGGCGATGGTGATCGCGCCGCTGCTGGGGCCGAACATCGCGCTGGCGCTGGGGACGACGCTGGGGGACACGGGGCTGATCAGGCGGGCGGCGAAGGCGTCGGCGGCGGGGGTGGGGCTGGCGCTGGCGATCTCGCTGGTGATCGGGCTGGCGGCGCCGATTGATTTGGAGGCGGGGCAGATCGTCAGCCGGAGCGACGTGGGGTCGATGGACATCGTGCTGGCGCTGGCGTCGGGGGTGGCGGGGTCGCTGGCGTTCACGACCGGGGTGTCGACGGCGCTGGTGGGGGTGATGGTGGCGATCGCGCTCTTGCCCCCGACGGTGGCGACCGGGGTGCTGCTGGGGGCTGGGGAGCTGCGGGCGGGGGCGGGGGCGCTGCTGCTGCTGGGGATCAACGTGGTGTGCGTGAATCTGGCGGCGGTGATGACGTTCCTGGTGCAGGGGATCCGCCCGGCGAGGTGGTGGGAGGCGGAGCGGAGTCGTCGGGCGACGCGCCGGGCGATCGTGCTGTGGGTGGGGGCGTTGGCGGTGCTGGCGGGGTTGATGGTCGTCTACGTGGTGCTGGTCGAGCAGGGGGGGTGAGGGACCAGGGGGGACGGGGTGGCTATCGTTCGCAACCGCGCGGAGCGTGGGATGACGAGTTCCGTCATCCGGCATGGCTCGGGTGAGGCGCGGCCAGGACGGGCTGGCGTGGCGCGGGGTCGGGAACAGGCGTCGATCCGTGAGATTGCCAAGCGGTTGGACTTGTCCATCGCGACGGTGTCGCGTGCGCTCAACGGGTTCGAGAGCGTCAACGAGGAGACGCGTCGTCGGGTGCAGCAGGTGGCGGACGAGCTGGGGTACCAGCGCCGGATCGCCGAGCGGCAGATGCGGGTGATCGGGCTGCTGTACGGTGGCGAGCCGGTCCGGACGGAGTGGGGGTCGTTCGACAGCGCGGTCTTGGACGGGATCCGCGAGGCGACGCACGCGCGGGGGTGGGACCTGACGCTGCTGTCCGCCCAGCAGCGGGAGAGCGCGGACGAGTCGTACCGCCAGTTCCTGCGGTACCGGAACGTGCCGGGGGTGATCGTGCGGTCGATCCAGCCCGAGCCGGTGACGGCGGTGCGGGTGGCGGAAGAGGGCATCCCGAGCGTGATGATCGCGAACCGGTCGTCGAAGCCGGGGGTGAACTACATCTACACGGAGATGCGCGAGCACACGGTGCTGCTGATCGAGCATCTGATCGGGCTGGGGCATCGGCGGATCGGGCTGAGCCTGCACGGGATCCTGGACCACGACCACCGGGCACGGCATGACTCGTACCTGGAGGCGCTGCGCCGGCACGGGATCGAGGCGGACCCGGCGCTGATCGTGCAGGCGTCGGAGCTTGGCAGCCCCAGGGTGGGGGCGCGGGCGGTGGAGAGGCTCTTGAGCCTGGAGAACCCGCCGACGGCGATCTTCCTGACGGACCCGCTGTCCACGGTCGGGGCGTTGCACCGCCTGCTGACGCTCGGGATCCGGGCGCCGCAGGAGGTGTCGATCGTGGGGGTTGACGACTCGGATGTGCGGTTCCGGACGTTCCCGGTGTACACGGCGGTGTGCCAGGACGCGACGGGCCTGGGGCGGCGGGCGGCGCGGTGGCTGATCGAGTCGATCGCGGGGGACGAGACGGCGCCCCTGCGCGAGGCGATGGGGGCGACGCTGTCGATCCATGACTCGACGGCGGTGGCGGCGAGCAAGCCGGTGCGGCTCAAGCATGACGGGACCAAGTACGTCCGGGCGTGAGGCGTGCCCGGGCGGGGTCGCGGGCGTAGGCTCGGGGCGTGGCTGGCTCGGGCGCACGCAGTCGGAAGGTCGGGGGGGCGCGGCTGTCGCGGATGCGCGACGAGGACCTGCTGGGCCTGCGGTTCCGCGATCTGGGCGTGAGGCTCGAGGGGACGGATGTGGGGCGGCGGGTGCGCCGGCTCATGGGGGAGCTGGGGGACAAGGGGCTGGCGTTCCGCCCGTACGTGTGGGTGTCGGTGGAGTGGATGACGCCGGTGGGGCTGACGGGGTTTGGGGTGCCGTTCTATCTGTGCCACCCGAGGCTGACGCGTCTCGAGCGGACGATGATGTTCGAGGCGGAGGGGAGCGGCGAGCGGGAGTGCATGAAGATCCTGCGTCACGAGACGGGGCACGCGATCCAGTACGCGTACCGGCTCAACAGGCGCAAGCGGTGGCGCGAGCTGTTCGGGAGCTCGGGCCAGGCGTACCCGGAGACGTACCAGCCGAAGCCCTACAGCAAGAAGTACGTGCAGCACATCCACGACTGGTACGCGCAGAGTCACCCGGATGAGGACTTCGCCGAGACGTTCGCGGTGTGGCTGACGCCCAAGAGCGGGTGGAAGCGGCGGTACGCGGGGTGGGCGGCGCTCAAGAAGTTGGAGTACGTGGACGAGCTGATGTCGGAGATCGCGGGCAAGAAGCCCCTGGTCTCGACGCGCGAGCGCCAGGACTCGATCGCGACGATCGGGGCGACGCTCGGCGAGCACTACGGGTCGCGGCAGGACCAGTACGCCCTGGAGCACCCGGCCTTCCATGACCAGCACCTGCGGAAGCTGTTCCCGGAGGAGATGGCGACGGGGAGGACGAAAGGGGCGGGGGCGTTCTTGCGGGCGCATCGGCGGGAACTCAGGCGGCTGGTCAGCTACTGGACGGGGCAGTACCAGTACATGATCGACCAGGTGCTCTGGGAGATGATTGAGCGGTGCGAGGCGCTGGGGCTCCGGGCGAGCGTCGAGGAGGAGGAGCGGCTGACACGCGAGGCCGCGATCATGCTGACGGTGCAGACGATGAACTACCTGCACTCGGGGATGCATCGGGTGTCGATGTGAGTGGTGAGTGGTGAGTGGTGAGTGGTGAGTGGTGAGTGGTGAGTGGTGGGTGGTGAGTGGTGGGTGGTGGGTGGTGTGACTCACCCTCTCTGGTCCGGCAGCTCGCTTGGACCTGTCTCCCCGCGAGGCGCGGGGAGAGGAGACCACGACTCGAAGACTCGTCGTGGGCGTGGAGGATCTCGTCCTATTGCCTATTGCCTATTGCCTATTGCCTATTGCTAATTGCCCATTGCCCACTGGAGCGTTGGGCGGGGATTGACGCCGTGCAGTAGTCTGATGGCATGCGCTCGCGGCGTGTGCTGGTGATGACGCGGAGGGATCTGGTCCCGCCGGAGACGCTCGAGGGGTTGACGCCCCAGGAGATCGAGCGGATCAAGACGGACTACGACGTGGTGTTCGAGCTGCGCGAGCTGGGGCACGAGGTGGAGGTGGTGGGGCTCGAGGGGGAGTTGGAGCCTCTGACCGAGGCGCTGGCTCGGTTCCGCCCGCATGTCGTCTTCAACCTGCTGGAGGAGTTCGCGCGCAGTCAGGCGAAGATGGCGTACTGCCTGGGGTACCTGGAGTTGGTGGGGCAGGCGTACACGGGGTGCAATCCGGCGGGGATGCTGTTCTCGACGAGCAAGTCGCTGCAACGGCGGCTGCTGAGGAGGGCGAGGGTCAGGACGCCCGAGTATGCGATCTTCCGCCTCGGGCGGGCGGTGAAACGTCCGGGGCGGCTGCAGTTTCCGTTGATCGTGAAGTCGGCGACGGCGCACGGGTCGGTGGGGATCAGCCGTGCGTCGATCGTGGAGGATGACGAGAGCTTGGCGGAGCGCGTGGGGTTCGTGCATGAGCGGATCGGGACGGACGCGATCGCCGAGAGCTATATCGAGGGGCGGGAGGTGTACGTCTCGATCCTGGGGAATCACCGGTTGCGGGTGATGCCGGTGATGGAGATGCGTTTCAAGAACCTGGCGGAGGGGGCGCCGCGGATCGCAACGGAGAAGGTGAAGCGGAGCCCGACCTACCAGAAGGCGACGGGGCTGGACATCGTGGAGGCGCGGCTGGACGAGGAGGTGGAGCGCCGGCTGATCTCGCAGTGCAAGCGGGCGTACCGGGCGCTGGGGCAGACGGGGTACGCGCGGATGGACGTGCGGGTGCGCGAGGACGGGCGGGCGTACCTGATCGAGTCGAACCCGAACCCGCAGCTCTCGCAGGACGATGAGTTCGCGCTGGCGACGCGGGCGGCGGGGATGTCGTACGCGGAGGTGATCGGGCGGATCGTGTCGCTGGGGGTGAGGTGGGCGAGGGAGCCTCGGGAGGGGTGAGGGGCGCGGCGGCCTAGCGTTGGGTATGGACGCGGCGGCAAAGATGTCGGCGATGGGTGGGGGCGGGGGGCGGGGTGTGCACACGCCGGAGGTGACGCTGCTGACGGAACTGGCGGCGGGGCTGGCGGTGTACGGGGCGCCGGCGCATCGGCTGGAGGAGGCGGTGTCTGCGCTGGCGAGGCGACTGGGGGTGAAGGCGAGCTTCTTCGCGACGCCGACGGCGGTCTTCGCGGTGTACGAGGTCGAGGGCGAGAGCGAGACGCGGCTGGTCGAGGTGAACTCGAGCGACGTGAACCTGGAGCGGCTGGTGCTGCTCGACAAGGTGCTCAACGACGTCTGGGACGACAAGCTGAGCGTGGCGGAGGGGATCGCGCGGATCCGGGAGGTCGTGGGGGCGCGGGACAAGTACGGGGCGGTGATCCCGGTGCTGGCGTTCATGCTGCTGTCGGGGTCGGCGGCGCAGTTCTTCGGGGGGGGCTGGCCCGAGATCGCGACGGCGTCGGTGGTGGGGATGATCGTGGGGGTGCTGTGCGATCTGTCGCGGCGCAGCCGTGCGTACGCGAGGGTGCTCGAGTTCGTCGCGGGGGTGATCGCGGTGCTGGTGGCGATGCTCGCGGGGCGGGTGTGGGGGACCATGTCGGTCGAGACGGTGACGCTCGCGGGGGTGATCTACCTGATCCCGGGATTGACGCTGACGACGGCGGTGACGGAGCTTTCGACGCGGAACCTGGTCTCGGGGACGGCGCGCCTGATCGGGGCGTTGACGGTGCTGGTCTCGATCGGGTTCGGGGTCGTGGTGGGTCAGCGCGTGGGGCAGATGCTCGGGCTCGGGATGGGCGAGCGCGGGGGGGCGCTGGGGGAGTGGACGGTGTGGGCGTCGCTGGCGGTAACGGCGCCGTCGCTGGTCGTGCTGTTTCGGGCGCGGTGGGTGGACGTGTGGATCATCGCGGTGTCGTCGGTGGTGGCGTTCTTCGCGGCGCGGGTGGGGGTGAGGGAGTTGGGGTCGGAGGTCGGCGTGTGCGTGGCGGCGTTCGCGGTGGGGATGCTGGCGAACGGGTATGCGCGGACGCTGAACAGGCCGAGCGTGGTGGCGAGCGTGCCGGGGATCCTGCTGCTGGTGCCCGGGGCGATCGGGTTTCAGAGCTTCAGTGCGTTCACGAGCCACGACGCGGTGGAGGGTGTGCAGCTGGCGTTCGAGATGATCCTGGTGGCGGTGTCGCTGGTGGCGGGGTTGTTGCTGGCGAACGTGGCGCTGCCGCCGCGGAAGGCGTTGTGAGGGGGAATGCGAAGTCGCGAAGTCGCGAAATGGCGAATCGCGAAGTCGGCTCACCCCTCTCGTCCGGCGCTTCGCTTGGACGTTTCCCCCCTGCACGTCGGGGAGACGACGGGAGGCTCCACAACTCGAAGACTCGTCATGGGCGTGGACGATCTCTGCCCATTGCCCATTGCCCATTGCCCATTGCCCATTGCCCATTGCCCATTGCCCATTGCCCATTGCCCATTGCCCATTGCCCATCGCCTATGGCAAGCGCATCGTGCTTGCCTGTGCCGGTCGTTTGGGCCGGTTGGAACCCGATCGGGGGGGGGGCGTTCAGTTGAGCAGGAGCCAGGCGAGCAGGGCCCAGGCGAGGAGGTGGAGCGTGATGATGGCGGCGAGGACGAGGCGGTAGCTGGGTTTCCTTGATTTGTGGTGGAGGAGGCGCTGGGCGGCGAGGGCGCCGGGCCAGCCGGCGAGGAGCTCGAGGGTGTGCAGGACGCGCTCGGGGGTCCGGGGGCGCCCGCGGCGGGCGGCGCGTTTGTCGAAGGCGAACGCGAGGAAGGTCGCGACGCTCATGACGAGGTAGGCGGCGGCGATGAGCAGAGCGGCCCGCACCGGGAGTTTTAGGGCGGCTCCGGGCGCGGTGACGCGGCTTGGGGGAGTCGTGGGGGACACGTCGAGGCGTCGTGAGCGAGGGGGGCGACGGGGCGTGCAGGTGAGAGGGAGGCGTGACGATGGCGGTCCGGGAAGCACGGGCGGCGCATGATTATCAGGACGTTGAAATCCAGGCCGCGGGCGACGCACCGGAGCGCGCTGTACGTCGGACTGTTTCTAATGGCGGTGTCTGTGTGCGTGGGGCTCGTGGGGCTCTTCGGGCTGCACGTGGTGCGGGAGCACGTGTCGTCCGAGCTGCGGCGTCATCATCGCGCCCAGGTGCTTCTCGACCGGATCGGGGCCTCGATGGCGTCGGCGCAGCAGGATTTCCACTCGGCGGTGGCGGCGACTGACGCGATCTCGGAGGAGCGGTGGTTGGCGTCGTACGCCAGGCATACCCAGGTGGTGCGGGAGACGCTGAAGGAGTACGTGGAGGGGGCGGGCGACGACGTCAGCCGTTCGGAGCACTGGATCCGATTCGAGGAGAGTCTGGGCGCGTGGGTGGCGCAGGGCGAATCGATGGCGGGGGAAGACGCGACACTGCCCAAGCTGGGCGCCTCCGGGATGACGCCGGTGACGGTGTACAACCAGCAGTTCCAGGAGGCGCTGCAGGACATGGGGGAGCTGCAGCGGAACACGCATCACCCCGCGATCGAGGCCGGGATGGAGTCGGTGGAGAACCTGTCGCGGGTGTTCGAGGGCGTGGTGATCGGGGTGGTGATCCTGGGGCTGGCGGTGGGCGGGGTGGTGCTTCGCGAGAGCGTGGGCCAGATCGTGACGCAGGAGGATGCCATCGCGTCGCAGAGCGAGCAACTCCGTGACGAGGCGGGGCGCCAGGAGTTTGTGGCAAGGGTGACGCGCGGGCTGGAGATGGCTCGGAGCGAGGAGGAGGCGTTCGGACTCGCGTGCCAGGTGGTGGCGTCGGTGGCGCCTCGCACGGAGCGGCAGCTGCTGCTGTCGGATTCGAGCAGCGCCCATTTGCGCCCGGCGCATGGGTGCGACGAGGAACGACTGTGTGGCGTTGAAAAGCCCTTCGACTGCCCGGCGGTGCGTCGGGGCCAGGCGCAGGTCTTCAAGACGAGCGAGGCGTTCGACGCGTGTCCGTTCCTGCGTGGGCGTGCCGGGGGGGCGTGCTCGGCCTTGTGCGTGCCGCTGACGGTGATGGGTCGCGGTGTCGGCGTGATCCACTTGGTGGGGGCGGACGGGGAGGCGCCGTCGACGGCGGCGCGGCAGATGATCGAGCACGTGGGCGAGAGCCTCGGATCGCGCGTGGGGATGATCCGGGCGTTCCGCCAGACGACGCTGCAGGCGACGGTGGACCCGTTGACGGGCCTCCTCAACCGGAGGAGCCTGGAGACGGAGATGGCAGAACTGCTGAACGCCGGAACGACGTACACGGTGGTGTTCACGGACATCGACCATTTCAAGCGGCTGAACGACACGCACGGGCACGAGACGGGGGATCGCGCGTTGCGGCTGTTCGCGGGGATGCTCCGCGAGCGCGTGCGGTCGCACGATCTGGTCGCGCGTTGGGGCGGGGAGGAGTTCATCCTGGTACTTTCGGGTGTGCGCAAGCAGGAGGCGGTGGGCCTGGTGGAGCGGATTCGCACGGGGCTGGGCGAGCGGCTGTCGGGGGGGACGGTTCCCAGATTCACGGCGAGCTACGGGGTCGCGGACTCGGAGGACGCGCCGGGTTTCGAGGAGGTCGTGGATATCGCGGATCGGGCGTTGTTGGCGGCCAAGGCGCGCGGGCGTGACCGGGTCGTGCTGGCGGGGGAGGGGGCGGAAGGTGAGGGGGCGGATCGCGAGGGGGGTGAAGGCGCGGGGGAGGCGGCGGCCGCCTGAGAGGACGTCCGAGTCCCTACGATTGCCCCCCCCATCAGGGCGGGCCCAGGGAGCGGCATGACCTCGACACTCGGGACAGCGACGAGCGAGTTTGAGAAGAGGGACCGGGTGGGGGATCTCCCGCACCGCCCGCGGGTGCTGCTCGGCAAGATGGGGCTCGACGGGCACGACCGGGGGGTGAAGGTGATCGCCCGGGCGCTGCGGGACTCGGGGGTGCACGTCATCTACTCGGGGCTGTGGCAGACGCCCCGCAGCCTGGCGGTCTCGGCGCGGGACGAGGATGTGGACGTCGTCGCGGCGAGCATGATGAGCAACTCGCACTTGTCGCTTGGGCCTCGCCTGGTCGAGTCGCTGGCGAAGGTGGGGAGGCCCGACATCACGGTGCACATGGGGGGGATCCTGCCTCAGGAGGACATTCCGAAGCTGCTGGCGGTCGGGATCAAGCGTTGCTTCACGACGGGGACAGGGCTCAACGAGATCGTGGAGGCGGTGCGCGAGGCGACGAAGACTCGCGCGCTACGGGTCGAGGGGGGGCACCCGACGGCGCAGCTGGCGCGGGACATCTCGCTCGTGCACGAGGGCGGGGGCGTGCGGGGCGATGCGAAGAAGAAGCGCCCGGCGCGGGTGATCGGGGTGACGGGCTCGCCCGGCGCGGGCAAGAGCACGCTGGTGGCGCAGCTGGTGGGCGAGTACACGCGGCGAAGCGAGGCGGAGGCGTCTCTCGGGCTCGGGCGGTGCGCGGTGATCGCGTTCGACCCGATGAGCCCGATCACGAGCGGGGCGTTGCTCGGCGATCGGCTGCGGGTGGACTTCAACAACTTGGGCGAGAAGGTGTTCTACCGGTCGCTGGCGATCAGCGGGGAGGACTACCGGTCGCTGGAGGCGATCGTGGAGCTGGTCGGGGGCGCCCGAGATGGGAGCGAGGCTTTCGAGACGGTGTTTGTCGAGACGGTGGGCGCCGGTCAGAACGAAACGAAGATCCGGTCGTTCGTGGACAAGACGGCGGTGGTGCTGACGCCGGGGATGGGGGACGCGGTGCAGATGGACAAGGCGGGGATCCTGGAGATCGCGGACCTGTTCGTGTGCAACAAGGCGGACCACCCGGGAGAGAACGAGCTGGTGCGAGACCTGCGCGACGTCGCGGGGCGGCGTCCGGTGCTCGAGACGGTGGCGACGCGGGCGCAGGGGGTGCCGGAGCTGCTGGACGCGTTGCTGGCGTGAGTGGACAAAATGAGAACGCCTCCGGGCTGTTGGCGCCGGGGGCGTGTTGCGCTGGCACGTGAGTGGGATTCCTGGCCTGGGCCTAGATCACCGAGGTCGAGATCGATGACGGTTTCGTCGTCGTCGTATTGGCAGTACGCGTCGATGAAGGTCAAGTAGTCGGTGGTGGTGATGTACCCATCGCCGGTGACGTCGTCCTCGAGGTATGAATGGGGCTCGGAGCCGCCGCCGTTGAAGCACTGGATGACGATGACGGGGCGGGTATCTGGCGTGACGGTGTCGGGCGAGCTTCATCCAGATGGGTCGATGTCGGTTGGTTGGCATGCCGTAACGGTGCATTGCCCGTAGGCGGTGGTGGACGCGCATACCGCGAGCCCGACGATGCCGAGGAGCTGGACCGATCGCGTGTGCTTCTTGTGATTCTGCATGATGACCTCCAGAAGAATAGGGCTTCCCCTGGAGAGGGCTTGAATATCACGGAAGCCCTTCCCAGACATTCGTGGCGTAGCGGATCGGAGGCCAAATAGTCGAGTGGAGGTGGAGACTGGATGATTATATTTGCACGACTTTGAGGCATTCGCGGTCATGCGGGCGTTTGCCGTGGCGGGAAGGGAGAACTTGGATGTGTGAACGAGATCTGATGATTGGTCGGTGGAGGAATCGATCACCGGCGTGACATCGCGTGTGCATGCTCGGCAGTGGCGCACCGACATTTGCCAAACGCGAATGCGGGAACGTTCGCTGGGGCGCCGTTGGCGTTACGGCCCCTCGTCGGCTGGGGGGTCGTCTGTGGCGTCGGCATTCTCGGGATCGTCGGAAAGGTCCGAGTCGGTCGCGGTCGGGCCCGACCAGTCGGGGCTCGTCACGAGGGCGAGCAGGTCGGCGCGGTCCTCCTCGGGCATGCGGTCGAACCGGGTGACGGCGTAGCGGATGTCGGGCTCGGGGAAGTCCTCAATGCTCTTGGCGCTGGCGAGGATCGCCTGGGCATCGGCACGGACGCCCTCGTCGTCGGTGTTCGAGGCGCGCCAGCGGACGCGGCGATCGGCGATGGAGTAGAGGGCGCGTTCGACGGCGGCGGGGTGCTCGCCATCACGAGCGGCGTCGCGGGCGATCTGGCTGGCGTAGGCGTCTTGCCAGTTCGGCGCGGGCGTGTCGTCGAACGTGTTGGACGTGATTGCTTCAGAATCGTTCGCATCGTCTGGCGTGCGTGACGGGGTCGCGGCGTACCGGTTGGTCTGGTTGGCGTTGGTGGTCTCGAGATCGGATTCAAATGTGGAGCCAAGCCCGAAGAACAGCGCGACACCGATGGCGAATCCAAGGAGGTAGACGGTGTTCAAGGCGCGAAGCCACTCGCGGTGATTGATGGTGTAGCACCAGATGAGGCCGCTGATGCCGAACAGGTTGACGAACGCACGACTCGGCGTGCCATCGACAACGGGGAGGATGATGTAGCACGCGGCGATGGGGAGGCCGAGGAAGATGAGCGCGAGGATGTAGAGCCCGAGGCCCAGGGGTGGAACGGCGATCGTGAGGGCGGCGAGACCGGCGAAAGCGAGCAGGCCGACGCCGATGATGACCTTGGCGCTGAAGAGCGGGCCGAGGCTGACCTGCTTCTTGGGGGCGGCGGTGGGGTTGGTGACGCGTGTGCGGACGGCGCGCCCGGTCTGGGTGTTGAAGCCGCAGTGCAGGCAGATCTTGGCGTCGGCGCGGATCAGGCGGGAGCACCCCGGGCAGGCGTGCATGGCGGGGGCGTCGTCGATGAGTCCGGCGAGGACGGGATCGACGCCGGTTGGGGTTGGCTTGGCCTTGGGCTGGCGCGGGGTGGATGAGGCGTCGGGGCGGGCGGACTTCTGCTGCTTGGCGAGGCAGTCGCGGCAGGCGTAGCGCCCGTCCTTGTCCTTGGTGCGGGGGCGGTCTGAGCAGTCCTGGCCGCAGATGACGCAGATCTTTCCGGTGGCGGGCACGCGGGGCTCCTGGGGTCGGCGGGGGCGCTTGCGGGGACATGCTATCAGCCCGGGCGGGGCGTCCAAACGGTGGCGTCGCGAAGGGCGCGCGGGGTCGGGATCGGCGGCGGGGGGGATAGCATCGCCCTCAACGGCGGAGGGCACGGATGCGCGGCAAGGAGGAGGGCGCGGGCGTGGGTCGGGGCGTGCGGGGGTTCGCACGGCGGCTGCGGATGGGAACGCAGGAGTCGGTGGTGCTGACTGAGACCCTGCCCGTGCGGGGCGGGGCGACGGCGCGGGCGCGCGGGGGCGGGCTGACGGCGGACGGGCGGCTGCGGTCCGGGCGCCTCGCCGGCCTGAGCATGTGGCGGGCGGTGTGGGTGCTCGCGTGGCCGATCACGCTCGAGAGCTTCCTGAACTCGCTGGTGGGGTTGACGGACACGAAGCTGGCGGCGGGGCTCGGGGTCGCGGAGACGGACGCGATCGGGGGCGCGAGCTACATCATGTGGTTCATCGGGCTGGTGGTCATGGCGCTGGGCATCGGGGCGACGGCGCTGATCGCGCGCTCGATCGGGCGCGGGCGGTTCGGGGTGGCGAACGCGGTGCTCGGGCAGTCGGCGACGCTGGCGGTGGTCGCGGGTATCGGGGTCGGGGCGTTCGTGATGGTCGCGGGGTCGGTGATCACGTGGCTCTTGAACATGACGCCCGAGGCGGGCGAGGCGTTCGACCGGTACATCGTGGTGATCGCGGCGGGGACGCCGGCGGCGTCGATGATCTTCGTGCTGGCGGCGTGCGCGCGGGGGGCGGGGGACGCGAAGCGCCCGCTCATCGTGATGACGGTGCGCAACATCGTCAACATGGGGGTGAGCTACGCGCTTTCGGGCGTGGACATCTGGGGCGTGCAGAACCCGTTCACGTTCGACCTGGGGGTGACCGGGATCGCGCTGGGGACGGTCACGGGTGATGTGGTCGCGGCGGGGGTGATCGTCTGGATGGCGGCGGGGGGCGCGTGGGGGATCCGCCTCAAGGCGCGGTGGCTCAAGCCACACTGGCACACGATCCGGCGGCTGGTGCGCCTGGGGCTGCCCAACTTCTTCGAGTCACTGGGGATGTGGGTGGGCAACTTCCTGGTCATGGTCATGGTGGGGTGGCTGGGGGTGGAGGCGTTGGCGCGGCATGAGCCCGGGGGGCAGCTCGGGACGCACATCATCGCGGTGCGGATCGAGTCGTTCAGCTTCCTGCCAGGATTCGCACTGGGGACGGCGGCGGCGACGCTGGCCGGGCAGTTCCTGGGGGCGGGCAGCGAGCGGTTGGCGCGGCGGGCGGTCGTGCGATGCACGATGGTGGGGGCGCTGGTGATGGGCGGGCTGGGCGTGGCGTTCGTGATGGCGCCCGAGTGGATCGTGTCGCTCCTGAGCGATCAGCCGGAGCACTTGGTGACGACGCCCGACCTGCTGGTGGTGTGCGGGTCGATCCAGGTGCCGTTCGCGGTGACGATCATCGTGCGCGGGGCGCTGCGGGGCGCGGGCGACGTGAAGGTCGTGATGTGGTTGACCTGGGTCGCGACGTACCTGATCCGGCTGCCCTTGGCGTACCTGCTGAGCGGGGTGGACATCCCGCTCGGCAATGGGCACTTCATCGTGAACCCGTCGCCGGTGGACTGGGGGCTGGTCGGGCTGTGGATCGCGCTGTGCGGGGAGGTTTCGCTGCGGTCGCTGATCTTCGTCGCGCGGTTCCTGCAGGGCGGGTGGGCGCGGGTGAAGGTGTAGCGATCAGCCCTGCACGGGGGCGGGAGGCGTCGTGTCGCCCGACGGGGTCCCGGCGCCTTCCTCGTCGTCGTCGCCCTTGGACTTCAGGATGAAGTTCGTGCGTGTGACGAGGGCATCGTAGGAGAAGGGGTCGGGGTCGTCGTCGTGGGTGGACTCGGCGAGGAGGTCGGCGGCCTCGGCGCGGAGCAGGCCCCGCGAGCGCAGGCGGTAGTCCTCGATCGTGACGGGGCGGTAGGCGGTCAGGCGGCCGAGCACGAGGATGCGGTCGCGCGGCGAGGCGCCCGAGACGATCGACTCGGCGAGGGGGGAGGCGGCAATCGGGGCATGGGGATCGAGGCGCTCGGCGGCGGCGTCGACGGCGGCCTCGAGGAACTCGGTCGCGGTGCGCACGCGCGCGTCCTTGAGGTTGGCCTCGAGCACGGGCGAGGCGCCGGCGCGGGTGAGGAGGACGCTCTGGTCCACCTTCGGCGCGCTGTCGGGGTCCTTGCCCTGAGAGACAAGGGAGGCGACGGCGTCGAGGCCCTCCTCGCGGGCCAGCTCCTCGTAGCGCGGGGCCTCGCTGATCAGCTTGTCGTAGGCGAGCTTGGCGGTCAGGTCGGTGGTGACCTCCTCGCGCACATCATCGAGGGAGTCGGGCGGGGACTGGGGGCGCGCGGCGAGGACGGTGACGTAGTAGCGACGTCCGCTCTGGTCGACCGCGGGGGTCTCGACGATCGGGACGCCGACCTGGGCGTGGAGCGGGGAGCGCTGGCCCGTCTGGTTCTCGCGGACGAGCGAGGGGAGGTAGGGGGTCGGCATGGGGGTGGCGCCGACGCGGAAGGCGGCGCGGGAGAGGGCGGGGAGCTGGCTCATGTCCTGGGCGGAGAGCCACTGGGAGTTGCGGACCTCGACGAGGGGCATGGGGAGGGTGACGTGCTCGCGCTGGGAGAGGTCGTTGACGATCTGCTGGGCGATGTCGGCCATGCGGGGACGGCGCTGGTCCCAGTCGTCGGGGAGGATGAGGAAGCCCTGGTCGTCGGTCGCGAGGGGGCGCGTCCGGGCGAGGACGTCCTGGCGGATGATCTGGTCGGCGTCGGCCAAGAGATCTTGGGCCTTGTTGGCGCGGATCTCGCTCTCGATGCCGGCACGCTCATCGGCGAACTCGCCCTTGTACTTCTCGCGGTTCTGGCTCCAGCGCTTGCGGACCTCGATGGGGTCGGGGGTGACGGCGGTGGAGAAGACGGCGGGGTCGAGGACGAGCCACTCGAGCTTGACCGAGGGGGGCTGGAGGTAGCCGAAGCCGAACTCGCCGGTGCCGGGGGGGTCCGACTTGTACTGCTCGAAGTGGGCGAGGAGCTGGTCCTCGGTGGGCGTGGGGATCTCGGAGACGAAGAGGGTGGAGGGGACGACGAGGACGTCGGCCAGCGCGGCGTCGAAGCGATCGCGGGCGATGACGAGGGCGTCGGGCGCGGAGAAGCGGAGGGCGGCGTTGTAGGTGTTGCGCAGGCGGAGGATGCCCCTCGTGTTGGCGAGGGCTTGGTCGACGCGGTCGACGGGCATGCCCCAGCGCTGGGCGATGAGCTCGCGGGCTTGCATGAGCTGGGGCTCGAGTTCGACGGCCTTCTTGGCGACGTCCTGGGCGAAGAAGGGCTGGGAGCGGATGAGGCCCCAGTACTGCTGTGGGTATTTGGAGAGTTCTTCGAGCTGGGCCTGGTCGCGGGCGAGCTGTGGGATGAGCGAGGCGCCGTCGTCGACGCCGCCGACCAGGCCTTCGCGCTTGGCCTCGTAGAGAAGGAGGAAGTAGTGGTGCATCTCGTGCCCCTGGTCGAGCTGGAGACCGGCGCGCACGATGAAGGGGGAGAGGGCTTCGAGGATGCGGATGTCGTCGGAGGCCTCGTGGAGGTCGCGCTGGGCGACCTTGGACTTGTCGGCGCCGATGGTCCCGATCTTGCGTTCTTCGGGGCTGGGCTGGAGGCGTGTGAGGACGGGCTGGAGAAGGAAGACGACCATCAGCAGCGAGCCGCCGATGACGAGGATGAGGACGTTGTACTTGCGGAGGAACTTGAGCATGGGGGCTCCGCGGTGCGTGTCGTCGGGGGGTCGTGAAAGAGCGAATCCTCGGGATCGGGCCCGAGGATTCGCTCGTGCTCATCCTCGGCGCCTGTGGGCGTCGAGATCGGCGTCGATTACTTGTAGAGCTCGATGATGAGGTTGGTGTTCACGTCGAAGGGGATCTGGTCGGTCGTGGGGAGGCTGACGATCTTGGCGGAGAGCTCGGAGGGGTTGAAGTCGATCCAGCCGGCGATCTCGTGGCCGGCGAGCGACTCCATCGCCTCGCGGGCGACCTTCTGGATGCCGGGCTTGATGGTGATCTTGTCACCGACGGAGACCTGGAAGGAGGGGCGGTCGGTCTTACGCCCGTTCACCAGGACGTGCCCGTGGACGACCATCTGGCGGGCGGCCCAGATGGAGCGGGCGATGCCCATGCGGCGGACGACGTTGTCGAGACGGCGCTCGAGGTACTGGAGGAGGAGCTCACCCGAGTTGCCCTGCTTGGAGCGGGCGAGCTCGAGGGTGTTGCGGAACTGCTTCTCGAGGATGTTGTAGTGGTAGCGGAGCTTCTGCTTTTCCTGGAGGCGGATGCCGTAGTCGCGGAGGCGGCGCCCGCGGTAGCCGTGCATGCCCGGGGGGTTGAGCTGGCGCTTGGAGGTGTGCTTGGGGAGGTCGGCGATGGGGACGCCGACGCGGCGCGAGAGGCGGACCTTGGGGCCGGTGTAGTTGGCCATGGGATCGTTCCTTTCTTCCGTCACCCACCCCCATTGCTGTCTGGTGGGGTGGGGTGCTGTGTGTTTCAGCGACCGGGCAGGGGGCCGAGGCTTCGGTCTGCGTGCCGGTCCGGGCATGGCGATGCCCAGGGACGGGATTGAAGGGGGGCGGAAGGGGGGGGTCAAGGCGGGGGGAAGAGACGGAGAGACGAAGAGACTGAGAGACGCAGTGGAAAGAGGGAGGGTGGGGAGGGGACGGAGGGGAGGGAGTCCCTCACCCCGGCCCTCTCTGCGGAGGGGAGAGGGGAGATGGATGTGGAGGAGAGGGAGCCCTCACCCCGGCCCTCTCCCGCGGGGCGCGGGAGAGGGAGGGAGGATGAGAGGGGATGGAAGACAAGGCGGGCGCAGGCGGACCCCCTCCGTCTCGCTTTGCTCGACACCTCCCCCGCTGGAGGCGGGGGAGGGGTGCGGGGGAGGTGATGAGGAGGGGGGTGGAGAGGTCGCTAGACTTTCGCGCTCCCGTCGGTTGTCGCCTCGGAACGTGAGAATGCTGTGCCAGGAATGAACCCGCCGCGTCGAGTTCCGCTGGAGGTGCTGTCGGCGCCCGCCAGCGCGCGCGAGGCCAAGGAGAAGTGCGGGGTCATCGGGGTGTGGGGGCGCCCCGACGGGGTCGAGCTGACGTACACCGCGCTGTTCGCCCAGCAGCACCGGGGGCAGGAGTCGGCGGGGATCGCGGTCTCCGACGGCGTGGAGCTGCACGGGCACGTCGGGATGGGGCTGGTCGCGGAGGTGTTCGACGCTCGGACGCTCGAGCGGCTGCGCCGGTGGGCGACGGCGGACGACCGGGCGCTGGGGGTGATCGGGCACAACCGGTACTCGACGTTCGGCGGGTCGCAGGTGTGCAACGCGCAGCCGCTGGTCGAGCGGTATCTGGGCGGGCAGGTGGGTGTGGCGCACAACGGGAACCTGGTGAACGCCGAGGCGCTGAGGACGGTGTTTGCCGAGGAGGGGCGGATCTTCCACTCGACGAGCGACACGGAGGTGATGATCCATCTCTTGGCGTCGCCAGAGCAGCGGGAGGCGTCGGATCCGTTGGCGGCGACGCTGCGCCGGCTGCAGGGGGCGTTCAGCGTCGTGTTCCTGTTCCCGGATCGGATCGAGGCGGCACGGGACCCGTGGGGGTGGAGGCCGCTGGTCCTGGGCGAGCTGGATGACGGGCGCCCGATGGTGGCGAGCGAGACGGTGGCGCTCGAGGTGGTCGGGGCGCGGTTCGTGCGGGAGGTGGAGGCGGGGGAGATCGTGACGCTGTCGGAGCGGGGGGTGGAGAGCCGTCGGTTCGCGGAGGCGGCGAAGCGTCCGGCGATGTGCGTGTTCGAGCACGTGTACTTCGCGAACCCTTCGAGCGTCGTCTTTGGGCAGAACGTGCTGGCGGCGCGAGAGTCGATGGGGGCGGCGCTGGCGCGAGAGGCGGCGGTGGACGCGGACTACGTGATGCCGATGCCCGACTCGGGTCGGAGCGCGGCGAACGGGTACGCGACGGCGAGCGGCATCCCGTACCGCGAGGGCATCGTGCCCAACCGGTACGTCGGACGGACGTTCATCAAGCCGACGCAGGACGAGCGCCGCACCGCGGTGCGGCTGAAGCTGAACGTCGTCAGCGAGATCGTCAAGGGCAAGCGGCTGATCGTCGTGGACGACTCGATCGTTCGGGGGACGACGACCAGGGAGAAGATGAAGCAGATCCGCGAGGCCGGGGCCGAGGAGATCCATCTGCGGATCAGCTGCCCGCCGATCCGCCATCCATGCTTCTTCGGCGTGGACTTCGCGACGCGGGAGCAACTGATCGCGCACGGGCGTGAGGTGGATCAGATCCGGGATTACCTGGGGGTGGACTCGCTGCACTTCCTTTCGCTGGAGGGGCTGCTGGGGGTGATGAAGCACCCGGCGGCGGCGTACTGCACGGCGTGCTACAGCGGGGACTACCGGATCGACGTGGAGCATCCGCGGACGGATCAGGTCTTGATGAAGGATCAGATGGGGATGTTCTGAGTGTGGGGGGTTCGAGATGATCGTGGGCAGCCGGTGAGGCGGATCGCGCCCAGGCTGGCGCTCGAGCGCGGGTTGCATTGGCGCGAGCAGGGGCGGTTTCTCAATACATTCAACGAGCATGGGAAGAACTTGGCCGTGGTGCTGGCCGGCATCGCTCCGCCGTTGGCGTTCTTACCCTTGCCACTGGTGATCGTGGCGGCAGTTGCGGGGAGGGGAGTGGGGATTCCTGGCGTTGTATTTGCGGTGGCGTTCAGTGTTGGGATGGCGGTCTTGCTGCCTCGGCTGCTCGCGGGAAAGGCGTTCGTCGCGCGACGGGCGGCGGCGTTGTCGGTGCTGCGTTGCCCGGGGTGTGCGTATTCGCTCGCGAGTGCGAGCAGGGATGACGACGGATACGTGGTGTGCCCGGAGTGTGGGGCGGCGTGGCGGATTCGTCTGGATGGAATGGCGGAGGAGCGTACTTGAGCGAGTTCCCGCCCCATCCGAGGCAGACGTTCCTCGATCATGTGTGGGGGACGGTGCACGACCAGGACGGGCGGAGGGTGCGGCATCTGCGGGCGGAGAAGCGGCGCAAGCAGGTGCGGGGGTGGGATCGGCGCAAGGAGTTCGGGCGGGCGCGGTGGCGGGCGACGCCCTTGTGGGCGAAGTGGATGATGGCGACGCCGCTTGTGGCGTTTCTCGTGCTGATCACGTGCGTGGTCGTGGCGACGGTGCTGTCGTCGGCGTTCGGCGTGCACTTCGGGCACGGGGTGGGCGTGGCGTTCGGGTATCTGGCGCCGATCGGGATCATCGCGGTGATCCTGGCGGGGCTGGTGATGATGAACGTGGACGACCGGGCGGCGACGCGGGCGATGCTGTCGATGCGGGTGTGCGTGGGTTGCTTTTATGATCTGCGGGGGACGCCCGAGCGGGAGGCGGGGGTGGTGGTGTGTCCGGAGTGCGGGAGTGCGTGGCGGGTGGAGGATGTTGATGGGTGAGGATGTCGTGAGGCTGACGTTGGCCCACTCGCCGGACTCGGATGATCTGGTGATGTGGTGGCCGCTCGTTGGGCAGGATGGGTCGGGGGCGGCGGTTGATACGGGGCGGTACCGGTTCGAGCTGGTGGCGCGGGATGTCGAGGAGCTGAATCGGTTGGTGGTGGGGGAGGGGGGAAGAGCGTGGAGGGACCAGGCCCCTCACCCCGGCCCTCTCCCCGGAGGGGAGAGAGGAGGTGGGCGGTTGGAAACCGGCCCCACCGGGGAGGGTGTACGACGTCACGGCGATCAGTTGTGCGGCGTATCCGGCGATCGCGGATCGGTACGCGATCACGGCGTGCGGGGGGTCGTTCGGGGAGGGGTACGGGCCGCGGGTGGTGGTGCGCGAGGGTTCGCGCGTTCGCACCTGCGGCGGTTGCGGCCCCGGCGCCGGGTCGGGGTGCCGGGGGTGAACACGTCGGCGTTCATGGCGTTGTCGCTGATGGTCGGCGAGTGTGGGTTCGAGCATGTCGAGATGCTGTTCAGCGACATTCCGGGGGCGGTGGCGCGGGGAGAGGTGGACGCGGGGGTGCTGATCCACGAGGCGCAGCTGACGTTTGGCGAGATGGGATTGCGGGTGCTGGTGGATCTGGGGGCGTGGTGGACCGGGGAGACGGGGCTGCCCCTGCCCCTGGGGCTGAACGTGGTGCGGCGGGATCTCGACGAGCGGTATGGGAGGGGGACGGTCCGCGAGGTGGCGCGGATTCTTGATTTGTCGGTGCGTCACGCCGTCGGGCATCCGGCTCAGAGCCGGGCGTATCTGCGGGCGAACCGGGGGGACCGGGCGGAGTGGGATGACGATGCGCTCTTGGATGAGTACTTGCGGATGTACGTCAGTGAGTTGACGGTGGACATGGGGGCGCGGGGGCGCGAGGCCATCGAGGCGTTCTTGGGGCGCGGGGCGGCGGCGGGGCTTGTGGCGAGCGTTGGGCGGATTGAGGTGGTGTAGGACGAAGAAGTAGTAGAAACAGGAGCCCTCACCCCGGCCCTCTCCCGCCGGGGGTGGGAGAGGGAGGAAGACATGAAACTACAGCGTGGCGAGTATGGGGTGGTGGTGGAGTGTGAGGGGGCGGCGCCCCTGGAGCTTCGGCACATCATCGGAATCGGGCGCAACTACGCGGAGCACGCCAGCGAGATGGGGGGCAAGGCGCCGGAGCGCCCGATGTATTTCACGAAGAACCCGAGCTCGGCGTGTCTCGACGGGGATGAGATCGTGATCCCGGATCTGTGCCGGGACGCGGCGACGGGAGCAGGTCGACTACGAGGCGGGCTGCGGTGGTGATCGGGCATGCGTGCAAGGACGTGAGCGAGGCGCGGGCGGCTCCGAGCACGTGCTGGGGTACTGCTGTGCGAACGACGTGTCGGCGGTGGTGGCAGAAAGGAGGGGGCGGGGGGCAGTTCTGTCGGGGGAAGAGCTTCGACACGTTCTGTCCGCTCGGGCCGCGAGTGGCGCCAGCGGGAGGTGGGGATCCGCAGGCGCTGTCGATCGTGTGCCGGGTGAACGGGGAGGTGCGCCAGGACGCGACGACGGCGGACATGATTTTCCCGGTGGCGAGGCTGATCGCGGAGCTGGTCAGGGGACGACGCTGGCGGCAGGGACGGTGATCTTGACGGGGACGCCGAGCGGGGTGGGGTTTGGGCGCAAGCCGCAGGTGTTTTTGAGGGCGGGGGATGTGGTGGAGGTGGAGATCGAGAAGATCGGGGTGCTGGGGAACCGGGTGGTGAACGGGTAGACCCCACGACTCGCGGACTCGTCGTGGGCGTGGGGGTGTTGCGTTGATGGCGTGTTGATCCGGGCCGGTTGGAAACCGGCCCCACCGAAGAGGAGGGGCGGGCGTCTAAGGTTCCCCCCGATGGCGAAGAAGGGGAAGAGTGCGAAGGGGGCGCCGACGATCGAGAATCGTCAGGCGCGGCACAATTACTTCGTCGACGACACGCTCGAGGTGGGGATCAAGCTGCAGGGGTCGGAGGTGAAGTCGATCCGGGCGGGGAACTGCTCGATCGCGGAGGGGTACGTGACGGCGCAGGCGGAGCCGGCGCGGCTGACGCTGCACGGGATCAACGTGGGCGTGTACGGGCCGGCGGGGCAGAACCAGCATCCGGCGGTGCGGAACCGGGTGCTGCTGGCGCACAAGCGGGAGATCGTGAAGCTGGCGCGCCAAGTCGATCAGAAGGGGGTGACGATCGTGCCTTTGAAGCTGTACTTCAAGAACGGGATGGCGAAGCTGCTGATCCAGGGTGGCGCTGAGGCAAGCGGGCGCACGACAAGCGGCAGGCGATCGCCGACCGGGACGCGAAGCGGGATATTCAGCGGGCGATGTCGAGGAAGGCCTAGGGGAAGGCATTAGGGATTAGGCATTGGGCATTAGACAGGGACTACGCGCTGGGATCTCTCCCTATTGCCTAATCCCTAATGCCCAATGCCTCTGCTTTAGATACCCCGTCCCTTGGCCTGCTTGGCGAGGCGGAGCTTCCAGCGGGCGGCGTCGCGCATCTGGCGGAGCTTGTCGTTGGCCGCGGCCTTGTCGGGGGCGTCCGCGGGGACCTGGCGGGCCTCGGCCTCGGCAAGCTCGGCCTGGGCCTCGGACTCATTGAGCTGCTCGGCGGGGATCGCCTGCTCGGCGAGGATCGTCAGCGTGTCGGTGGACATCTGCATGAAGCCGCCGGCGACGAAGTAGGAGCGGTGGCCCGAGTGGGAGTGCTTGTCGTCGGGAATGTCGAGCTTGAGCTCGCCGGCGCCGAGGCGGGCGACGATGGGGGCGCGACCCGGGAGGATGCCCATCATGCCGTCCCACAGGGGGATCGAGGCGTACTTGGCCTCGTGGTCGAGCAGCTCGGCGGTGGGGGTGACGACGCGGCAGCGGAAGGGGCTTGGACATGGGGCTCCTCGATGAGGGCGGATAGTCAGGGGGGAGGCAGATGGGCAGATGGGCAGATGGGCAGATAGCAGATAGCAGATGGCAGATGGCAGATGGCAGATGGCAGAGGGTGGACGAGCGAGGAGAAGTTTGGGAGGAGACGGAGCCCTCACCCCGGCCCTCTCCCGCAGGGCGCGGGAGAAGGGGCGAGGAGACGGAGTACGAAGGAGATGCGGGAGCCCCTCACCCCGGGCCTCTCCCCAGGGGGGAGAGGGAGGAGGGTCGGAAGGTCGGGAGGAGGGGTAGGCTGAATGTGTGAGCCGACGGCAGTGGGTTGTGGTGGTGGTGTGCGGGGTGCTCGTGCTGGGCGCGGCGTGGGTGCGTTTGAGCGTGGGGAACGGGGGGTTCGAGGCGCCCGGGTTCGACGCGGAGGGCGCGGCGTACTGGAACCTGCGCGGGTTGCGGGTGGTGATGGGGGTCGTCGTCGGGATGGGGCTGGGGGGGGCGGGGGTGATGCTGCAGTCGTTGTTGCGGAACCCGCTGGCGTCGCCGGATCTGCTCGGGATCGCGGCGGGGGCGAGCCTGGCGGTGACGATCGCGACGTACGTGCATCACCTGCGCACAGGAGAGCTGGTCGCGTGGGGCGGGATCGACGCGGCGGCGATGCTCGGGGCGTTGGCGGTGCTGGGGCTGGTGTATGTCTTGAGTCAACGCCGGGGGCTGATCGACCCGGTGACGATGATCCTGCTTGGGGTCGTCGTGGGGATCGTGTGCGCGGCGTGGATCGTGTTCGTGCAGAACCTGATGCCGGATAGGGGGTACGCGTCGGGGCGGTGGCTCTTGGGGATGCTCGATGATGACGCGACGTGGTGGCGCGTGGGCGTGATCGGGGGGATCACGCTGGTGGGTGTCGGGATCGGGGCGTGGCTTGGGCCGTGGATGGACGCGGCGGCGATGGGGGATGACGAGGCGCGGTCGGTGGGCGTGTCGCTCGGCGGCTGCAGGGGATGTTGTTCGTCGTGAGCGGTGTGCTGACGGCGGGGGCGGTGGTGCTGGCGGGGCCGATCGGGTTCGTTGGGTTGATCTGTCCGCACGCGGTGCGGCTAGTCGGTGGAGCGGGTCACCGGGGGTGGTCATCGGGGCGGGGCTGCTCGGGGGCGGCGCCGTGGTCGGCGCGGATGCGGCTTGTGAAGGGATCGAGCTGGGGTCGGGGCGGATGCCGATCAGTGTGCTTAATGGCGATCTTGGGGGCCGGTGTTCATTGGGTTGCTGTGGCGGGGCGGGGGAGGTAGGAGGCGGGAGGTCGGCAGTCGTGAGATCGGCGGGTCGGGAGCACGGCTGCCCGAAGTGGGTCAGCCGTGGCACCGAGTGCTCATTCCGACACTCAAACGCCCTCCGTGATCCTCCGTGTACTCCGTGGTGAAGGAATCCGGGCCGGTTGGAAACCGGCCCCACCGGGGGGAGAGGTCAGGTCGGGGGGGGTGGTCAGGCGTTGAAGTATTTGGCGCTGGGGTGGTGGACGATGATCGCGCTGGTGGATTGCTCAGGGTCGATCTGCCAGTTTTCGGTGAGGGTGCATCCGATGCGGGTGGGGTCGATGAGGCGCCAGAGCTTCTCTTGGTCGGACATGTCGGGGCAGGCGGGGTAGCCGAAGCTGTACCGGCTGCCGCGGTACTTCTGCTGGAAGAGGTCGGGGATCTTGGGGGCGTCCTCAGCGGCGAAGCCGAGTTCCTGGCGCATGCGCTTGTGCCAGAGCTCGGCGAGGCCCTCGGCGGTCTCGACGCCCATGCCGTGCATGTAGAGGTATTGCTGGTAGTCGCCCGACTCGAAGAGGCGCTTGCAGACGTTGGTGATCTTGGGGCCCATGGTGACGCAGGAGAGGCCGAGGACGTCCTTGCGCCCGAGACGTGCGCACTCGTCGGCGTCCTTGAAGAAGTCGGAGATGCACAGGGCTCGGCGGGTGGTCTGGCGGGGGAAGGTGAAACGCTCGATTTCTTGCGCGGGGCCCTCGGGGTTGAAGACGACCAGGTCGTTTCCTTCGGAGCAGCACGGGAAGTACCCGTAGACCACGGCGGGCTCGAGAACGCCTTCTTGTGCGCACTGTTGCTTGAGCTTCTCGAAGACGGGCCAGGCGTGGTCTTTGAGATAGGCCTCGTGCTCGGCCTTGGAGCGCGGGCCGCGCTTGAGCTGCCACTGGGTGGAGAAGAGGGCGGTGGGGTTGATGTAGGGGTAGATGGATTCGAGGGGGACGTCTTGGACGATGCGGGAGCCGTAGAAGGGTGGTTCGGGGATGGGGTTGTCGCGGGGGATGTCGGCGCGGGCCCCCTCCGTTTCGCTTCGCTCGACACCTCCCCCGCTGGGAGCGGGGGAGGGGCTGGTTGCTGTGGCGACAGGCGAGACGCCTGTCCCACCGGCGGCCTTGGCTCGCTTCTCGTCGTGGGCCTTCTTGGCTTCGGAGCGGGAGGTTTGGCGGTCTTCGATTTCTTGCTTGAGCGTGTCGAGTCTGCCGGTCGCGAGATGGTCCATGATGCGGAGGGCTTCGAAGGCGTCCTTGCCGTAGAGGAGGGAGCCGGCGTAGACCGAGCGGAGGTAGCCCTCGGCGTAGGAGCGTGAGAGGGCGGCGCCGCCCAGGAGCACGGGGATCTCGATGCCCTGCTGGTTGAGCTCCTTGAGGTTGTCCTCCATGACGTTGACGGATTTGACGAGCAGGCCCGAGAGGCCGATGGCGTCGGCGTTGGTGTCGTGCCAGGCCTTGAGGATGTCGGCGATGGGCTGCTTGATGCCGATGTTGTGGACGGTGTAGCCGTTGTTGGTGAGGATGATGTCGACGAGGTTCTTTCCGATGTCGTGGACGTCGCCCTTGACTGTGGCCAGGACGATCGAGCCCTTCGTTTGCCCCTCG
This sequence comes from Phycisphaerales bacterium, assembly GCA_041402005.1. Taxonomy (GTDB): domain Bacteria; phylum Planctomycetota; class Phycisphaerae; order Phycisphaerales; family UBA1924; genus JAJRXR01. The sequence continues at coordinate 218,870 of JAWKTB010000004.1, read as the reverse complement.
ATCTTCTCCATGTGGGGTTCGAGGCGGGCGACGGCCTTCTTCATGCACTCGGCGGACTGGAGGACGAAGGGGAGCTGCATCTGTCCCGAGCCGAAGAGCTCGCCGACGGTCTTCATGCCGTCCAAGAGATGATCGTTGATGATGTCGAGCGGGGGGTACTTGGCGAGAGCCTCATCGATGCAGGCGTCGAGGCCCTCTTTCTCGCCGTCGATGATGTGGGCGCGGAGGCGCTCCTCGAGGGTGAGGTTGGCCTTCTCCTTCTTGGCCTCCTGGACGGAGTCCACGTCCTTGAAGAGGTCGATGAAGGCCTGGAGGGGGTCGAATGACTGGTCGTAGTCGGGCATGGGATTCCAGGAGAAAGGGAGACGGAGAGACAAGAGACGAAGGGGGAGGAGGATTGGTAGCCCCTCACCCCGGCCCTCTCCCCAAAGGGGAGAGGGAGGAAGAGTCAGGTCATCGCGGGCTCGGGGCGTTGCTCGGGGGTGGGCAGGCCCGTGCCGCCGATGGAGATGTCGCGCCGGTCGTAAATGAGGTTGAGGGCGGCGAGCTTGTGGGCTTCCTCGATCTTGTTGAGGGGGAGGATCTTGCTGGCGTGGACGATGGCGCTGGTCATGCCGGCCTCGGTCAGCTCGTGGAGGAAGACGGAGTTGAGGATCACGCGGGCGGCGGGCTTCAGGCCGAACGAGACGTTGGAGAGCCCGCACGTGATCTGCACATCGGGGAACGCCTCGGCGATGCGGCGCGTGCCCTCGATGAGCTCAAGGGCCGAGCGCCGGTCGGAGTCCATGCCGGTCGAGATGGGCAGGACGAGGGGTCGATGAAGATGTCGGAGCGCGGGATGTCGTGGTGTGTGGTCGCGCGTTCGATGGCGCGGGTGGCAATCGCGAGCTTGCGGTCGGCCGTGCGCGCCATGGCGGCTTCCTTGTCCTCGTCGATCGTGCCGATGACCAGGGCGGCGTTGTAGGTCTTGGCCAGGCGGCAGAGCTGGTCGAACTTCTCCTCGCCGTCCTCGAAGTTGGCGGAGTTGATGATGCACTTGCCCGGGGCGTGCATGAGGCCGGCCTCGATGGTCGCGGGCTGGGTGGAGTCGAGCATGAGGGGGGCGTCGACCTGCTTGGCGATGCGGCTGACCACCTCACGCATGTCGGAAGCGTTGTCGCGACCGGCGTAATCCACGTTGATGTCCAGGACGTGCGAGCCGTCGCGCACCTGCTCGCGGGCGAGCGAGACGATCGAGTCCCAGTCCTCGGCTTCGAGGAGCTGCTTGAACTTGCGGCTGCCCGACGCGTTGCAGCGCTCGCCGATGATGAGGAAAGAGGCGTCCTGGCGGAACTCGGTGGGGGCGTAGAGCGACGTCGCCGCAGGGGGAGGGGGTGTGACGTCGCGCTTCGCAGGCGCGCGCCCGTTGACGAGCTTGGCGAGCTGGCGGATGTGCTCGGGCGTGGTGCCGCAGCACCCGCCGACGGCCGACACCCGGTCGTGCTCGATGAACCGGAGCATCGCCTCGGCAAAGGGCTCGGATCGCAGCGGGAACTCGGCCCGCCCCTCGACCATCACGGGCAAACCGGCGTTGGGGAGCACGGAGATGTGCCGGTCCCAGTGCTTGGCCAGGTGGTGGATGTGCTCGGCCATCTCTGTGGGGCCGGTGGCGCAGTTGAGGCCGAGCGACGCGATCGGGTAGCCGCGCAGCGCGATGAGCGCCGCTTCAATGGACGTCCCCATCAGCATCGTGCCGGTCTGCTCGATCGTGACCGAGACCATGATCGGCACGTCGTCGGGTGTCTTGCCCGTGTCGTCGAGCACCCCCAAAGCAGCATTGATCGCGCCCTTGACCTGCAGCAGGTCCTGGCAGGTCTCGATGAGGATGGCGTCGGCGCCGCCGTCGATCAGGCCACGCATCGCCTCGCGGTACGACGCGACGAGCGTGGGCCAGTCGATCTGGTTGAGCGTGATGAGCTTGGTGCCCGGGCCCATGGAGCCGAGGACGAAGCGGGGCTTGTCGGTGGTCGAGTGTTTGTCGGCGGCGGCGCGACCGATCTCGGCGGCGCGTTTGGCCAGGTCGTAGGTCTCGTTCTGGAGGTCGAACTCGCCGAGTACGTGGCGGGCGCCGCCGAAGGAGTTGGTCTCGATCGCGTCGGCGCCGGCCTCGAGGTAGTTCTCGTGGATCTGCTGGATCAGGTCCGGGCGCGACTTGACCAGGACGTCGGTGCAGTTCTCGCACCCGCAGTAGTCGGTCTCGACGTCGAGGTCGTGCTCGTGGACCTGGGTGCCCATGGCGCCGTCGAGGACGAGGACGCGGCGGGCGAGATGGTCGAGGAGCTTGGCGGGCATCTTGTCTCCCGGTCCGTGGGTCGCTTGACAGGACGAGTATATCCATTCATCCGGATCAATGGATAAATACGCCGAGGTCTGGGCTCTCGGGGTCTCGGAGAGGGGTCAGGCCGATTGGAAACCGGCCCCACCGGGGGAAGGGGCCTAGGGGCAGCCCTGGCCGAAGGAGGTGAGGAAGACGATGACGTCGGAGAAGTCGAAGACGCCGAAGGGCGGGGCGAGGTCGAGCTGCGGGTGGCCGGAGGCGAAGCCGGTGAGAAAGAGGATGACGTCGGTGAAGTCGAGGGCGCCGCTGACGTCGAGGTCGGCGATGCAGGGGCCTCGGGCGGTGATGGTGTAGGTGGCGTCGGCGGTGACGTTGCGGAGGGTGGTCATGGAGCCGTCGGGCCAGGTGATGTCGATCTGGTCGACAACGGTGTCGGCGGCGAGCCCGGCATGGATGACCAGCTCGGAGGTGGCGAGGTAGTTGGAGCCCCCGATGAGCGCATGGGTCTGTGGGCCGCTGGGCGCGGTGATCTGGACGGAGGCGCCGAAGCCGTTGGGGGCGAGCTCGGGACGGCGTGAGGTATCGAGGCGGAGCTTGATCCAGTGGGCGTCGGGGCCGGCGAGCTGGTTCTCGTAATAGGTGAGGGGGGCGGCGTTGTTGAAGATGACGATGTCCATGTCGCCGTCCTCGTCGGCGTCGAGGGTGGCGACGCCCCGCCCCTGGATGGTGTGGACGATGCCGCAGGCGGTGGCGGCGTCGGTGAATGTGCCGTCGTCGTTGTTGAGGAAGAGGTGGGTGGGGTCGTTGGCGAACTCGCCATCCCAGCCGTTGGTCACGAGGATGTCGGGGTGTCCGTCGTGGTTGAAGTCGCGTGAGTCGGCGCCCCAGCTCCACTGGCCATTGTTGACGCCGGCGGGCATGGAGGTTTCGAGGAAGATCCCCGAGCCGATGTTCATGTAGAGCATGTTGCCGGAGCCGACGACCTGGCCCTGGTTGATGCGGCTGGTGACGTACCAATCGATGCGTGAGTCGTGGTCGAAGTCGGCGTAGGCGGCGCCCATGCCGTTGGAGTCGAGGCCGCACCCCGAGGCGGCGGTGATGTCTGAGAACGTGCCGTCGGCGTTGTTGAGGAGGAGGCGGGAGGTGTAGAAGTCGGCGGCGAGGAGGATCTCGGGGTAGCGGTCGGCGTTGATGTCGACGAAGGCGACGGAGAAGCCGCGGACGTGGGAGATGTCGGCGGCGGGGTCGATGGCGGAGGCGGTGACGTCTGTGAAAGTGCCGTTGCCATTGTTGCGGAAGAGGCGGGAGCCGCCGTAGTAGCCGGCGACGAAGAGATCGAGGTCGCCGTCGAGGTCGTAGTCGCCGAAGGCGGGGGAGTAGGCGTCGCCGAGGGGGAATCCGGGGAGGGTGGAGTTTTTGACGCCGGCGGCGGCGGCGACGTCGGTGAACGTGCCATTTCCGTTGTTGCGGTAGAGGCGGTTGACGTTGCCGGTCATGTTGCCGACGACGCCGAGGGAGGTGACGAAGAGGTCGAGGTCGCCGTCCTTGTCGTAGTCGCCGACGCAGGCGCCGGAGCCGGCGTGGGTGGCGGCGATACCCCAGGCGGCGGCCTGGTTGACGAACGTGCCGTCGCCCTGGTTGATGAAGAGCTTGTCGACGCCGAGGGCGCCGCCGAGGACGAAGAGGTCGGGGTGGCCGTCGTTGTTGAAGTCGCCGACGGCGCCGCCGGCGTTCTGAAACTCGAGGCCGAAGGGGGAGCCCGGGGCGTGGGTGGAGGTGACGCCGAGTGGCGCAGCTCGTTCGGCGAAGAGGAGCGTCTGGGCGTTGGCGGTCGGAAGGACAAGTGTGCCCGAAGCGCTCGCGGCGACAACGACCCGGAAGGTGCGGGACGCGCCCATGCTCTCTCCCCACGATGAGACGCGCCGCCAAGCCGCGGGCGGTCTCCGGGATCGAGTTTAGCGAGAGGCGCCCAGATCACCAGAGGCGAAAACGGGGCCGAGGTCCCAAAAACAAGGGACGCCCACGGCGGGGCGTCCCAGAAGCGATCGGGTTGGAGGCTACTTCTTCTTCTTGCCCTTGAAGTAGTCGCCGGCGAACTTGCGCTGGAACTTCTCGACCCGCCCGGCGGCGTCGACGAAGGTCTGCTTGCCGGTGAAGAAGGGGTGGGAGCCGGACCAGACGTCCACGTGGAGTTCGGGGACGGTGGCGCCGCAGGTCATGACGACCTCGCCGTTGTAGTAGACCTTGCAGGAGGGGTAGAAGGTGGGGTGGGTCTCGGGCTTCATGGCGGGTTTCCGTGGTCTGGGGCTCGCCCGGGGCGGATCCGGGGGTGGGAAGCATACGCATCGGGTCGGGGGGCGGCCAGGGGGCCCCTTGGGGACGGGGGGTAGGATCGGCGGGTCTCGGGGAGAGCGGGCTTGGCGCCTTGTCAGAGGGAGCGCTCCGGGATGCCGCACAGCGAGCCGCAAGACCTCACCCGGCTGATCGCGCGGTGGCAGCGCGGGGACGCGGACGCGGGGGGCGAGGTGATCTCGCGGGCGTACGAGGAGCTGCACCAGCTCGCGGGACGCTGCCTGAATGAGGAGCGTTCGGGGCACACGCTGCAGCCGACGGCGCTGGTCCACGAGGTGTACCTGCGGCTGGTGGGTGAGCGGATGCCGGAGGTGACGTCGAGGTCGCACCTCCTGGGGATCGCGTCGAGGCTGATGCGACAGATCCTGGTGAACCACGCGCTGGCAAAGGGGGCGGCCAAGCGGGGGGCGGGTGGAGGCGGGCCCCTGGACCGGGCGGTGGAGGCGCTCGAGGAGCGCCGGATCGACCTTGTCGCGCTCGACGCGGCGCTCAAGGACCTTGCCGAGCGCGACCCCCTGCACGCGCGGGTGGTCGAGCTGCGGTTCTTCGGTGGCCTGACGATCGAGGAGACGGCGGAAGTCACGGGGGTCTCGGCGCGCAAGGTCGTCGAGTGCTGGACGTTCGCGCGGGCGTGGCTCATGAAGGAGATGCGGGCGTGACGGACCCGGGGCGCTGGGAGCGGGTGCGTCGGGTCTTCCTCGGCGCGCTCGAGCGCGAGGGCGAGGCTCGCGAGGCGTACCTGCGCGAGGCGTGCGGGGAGGATGCGGCGGTCCGGGACGAGGTCGATGGGCTGCTCCGATCGAGCGAGGGGGCGGGGGCCCTCGAGCCGGTCGTCTCACTCGACGAGGTGCTGGAGGGTGGCGGGGCGGAGCCCTTGTTTACGCCGGGGGACAGGATCGACAAGTACGAGGTCGGCCGACTGCTGAACTCGGGGGGGATGGGTGAGGTGTACCTGGCGACGCGGGTGGACGACTACCGCGACCAGGTCGCGATCAAGGTGATGCGCCGCGGGCTCGAGTCCACGGGGATGGTGCGCCGGTTCCAGCGGGAGCGGCAGATGCTCGCGCTGCTCGACCACCCCAACATCTCGAGGCTGCTCGATGGCGGGACGACGCCATCGGGGCTGCCCTACCTGGTGATGGAGTACATCGACGGGGGGATGATCACCGAGTACTGCCGCGAGCACGGACTCTCGACACGTCAGGTCGTGGCGTTGCTGCTCGGCGCCTGCGACGCGATCCGGTGCGCCCACCGGAATCTGGTCGTGCACCGGGACATCAAGCCGGGGAACATGCTGATCACGCGCGAGGGCGTGCTCAAGCTGCTGGACTTCGGGATTGCGAGCCTGGTGGAGGCGGGGCCGGGCGGGCGGCTGGCGGGGACGGCGACCGCGCCCGCGGCGATGACCCTCCGGTACTCGAGCCCCGAGCAGATCCTGGGCCAGCCGGTGACGACGGCGACCGACGTGTACTCGCTGGGGTTGGTGCTGTACGAGCTGCTCGCGGGGCGACCGGCGTACGAGGTGGAGGGGATTCCACGCTACGAGTCGGAGCGGATGATCTGCGAGGTGGATCCGCCGGCGCCGAGCGTGGTCCGACGGCGCGGGGGCGGCGAACATCGCGGCGTCGAGATCCCCCAGGACCTGGACGACATCGTGATGATGGCGATCCGCAAGGCGCCCGGGGCCAGGTACACCTCGGTCGAGGCGCTCTCGGAGGATCTGGAGCGGTTCCTGTCGGGCGAGGCGGTCCTCGCGCACCGGGACAGCTTCGCGTACCGGGCGCGGAAGTACGTCTCGCGTCACCGGACCGGGGTTGCGTTCGTGGCGTTCGGCGTGCTGCTGACCGCGGGCGCGGTCGCGTCGACCTCGGTGGGGATGGCGCGGGCGAGGTCGGCGGCGGCGCTGGCCAAGCGGGAGCGGGACGACGCCGTCCATGCGCGCGAGGAGGCGGAGGGGGTCCAGCAGTTCCTGGAGACGATGCTGGCCTCGTCGAGCCCGTTCGCGCAGGAGGGGGACGTCAGCGTGTACGACCTCCTCCAGTCCGCGGACACACTGATCCGAACGCGGCTGGCGGACCAGCCGGACGTGGCGGCGCGGGTGCATGCGGCGATCGGGCGGGTGCACCTTGGGCTGTTCCAGTACGAGGCGGCGATCCCGCACCTTCGCGCGGCGCTCGAACACGATCGGGCGGCTCAAGACGTCGACGAGCTGCGACTTGCCGATGGGCTGTCCAAGCTGGCGCGGGCGAAGTCCGACCTGGTGTTCACACGGGAAGTGGATTGCCGTGACGTCGTGGACATGCAGCTCGAGGCGCTCGAGATCCGGCGGCGGGCGCTCGGGGGCGAGCATCCGCTGGTCGCCGAGACTTTGGCGGATCTGGCGCTGGCGCACTGGTCGCAGGCGCCCGACGCGCCGGCGTCCGACCGGGTGATCGAGCTGTACGAGGAGTCGCTGGCGATGTTCGAGCGGCTGGGCGTGACCGCCTCGGCGGAGCTGGCGGAGACGAGCCTCGGGGCCGGGCACGCGTACTTCTCGAGGGGGGAGATCGAGCCGGCGGGGCGGTGGTACCTGCGGTCCGTGGAGATCTACAGGGACGACCCGGAGCTGACGAGCCAGTTCACGCTCAACGCGCTCAACGCGTACGCGAGCTACCTGCGACACCTCGGGCGCTGCGACGAGGCAGTCACGGTGTACGACGAGTCGATCGAGTTGTCGCCGAGCCAGGTGCTGCTCGCGTCCACGCTCGAGGCGGCGTGGGAGCGGCTGCTGTGCCGGATCGGCGCCGTGGATGAGAGGGAACTGGGCGGGGAAATCGTGGAGGCGGTGCGCCTCCAGGCGGCGCGGCTACGCGAGGCGTTCCCGTCGAGCGCGCCCGAGCTCGACGAGCTGGCGGCGCGGGTGGGGGATGGCGAGGCCGGGGATGGGGGCGAGGTGATCGGCGCGGCGTTGCCGGTCTTTGCCCGTGCGTGCGATTCGGATCCGGCCCGGTTCGGGGAGGTTCTGGCGAGGATCGTGCGGGTGGGGGCGCAGCTTCGGGGCGGGGCGTGGATGGCGGGCGAGATCGAGTCGTGTCTCGCAGCGCTGGCGCCCGGGTCGGCAGGCGTGGAGGAGGCGTTGCGCCGGGGGCTGGGCTGGCTGGAAGCGGCGGACCAAGGGGCGCCTTGAGGGGGGCTCAAAACTTCAGACATTTCCTGCGCGATTCGGGCGTGGTTCCTGCATGTGAGGGTGAGGGCGGGGCCCGGACCCCACCATCGGGCCGCGGATGGCCCGTGCGGGCCTCGCGAGCGGGATCGTTGCGGGCTGTCGCGACGGGGGTGAGTCCCTGCGCGCACGGCCCGCGACGCATCCAATACGAGTCGCAGGAGCCAGAGACATGTCGTCATTGCGCGCGGGAGCGGTTGTCGCCGTGTTCATGTTCGTCGGCGGGTCGGCCTTCGGCCAGTTCGTCGAGGGTGACGTCGAGATCATCCACGAGTTGGTGGGCGTGGACGCGGGCGACAGCTTCGGGGCGAACGTCTGCGCCGTCGCGGACTACAACCACGACGGGGCGATGGAGTTTCTGGTTGCGGCGCCGGGTGTGGACGACGGGGGGAACAACGCGGGCGTCGTGCACCTGTACGACGGGGCCACGGGGACCGTGATCCGATCGCATTACGGCACGCGGGCGAACGAGGCGGCGGGCTACGTCTGCGACGCCGGGGACGTGAACGCCGACGGGATCATTGATTACCTCTTCGGCACGGACGACGCGCACGTGTACGTGTTCTCCGGGGCGGACGGCGCTCAGCTGCTCGACATCGTCGGGACCGCGAACACTGGCTTCGGCTTCCGCGCGTGCGGCGTCGGCGACGTCACGGGCGACGGGCACGGCGACGTCCTCGTGGGCGCGTGGGGCAACGACGCCATCGGCGTGAACTTCGGGCGGGCGTTCCTCTACTCGGGGGCGGATGGCTCGCTCGTCCGGACGCACGACGGGCCGGCGTCGAACAACGCCAGGTTCGGGCACACGGTGTCCTTGATCGGCGACGTGGACGGGGACGAGGTCGGGGACTACAGCGTCGGGGCGCCCGGGCCGTGGGGCGCGACGTTCCGTGGGCAGGTCCGCGTGTACTCGGGGGCGACGGGACTGGAAATCTACCGGATCGATGCGCTGTCGACGGGGTGGGTGCTCGCAGGGTGGCAGCAGTGCCAGGGCTTCCAGAACTTCAACAACGACGGCGTGCCCGACTTCGTCATGTGCGACATCGGGGACAACGAGCTCGGGCCCGAGTCGGGTCGGTACTACCAGGTCGACGGCGCGACGGGGAACATCATCGGGTCGTACCACGGGTTCTCGATCAACAGCGGGTTCGGCGGGATCCCGTGGACGCCGGCGGGCAATATCGGGGACGTGACCGGCGACTGCATCTCGGACGCGCTGGTCGCGTCGTGGCGGAGCCAGGCCGGGGCGACCGAGGGGGGGCAGGCGCACCTGATCGATGGGTCGGACGGGACGGTGCTCAGGACGTTCACGTCGAACCGGGCGGGGGCGTACCTGGCGGGGACGCTCTCGGGCGCGGGCGACGCGAACGGGGACGGGATCGGCGACTACATCCTCGCGGCGAACGGCGACAGCGCGACGCGCGGGGCCGTCTACGTCGTCGCCGGGCGGGACCACAAGATCCCCAACCCCGCCGACCTCGCGGCGGACGGGATGCTGAACTTCTCCGACGTGGTCGAGTTCCTGGTCCGCTTCGCGTCGGCGGATCCGAGCGTCGACTACTCGGGTGACGGCGGGTTCGACTTCACGGACGTGATCCTGTTCCTGACGTACTTTGCGGGCGAGGTCTGCGGCTGATGTATCTCCCCTGACGCCGGGCGGGCGGGCGACCCGAGCGCGTTTCGGGTCGGCCGCGGACTGGCGGAGTCGGCCGACCTTTCTTCGTGCACTGCGGATCCCTGATCTCCCTGCCCTCGGGGGTCAGGGACGCGGTGCATTTTGGTGTTGCTGCGGGCCACAGAGAGGCGCGTCACGTGTGCGAATGCTCCCGTCGGAAGGCGGCCAGACAACTGAAGCGGCGGAGGCGTCCCGAGGCATGAGCATGTCCAGAAGCATGCGCGTGGGAAGAGCGGGAGTGATGGTCGAACTCGGGGGTGCGCATGCAAAAGGCGTGGAGGACGCAAGTGATTGGTCCTGCACGCCTTGAAAACTCCCCGAGCTGGACTCGAACCAGCAACCTAGCGGTTAACAGCCGCTCGCTCTACCGATTGAGCTATCGGGGATCAGGCCCCATTTCTAGGGCGGGTGAAGGGTAGGTATCGGTGGGGCGGGGTCAAGGCGTTGAGGCGCATCGGGCGTCTCGGATCGAGAGGAGGGGAGGATCCTGGGGAGGGGCGCCGCATCGGGGGGAACCTGGGGGGGGCGGACGCGGATCGCAGGGCGCGGTGGATCGAGGAGGTCCCGATGCGGCGATGGCTGATGGCGTGGGTGGTGGTGGGGTGGCTGGTCGGCGTCGCGGCGGCCCAGCCGGGTGTGCGCCTGGCGTGGCGATGGGACCCTGGGGCGGATCGCCAGTACCGCCTCACCGAGCGGATGGTCCAGCGGGTGTCGGGCGAGGAGAGCGAGTCGCTGGAGTGGACCCGGGTGGTGCGGTACCGCGAGCGCGTGCTGGAGGTGGACGAGGACGGCGTCGCGAGCGTCGAGCGGGCCTACGAGGCGGTGCGGGTCGAAGTCAAGACCGATGCGCACGGCGACGTGGTGTACGACTCAGAGGATCCGGCGACGAAGGAGGCGAGGTCGAACCCGCTGGTGGCGCCCTTCGCGGGGCTCGAGGGGCAGCGCGTCCGATTCCGCGTGTCGCCCGATGGGGACGTGACGGACGTGGAGGGGGCTACCCAGACGTGGGCGTCGATGCTCGAGCCGTTGCGGGGGGCGGGGCTGGGGACGGCGCTGTCGGGTGTTTCGATGGCGTCCGACGCGGAAGCGCTCGAACGTGAGATCAAGCAAGGGCTGGCGGCGATCCCGGGGCGATCGGTCCGCGTGCGGGAATCGTGGAAGAACGATGTCCGGCACCCGACGCCGATCGGGGAGGTGCGGTCGGAGATCGAGCACACGCTCAAGGGCTTCAAGCGGCGGCGTGGGGAGCGGCTCGCCCGGATCGTGTCCACGGGGCGGCTCGAGAGCGGGGATGGCGACGCGGGCGGGGCTGTCCAGATGCTCACGCGGATGCTGGGCGTGACGATCCGGTTGGGGGACTCGGAGATCGAGGGCGAGACGCTGTTCGACGACGAGCGGGGCGTGGTCGTCCACCAGGAGATGACGGTGCGGAGCAGTTGGGAGATCGACGTCGGTGAGGAGAGCGGGCTGGCGGAGCTGGTGGGCCAGAGCACGCAGACGATCGAGCAACGGTCGGAGCTTGAGCTGGTGGATTGAGGAGTGACGGAGGAAGGCAGCTTGGGGGCGGTTGGAAACTGGCTCCGCCGGCGGAGGAAGACCCCCTCCGTCTCGCTTCGCTCGACACCTCCCCCGCTGGGAGCGGGGGGGGGCTAGCCGATGATCTTGCGGCGGTTGCTGACGTAGTCCCAGAGGACGAAGCGATCCAGGTCCTGGCCGGCGGTGAAGAAGACGCGTCCCTTGGTCGTCTCGGCGAGGCGATGGGCGAAGGCGATGTCCTCGGAGTCCTGGCTCCATGACGGGACGAGGAAGATGTTGATCGTGATGTTCTCACGCGCGCAAAGCATCGCCTCGCGCATCGTTGCCTTCTCCGTGAGCGGGTCGGGCGGGTAGAGGAGGTAGAGTTTTTCTTCTTCAAAGTGGGCGGTGGGCAGCCCGTCGGTGATGAGAAAGACCTGGCGGTTGGGGGTGTCCTGGGCGCCGAGTGTCTGGCGGGCGAGCTTGAGGGCGTGCTGAATGTTGGTGAAATGGGGATGGATCATCGACTCGGTGACGTCCGGGCGGGACATATCCACGCGCAGGCGCACCCACGGGTCGCGTGTGGTCACGGGCTTTGGCATCAGCTCGGCGATGCGCGAGACGTGGGTCGGCTTGGCGAAGGTGTACATCTCGAAGAAGGAGAGGTGATCGCCCGGGTACTCGGAGCGGATGAGGGCGTCGAGGGCGAGGGCCATGCGCTTGGCGGCGATGTACTGTCCGCCCCAGCGCATCGAGCCGGACATGTCCATCAGGACCGAGGTCGCGCACTTGGGGGAGTTGCGGGTGTCGTGGATGGAGATGTCTTCGGAGGAGATGGAGAGACGGAGAGACGAAGAGACGGACCCCCTCCGTCTCGCAGCGCTCGACACCTCCCCCGCTGGGAGCGGGGGAGGGGCGGAGGCGTTGCGGATGGCGGCGTTGGTGATGGTGTTTGGCACATCCATGTGCGCCGGCGAGTCGCCGAACTCGTAGGGGCGGGTTCTGGGTAGCTCGACGGCGCCCTCGCCGACGATCGGGCCTTGGTGGCGCCCAGACCTGGCGGCTTCGAGGTTGGCAAAGACTTCCTGGAGCAGCTTGCCCTGGAAGAGGCGCATGGCCTTGGGGGAGAGCTGGTAGCCGCCACGCTCGGCGTCGCGCTCGAGGCCCTGCAGCTCGGCCTGCTCCTCGATGTAGTGCTGGATCTGGCGCCCGAACTCCTGGAGCTGCTCGACGTCGGCGTCGTCCACGAAACGGCGCAGCTCGCCGAGGTCGATGATCGCGAGCTTGGCGTTCTTGAGGGCCTCGCGCAGCTGCTCGAGGAGCTTGTCGATCGTCTCGAGCTCCTCCTTGACGTCGATGGCGCCCTGGACGTCGAGGGGCTCGCGCCCGGTGAAGGGCCAGCGGGCGTCGAGCTCTTCGACCTCGTACCGGTCGCCGAGGGTTTCGATCAGTTCGAGCAGGTCGCGGGCGAAGGGCTTGTGCTCGCGCTCGGCGTGGTACCAAAGGCGCTCGAGGTCCGGGATCGACTGGGCGCGGACGGACTTGTCGAGCAGGTCACGGAGCTTTGGCGTCGGCGCGTCGATATTGCCGGCGACGTCGAGGTAGTCCTCGATCGCGTTTCGCATCGCGGGCTTGGGGTCGTAAGTCTCGAGGATCTTGCGCTTGCGCTCCTCGAGCATGGCGATGAGGGCGTCCAAGGATGGTCCGAGGCCGGCGATCTGGAAGGGGTCGAGGTGGATCGCGTCGGCGAGGTCCTCGTCGGAGAGATGGCGCGTGGAGCCGTGGGCGAGCATGTGCTCGAGGGCGGCGGAGGCGAGGTCGGGTGGCGGCGTCGTGGGGGAGGGGAAGCGCTGGGGGTCGTAGCGCTGGTAGGTGTGGATGAGGCCGCCGAGATTGGGTTTGGGTGTGGTCATGAGCGGAAGACCCCCTCCGTCTCGCTTCGCTCGACACCTCCCCCGCTGGGAGCGGGGGAGGGGCTTGCGTCGCTTCGCTCGCAGGAGGCGGTGGGATGGCCGGTTTGTAAAGGGTTGATTGGCATGATGTGGTTCAGGTTTCGTATTCGATGCGGCCGTGACGCGTTGAGCGGGAGATCATGTCGGAGGCGTAGAGCCCGGCGAGGACGAACTCGACGCAGCTTGCACGGACCGCGGGGTCCTCGCTCGCGTTGACCTCGAAGGCCTTGTCCCAGGCGGGTGGGACGCGCTTGAGCAGGTCGGCGTAGTGGCGGCTGGGGAGGAGATCGCCGACCTCGACCTTGACGCCCTTGGCGAAGACGTCGGCGATCTCGGACAGGCCGTGGCGGTCCACATACTCCTCGAAGACGTCGCGGATGGCCTCGGCGGCGATCGCGTCGAGCACCTGGGGCTCACTCATCTGGTGGGCGCCCATCATGTCGAGCTCGAGCTTGCCGACGGCGGACGTGTGGAAGTGGCCCAGGTCCGAGATGCGGGGGACCGCGGGCGATTCGTCGAGCAGGATCGCGCGCCGGCGGGCGCTGGCGACCATCGTCTCGAAGTTGGCGATCGAGAAGCGGGCGCTGACGCCCGAGGCGTGGTCCACGTACTTGCTCGCGCGGGCGACGGCGGACATCTGCTCGACGATCTGGGCCATGAAGGGCGGGATGACCACGGGGTACGTGCCCGGGTCGGTGGGGTCGCCCAGATCGACCTTGGATTCCTGCTGGAGGATCGCGATGCCCAGGGCGCGTTCGCGGGGGTAGTGGGTCTGGATGGTCGAGCCGATGCGGTCTTTGAGCTGGGGGATGACCTTGCCCGAGCGGTTGTAGGTCTGGGGGTTGGCGGAGAAGAGGACGAGGACGTCGATGTCGAAGGAGACGGGGTAGCCGCGGATCTGGACGTCGCGCTCCTCGAGGATGTTGAAGAGACCGACCTGGACGAGATCGTCGAGGTCGGGCAGCTCGTTCATCGCGAAGATGGCGCGGTGCATGCGTGGGATGAGGCCGAAGTGGAGGGCGTCCTCGGCGGACATGGAGGCGCCGGACATGATCTTGGCGGGATCGATCTCGCCGATGATGTCGGCGAACTTCGTGCCGGGGGCGAGGCGCTCGGCGTATCGCTGGGCGCGGGGCCACCAGGCGATGGGCACGTCCTCGGGCTCGCGCGTGGCGACGAACTCGCGAGCGAGGCGCGTGATCGGGTGCTCGGGGTCTTCGTGGACGGGGCAGCCCGGGATGTCGAGGTAGGGGATGTATTCGTCGAGGAAGCGGGTCATGAGGCGCATGAGGCGGCTCTTGGCCTGGCCCTTCTCGCCGAGGAAGAGGATGTCGTGCCCGGCGAGAATCGCGTTGACGATCTCGGGGATGACGGTGTCGTCGTACCCGAGGATGCCCGGGAAGAGGGGGGCGCCGGTCTCGCGGGAGTCTCGCAGGGCGGCGATCAGGTTCTCGCGGAGTTCTTGCTTGACGGGGCGGGAGGTCCAGCCCGAGGCGCGGAGGTCGGCGAGGGTGGTCGGGAGGGTGTCGGCGGTCGTGGAACTCATTGGCGGCTCGTGGGTTGGGCGAGAGCGGCTCGCATCCCGGATGGTATGGGTTCATCGCGCGGAACCGGGCGCTGGGGGAGGGGGTATCGCCCCACATGAAGAGAACGCGCCTGGTGCTGGTTGTGTTCGCGTTTCTGGCGGGCTCGATGCGGGCGATGGTCGCCGGGGCGGCGCCGTCGGACGTGTTCGACGTGGAGGGACAGGCGGCGGAGCGGGGGTGGGTGACGTTCGGCGAGGAGGCGCCTGACGCGGCCCGCATGGGGTCGGCGATGCTGCGACGCCTCGATGGGGTCGCGGGCGTGCTGGACGCGAAGGACGTGCGGGAGCTGCGTCGGTCGGCGCGGAAGGTGTGGCGCGCGGACGACCAGGGCGACGCGGGCGAGCGGCGGTGGGTCGTGCATCTGGAGAATGACTCGGGGCGCACGCGGGTCGAGATCCTGCGGGTCGGGGACGCGTGGGTGGCGCGGTCGATGGAGGACCCGTCGGTCGCGGCGGAGCTGCACGAGCGGTGGTTCGCGCCGTTGGCGGCGGGCTGGGCGCCGGCACACATCGAGGGGAGTGAGGCGCTGCCGCTCGGGCAGGTCGTCGATCTGCCGCACCCGTATGTGGAGGGGCAGGTCGTGCTCACAGACCTCGTGATGCGCGATCGGTTCGGGGCGGGGCGAGGGGGCGCGGCGGAGGCGCTCTCGGGAGTGACGCGGGTGCTCGCGGAAGAGAAGATGTGGGTCCGATTGCCGAAGGGGTACGACCCGAACGTCGCGAGCGGGGTTGTCGTCTGGTGCAGCCCGACGGACGAGTGGCGGATTCCCAAGGAGTTCTTCGACGTCCTGGACGAGCTGAACCTGATCGCGTGCGGGTTCGACAACGCGGGGAACTATCGCAAGACGCGTGACGGCTCGACGCACGGGATCGTGGACCGGTTGCAGTTGATGCTGGACGCGGCGCAGACGTGCAGGTCGCGGTTCAACGTGGACGAGACGCGGGTGTACATGACAGGGTTCAGCGGCGGCGGGCGGGTGAGCTCGATCATGGTGCTGGCGTTCCCGGAGATCTTCCGAGGGGCGGTGCCGATCGTGGGGCTGGACTCGTACAAGCCGGCCCAGGTGGGGGGCGGGAAGTACGTGCCGGCGCGGTTGCCCAAGCCGAAGGGGGAGTTGTGGAAGCTGGTGAAGGAGCGGCGGATGTGGGCGCTGACCGGCTCGGAAGACTTCAACCGGGTGGAGATTGAGGCGCGGGTGGCGGGGCTGGTCGAGGACGGGTTGCCGGTGAGGCTGCACACGACGCCCGGGATGGTGCACACGGACATGCCGGCGGAGGCGACGGTGGCGGAGGCGCTGCGGTGGGTGGACGAGCCGTGGCGCGAGGCGCGGGCGATGGGGGTCGAGCAGGGCGAGACGATGTGGAAGGCGTACGTGGAGTCTCACGGCGAGGTGGCGCCGGGGGATGAGGGCGCGGCGCGAGAGCTGGTAGGGGTCACGGACGCCGCACCCTGGTCGGAGGTGGCGTGGAAGGCGGCGGGGTTGTTGGGGTACCAGCGGGAGTAGGGGGGGCGGGTAGGCTGGAAGCCCACCCCACCGTAAGACAAGAGAGTAAGACAGGAGAGTCAGAAAAAGAGCGAGCTACTTGATGGCTTTGAAGGCGGCGATGGCGCAGTCGCGTGCTCTCGCGTGGTCCACGAGTGGGGCGGGGTAGTCGAGACGAGCGCGGGCGACCGCTGGCCGTGTGCTCGGGTCGTGGATGTCCTTGGCGTCGAGGTCGGCGAGTTCGGGGACATACCGCTTGATGAACTCGGCGTCGGGGTCGAACTTCTTGGATTGTGAGGATGGGTTGAAGATGCGGAAGTAGGGGGCGGCGTCGACGCCGGTGGAGGCGGACCATTGCCAGCCGCCGTTGTTGCTGGCGAGGTCGCCATCGATAAGATTGCGGGAGAAGAAACGTTCGCCGAGACGCCAGTCGAGGAAGAGATCCTTTGTGAGATACATCGCGGCGATCATGCGCAGACGGTTGTGCATCCAGCCGGTCCGGGCGAGCTGACGCATGGCGGCGTCGACGATGGGGACGCCGGTGCGCCCGTTCTGCCAGGCGGCGAGATGGTCGGGGTTGTCGTTCCACTGGATGCGTCGCGTGGCGAGCTGGAAGGGCTGGCCCCGACTGACGCGGGGGAAGCCGACGAGGATGTGTCGGTAGAACTCACGCCAGATCAGCTCGGAGATCCACTTGATCGGACCGTCGGCGCCGGTGTTCAGGCGCCCGCGGTTGATGGCGAGGGCCGCGTTGACGCACTGCTTGGTCGAGAGGGCGCCGACATTGAGGTACGGGGAGAGGGCGCTCGTCGATTCGAGCGCGGGCAGGTCGCGCTCGTCGGCGTAGGCGTTGATTGGTCCGTTGCAGAAGACTGTGAGGCGGCGGTGGGCCTCGTGCTCGCCCGCGGGCCAGAGATCGGCGATCGAGGCGTCGGCGTCGAAGCCCTTGAACGACGCGGGGATCGGGTCTGGCTTGCCGAGCAGTTCGGGCTGTCGTTTCGGGTTCGGGGCCTCGTCCGTCGCGCCGCCGACGGCGTGCTGGGCGATCCAAGATTTTTTGAAGGGCGTGAAGACGGAGTAGAAATGACCCTGGCCGGTGCGGATGGCGCCGGGGGGGAAGACGGTTTGGTCGGTGAAGGAGCAGACTTCGAGGCCGGCGTCGTGGAAGAGTGTCCGGGCCGCGTCGTCGCGTTGGCGTTCGTTCCACTCGTACTCGTCGTTGAAGAAGAGAGCGTCGCAGGCGTGCTTCTTGGCCAGGTCGAGGAGGGCGGCGGGGACGTCGGAAAAATCGTCGCGCTCGACGAGCAGGAGGGGGATGTTGAGCTTCTCGAGGTCCTTCGAGAGGACGGTGAGCGTGCGGCGGATGAGGTCGGCCTTGGCGGGGGAGAGGTCGTGCTTGTCGCGCCATTGGCGGGGGCAGATGGTGAAGACGGCGAGGACGCCGCGGGTTGCGCCGCGGGTGGCGGCGGCCAGGGCCGGGTTGTCGCGGGTCC
Organism: Phycisphaerales bacterium; assembly: GCA_041402005.1. GTDB lineage: Bacteria > Planctomycetota > Phycisphaerae > Phycisphaerales > UBA1924 > JAJRXR01. Next base: position 201,295 of record JAWKTB010000004.1, on the reverse strand, counting down.
GCAGGTCGGCGCGGAGCCAGACGAGGGGGCGCATGGGCGTCCTCGGGATCAGGTCTCGGCTGGGGCGGCGTGGCGAGCAAGGACACGGTCGACGAACTCGCGGTGCTTGTCGATGTTGAAGTCAGCGCGGAGGGCGTCGAGGATGTGCCGATCCTCGGAGATGAGATAGGTGACGCGTCGGACGCCGATGCCCAGGGGGCCGTCGGCGTGGTAGGCCTTGATGACGGTCTTGGTGGGGTCGGTGAGGAGGATGAAGGGGAGGTCGTGCTTGTCGCGCAGGCGGGCGTGGGAGATGGCGCCCTGGGGGGAGATTCCGGCGAGGGTGATGCCGGCGGCGGTCAGCTCGGCGTGGTGCTCGCGGAGCATGCAAGCCTGGCGGACACACCCGGGGGCGAAGTCGGCGGGGTAGAAGTACAGGAGGAGCGGGCCCCGCTCGGTGAGGGAGGGGAGGTTGTGGGGACGCCCGGCGTCGTCGGTGAGGGTGAAGTGCGGGGCCTTGGCGCCGGGCTTGAGCATGGGGGGAGTGTTGCAGAGTCGGGCGGGGGCCGCCACCCGGGCGGGGGCGGCGGTGTGGTAGGGTGTCGGCATGTGCGGGGCGATGAAGTCTCGGAAAGCGGAGCGGTTTGCCCCATTCGGGACGACGATCTTCGCCGAGATGAGCGCGCTCGCCCTCGAGCACGGGGCGATCAATCTGTCGCAGGGGTTCCCGGATTTCGACGGGCCAGCGTTCGTGAAGGACGCGGTCACACGGGCGATGGGCCAGGGGCGGAACCAGTACGCGGCGATGCCAGGGACGCCCGAGCTGCGCCGAGCGGTGGCCGGGTGGTTCGGAGGCTCGAGCGGGCTGGAGGTGGACCCCGAGCGCGAGGTGACGGTGACGGCCGGGTGCACGGAGGCGATCGCGGCGGCGCTGCTCGGCCTCGTGAACCCGGGCGAGCGGGTGGTGGTGTTCGAGCCGTTCTACGACTCGTACCGGGCGTGTCTGGCGATGGCGGGAGCGCACGGGGCGTGGGTGACGCTCCGCCCGGGCGCGGACGGGCGATTCGGGTTCGAGGAGGCGGAGTTGCGGGAGGCGTTCGCGGGGGCGAAGGCGATTCTGGTGAACACGCCGCACAATCCGACGGGGAAGGTGTTTACACGGGCGGAGCTCGAGTTGATTCGAGACTTGTGCGTCGAGCATGATGCGATTGCGATCGTGGACGAGGTGTACGAACGGCTGTGGTACGAGGACGATCGCCCGCACGTGCATCTGGCGGCGATCGACGGGATGGGCGACAGGACGCTGACGCTGTCGAGCCTGGGCAAGTCGTTCAGCTTGACGGGGTGGAAGATCGGGTGGGCCATCGGGCCTCCGCACCTGACGGCGGGGGTGCGGGCGGCGCATCAGTTCCTGACGTTCGCCGTGGCGACGCCCCTGCAGCTTGGGGCGGCGGCGGCGCTGACGGATGGAGAGGAGTCGGTGCGGGAGTTGTGCGCCCACTACAGGGCGATGCGGGACCTGCTTGGCGAGGCATTGACGCGCTGCGGGCTGGGTGTGGTCGTGCCGGAGGGGTCGTACTTCATCATGGCGGACCACACGCGGGTGAGCGGAGCGCGGGGGTTTGCGGACGATGTGGCGTTTTGCAAATGGCTGACGGCGGAGGTGGGGGTGGCGGCGATCCCGCCGAGCGCGTTCTACGCGACGCCCTCGCATGGGGCGCGGTTCGCGCGGTTCGCGTTCTGCAAAACGGAAGAGACGATGCGGAAGGCGATCGAGCGGTTGGAGAAGGGGTTGGGGTAAAGGGGGAAGAGAAGATCTGAGCCGGTTGGAAACCGGCTCCACCGGGGGGAGGAGAGAAATAGACGACGGAGCCCCTCACCCGGCCCTCTCCCCGGAGGGAGAGGGAGGAAAGACGACCATGATCGCGACGCTTGGGTTGAAGATCAGCGAGGGGTTTCGGCGGACGGCGCCGGACCCGTTCGTGCTCGCGGTCTTGTTGACGGGCGTGGTGCTGGTGCTGGCGCTGACGTTGACGGACTCGACGCCGGCGTCGCTGGTGGATACGTGGGCGGGCGGCAAGGGGGTGTGGTCGCTGCTGGCGTTCGGGATGCAGATGTGCCTGATCCTGGTGACGGGGCACGCGCTGGCGAGCACGCCGGCGGTGAGCTGGGTGCTGGATCGGTTGGCGGGGATGCCGCGATCTTCGTGGCAGGCGGTGGTCGTGGTCGCGGGCGTGTCGGTGACGCTGGGCGTGCTGAACTGGGGACTGGGGCTGATTGCGGGGGCGTTGATCGCACGACGGGTCGGGGAGGGGATGGAGCGGCGCGGCGCGGGCGCACACTACCCGCTGATCGTCGCGGCGGGGTACACCGCGATGCTCGTCTGGCACGGCGGGTTCTCGGGGTCGGCGCCGCTGAAGGTGACGACCGCCAAGGATCTGGCGGAGGTGTTCCACGGCGAGTCGCCGATCGGGCCCATCCCGCTGAGCGAGACGATCCTGAGCCCGATGAACCTGTTCGTCACCGGCGGTCTGCTGGTGATTGTGCCGATGGTGATGGCGCTGATGTGCCCGCGCCGCGAAGGGGACGTGAAGGGGGCGAGCGAGTTCGGCGTGCGGCTGCGGACACCTCCCGCGCCGTCGGGGCGAAGTGAGCGGGCGCCCCTGGTCCCGCGTCTGCTCGAGGACACGCCGATCGTCAATGTGGCGCTGGTGGCGCTGATCGGGTGGTGGGCGTGGCGGTACTACCTGCCGGCGCATGGTCCGAGCGGCGTCTTGAGCCTGAGCCCGGACAGCGTGAACTTGACGATGCTGGGGCTGGGGCTGCTCTTGCACGGGACGCCGCGCCGGTATCTGGCGGCGGTGGAGGAGGCGGCGCGGGGGTGCGCGGGGATCATCCTGCAGTTCCCCTTGTACGCCGGGATCATGGGCGTGATGAAGGCGAGCGGGCTGACGGAGATGATGGCGGACGCGATCGCGGGCGGAGCGGGGCACGGGGCGCTGCCTGTGGTGACGCTGGGGTCGGCGGGGATCGTGAACCTGTTCGTGCCGTCGGGGGGCGGGCAGTGGGCGGTGCAGGGGCCGGTGGCGGTGAACGCGGGTCTGGCGGCGGGGGTGGACCCCGGGAAGATGGTGATGGCGGTGGCGTACGGGGACGAGCTGACGAATATGTTGCAGCCGTTCTGGGCGCTGCCCTTGCTCGCGATCACGGGGGTGAAGGCGCGCGACATCGTGGGCTACACGGCGATCGTGATGGTGGTCGCGGGGTTGTGGATGGCGCTGGGGCTGTCGATCTTCTGAGGCGATTCAGAACTTGGAGCCAAGGAAGTAAGGCGTGAAGGTCATTACGAGGATGAAGACGATCACGAACTTGACGATGCCCGTGATGAGGGCGACGAGGATGGCGTCGACGAGTTCGATATCGAGGAGTTTGCTGAGGACGCCGACGTAGACGAGGAGCTGGAGGACCCAGCCGAGGAAGCCGAGGGGGGAGGTAACGGCTCCGACGAGGTCGGCGATGGCGTACGTCCCGAGCAGCGCGGCGGCGTTGAGGTAGAACGGGGCGTCGAATCCGATCCAGAGGTAGCAGCAGACGTAGAAGACGAGCAGGCCGACGGGCAGGACGACGAGGTACAGGACGAGGTAGACGAGGGGAAGAAGGGGTTCGCCTGAGATGATGCCGACGGCGGTGATGCCGAGCATGCCGACGACGAAGCAGATCGCGGGCGCTTTCAAGGCGTCGAGGACGGGTCGGTCCGGCTTGTCGGGACCCTTGGCGGAGGGTGGGGGGCGGAGGGCGCCACACTCTGGGCATTTCAGCGTGCGCAGCGAAGACATGTCGTAGCCGCAGTTGTGGCAGGCGATGGCGGGCTTCTTGGCGCCGCGTGGCGTGCGCACGCGTTGCGAGGATTCGAGGCCCTGGGCGGGGTCGTAGCCGCACCCTGGGCAGCGCCCGGTGTCCGGCGCCAGGGGTCTGGCGCAGAAGGGGCAGAGCCCGGCGGCTCGGCGCGGGGGCTCGACCTCCGGCTCGATCGCGATGTCATCGGGCTCGTCCAGGGAGAGATCGAGGGGCTCCGGGTCGGGCGGAGGCGGGGGGGCGGTCTTCTTGCGCGCCGCAACAGACTCGGCGCAAGCGCGGCAGTAGTAGCGCCCCTTGGCGTCCTTGACGCGAGGGCGGTCTGAGCAGTCCTGGCCGCAGATGCGACAGATGCGCTGTCTGGGCGTGCCCTCGGGCATGTGGCGTCGTTCCCCCTGGCTCGGATGCCGCACTATACCGGAGCGAGAGCGTTTCCCGTGCGGGAACGTGCGGGACTCAGCCCGCGATGATGACGAAGCCGGCGGCGACGTAGACCCCGGCGTTGATCATCGCGAGGATGAAAGCCTCGCTGAGCTCGAGCGAGAGCAGCAGGATGTGCAGGGCGATGAAGATCCCGAACGGGATCGAGAACGCCATGAAGAAGGCGGCCGGCAGGTGGAGGACCGGGAGCAGGGCGCCCCACGTGGCGGCGTAGATCGCGGCGAGGCGCAGGAGGTTGAGCGCCATCGGGTCGTCGGCGCCGATCCAGGTCATCGTGCAGAAGACGAAGACCGCGACGCCGAGGAGGGACTGGAGTCCGATCGCGGCGAGGATCGTGGGGGTCGAGAAGGCGTGGCTCCCGGTGAGATAGACGGCGATGAGGGCGAGGCCGATGACGAGGACGACGATGGGCTTGAAGAGTTCGTGTCGGGGGCGTGGGGCGTCCGGGGCGCGCGGGGTGGAGAGGTCGGGGCGGGCGCCGCACGCTGGGCAGGTCATGGCGGTCGAGCCCGAGAGGCTGTGGCCGCAGGCGTGGCAGGTCGGGGGGGGGCATGGGGTTCAGGCGGGGGTGTCCGGAAGGTACGCGAGCAGATAGACCCAGTTGACCAGCAGGAGCATGGCTGCGGCAAGGGTCAGGGCGCGGGTGATCGCATGACGACGCTCCGGCGGGGCGTCGAGGTGGAGGGTTCGCGCGGTGGCGAATCGGGTCACGAGGGCGAGGACGAGAGCGGGTAGGGCGAGGGCGACCATCGGGTTCATGGCCAGGGCGTCGAGGGGATGAAGGGAGGCGAGGAGGAAGACGGTGCGCGTGCCGCCGCAGAAGGGGCAGGGCAGGCCGGTCATGCGGTGGAGCGGGCAGAGGTCGGCATGGATGCCGGTCGCGCGTGAGAGGACAAAGACGGTGGCGACACCGGCGCCCCAGCGGGCGTAGAGGACGACGACCCAGGCCTGGGCGCGCGGCAGACGCGTTGCGGGCGCGACGCGGAGCATGACGCGCGATTCGTCAGGGGTTGGAGCCGGCGCCGGCGGCGGCCGCGCCGACGAAGATGATGATGATGATGAAGTACAGGATGGTGAGCAGGAGGCTGAGGCAGAGGAGGATGGTGCCGATCATGCCGCAGATCTTGCCCGCCTGCGTCAAGCCTCTGCCCTCGGCGTCCATCTGGCCGGCGTCCATCTTGGCGAGGTCGCCCTTGCCCATGATCCAGGCGAAGGGGCCGAGGAGCTGGCAGAGGACGATGCTGAGGATGCCCAGGACGAGGATGAGGGCGCCGCGGTGTGGCTCGCCCGCACGCGAGGAGCTGGTGGGCGGGATTGCTTGGCTCATGTGATCTCCTTCGGGGATCTGTCTGGGGGGAGAATACCCGATGTGGCGTGCGGCGTGGGGTCTGGGCGGGGTATGTTCAGGGGAACATGCGCGGCGTGCAGGAGATCGCGGCGAGGATCGTGGCGGGCGTCCTCGATGCGGCGGACCCCGAAAGAGCGGTCGATCGGGCGTGGCCGGTGGCGTTGGAGAGCGCTGAAAGGGTCACGCTCGTCGCGGCGGGGAAGGCGAGCGTGGCGATGGCGCGGGCGGCGGTCGGGCGGCTCGGTGATCGACTCAACGGGGGTGTCGTGGTCGGGCCGTGGGCGGTGGTCGATGGGTGGGCGGCTCGCCCGGCAGGGCTCGAGGTCTTCGCGGCGGATCACCCGATCCCGACGACGCGGAACGTCGAGGCGGGTGAGCGCGTCCGGCGCGCCGCGTCAGCCTGTCGGAGTGACGGGACGCTGCTCGTCTTGATCTCGGGGGGCGCCTCGGCGTACCTGACGCTGCCGGGCGAGGGGGTCACGCTCGCGGACATTGCGCGGGTCACGGACGCTCTGCTCCGGGCTGGGGCGACGATCCGGGAGGTCAACGCGGTGCGCAAGCACGGCGAGTTGCTGAAGGGCGGGGGGCTCGCGCGGGCGGCGGCGGGCGCCGGCGAAGTCTGGTCGCTCGTCCTCTCCGACGTGCTGGGCGACCCGCTCGACGCGATCGGATCCGGACCGACGGCAGCGGACCCGACGACGTTTGCGGACGCGCTCGGCGTGCTCGGGAAGTACGCGGCGCTCGATGTGTCGCCCGCGGTGCGCGTGCGGCTCGAGCGTGGGGCACGCGGGGAGATCGAGGAGACCTGCAAGCCAGGGGACGACGTCGTCGAGCGCGTGCGGCACGTGATCGTGGCGAACAACGCCGTCGCGGTGGGGAGCGCAGCCGGTGTGATGCGCGGACTTGGGTTTGAAGTCGTGGAGACGAGGCTGGGTGTCGAAGGCGAAGCGGGTGAGGTCGGGCGAGCGCTCGCCGCCCGAGTGCGTGCGTTGCGACGCGACGCCTCGGGACGGGCGTCGTGCGTCGTGGGGGGGGGTGAGACGACGGTGACGGTGGGGGAGACGGTGGGCGGGGGTGGACGCGTGCAGGAGGGGGTGCTGGCGGCGGCGATCGAGGTGGAGGGCGTCGCGGGCGCGGGGGTCGTCGGCATCGCGACCGACGGCGTAGATGGGCCGACGGACGCCTGCGGAGCAGCGATCGACGGCGGCACGGTCGGGGCGATGCGGGAGATGGGCGTCGATGCGGCGGAGGCGTTGCGTCGGCACGACTCGAACACCGCCCTCGCCGGGGTCGGCGCCCTGATCCGCACGGGCCCGACAGGGACCAACGTGAACGACGTGCTGGTGGGCTTCGTCGCCCCGGCGGAGGAGCGGCCAGGGTCGGGTATGCTGCGGGCGGAGAGGCTCTCACCTGGAGGCCCGACTTGATCAGCGGGAGCGTGAACATCAAGAAGCTGCTCGAGGCGATGAAGCGCCTCGACGCGTCGGACCTGCACATCAAGGTGGGGATCCCGCCGACGTACCGGATCGGCGGGCACCTCAGGCCGATCGAGTCCGAGCCCCTGAGCGAGGACGAGGCGGACCACCTGCTGGACCCGCTGCTCGACGAGAACCAGCAGCGCCGGTTCGCGGAGTCGGGCAACCTCGACTTTGCGTGGCATTTGCCCGACGGTGACCGGTTCCGGATCAACGTGTTCCGCTCCGGCAACCACACGCACGCGGCGATCCGGCGCGTCAAGGCCGAGATCCCCGACTACAACGAGCTGCACCTGCCCCCCGTCTACTCCAAGATCGTCAACGCGACGCACGAGGGTCTGGTGCTGGTGGTCGGGGTGACGGGGTGCGGCAAGTCGTCCACGCAGGCGGCGATGATCGACGAGATCAACCACACCCGGGCGGTGAACATCATCACGGTCGAGGACCCGGTCGAGTACCGCTTCACGCCCGACAAGTCGATCATCTCGCAGCGGGAGATCGGGATCGACGTCAAGGACTTCGGGACGGCGCTGCGGTTCGTTGTGCGTCAGGACCCGGACGTGATCTTCATCGGGGAGATGCGGGACAAGGAGACGGTGCTCAGTGCGATCCAGGCGGCCGAGACCGGGCACCTCGTCTTCGCGACGCTGCACACGGCCGACACGATGCAGGCGTTCAACCGCATGCTCGAGTTCTTCCCCCAGGAGGAGCGGGGGTTCATCCGCTCGAGCCTCGCGTCCACGATGAAGGCGATCGCGGCCCAGCGGCTCGTGCCCACGGTCGAGGGGTTCGAGAGCAAGGTCGTGCCGGCGACCGAGGTGCTGCTCTCGACGCCGACGGTCAAGGAACTGATCCGAGACGAGCGGGACGAGGACCTGCCCTCCGTGATCAACACGGGGCACTCGGACGGGATGCGGTCGTTCACGGACTCACTGGCGGAGCTCGTCGAGCGGGAGTGGGTGGCGGTCTCGACGGCGATGGAGTTCGCGCCCAACCGCGAGGCCCTGACCAGCAGGCTGAAGGGCGTGCAGGTCAAGGCGCAGTCGTTGGTGGGTCGGATCAAGGGCAAGGCCTGAAGGGGCGGGGGACGCGCGGATGTCGAGCGTGTCGTTGTGGAGGCGGTCTGGGGCGCCGGAACGCCTGTCGTGCGACGTGTGCGTGCTCGGCGGGGGGATCGCGGGGATCTCGGCGGCGCTGGAACTCGAGCGTCGGGGCGCGAGCGTCGTGCTGCTCGAGGCGACGGAGATCGCGGGCGGGGCGAGCGGGCGGAATGCGGGCTTCCTGATGCGCGGGGTGGCGGACAACTACGCACAGGCGTGCCGCACGTATGGGCGCGAGCTGGCGCGGGACGTGCTCCGGTTGACCGAGGCGAACCTGGAGGCGCTGCGCGAGGAGGGGATCGAGGGGGTCCCTGGGTACTCGGCGCGTCCGTCGTGTCTCGTGGCGCTCGGCGCGGACGAGGAGCGGGAACTGCGAGAGTCCGTGACGCTGATGCGTGAGGACGGGTTCGAGGCGGAGCTGATCGAGGCGGGGGCGGGGCCGGATGATCCGCTCTGGCGGTCGGGACGTCCTCGGTGCGGGCTACTCAATCCCAACGACGGGGTGTGCAATCCGGTGGAGTTGGTCCGGTTCCTGCGCCAAAAGCTCGTGAAGACGAGGGTGGTCGAGGGGCAGGCGGCGCACTCGATCGCGATGGGGAACGGGGGGAATGAGGTCGTCGTGCACGCGGCGGACGTGCGAGTCTCGTGCGGGCGCGTGCTGGCGTGCCTCAATGCGTATGGGCCGCGGCTGCTGGGGTCGCTCTCGGGGGTGATCACGCCGCGGCGGGGGCAGCTGCTTGCGGCCCGCCCGCGGCACACGGAGGCTGGCGCCCTGGCGTACGCCTACTACGCGAACCGGGGCTCGGAGTACTTCCGGGCGGCGCCCGACGGCTTGATCGTCTTCGGTGGGGCCAGGACCTACTACGCGGACAGAGAGGTCGGGTACGACCTGTGGCCCGGCGAGCCGGTGCAGTCGCGGATCGAGTCGTTCATGCGGGAGTTGGTGACTTCAGAATACGAGGTGTTGGCGCGTTGGGCGGGGACGATGGGGTTCTCGCCGGACGGGCTGCCCCTCGTGGGGGGTGTGCCGGGGCCTGAGGGGCTCGGGGGACGCGTCTGGTTCTGCGGCGGGTTCACGGGGCACGGCATGTCGATGGCGTTCCTGACGGCCCGTGGAGGCGTCGAGGCGATGCTGGGGGGCGCCAAGACGCTGTTCCCGATTGAACGCGTGATAGCGACCGGGTGACGCCGGGCGCGGCGGCGTGCAGCGCAAGAGAAAGGGCCGACGCGTTTGGCGTCGGCCCTCTTCATTCTCGGATCAGCGTGTGAGATCAGCGGCGACGACGGGTGGCGGCGAGGCCACCGACGGCGAGCAGCGCGAGGCCACCCGGGGCCGGGATCATGACGATGAAGTTGCTGGTGCCCGCGGCCTGGTCGCCGGCGGTGATGCGGAAGTGCCACTGGGCTTGGATGTCGTCGACGTCAACCCCGAGGGGGCTGAAGTTGCCGGGGCCGAAGGGGACGTCCTCGGCGCCGCCGGTCGATCCGGAGACACCGACGTTGTAGGGGCCGGAGGTGAACAGTTCGGTGAAGCTGGAGCCGCCGTTGTACATGGCGTTGTAGAGGCCGCCGCCGGCGTGGAGGCCGGTGAGGGTCGCGCCGTTGAGGTTGCCGTCGGTGACGGAGAAGGTGCCGGTCGCGCGGGCCTGGGCGTTCTGGATGAGGAAGGCGTCGACGAGGGAGCTGGTGATGGTGAACTCGGTGTCCGCCAGGCCGCCGGTCACATTGAAGGAGAGGGCGACGAGCGCCTGCGAGGAGGCGGGTGTGAAGGTCTGGAGGGTAAGCTGGGCGGTGTTGACGGAGCCGATCGTGTTGGCGCCGTCCATGATGTTGATACCGCCGACGAGGTTCCAGACGACGATCTCACCGTTGTTGAACTGGGCGTCAGCCAAGCTGACGGAGAACGACCCCGAGCCCTGGGCGTTTGACGCCGAGAAGGTGAGGATGGGATCGCTGAAATTGGCGTGCGCAGCGGACACGGCGCCAGCGAGGGTCGCGGCGACCGCAAGAACTCCCGATCGAATCCGCAGCTGAGCGATGCTCTTCATGGTGGTCTCTCTCTTCTCTCTCACAGCCCCGGTGGTCTCCAACTGCCGGGGCAAGGTCCGAGTCTAGATCCGGTGGCCTCGAACCCTCAACAGGAAACGTCAGCCTGAAGAGGATCTTTATCGGACGAAATCTCGGCGACCCGGTCAGGGGACGCCGAGGGGTCGAGCAATCAGGTCGCCTCAGTGACGACGGCGACGGGTCGCGGTCAGGCCGGCGAGGCCGAGGAGAAGGGCCGAGCCGGGGGCCGGGACCACCGAGAAGGTGCTGGTGCCGGCAGCGCTGTCGAAAGCGGTGAGGGTGAAGGCCCACTCGGCCGCGATCTCATCGACGGGGACGCCGATGGCGGCGAAGCCGAAGTCATCGTCGGCCTGGGCGGAACTGAACTGCCCGGCGACGAGGGACGAGGCGAGGAGGTCGGCGAAGGTGGTGCCGCCGTTGTAGAACGCGCGGTACATGCCGGGGGCGTTCGGGGCGAGGGTGGCGCCGCCGCCGAGGACGTCGGTCACACCGACGGAGGCGGAGGCGATGCCCTGGGCGGTGCTGAACTGGGCGAAGTTCAGCGGACCCGAGCCGATGCTGAACGCGGTGTTCGAGGCGCCGGCGAAGACGTCAAAGTTCAGGTTGACGGTCTGCATCGTGGCGCGGCTGCTGTAATCGAGCGAGAGGCTCGCATTGTCAAAGCCGCCGAGGCCCATGTCGGCGCCGCCGGCGCCCGAGCCGAAGAAGAACGTGTCGCCGTCGTAGTTCCACTCCCAGCTGAGGCCATCGTCGGACCAGGTGCCATCAGCAAAGTGGACTTCGTACACCGAGAGGTTGCCGTCGGACAGCGCCTCGATGCGGAAGACGACGTCGTTCTGACCGGCGAGCGCGGACGTCCCGCCAGCGGCGAGGACGGCGGTGGCAACCAGCCCACGAGTAATGCCCTTGAACTCCATGTCTCTCACCTCGGCCTGAAACAGGCATCTATTGGAGCTGCTCTTCAGAGCTGCTTGGTCGCACGGTGGGGCACGTGCACGCTCGCTCCGAAGTACTCGACGGGGTCTCTCTCAACCTCCCCGGCGATGGCTGCTCCGATCGGTTCTCTCTCTTGCTCGACCCGGAGCCCCACACTGAGATTTTCAGTCACCCCCAGCCTCCCACGCGCAGGGAGGCTTGTCAAGGGCATAATTCCAGACTTGGCAAGCGAAATTGGGGAATTTGTCACGCGATCATATTTGGTATTTGATTGGATTCGTGGGACAGGTGGTGATCTGGCCGAGACTTACGCGCCTCGCGACTCTCGATCGGTTTTTGAAAGGGTACATCACATTCGATCAGGGTGGTGTGAACCCTCGTCCTGGGGGGTGTTTCTGGCGAGGGTGAAGTGGTAGCATCGGGCTGTCTGCAGGGATCAGGCCGAGAGTGTGGCTATCTTCGGCTTGGGAGAAGAGATGAGCCCGGTTCGGGTTGGGGTGGCGTGTCTCGTGACGGCGATCGCTCTGGGCGTAGGCGCTGACGCCGCGCGCTCCGAGGGCATGGCCCCGCACGCTGGCCTGGGGGTTTTCTCGGGGAGCCCGGATTCTCCCGGGGGATACAGCTCGTCCAGGGTGATCGTGAAGGTTCGCGAGGGGGTTTCGATCTGGTTGGACGCGGGCGGGGTCCGGGCGGCGCGCGCGGGCGTGGCGTTCGCGCCCTCGGTCTCCGAGGCATCGAACACGATCGGTGAGGCGACCCACAGATTCGACGTGCGTGCCGTGCGTCCCGTGTTCGAATCGGGCAAGTTCGCGAGGCCGGCCCTGGCGGCGCGGATCGGGCTCGATCGGTATTACGTGATCGAGATCGGCGCCGGACACGACGTCGAATCGTTCGCCTACGCGGTCGGCCAGTTCGGACAGTTCTTCGAGCGGGTCGATCCCGATCGAGTGGGTGAGTCGTTGTCGCGTGGGAAAGAGGACAACGAGGCGCCTTGGCCCTCCGATCCTTTCTTCGGCGACCAGTGGGGATTGCAGAACACCGGACAGACGACGATGTGCAGCACGCATGCGGGCTTGCCGGGGGCGGACATCAGCGCGGTCCCGGCATGGGCGCTCTACCTCGGGAATCAGAGCATCGTCATCGCGGTGATCGACGGCGGGGTGAACGAGCACAGGGATCTGGTGGGTCGGCTCGTGCCCGGCCAGAACTTCGCGGGTGGGCCTCCCGACGCAACGGGGCACATGAACAACAACCACGGGACGTTCATCGCGGGCATCGCGGCGGCAATCCCGAACAACGGGATCGCGATCGCGGGGGTGAGCTGGGACGCCCGGATCATGCCGATTCGCGTGTTCAATGACTTTCAGATCGGGTTCGAGGCCCAGGTGAGCGATGGGATCGTGTGGGCGGCGGACCATGGGGCGGACATCTTGAACATGAGCCTGGGCTTCGGCTCCAACGGGAACGCGACGAGCCTGCTGCACGATGCGGTGATCTACGCCCATGACAGCGGCGCGCTGCTGGTGGCGTCGACGGGCAACGTGGTGACGCAGACTGTGCGCTATCCCGCGGCGTTCCCCGAGGTGATCGGCGTCGGCGCCACGAACAACCAGGACGAGATCTGGTCGAACTCGACCCAGGGCCCCGAGGTCTCCGTCGTCGCGCCCGGGGGGGGCATCGTGTCGCTGCTCGACACGCCCAGCTCGCCCGACTCGGTGATGTGCGACACGGGAACGTCCGCGGCGGCGGCATTCGTGTCCGGGGTGGGCGCGTTGGTGTGGGCCCGGTACCCCCAGCTGACCAACGACGCGGTGCAGGCGATCATCGAGGCGACGGCGGACGACCTGGGCGAGCCCGGGAAGGACGACGTGTTCGGCTGGGGTCGGGTCAACGCGGAGGCGGCGCTCGCGTTCTTCACAGGGGGTGGCGTTCCGGTCCAACGCCCCACCTGCGTCGGAGACCTGAACGGGGACCACATGATCAACATCTCTGATCTGCTGCTGTACCTGCAGCTCTTCAATGACGGGGCGCCCGGTGCGGACCTTGCCCCGCCCCACGGGGTCTTCGATTTCGCCGACATCCTGGCCTACCTGCTCCGGTTCGTGGGTGGGTGCGGCGCGGGGGCGTCGGGGCTCTAGGCGCCGGGTCGGGGATCCGAGGCCCGGCGGATCAGACTGAAGGCGTGAAGTTGGCGTTGGGACCGTCGCCCGGCGGGACAGGCTCGGGCGAAGGCGTATCATCCGACGGCGAGGCCTGGGCGGGTGAGACCCGTGACGGCGCCTATCTGTGAGGGACGAAAGGGGCCGGATGGCGAGGCAGGACGAGAAGTTCACCATGGAGGCGGTGGTCGTGGAGGCCTTGCCGAACGCGATGTTCCGGCTGCGGCTGCCGAACGAGCAGCAGTCCGAGGTGATCGGGTACGTGTCGGGGAAGATGCGCAAGCACTACATCCGGATCCTGCCCGGGGACACAGTGACGGTCGAGATGAGCCCCTACGACCTGACGCGGGCTCGGATCACGTACCGGCAGTAGGTGAGACATCGTGACGGGGGTAGCGCGGGCCTGTCGGCGGGGACGGGTGGGGTTGGTGTGCGCGTAGGGGTGGGGGGAGCGGCTGCCTTTTGGGTCAGCCATGGCACGTCACAGCCGGGGCGCCGGCTACGGGGCGACGGGTTCGAGAGTGGCGCCCTTGGCGAGGCGCGCGGTGGAGGCGGTCGGGCCGAGGATCCAGGGGCCGATGGAGCGGTCCATGTCGTGGAGGATCAGGGTGGCGGCGTCCGGGGCCCACGCGCGGGCCGGTGTAAAGGCGTCGCCCGAGTAGCGGGCGGTGGTGGACAGGCGGACGGCGTCGATCTGACCATCGAAGAAGCTGACGGGGTTCCCGTTCCCGTCGACGTCGGCGCCGAGGATGAGGGGGAGGGCGTTGCGGGTGCGCTTGCCGGAGGCGGGGGCGCGGGCGACGAGATGGCCGTCCACGTAGAGACGGACTTCCTTGGTGTCGTAGACGCCGGCGATGTGGGTCCAGTGGTCGGTCTGGAGGATCGGCTCCTTGGTCGCGGCGGTGGCGTAGGCGTTGTTGAGGTGGACGGAGAACTCGGGGCGGGCGTTGGAGACGAAGAGGCCGTACTCGCTCGACTCGGTCTTGGCGATGAGGCCGGTGCGGGGTGAGTACTTGTCGGCACGGAACCAGCACTCGAGGGTGAAGGGGCCGTCGGGCAGGTCGATGTCGGCGCTAGGGATGGAGGCGAAGGTGGTTTCGCCGTCGAGGGCGAGGGCGAGGTCCGCCTCGGTCGTCGGCTCGGGCGGGGCGAGGAAGTGGATCGGCGCCTCGACCCAGCGTGTCGGCAGCGCGTACCGATGGCCCGGCATCAGCACCTCGGCGTCGACCACGAGCGAGAGCGGGCGGATCGCGTCGTCGAGCGAGTTGGCCATCCGCTTGACGCGGAAGGAGACCACGCGGGTCTCGCCGGCGGCGAGGATGGTGTGCGTGTGGTCGGGCAGGAAGGACCACCGGCTGTCGTCGGAATCGGGCGCGACGAAGTACTCGGCGTCGTGCGAGGTCGTGTTGCGGATGGTGACCGAGACGGTCGTATCCGCGCCGCCGTTGGCGTCCAGCTCGACCGGCGCGTCGATCGTGGGCATCGTCGCGGCGAGCTTGGCGGCCTCGTCGGCGAGGTCGCCCGTCAGCTCGCGGACATCCATGACCTTGCCGACGGGGAGCGAGGAGAGGGCGAGCTGGTCCTTGCGGACCGTGACGATGTGGAACTGGTGGAGCCAGCCGGCGTCGGGGACGGTGTGGGACTGGCCGCCGCCGACGGTGGCGAGGGTGACGTACTCGATGCCGTCGCGGGGGTCGTAACGCATGCGGTGGATGTGCCCGGCGAAGACGGCCGAGACGTTGCCGGCGTCGACGAGGAGCTTGTGGACACGTTCCCAGTCGTCGCCGTAGTTCCCGCCGAGCCAGCGGGGGTGGTGCAGGAAGAGGAAGACGTGGTCGGCGCCCTTGGCGCGCTCGAGCGTCTCGGCGAGCCAGTCGAACTGCTCGTCGCTCATCACCTGGCAGTCGGGCTTGTTGAAGTTCTTCTCGCCCGTCTCGGGATTGCCTTCGTCGGAGTAGAGGGCGATGAACCAGCAGTTCTTGTGCTCGAAGGCGTACCAGAGGGGGCCGAAGTGCATCTCGTAGTCGGCGTCGTGCTCGTTCTTGGGCTTGCCGGGCCCGCGCCAGTAGACGTCGTGGTTGCCGGCGACCGGGAACCAGGGGCACAGGAGCTGGTCCATCACGCCCTTGAACTCGGTCATCTGCGCCATCCACTCGTCGGTCTGGTTGTACCCGTTGACGAGGTCGCCGACGGTCATGACGAGGTCGGGCTCGAGGAGGTTGGTGTCGTGGACGGCATCCTTGAGGACGTTGATGCCGGCGGCGGGGCCGCCCGTACGGTCGCCGTAGACGACGAAGAAGAAGGCGTCCTGCTCGTCGGGCAGGGGGAGGTTGATCGATGTCTCGCGGTTGGTGAAGAAGCGTTCGGGGTCGAGGGAGGCCGGGTGAGGGGCGGTGTGACGGACGGTGTGGCGGTCGTGGTCGGGGGCGGTGTTCTCGTCGATGATCTGGGCGCTGGCGAGGGGCGCCAAGGCGACGACGCAGACGACGGCGAAGAGCGGCGTTCTCATCTCGGGCTCCCGGGAGTGGTGAACGTCCCGGATGCTACCAGACGCGGGCGTGGGCGCCGGGCTCTTTGCGCGCCCTTCACATCGCGGCGCCGAGACCCCGTCTACGGGCAGCCGGCGCCGAAGAATGTGAGGAACTCGAAGACATCGGAGAAATCGAGCGTGCCGAAGGGCTCGACCAGGTCGGCGGGGCAGGCGTCGGGTGTCACGCCATCGAACTCGATCGCGCCGATGTCCACGATCGGCGTGTTCGATGGGAGCGTCGGGTTCGGGTCGTGCTGGCGCCCGGTGTCGGGCGTGCCGGGGTCATCGCGGAACCGGAACTGGTTGAGAGCGTCGGCGAGGCGGTAGGTTGGGAAGTCGTACTGGACGTGCGGGTCGACGAGATACTCGTTCCAGCCGGCGTCGATGGCGGGCGAGGCGGGTGAGAGGCGGTAGTCGCCGGCGCCCGCGTCGGCGAAGAGGGGGTCGACGTCGAGGATGCCGGGGGCGTCGAACCCCTCGATGATGGAGGAGTTGAGGAGAAGGAAGGTCGTCTCGGGGCTGAAGACGTCGGCGTCGTTGCCCCAGACGATGGAGTTGGTGACGAAGGTCATGAAGTCGTTGTCGACGAGGTAGTCGCCAGGATCGGCGCCGTTGGCGTTGTTCGCGATCGTGCAGTTGACCAGGGAGACGACGTTGACGCCGCCGAGCCGGAAGCCGTGACAAGGGCCTGTGGTCGCGCGGTTGCCGGTGACAACGCAGTTGGCGAGGGCGAGGCCGGAGTCCGGGGCGTAGATGGCGGCAACGTCGGAGGCGGTGTTGTCGGTGATGACGCAGGCATCGAGCGTGACGAGCGAGTAGGCGGCGTACATCGCGCCCCCCGAGGCGAACTGCGCCTGGCCCGATTCGATGCGGCAGCGCTCGAAGATGGCGTACGAGTCGTAGACGCGGACGTTCCCGCCGTTGGCGCCCTTGGACCGCCCCGCTCGGAGCTTGATGCCCACGATGCGGACGGGGTCGAGCTGGTCGCCGGTCTCGATGACGAGGCAGCGCCCGTCGCTATGGGCGTAGATGGACGTCTGGTCGGCGCCGGCGCCGAGGATGGTGATGGGCTTGTCGATGAGGATGTCGTGCTCGACGAGCTGGACGGCGTCGATCTTGATCAGGTCGTGGGGGTTGGCGTCGGCGACCGCCTGGGCGAGGGTGGGGTAGGAGACGCCCTGGGTCCTGTTGTGGACGGGGGTTGCGCCTCGGTCCTGGGCACGCGAGGCGGGGACGAGCACGGCGACGGCGGTCACGAGAACGAGGACGATCGGGCGCATCGGGAACCCCCTGCGAGCATGAGACGCAGACACGGTCGACCGCCAGCGTACCAGGCGCGCCCTGTCTCTCGGAGCGCGGTGTCGGAGATCGGGCTCAGGGGCAGCCGGCGCCGAAGTCGACGAGGAACTGGAAGACGTCGGAGAAGTCGAGGACGCCGAAGGGGAGGGCGAGGTCGGCGGCGCACTCGCCCCCGTGGAACTCGTGGGCGCCGATGTCGGGGATGGCGAGGTTGGGCAGGGCCGAGTTCCCCGCGACTACGCCGGCGCCGGCGCCGGTGTCCGGCGTGCGCGGGTCGTCGAAGTAGCGGAACTCGTTGAAGGCGTCGGACGTCCGGTACGACGTGACGATCTGGGTGACGGGATCGTACTCGGCGAGGTAGAAGGCGTAGGCGGCGTCGATGGCGGGCGAACCGGGGGCGAGGCGGAAATCAAAGTTGTCGAAGTCGCGGAACATCGGGTCGGCGTCGATGTTGTCGAAGGCGTTGGGCGGGGGATCGCCCTGCAGGATGCATCGGGAGGCGGTGGCGTTCGGCGCGGCGAAGGGGGCGCCCTGGTTGCCCCAGATGATGCAGTTGTCCGCCTCGATGTATGTGGGGGGGCCGTCGGCGCCGAGGAGGTACTGGCCCGGGTCGTCGCCGAAGCCGTTGCGGGCGAGCGTGCAGTTGATCAGGTGGAGCTGGGATTCGTTCTGCATGAAGACGAGCTCGCCGACGCCTTCGTCGAGGGCGCCGTTGTCGGATATCTGGCAGTTGGTCATGGTGACGCCGACGCCGCCGGGGCCCCACATGAGGGCGTACTGGGTGGCGGAGTTCTGGAGGAAGTTGCAGGCGTCGAGCGTGACGCTGGAGCCACCGAAGGGGAAGAGGGCGCCGGCCAAGCCGTTGAATGCGTGGCACTGCAGGAAGATGCACCCCTCGAAGGAGACGGTGGAGTCGTCGACACGGACGCCGGCGCCGTCGTCGTTGTCGACGCGTCCGTTGCGGAACATCATGCCGATGATGCGGACGGGGCCGGTGTGGGAGATGGTCATACACCGTCCGGCGGAGTTGGGGTCGAGGATGCTGACGCCGAGCCCGCCGTTGCCCTGGCCGATGATGGTGAGGGGCTTGTCGACGAGGACGTCGACCTCGTTGAGCGTGGTGTTGGTGACGCTGAGGTTGTCGTTCGGGCTGGCGTCGTCGATGGCCGCCTGGAGGGTGGCGTAGAAGACCTGCGTGTTCATGTTCAGGACGGGCCCGCCCCGCTCGGCGTCGTCGTTCGGAACTGGGGCGTCGGGGCGCGAGGGGACGGCGGGCTTGTCGGGGGCGGCGATCGCGGGGAGAGCAAGGATCGCGGCGAGGGCGATAGACGCGAACGGAATGGTCCGGGGCATGTCACGACTCCAGTACAAAGAAAAGGCGGCGGCCCGGGGGCCGCCGCCGCACGGGATCGGGCAGCAATGATGCTACTTGCGGGCCGCCTCGTGGCGGCGCGTGAACTCGACAAAATCGCCCGCGTCGATCACGCCCCAGGGCTCGGCAAGGTCGGCGTTCGGGTCGCCCACGTCCATCATGCGGACGAAGGCGGCGGTGTCCGCGGCGTCGATGACGCCGAAGGGGGCCGCGAGGTCCGGGATGGTGGGACGTGCGGCGTTCACGACGCCGGTGAGGGTGAAGCCCTCGGCGCTGAGTTCCTGCGCCGCGCGCGCGGGTGTGAGTTCGAGAACGAAGCCGGCGCCCTGGAGAACCTGGGCGTTCTGGAGCGGCGCGGAGCCGCCCGTGATCCCGCCCGCGACCAGCGCCGCCGCGAGCGTCAGGATGTTGCGTGCGTTTCGCATCATGGCGCCCCCGTGATGAGCTGCTCGAGCGCCTCGATGCGGGCCTCGAGCTCGGCGTTGCGAGACTCGAGCTGCTCGTACTGCTGGTCGGAGAGGCCGGTCCAGCCGGGCTGGATCAGCACGATGATCTTGCCTTCACCCTGCGCGAAGTTCTCGAGCGCGATGCCGATCGAGGGGCCCGGGCGAGTCTGGACCATCGCGTGCCCCGGGGTGGGGCTGGAGGTGAGGCGGTCGCCGGCGTGGATGGGGCCATAGGAGGCGTCAACCTTGACCGGCACACGACCGGCGAGGGCGATGGGGCGCGTGGTGTGTTGGAGCTGGGCGCGGACGGCGGCGTGGCGCGCGGATTCGAACTGCTCCTGCGACTGCCCGACCGGGACGCGCTGGGCAAGATCGACGCCGATCTCCGCGGCGGCGCGGGCCTCAGCCTCGAAGCTCATGCCGGCGATGAAGGAGGGGCGTTCGGAGACGACGCCGACGAGCATGTCGTCGTAGGCGACGTCGGCGAGTTCGATGTGCTCCCAGTCGCCCCGGACCATGGTGACGACGTCGCCGGGCTCGAGGCCGTCGTGGGCGACGCGGAAGGCCTCGGCGTAGTCGATGCCGTTGGCGGTGAAGGCGCCGTCACCGAGGACCGCGGCGCCCTCGCCGGCCTGGACACGCATGAGCTCGTTGCCGGATTGGAAGTCGTCCTCATAGAAGCTGATCTGCCCAGATGCAGACGTGTTGTCGTTGTCCATGACGAAGTAGATATTGAACGGAGTCTCCACGAAGCCGCTGTTTCCGAGCGACCCGAGTTCGAGAAGGGCGGATGAGTTTTCAAGGCCGTTTTTTCCCACAAGCCGGATCAGAGTGTTCGTGCTGTTGGTCTTGAAGACGGTGAGGCCGTCGCGGATGCCGACATCCTGGTCGAAGGTGGCGTCAACGCCCTCGAAGAAGCCAGGCCATCCGGTTGCGCTGGCGGCCTGTCCGAAGATGCCGACGGAGGCGCCGGTCGCGGATGTGGCGAGTCCGCGGACGCCGGTGCCGTTGGTGGAGCCGGAGGTCCCGGTGACGCCGTAGTTGACGCCGGTCCCGTGGTTGGCCTGTCCGAAGACGCCGGTGCCGCCCGGAGAGAAGGAGATCCCGAAGACGCCGAAGTTGGCGCCGCTGTTTCCGGTGGCGAGGCCTGTGACGCCGCGTCCGTTCATGGCCGTGTTGGTGGCGAGGATGGACTGGGCGGCGGTGGAGGAGTTGACGGTCAGGGGCATGGAGGGCGAGCCCGTGCCGATGCCGACGTTGCCGAACTGGTAGATGACGTTGGCGCCCGAGGAGACCCAGACGCCGGCGGGGCCGAACTTGATGTTGTCATCGGGCCGGTCGGAGCCGAGGGAGCCGAGGGTGATGGCGTTGGGGTCGAAGCCGCCGGCGGGATCGAGCACGGGGTCGTGCGGCGTGTTGGAAGAGGTGGAGAGGCGGGCGCCGGACTTGGCGCCTGAGATCGGCGCTGC
The DNA here is from genome assembly GCA_041402005.1 of Phycisphaerales bacterium. GTDB lineage: Bacteria > Planctomycetota > Phycisphaerae > Phycisphaerales > UBA1924 > JAJRXR01. The sequence continues at coordinate 180,819 of JAWKTB010000004.1, read as the reverse complement.
GTCGCGGCTGGTGGCCGTGTGACCGGCGACGAAGTTGAGGCCGGGCTCGACGAGCTGACGCGGGGAGAGGGTGACGTAGTCGCCCTCGCCGGCGGGGGCGCGGACGCTGACCTCGAGCCAGGCGGCGGATACCCGATCGCCGAAGTCAAGTGAGACGCGGAAGGCGCCCTCGTTGAGCTTGGCGGCGGGGGTCTCGATGGTGTCGCCGATCTGGGCGCCGCCCTGGGCGGCGTCGAAGAGGCGGAAGCGGAGGTCGGCGGTGCTGTCCACGGGCGCGCTGAGGTAGGAGAGGCGCCCCTCGTAGACGAGCGGCCCGGCGAACGCGGGCGTCGCCCCCGCCACCGCGCCCGCGAACGCCGCGAGTGTCAGGATCCTGGTTCGGATTCTCATCTGCTTGTGTCCTTTCTGATACGCATCACGGCAAAGCAACTGATCCCCGCCGCCAGCAGCAGCGGGGGAACGAAAGAGGCAGCGATCGGGCGGCGCCCCGTACGGATCGATTCGACGTCGGCGCGGAGCGCTTCGACCTGGGCCGCGAGGGACTCGTTGTCGCTCTGGAGGCTTGCGATTTCAGTTTTCTGCTGCTCGACGATCGCGTGCAGCTCCTGGACCGCGGCGGCGGAGTAGATGGTCAGGGGGTAGGTGTCGACCTGGAGGATCTCTGAGCCGTCTGGCAAACGCTCGCCCGAGCCCTTGACTTCGTCGGGGAAGACCTCCGCAAACTCCTGGGCGATGACGTTGACGTACTTGTGGTCCGCGATCGAGGGATGGGCGGCCTTGTAATCGTCGGTGTAGTCGAAGCTGACGAGCCTCACGCGGTCGAGCGTGTCGAGGGCGTCGGTGACGGTCTCGATGTTGGTCTTGATGCGCCGGTCGGAGTTGGCGAGCCAGGAGCCCGAGGCGGTCTTGGAGGCGTTTCCCTCGACCTCGAGCCTGTTGGTGGTCGGGTCGCGCCCGATGCCGGTGTTGCCGTTAGTTTCGATGACGAGGTGGTTGCCCTGGGCGCCGTTGGGGATCGTCTCGTAGGTGATCATGAAGGAGGAGTTCCCGCTCTCGCTGGCGTCGCGTCCGATCGCCCAGTGGTCGACGTAGGTCCCGTCGGGCATGAGCTCCTTGAGCGTGATGACGGAGCCGACGACGCCGGAGTTGTCGCTGATGACCTCGAGCATGGCGTCGACGCCCTCGACGACGACACTGGCGTCGGCGATGGGGCGGAGGTCGCCAGAGTCGGCGTTCGTGCCGGTGATCGAGCGGACGTAGACGCCCTTGCCGCCGAGGAATGAGCCGGCGTAGCCGACGTTGCCGGAGTTGACGCCGCGGACGGCGACGGGATTGCCGGTCGTGGCGGTGGCGAGTCCGCGGACGGCGGTGCCGTTGGTGGAGCCGGAGGTGCCGGTGACGCCGTAGTTGACGCCGGTGGCGTGGTTGGCCTGTCCGAAGACGCCGGTGCCGCCCGGAGAGAAGGAGATCCCGAAGACGCCGAAGTTGGCGCCGTTGGCGCCGGTGGCGAGCCCGGTGATGCCGCGTCCGTTCATGGCGGTGTTGGTGGCGAGGATGGATTGGGCGGCGGTGGAGGAGTCAACGGTAAGGGGCATGGAGGGCGAGGCCGTGCCGATGCCGACGTTACCACCGGTGTAGATGACGTTCGCGCCGGAGGAGACCCAGACGCCGGCGGGGCCGAACTTGATGTTGTCGTCGGGCCGGTCGGAGCCGAGGGAGCCGAGGGTGATGGCGCCCGGATCGAAGCCGGCGCCGGCGGGATCGAGCGCGGGATCGTGCGGCGTGCGAGATGTGGAGCGGCTCGCGCTGGACTTGATGTTCGACGTGGTCCCGGGCGTGTTGAGGGCGCGGGTCGCATTGCCAGCAACGATGTCGATATCAGGCTCGACGAGCTGACGCGGGGAGAGGGTGACGTAGTCGCCCTCGCCGGCGGGGGCGCGGACGCTGACCTCGAGCCACGCGGTCGCGGGCCGATCGCCGAAGTCGAGGGTGACGCGGAAGGCCCCCTCGTCGAGCGTGGCGGCGGGGATCTCGATGGTGTCGCCGATCTGGGCGTCGCCCTGGGCGGCGTCGAAGAGGCGGAAGCGGAGGTCGGCGGTGCTGTCCACGGGCGCGCTGAGGTAGGAGAGGCGTCCCTCGTAGACGAGCGGCGCCGGCCCGGCGAGCGTCACGGAGGCAGAGTCGGCAATGACGACCAGGCCACCAACGATGGTCGCAAAGAGACCTAGGCGCATGAAAAAGCTCTCCCCGCACGCGTCGAGGAACCCGCTCCGCGGGCGAAACCTCGCGCCATTCCTGAGCCGCCGTCGGTCCGTCCCCGGATCCGTGCCGGGTTCGGCGTCCCCTGTGCCCCCTGAACGTACAGAGCAGGTCCGGTAACTGCAAGGGTCCACAGCGTTTGAGCGCATCGCGTCTGGGTCTGGATCGGGCGGGTTCCGCGCGATGGAGATGGGGTGAGCGCCGGGAAACCGCGACGTGGCGGGTACACTCGCCGACCGCGCCCCTGCATGAACACCTCCCAGGTCAACGTCGGCGTCGTCGGACTCGGTTTCATCGGGGGGGTGCACGTACGGGCGTACCGCGAGGGTCCGGCGTCGTCGGGGTGCCACCTCGTCGCGGTGTGCGACCGGGACCCGACACGTCTGACCGGGGCGGCGTTCTCGGGTGGCAACATCCGGGGCGAGGACGAGGCGCCCTTGTTCGATCCCGGAGAGGTCGCGACGCACGAGGACCCGGCGGAGCTGCTCGCCGACGAGCGGATCGACCTGGTGAGCGTCTGCACGCCGACGGACACGCACGTGGATCTGGCGATCGCGGCGCTGGCGGCGGGCAAGCACGTGCTCGTCGAGAAGCCGGTCGCGATCCGGGCGGCGGAGGTCGAGCGCCTCGCGGAAGCCGCGGCGGCATCGGATCGACTGTGCGTGCCGGCGATGTGCATGCGCCACTGGCCCGGGTGGGACACGCTGATCGAGCTGGTCCGGTCGGGGGAGTTCGGGCGAGTGCTGAGCGCCCGGTTCGAGCGGCTGGGGGCGCCCCCGAGCTGGTCGAGCTTCTATTCGGACGTCTCGCGTTGCGGGGACGCGTTGTTCGACCTGCACATCCACGACGTGGACATGGTGCATGCGTGCTTCGGGAGGCCGACGGGGGTGCATTCGGTCGGGCGCCCGGGGCACGTCGCGACGAGCTACCGGTTCGAGGGGGGGCCGCCCCTGGTAATGACCGAGGGTGGGTGGCTGTCGGACAAGTCGGCGGCGTTCCGGATGCGGTACGTCGTCGAGTTCGAGCGGGCGTTGGCGGACTTCGACCTGCGGGCGGAGCCGACGATGAGCCTGCTGGTCGGGGGCGAGCAGCGCCGCCCGGCGTTGTCGACGCGCAACGGGTGGGAGCGGCAGGCGGAGGCGGTGGTCCGCGCCGTCGCGAGCGGGGACGCCTCGGGGTTGCCGACGCTTGCGGATGCGCTCGAAGTGACGCGGACGCTCGAGGCCGAGCTCGAATCACTCCGGACCGAACGCCCGGTCACGATTCGGGGATGTTGAGCGCAAGTTTGCTTTGACCCGAGCCGAGGAGGCAGACGCCGGTCGCGATCGTGGTCGCGATCGCGAGCTTCCAGGGGAAGGCGAGTCCGAGGACGAAGAGCAGGGGATGCACGTGGTCTGAGTTCAGCTCGGCGCTGGCGCGCGGCGCGTCGAGATTGATGACCAGACCCCACGCCGTCCGCTCCATGAGCAGGACGGCGAGAAATCCCGCCGCGAGCGCTCCCAGCACGCTCGTGGTCGAGCCGCGCCGGGTGAACAGGGCGGTGAAATAGACGCCGAGAAGCCCGGAGTAGGCGTAGACCATGACGCCGAGGGCGAAGTCGATGAGGGTCTTGCCGCTCTCACGCTGCCAGAAGACGCAGAAGGCGGCGAAGGCGCCGAGGAGCAGGCCCCAGGCGATGACCGCGGCGCGTCCGACGAGGACGTAGTGGCGTGGGTCGCGCGAGGGCGCCCAGTGCTTGTAGAAGTCGGAGACGAACGTTGACGCCATCGCGTTGATCGCGGAGTTCAGGCTCGAGAGCCCCGCGGCGAACAGCCCAGCCATCATCAGCCCCGTCATCCCCTGGGGCATCTCACACAAAATGAAGTTGAGGAAGATCGTGCGAGAGTCGTCGGGGGCGGAGGTCGGGGCGGCGGCGCCCATGACCTCAGGACGCTGGTAGTAGACGAAGAGCAGCAGGCCGACGAGCATGAAGAGGATGACGACCGGCAGGCCGATGATCTGCGAGGCGATGACGGACCAGGATCCGGCGCGGGCGGAGCGGCACGTGAGCATGCGCTGGACGAGGTCCTGGTCCGTGCCGTACGCGCCGACGCCCAGGAGCGTGAAGCCGATGAGGATCGCCCAGAGTGTGTAGGGCGATCGCGGGTCGGTCGAGAGGCTGATCGCGGTGAGCTTGCCGCTCGAGCCTGCTTCGGCGGCGAGCGAGCCGGGCGCGTCGGCGAGCGTGCGCGCGATCTCGTCGACGCCCACCGGGATCTTGACCAGGAGCAACCCGATCGCCGCGACGACCGCGGCGAGGAAGACGACCGTCTGGAGCACGTCCGACCAGATGACGCTGGAGATGCCCCCGGCGAGCGTGTACCCGATGCCGACGAAGGTCATGAGCGTGATCGCGGTCAGGAGCTGCCAGGCGGGGATGGGGTCGGCGCCGTGGGGCTCGCCGAAGAGGATGAGTGACGCGGGCAGCGCGACGATGAACAAGCGGGCGCCCGAGGCGAAGACCCGTCCGAGCATGAACATGGCGGAGGCGGCGCGCTTGGAGGTCGGGCCGAAGCGGGTGTCGAGCAGTTCGTAGACGGTCGAGACGCGGGCGCGGTAGAAGGCGGGGATGAACCAGACGGCGATGACGATGGCGGCGAGCATCATGCCCAGCGAGCTGGAGAGGTAGGTCAGGTCGCCGACGTAGGCCTGCTGGGGCCCGCCGATGAAGGTGGCGGCCGACAAGCTGGTCGCGAGGATCGAGACCGCGACCGCCCAGGCGGGCATGGAGCGGGCGGCGAGGAAGTAGTCGTCCGTGTCGCGCTGGGCGCGCCGCGCGAACCAGAGGCCCGTGACCACGAGGACGCCGAAATAGAGCGCGAGCACCGCCCAGTCCAGCGGGGCGAAGCCGGCGGCCAGGGTCAACATCCAGGGGAGCGTACCGCGCCGCGAGATCGCGCGCGAGTCGGCGTCGCCTGCGGATCGTCAATGGGAATCGGTTCGAGGCGTGCCGCGTTTCCCGGTCTCGCGCCGGAGGCGGAGAGCGTTCGCGATCACGGAGACGGAGCTGAAGCTCATCGCCGCCGCGGCGATCATCGGGCTGAGCAGCAGGCCGAAGACGGGGTACAGCACACCCGCCGCGATCGGGACGCCGATCGCGTTGTAGGCAAATGCGAAGAAGAGGTTCTGGCGGATGTTCCGCATGGTCGCGCGGCTGAGGCGGCGGGCGCGGACGAGCGCGTTGAGATCGCCCGAGACCAGCGTGATCGAGGCGCTCTCGATCGCGACGCCGGCGCCCGCGCCCATCGCGACGCCGACGTCGGCCTGGGCGAGCGCGGGGGCGTCGTTCACACCGTCGCCGGCCATCGCGACCCGTCGCCCATCCTCCTGCAGGTCACGGATGATCCTGGCTTTCCCCTCCGGCAGGACGTCGGCCTCGACGCGGTCGATGCCCAGACGACGCGCGATCGCCTCGGCGGTCGTCCGGTTGTCGCCGGTGAGCATGACGACGGTCAGGCCCGCGGCGTGCAGGGACTCGATCGCACGGGGCGTCGTCTCCTTGATCGGATCCGCGATAGTGAGGAGAGCGGCAAGGCGCCCGTCGATCGCCGCGAAGATGGCCGTCCCGCCCTCGCGCCGGTGTCGCTCCGCGGCGTCGGCAAGCGGGGCGACATCAACGCCCTCGTCCTCCATCAACGAGCGCGAGCCGATGACAAGGTCGGCGCCATCGACTGTCGCCCGGATGCCCTTGCCCGTGACGCTCTCGAAAGCGCCCGCGTCGAGGCGGGTCCGGGTCCGTGCCTCCAACCCAGCGACGATCGCCTCGCCCAAGGGGTGCTCGCTGCCCCGCTCGGCGCCCGCGAGCAGGGCGAAGACGCGGTCAGGGTCCATATCTCCGACGAGCTCGACGTCGACAAGTTTGGGGCTCCCTTCCGTGAGCGTGCCGGTCTTGTCGACGACGATCGTGTCGATCTTCTCGAACGCCTCCAGCGCCGCGGCGTCCTTGACGAGCACGCCCTGCTTGGCGCCCTGGCCCGACGCGACCATGATCGACATGGGCGTCGCCAAGCCCAGGGCGCAGGGGCAGGCGATGATCAGGACGGAGACCGCCGCGACCAGGGCGTAGCTCAGTGACGGGCTGGGGCCGATCACCACCCAGACGACGAACGCGATGATCGCGGCCGCGACGACGCTGGGGACGAACCATGAGGCGACCGAGTCGGCGAGGCGCTGGATCGGCGCCCGCGATCGCTGCGCGTCGGCAACCATCTGCACGATCCGGGCGAGCGTCGTCTCCGAGCCAGTCCGACGGACAGTCATGACGAAGGAGCCGGACTTGTTCAGCGTGCCGCCGGTCACCTCGTCGTCCACGCCCTTCTCGACGGGGATGGGCTCGCCCGTGAGCATGGACTCGTCCACGCTGCTGCGCCCCTCGGTGATCTCGCCGTCGATCGGGATCTTGTCGCCCGGGCGGACGCGGACGCGGTCGCCCATGGCAAGCCGCTCGACCGCGACATCTTCCTCCGAGCCGTCGTCGCGGAGACGCCTGGCGGTGGTGGGGGCGAGTTCGAGAAGTTCGCGGATGGCGCCCCCCGTGCGTCGGCGGGCTCGCAGCTCGAGGACCTGGCCGACCAGGACGAGCGTGACAATGACCGCGGCGGACTCGAAGTAGACCGGGACGCGCCCATCATCGCCACGCAACGACTCCGGGAATAGCTTCGGCGCGATCGTCGCGACGAGGCTGAAGGCGTACGCGACGCAGACGCCGATCGAGATGAGCGTCCACATGTTCGGACTCATCGTCAGGATCGAGCGCACGCCCCGGACGAAGAAGGGCCAGGCGCCCCAGAGAACGACGGGGGTCGCCAGCGCGAACTCGATCCACTGCGACGCCGCCGGGGAGAGCAGGGCCGCGAGCGGGTGGTCGAGAAGCATCCCGGTCATGGCGTAGGCGAGCAGGGGCGCCGAGAGCGCCGTCGCGACCCAGAGACGGCGCGTCATCGCGCGCAGTTCCGTGTCGTCGTGTTCAGCGGTCGCGTCGACGGGCTCGAGCGCCATGCCGCACATCGGGCAGTCCCCCGGCCCGACCTGGCGGACCTCCGGGTGCATGGGGCAGGTGTAGATGACGTCCCGCGCCTGGGTGTCGTCAGGGCGGCTCGGCTTCGAGAGGTACGCCTCGGGATCGGCGGTGAACTTGTCGGCGCAACGTGAGCTACAAAAGTGGTACTCGCGACCATCGTGCGTGACCGAGGCCGCCGCAGTCGCGGGATCGACCTTCATGCCGCAGACAGGGTCACGATGCGGCTGGATCGCGTTGGTCTGTGAACACGTGCCTTCGTGGGATGTGCATGCTGTGTGCACGTTGCTCAGTTCCAGGCGTAATGGTCGAGGCCGTAGACGAGAGCGCCCCCGAAGAACCCGGCGGCCGTGAGAAGGGCGATGGTCAGCAGCAGCGAGACGCGGAACACGACCCTCGATCGCGGCTCCGACGCGGGGCGGGAAGCGTGGACGAGGATGGCGAGGGTGACAAGGCTCAGGGTTGCCGTCCCGGTGCCGAGCCAGCGGTGCGTCGCGCGGATCCAGTGGTGATCGAGTAGCACAAAGCCGCCATTGAACCACCCGAGCGTCGCGGCGACAACGGCGGTGAGCGCCCCGAGCCCGACGCAGAACGCCGTCGCGTGACGGAAGTGGTCCCGACGGGTGAGCACGAGCATGAGCTCGGCGAACATGGCGCCGACCAGCATCCCGATCGGAAGGTGTGTCGCCAGCGGGTGGAACTGGCCGAGCCAAGTCACGAGGTGTGGCTCACGCTTGCGGACGGGCGGCGTGTCGCTCGCTTCAGGCGTCGCCACGGGCTGGTCCCCCTCGTCCGCGAAGGTGTCCGCGCCCTGGGGCGAATCGAGCATGATCAGATACAAGTTCGCCAGGTACGGCGTCGGATCAGCCTCGAACTTCCGCAGGCACTTGCGGCAGCACAATCCGATCGTCATCCCCTCGTACTCTGTCGTGTAGAGCGGGTCCACCGGCTCGTCGGGCATGACCGGGCACATGGTGTTGACGATGGCGCCAAGCTCGCTCGCCGGCGCCTGGCCCTCGGACTGCGCCCGGAGTGGGGGGCCCAAGATCGCCAGCGTCATGAGCAGCACGGCGATCTGGAATCGTCTCGACCAGGCTTTCACCCTGATGCTCCTCCAGCTGGGAGGTTCGTGCCGAGGATGCGAGGGTTGGGAAGCCCCGACGCCATTCCCACCGGAACTTGACGGCGTGCAAGCGGAGTTGTCCAGACGTCCAAAGGCGTCAGGCAGGAAGACCCTCGAGCACGACGACAGGCGCCGAGCGGGAGGCGTGTCGCCGAGGGGCGCCGCGTGCGAGAACTCCGCGTATCGACGATCGGCATGAAAGCGGGCGACGCGACTCGAACGCGCAACATTCAGCTTGGAAGGCTGACGCTCTACCATTGAGCTACGCCCGCATGCTCTGGAGTCTAGCTCGCGCCCGTCGTGTCCGGGGACGGGGCGCTCGGGCGGACCGCCCGGATCGCCAGGAACATCGGGATCTCGGCGCGGGCGCGGTCCTCCTCGTTCGCGTTCGGGCCCGGCTCGCTCCGGCGCCCGCTCGCCCACTCCTCGATCGCGTCGATCACCAGCCCGGCGCCCGCGATGGCGCTCGCGTACGCCTCGATCGGGCGGTGGAACGTGGTCGTGGTGACAGGCTCGGCGCCCTTCGCGGCGCTGCCGGGATTCATCACGACCTCCCGGGCGCTGGGCGAGAGATACGCGTCCACGCGCCGGAACTGGACCCGGGCGCCATCCTCGGGTGAGGTGGCCCATCCCCAGTGCGTGCGCCCGGGAGCGCGGAACGCGGGGTGCAGGATGACGCAGACGAGGCGCCCGCCTGGGCGGAGGAGATGTGCGGCTCCGGTCAATGCGGGCGCGATCGGGTCGAAGTTCATGAGCGCCAGTACGCAGGCGGCCGCGTCGAACGAAGCGGGCTCGAGATCGGTCTGCTCGAGATGGCGAGCGTCGGCGACAAGGAAGCTCGCCCCGGGCGGAGCGTCTCGCCTCGCCGATTCGATCAGCGACTCGGCGGCGTCGACGCCGACGTACGCGATGTCGGCGCCCGGGAGGGCGTCAGCCAGCCCCCGAGCGAGGGCGCCCTGGCCGCACGCGATGTCCAGGAGGCGCTGGCCCGGCGCGAGGTCGAGCAGGCGGATCACGCCGGGGAGGATGGTCCGCTCGTGGTGGTCGGATCGTCCGCCGGCGAGGAGCGCGTCGTACCAGTCGGCGACGTGCTCCCACGACGTTTCCCCCGCGGATCGTCCCTCGGCGTCGGTCACCTGGGTGCGCGCGACCTGAGCGTCCGGCTCTCGTCCCTCGACGATCGCCTCGAACTCGGGGGGCGTCGGCGACCGGTACCTCACGACCTCGCCCGTCTTCGGGTGCTTGAAGGAGAGCTCGCTGAGGTGCAGACAGAGGCGCCCGACCTCGGTGCGAGGTGACGAGTACGCCCGATCGCCGACGATCGGGCGCCCGGACTCCGCGAGGTGCGCCCGGACCTGGTAGGGCAGGTCGGTCTCACATCGAGCGAACAAGAGGGAGCCGCCCGGGCCGGTCTTCAGTGTGCGCACGTGCGTGACCGCGGGTCGGCGACGGGCGCCGGTCGGGGCCGCGCCCGGGGGGAGGCTCTCGGCGACGCCTCTGGGCGAGGGCGCGAGCACACTCTGGAGCGTCATCGCCTCCGGCGCGCCCTCGCCCTCGGGCGGAGGATCGACGACCGCGAGGTACGTGCGTCCGGCGCGCAGAGGCGCCAGCTCGAGGCGGAGGCTCGCCGCGGCGCGCGGGTGTTTGGCCAGCACGACGAGTCCAGAGGCGGCCTGGTCGAGCTCGTGGACCGCGACGGCGCGCGCATCGGGGCGCGACTGGCGGAGGTAACGCTCCATGAGGCGCTCGAGTGATGTACGGGCGCCCTTTGAGCGCACCGCCAGGCCCGCGGGCTTGTCCACGACGATGAGCCACGCGTCCTCGTGCACCACGACGACGTTCGGCGGGAGGGGCGCGGGGGGAGGACCGTCGGGACGGGCGTGGCGCGGTAGACGCGGCTTTCCCCTCGGTTCCGGTCGGCGTGGACGATCGTTCCTCACGCGTGCGAGCCCTTCGAGGTGGGGGTTGTCCGCGACTGAAGGAGCGATTCGATCTCATCAACCAGCATCTTGGCGAACGCGTGCTTGCTCATCGGAGAGAGGGGTCTGACATCGGCGCCTGAACGCCCGGGTGTGAGCAGCGTCGCCTCGACGTCCTGGGCGTCCATGGTCTCGAGCGGGTTGGCGACGAGAAGGTCCACGCCCTTGCGCACGAGCTTGGCGGGCGCCGCGCTCGCGAGTTCGCCCCTCGGTTCCAGAGCGAAGCCGACAAAGACCTGGTCGGGGCGCTTTCGCGAGGCGGCCCGGGCGAGCAGGTCGGGCGTGGGCTCGAGCCTCAGGGTCAGGGGGTCGGCGCCCCGCTCGATCTTGCCCAAGAGCTGGGCGGCGGTTGGGGCCGGGCGGTAGTCAGCGACCGCGGCGGCCATCACGAGCGCGTCGTGCTGCGGGGCGAGGTGGTCCAGCAGGTCGCCCAGTTCGGCGGTCGTCGCAAAGCGGTCCACCTGGATGCCTTGCTCGGCGGGGCGGGCGGGCGCGGGGCCGAGGAGGAGGCGGACACGCCAGCCCCGCCCAGCCGCCTCGTCGGCGATCGCGCACCCCATCCGCCCGGAGGAGCGGTTGGCGATGTACCGGACCGCGTCGATCGGCTCGTGGGTTGGGCCGGCGGTCACGAGCAGCGAGGGTGGGATCGGCGCGGGCATGAGAAAGGAAAGGTACGCCCGGTTTTCGGCGACGCGCGTGCAGAGCGGAACGGGTCGGGCGAGGGAGACGTATGATCGCGGGCTCCCGCCGAGGGTGGGTGGTGGCGCACGGGAGACCGCGCGCGTCGGCGAGAGTTCGTTTCGGTTTCTGATCGGGGGATGGTCGTTCGCTATAGTTTCCCGCCGCGTGGGCGGTGAGGGGCGTGGCGAGGGTTTCGGCGGGCAGGACGCGGCAGGGTCAATGGCACGATCACGCAAGAACCTCGGGTCGATCCTCGCGGAGGCGGGTGTGGTCAGCGCCGAGCAAGTGGAGAAGGTCGCCAAGGCGGCCAAGTCGTCGGGCAAGCGGATCGGCGAGGCCCTGGTCGAGGCCGGGCTGGCGACCGAGGAGCAGGTCGCCCAGGCGCTGGCCAAGCAGTTCGGGATGGAGTACGTCGATCTGGGGGCGCCCGGCGTCGGCGAGCAGATCGACAAGAAGGCGCTCGACGAGAGCCTGATCCGCAAGTTCCACGTCCTGCCGATGGGGGTGAAGAACGGCAAGATGCGCCTGATCATCCACGACCCGATGGACCTGGAACTGCTGGACAACCTGCGGTTCCGGCTGAACACGGAACTGGACCCGCGAATCGCCAGCCGGGGTCAGATCAGGCGGTTCATCGAGGGGCAGGTCAAGGCCGAGCCTCGGATGGTGGACGAATCGGCGACGCTGGTGACGGACTCGATCGATCGGACGATCGACCGCTCGGTGGACCGTTCGATGGACCGATCGATCGACGTGGCGAGCGAGGACGCGCCGGTCGTCAAGCTGTGCAACCGGATCCTGCACGAGGCCGTGAAGCGCCGCGCGAGCGACATCCACATCGAGCCGATGGGCGACCGGGTGCGTCTGCGATACCGCATCGACGGCGTCTGCATCGAGCGCGACAACCTGCCGAAGCGCATGCAGAACTCGATGCTCAGCCGCGTCAAGCTGATGGCGGGGATGAACATCGCCGAGAAGCGCATCCCGCAGGACGGGCGCATCAAGATCGAGGTGGACGGGACACCGATCGACTTCCGTGTCAGCGCCTGCCCGGCGTACCACGGCGAGTCGGTGGTGCTGCGTATCCTGCGCCCTGATTCGGTCCGCATCGGTCTGGCGAACCTCGGCTTCGAGCCGGACAACCTCGAGGTGTTCAACCGGATCATCCGACGCCCAAACGGGATCTTCCTCGTCACGGGCCCGACGGGCTCGGGCAAGACGACGACGCTGTACTCGGCGCTCGACGTGCTCAACCGCCCGGACCGGAAGATCATCACGGCCGAGGATCCCGTCGAGTACAACTTCGAGGGCATCAACCAGTGCCAGGTGCGAGAGGGTATCGGGCTGACATTCCCGGCGATCCTGCGGTCGATGCTGCGTCAGGCGCCGAACGTGATCCTGGTCGGTGAGATCCGCGACAAGGAAGTGGGTGAGATCGCGATCCAGGCGGCGTTGACGGGGCACCTGGTCTTCTCGACGCTGCATACGAACGACGCGCCCAGCGCGATCACGCGTCTGATCGACATGGGGATCAAGCCGTTCCTGGTGGCGTCGTCGATCCAGGCGGTGATGGCGCAGCGTCTGATCCGGGTGCTGCACTCATCGAAGAAGCTGGCGGAGGAGAAGGATCTTGACCACAAGTTCCTGAGCCTGATCGGGCTGCCGATGAAGGAGGCGATCGGGCGGGTGTACAAGCCGGTGCCGACCGAGGAGGCGCCCGGGGGGTACAAGGGGCGGAAGGCCATCTTCGAGATGATGCAGATGAACAACGAGATCCGGGAGCTGGCCTTCTCGCAGGCGCAGGTCTCGGAGCTGCGCAAGGCGGCGCTCGCCTCGGGGATGCGACCGCTCGTCGAGGACGGGAAGATCAAGGTGCTCAACGGCGTGACGACCCCCGAGGAGATCGCCCGCGTGAGCCAGGTCGTCGACGATCAGTCGACCGCGTAACGCCGGAGGAACCGACCGATGTCAACCATGCAGATCGATCGCCTCCTGGACACGGTCGTGCGGACCGGCGCCAGCGACCTCCATCTGACCGTCGGGCGCCAACCGACCATCCGTCTGCACGGCGGGCTGCGCAACCTCCAGACCAAGGTCCTCGACTCCGATGACATGGTCGGTCTCATGAAGTCGATCACCCCCGAGCGCAACCAGCAGGAGCTTCAGGAAGAGGGCGGCACGGACTTCGGATTCGCGTACGGCGACGCCGCCCGCTTCCGCGTGTCCGTCTTCCGCCAGCGCGGCGACATCGCGATCGTGCTCCGCCAGATTCCGAACAAGCTGCTCACGTTCGAGCAGATCGGCCTGCCCGAGATGTGCCGGGACCTGATCCGTCGCCCGCGTGGTCTCTTCCTCGTCACAGGGCCGACCGGTTCGGGCAAGACGACGTCGCTGGCGACCATGATCGACTACGTGAACACGTACCTCGATCGACACATCGTGACGATGGAAGACCCGATCGAGTACTACCACCTGCACAAGAAGTCGATCGTGAACCAGCGCGAGGTGGGCAACGACGTGCCCAGCTTCGCCGAGGCCCTGAGGCGTGCCCTCCGCCAGGACCCGGACGTGATCCTGGTGGGCGAGATGCGGGACCTCGAGACGATCGAGGCGGCGGTCCGGGCGGCCGAGACTGGCCACTTGGTCTTTGCGACCCTCCACACGACGGGCGCCGCCAAGACCATCGACCGCCTGGTGGACGCCTTCCCGGTGGACCAGCAGAACCAGATTCGGGTCCAGCTCTCGACCGCCCTGATCGCGATCCTCTCCCAGGTGCTTCTGAGCCGGGTGGACGTGAAGGGGATGGTGGCGGCCTACGAGTTCCTGGTCATCACACCCGCCATCTCGAACCTGATCCGGGACAACAAGAGCTTCCGGATCGACTCGATGATCCAGACGGGCAAGAAGTACGGCATGCAGTTGCTGGACGACCACCTGTGGTCGCTGTACTCCCGCGGGATGATCTCCGCCGAGGAGATGATCGACAAGTGCAAGAACCAGTCCCATATGTGGAACAAGGTCCACGCCGCCGGGGCAACCCTGACGAGGCCCGAACTCGCCGAGACCGAAGAGGGTGGCGGGAAGGATGAGGACTAGTCTGGATCGAGGTGCGGAATCGGTGAAATTCGCATTTTGATTGGCGTTCTATTTGTTTCATTATCCACGAGTCGTATTTGATTTTGGACCAATAGGCTTGTTCATCGGTTGAACAGGGAAGCCAGGGTCCGCGAAGATTCTCACATGGCCTGGCCGCGGGTCCGTCGGCGTGCGGCTTGGTCGGGAGCGGTGTCCAGATGGCAAGCAGCGGCTCATCCAGCCAGTCGGTCGGCGCCTCGGAGCTGAAGGGGCGCAAGCTCGGGCGCGTGCTCACGAAGATGGGCAAGGTGACCCGCGAGCAGGTGCACGAGGCGCTGGCGGTGCAGAAGACCCGCAAGGCGCCGATCGGGCAGTTGCTCGTCGAGCTGGGGTACTGCACCCAGTCGGACGTGGACGCGGCCCTGGCCGGCCAGGCCGGCATGGAGTACGTGGACCTGACAGGGATCGAACTCGACGAGGACACGGTCGGGGCGATCCCGGCGGAGAACGCCCAGGCATACTCCGTCATTCCCATCGCGTACAACCCGAAGGGGCGCAAGCTCAAGGTCGCCCTCAAGAGCCCGGACAACTTCCAGGCGGTCGACGACCTGCGGCTCCTGATGAACTTCGACGTGGAGGCGGTCGTCGCGGACGCCAAGGCGATCGACGCGCTGCTGGCCAAGCACTACGCCAAGCGGGAGTCGGTGGTGGACGTGGTCAGCGCCCTTTCGGCGGACCACAAGTTCGACGCCTTGGCGGACCGGGGGCAGTCGATCGACCTGGACGCGGTCATGGAGGCCGCGGAGGACAACCAGGTCATCAAGCTGCTGAACCTGGTCTTGCTGCAGGCGATCAAGGACCGGGCGTCGGACATCCACTTCGAGCCGTTCGAGAACGAGTTCAAGATGCGGTACCGCATCGACGGGGTGCTGTACGAGATGGTGCCGCCCCCGAAGCACCTGGGCCCGGCGATCGTGAGCCGCATCAAGGTCATGTCGGAGATGGACATCGCCGAGCGCCGCCTGCCCCAGGACGGGCGCATCGAGCTGAAGGTGGGCGGGAGCCCGGTGGACCTGCGTGTGGCGGTGCTGCCGACGATCTACGGCGAGAGCGTGGTCATGCGCGTCCTCGACCGGTCGAACGTGCAGCTCCAGCTCGACCGGATCGGGTTCCGCGATGACGATCTCGCTCGGTTCCGCCAGTTGATCAACCGCCCCAACGGGATCGTGCTGGTGACTGGCCCGACGGGTTCGGGCAAGACGACGACGCTGTACGCCGCGCTCGCGGAGCTGAACGACATCGAGACGAAGATCCTGACGAGCGAGGACCCGGTCGAGTACGACATCGACGGGCTGTGCCAGTGCCAGATCAACCCGGACGTGGGGCTGACGTTCGCCAAGTGCCTGCGGTCGTTCCTGCGTCAAGATCCCGATGTGATCCTGGTGGGCGAGATCCGCGACCTGGAGACGGCGCAGATCGCGGTGCAGGCGTCGCTGACGGGGCACTTGGTGCTGAGCACGCTGCACACGAACGACGCGCCGAGCTCGATCATCCGCCTCGTGGACCTCGGGCTCGAGCCGTTCCTCCTGACGGCGACGATGGAGGGCATCGTCGCGCAGCGGCTGGTGCGTCGGATCTGCTCGGGGTGCAAGGAGGAGTACACACCCTCGGAAGAGGAGCTGATGGAGCTCGACCTCCTGCCGGAGGATGTGAAGGGGCGGACGTTCCACCGCGGGCGCGGGTGCGACAAGTGCAACGGCTCGGGCTACAAGGGGCGTATGGCGCTCTTCGAGATCATGACCATCGACGACGAGATCCGCGAGCTGGTGATGAAGGAGGCGTCGACGGCGACGCTCCGCGAGTTCGCACGTCGGCGCGGGATGCGGTCGCTGCGTGAGAGCGGCCTGATGGCGATCTACGAGGGGGAGTCGACGATCGACGAGGTCGTGCGTGAGACGCTGGCCGAGGAATGAGTGACCGTGCCCGAACGGGGCGTCGGTCGAGGGAACCCCAACCATGGCGACATTCACCTACGAGGCGTTGAACGCGGCGGGCAAGTCCCAGAAGGGGACGGTCGAGGCCGAGTCGAGCGAGGAAGCGATCCAGCGGATCAAGAGCCAGGGGTACTTCCCGACGTCGGTCCGCGCCCAGAAGGGCAAGGGCAAGGCGGAGGGCGGCGGTGGCGCGGCGCCCAAGAAGAAAAAGAAAAAGGGCGGCACAACGATCTCGATCGGGCGCGTCAAGGCCAAGCACCTGACGACGTTCACCCGCCAGCTCTCGACGCTCCAGGACGCGGGCTTGCCCCTGCTGCGCTCGCTGCAGATCCTGGAGCAGCAGCAGAAGCCCGGCCTGATGAAGAACGTGCTGCAGGGCGTCGTCGAGGAGGTCGAGGGCGGCAGCTCGCTCTCCGAGTCGATGGGCAAGTACCCCAAGGCGTTCAACCGTCTGTACGTGAAGATGGTCAACGCGGGCGAGATCGGCGGCGTGCTGGACATCATCCTCCAGCGCCTCGCGGAGTTCATGGAGAAGAGCGAACGACTCAAGCGCCGGATCAAGGGCGCGTTGATCTACCCGATCGTGGTCGTCGTGGTGGCGCTGGGCATCCTCAGCGCGATCATGATCTTCATCATCCCGAAGTTCGAGGAGATCTTCAAGGACTTCGGCGTCGAGCTGCCCTGGATCACGGTGAAGATGATCAACACGAGCCGCTGGTTCGTGGGTCAGAACACCGGGCAGAAGTACCCCGGGTGGCTGTTCCTGGTGGTGGGCATCCCGGCGGCGTTCATCCTGCTCAAGCTGATCCGCAAGGCGGGCCCTGGGCGGGCCGTCACGGACATCATGATGCTCTGGACGCCGATCTTCGGCGGGCTGATCAAGAAGTCCACGATCGCCCGCTTCACGCGGACGCTGGGCACGCTGATCAGCGCGGGCGTGCCGATCCTCGAGGCGGTGATCATCACGAAGGAGACGTGCGGCAACTACGTGTTCGAGAAGGCGCTGCAGAAGGTGCACGACTCGATCCGCGAGGGCGAGAGCTTCGCCCAGCCGCTGCGTGAGTCCAAGACGTGCGACGCGATCGTGGTGAACATGGTCGACGTCGGCGAGGAGTCGGGCGAGATGGACGCGATGCTGCTGAAGATCGCGGACAACTACGACGAGGAGGTGGACGTCGCCGTCCAGTCCCTGACCAAGCTGATCGAGCCCCTGCTGATCGTGGTGCTGGGCGGCATGGTCGGGACGATCGTGGTGGCGATGTTCATGCCGATGGTCGCGATGCTCGAGAGCCTGCAGAACGGCTGAGCCGGGAGAAGACGATGCGCGGGAACGGCGCGGACATTCCGGCGGGGCGTGGGGCGGGCAAGGCCCGCGGCGCGTTCACGATGCTCGAGATCCTGGTCGTCATCGGGATCATCACGGTGCTGGTCTCGCTGCTGATCGTCGGAATGGCGGCGGCGCGCCGGGCGGCCCGGGCCGCGGGCGACCGTCAGGCGGTCTCCGCGCTCTCTCAGGAGACCGAGAAGTTCAAGGACGACCACAGCTTCTTCCCCCCGCTCGTCTACGACGGCGACCCGCTCGGCGGCTCGGGCGGCTCCGACATGCCCCGCGCCACGCGCGACGCGGGCGGGGACGGACCGGTCTTCCAGGTCTCGTCGGGCGGCGTGCAGCGGTGGCTCGTGAGCGTCTGGGATCCGGGCGCCAAGGAGGATCTCGAGTTCCTGCGCCAGCGCAACGCGTCGGGCGAGCCCGACGCGAGCGGGACGGGGCAGGACGCCTGGTCCGACCCTCGGTACAGCAAGTTCGCGCTGGCGTACTACCTGGCTGGGGCGCTGCCCGAGTTCGTGGACGGGATCGAGGGCGAGGGCATGCTCGAGCCCCTGACATCCGGCGGTTTCCGTGGCGTGGGCGCCGTCGTCGGGCGTGGGCGCGACCGGTTCCCCTCCTACGTCGACACCACCTCGCCCTCGACCTCGATCGAGGACACGTACATCGAGGAGAGCGAGGCGGACGAGCACAACGGGACGAACCCGAGCGTTTCGGACAACAAGAACCGCTTCCGCCTCGCGGTGACCGACCGCGCCGGGAGGGCGTACCGGTACTACCGCTGGGAGCAGGGCAATACGGGCAATCTCGCCTTGGGCGATCCGCTGGTCAAGAGCACCGCCGACATGAACATCCCGGCGGCGCTGCTCGATCCAGAGCTTCGCCAGCAGTTCCTGGACGACGCGACGACGACGGCCGACTTGACGGGGGGCGATGCCGAACTGCGCGGCGCGAAGTACGCGATCGTCGGCGCGGGGCCGAACGGTGTGTTCGGGACCGAGGACCTTCAGTACATCGCCGACAAGCTGGGGCGGAGCCTGCCCACCACCCCCGAGGGCAAGGTCGGGATGCGCCGCGAGGCGTGGGCAGACAACGTGATGGAGGTGGGCAAGTGAGGCGCGCCGCGTCCAACCTGTCTATCCGCACGAGCCGTCGCGGCTTCACGCTGCTCGAGCTGCTCGTCGTCATCGGGCTGATCCTGGTGTTGCTGACGCTGGCGGTGCCATCGATCGGGGCGATGAGCTATTCGGCGAACCGGGCGCTCTCCGAGAACGCGCTGCGTGCGGGCGTCTCGATGGCGCGCGACGTCTCGATCGCGTCGGGGAGCGGGGGGGACGGCGTCGCGGTCTTCCTGTACGAGCCCGGCGGGCGGATGCGGATCGTCGCGGGCGAGGTACTCGGGAGCTTCGAGGCGCAGCTGAACCAGAACCAGCCGCCCAGCGCGCTCAACCGCGTGCGCCGGGACGTGATCGCGCCCGTGGCGTACACCGAGAGCGTGCAGCTGCCCCGGTACTGGAACGTCCGCGGGTACGCCCCGCCCAACTCGATGCTCCCGCCCCTGGGTCGCGACGACGTGAGCTGGTACGACTCGGTGAACTACGGCGGGAACAACAAGTCCGCCCTCCAGAAGCAGGAGGGCAACTGGGTCTTCCCAGAGAGCGGGTTCTATGACCTGTCGAGGCACGTGAACCAGGGCGGCGCCTCCTCGGGTGGCTTCGCGGGTTTCGGCTCGG
Organism: Phycisphaerales bacterium; assembly: GCA_041402005.1. Classification (GTDB taxonomy): domain Bacteria; phylum Planctomycetota; class Phycisphaerae; order Phycisphaerales; family UBA1924; genus JAJRXR01. Next base: position 161,592 of record JAWKTB010000004.1, on the reverse strand, counting down.
CCTCGCAGACGCCGCGACAGACGTTCATGCTCCGCTTCTCCGGGCGCACGGGGACGGTCAGCCAGTCGGACGCGACGGCGTTGTTCGTGGACCCGCGCCCGTCGGAGGAGGGACGTGAGCAGTTCGCCACAAGCCGCTCGGCGCCGACGGCGTGGGAGCGGGTGGACTGGGCCGAGGACATCGACACCTGGACGGCCCGGACACTCGGGCGGTTCACGGGTCTGCCGGCCAACCAGCAGGACGAGTTGTACCGCCTGCTGGGCGACGCCTCGAACGACACCGTCCTGTGCAAGAGCGTGACGCGCCTCGCGCTCTATGACGAGCGTCACCTCGCCCAGGCGCTGGGCGGCAGTCTCAACACCCGGACCGGGTCCATCTACGAGGCGTACGAGCAGCACCGGCGCATCGCCTTCGACGAGGCCCTCTTCCCGAATCGCAACATCGAGCAGATCCGCGTCGGGATCAACAACTGGATCAACGGCGACACGAACAACGACCTCGCCGGCGACGGCGTGATCGATGAGAACGACGAGCCCGACTCACGCCTCTTCCTGCTCCAGGGGTACTCGGGCGACCTGACGGAGGTGACGCGATGACTCGCGGACGCTCAAACTCGGGGCGTGGGGGGCGTGGCTTCTCGCTGATCGAGATCCTGATCGCGATCCTGGTGCTGGCGCTTGGGCTGTTGGGTCTGGGCGCGGTCTTCCCGGCAGTGATCGCCGAGCAGCGCGACGCGGTGGACTCCACGCGCGGGGCAGCCGCGGCGGCGAGCGCCGGGGCGCTGATGCGCGGCGGCGAGCAGTGGGCCGCGGGCTTCGACGGGCGTGAGATGGCGGGCATGGACCGCCCACGCCTCGCGTCGTGGGACATGCTCACGGGGGACAAGTTCTTCTCCCGTCGCCAGGACAGCACCGGGGGGAGTGTCGGCGGCGCTTCGCGACCCACCTCGCGCTGGGAGGCGACGTGGGCGTGGCTCAACGAGGCGCCGAACTCGACGGGCTCGTCCAACTTCCTGGCGCCGTACCGGAACACCGGGACGATCACGTTCAACGGCTGGGACCACAACGACAACAAGTGGATCCGCCAGGAGCAGATGAGCAACGTCGCGGTGGACGCGCAGATCCCGGTGGGGGCGCGTCTGATCCCGCCGCCCTTCACGGGCGAGGACCCGAAGTACGTGTGGGACGCGGTGCTTCGTCTGGAGCCGGGCTCGCGCCGGGTGCAGGCGGCGATCTTCGTGCGCCGCGTCGATACCCGCATCCGCGTCACGGGCGCCAACTCGCTCTCGCAACTGCTGACGAACAGGACGTTCGGCGCGGACCCGTCGGCGTTCCCGGTCGCGGTGGACTCGACGTGGCATCCGATCGCGGGCGATGCGCCCGGGGCGTTCTACGCCGTGCCAATGACGGCCGACATTCCCAAGCTCACCAGCAACAACCCTGGCTTCAGGGACAACGATGGCGACGGCCTCTACGAGCGGATCAAGCTCACGAGGTCTCAGGGTTCCCAGCAATCCGGGTACCCGCAATTGGCAACGCTGAACGAGCTTGCCGGCCAGGCGGGCCAGAAGCTCGTCGACAACCTCGGCGCGGTGCGGACGGTGCTTGAGTACGACGATGTGACGAATGGCGGACCTTGGCTGGTCATCTCTCCGCCGTACACGCTCGCACAGGCGCAAGGCGGGTACTTGCCACCGTTCTCGAACACCGTCGACCCGACGCGGGCGCAGCAGGTCATCTTCACGCCACAGATCCCCGTCGCGGTCGAGGTCGTGAGGGTGCAGGAGTGAGCATGGGGCGCGCTGGACGACATCTCGGGCTTGCGTACCGCGTGGCGGTCACGGCCTTCACGCTGATGGAGATGCTGGTCGTCATCGCGATCGTGGCGCTGGTGGCGGCGGGGATGGCGGCGATCTTCGCGTCGGTCGGGGACACCGTCGCCGCGGGCAAGCGCGTCAGCGCTCTCAACCGTTACGCCAACCTCCTCGAGTCGGTGATGCGTGAGGACTTCGCCCGCATGACGCGCGACGGCTTCCTCGTCATCCGCAACGAGAAGGCGGTCAACGGGAACCCCGTGCCCCTCTACCCGGGCCAGCCCCAGAGCGAGTGGCGCGTCCGGCGCATCGACGAGATCATGTTCTTCATGCGGGGCGACTTCGTCAGCGCCAGGCGGGCGCTCTCGCCCGGGTACAACGCGGTCGGCAACGAGGCGGAGATCTGGTACGGGCACGGCCAGCGCCGCCCCGAGGACCTGGTCATGACCCAGGCGCCGTCCTACCTGTACCCCTGGCCCGGCGACAAGAACATGGTCCCCGACGCGCGCCTCGGCTGGCCCGCGGTGACGGCGGGCGCCGAGAACCCGAACCTGTACGCCTCCGACTGGACGCTGCTGCGCCACCAGACGGTGCTGACGCCGCCGGCGGCGGGCGAGTCGCGCGTGCCGCGCGATCCCGTCTTCGACATCGACCCCGCCACCCTCAACGGGCGTCGTCGCCTGCGCGACCACGCATGGCAGGTCGGCCTCCAGCCCGCGGCCCAGAGCGTCTACCACGCCCGTCTCGACGACGTGTTCGAACTCGGCGGGCTCGGGGGTGGCGGCGGCGGGGGCGGCGGCCTGGGACGCCCCAACGTCGGGTACCCGCTCATGCGCCCCAACGCCCTGGTCCGTCAGGGCGACCACGGCGTCTGGCCCCGCTACTCCTCCGGGCTCGTGGACGTCTGCACGGAGTCCTTGGCGGACGTCCGCTCGATCGCGACGTCGGCGGGCCTGCCCCCGGCGACCGCGCCCAACGACTACTTCACGAGCACAGGTCAGTTCGACACGACGAATGTCGCCAGCCGTGCGAACGCGCGGCTGTGGATGCTCGACGCGCTGCCCGCCGAGTATGGGGCGCCCGGGAACACGCGGTACCGGATGCGGTACGAGCCGACGCCACCCCTGCTGTCGATCCCCGAGAGCCTGATCCTGGGCGCGGGCTCGACGGCGGCGCGGGTGCGGGCGTACCGCGAGGCGGACCAGGAGGCGCTGACCGACAGCGTCTTCATCCCCCGGTGCACCGAGTTCATCGTCGAGTGGTCGTTCGGCTCGACGTACACCAACCCCGCCGACCCCCGCTTCGGCCAGCTGCAATGGTTCGGGCTGGACCGGGCGGAGGTGGACACGAACGGCGACGGCGTCGTGAACGCCGCGTCGGACCTGCGGGTGACCGACGACTTCGGGCGCGCCGTCACGGGCGACGTGATCCACGACACCGCGGAGCAGAACCGGATCGCCGAGCTGGTGCTCGGGCGCGTGGGCGGTGGGGGCGGGTTCGGTGGCCCGCTCGTGAACTTGAACGTCGCCGAGGCGGCCTTCGGGTACTACGACCCGGGCACGAACCTGAACGACACCTCGGACGACGGCACGTGGCCCTGGCCCAAGCTGGTCCGGATCACGATGAGCTTCACAGACCCGAGGGACCCGACCTACGAGGCGCGGACGCAGTTCGTGGTCGAGATCCCGGGGGGTGGGGCGCAGTAAGACGCGCTCGTGGGAGGGCGCCAGAGGCGCCCACCAGTTCCGCTGCGTGCGGAAGGAGATGGCGGCATGTCTTCGAACAGGACAGCGATGCTCGGATGGATCAGGCGCCCGAGGCGCTCGCGAACGGCGGCGCTGGCCGACGCGTGCGGGACGGCGCTGCCCCGCGCCGACCGGCGTGGCTCGGCGTTGATCCTCGTCCTGGGCGCGCTGGCGCTGATCTCGATCCTGGCGGCGGTCTATGTGACCGTCGGGCAGGGGGATCGGCGCACGTCGGCGGCGCTGGCGACCAACCGGCGCGTCAGCGAGTTCCCGGACATCTTCGCCGACTACATCGCGGGCGTGATCGCCGACGACCGCCTGGCGGTCTACGTGCGCCCCGAGTTCGGCGTCGAGGGCCAGGGCGGGCCGGTCGGCGGGCACATCGGGGGGGGTGGAGGAGGCCCAGGCGGAACCAACCAAGGCATCGCCAAGGCGCAAGAGCGCCTGCGCCGCGAGAACACCGACTTCCCGTACACCGACTACTCGATGCGGAGCGCGCCGTCGCTGAGCCCGCCCGGGGGGACCTCCCCGCCGGCGGCGCTGCGGAAGTTCAACGCGCCCGGCACGCACTACGACCCGGCGACGGGGCAGGGCATCTGGGATCCGCCGGGTGGCGACGTGAAGGCGCAGCTCCAGAACCTCCGGTTCGATCGGCGTGTCGCGTCCGACCCGTGGCTGGCCTCGACCCAGCCGAGCTACCTGGGCTCGCCGAACATGTCGTTGCGTCTGTACAGCGAGGCGCGCTCGACGAGCGTCGAGCAGCAGGCGCAGATGTTCTACCTGGACCGTCGCGACTGGGCGCACATCACGAACATCTCGCCGGACGGCTTCTTCGTGAACCTCTGGAACCTTCGTCCAGAGGCGGGCGGGTACATCGCCAAGCCCGGGTACACCGGCGGCGCGGGGTGGCACGTGGGTGACGCGAATCCGCCCCGGATGAGTGACAACCTGTCGCTCATCAACATGAGTGGCGACGTCAACGACCCCTTGCGGGCCATGGACGTGCGCAACGAGGGCGTCTGGATCCCCGGCGCCGCGGGACCGGTCGCGTGGGACGTGACGCTCGGCGCCCCGGAGAACGTGCCGGCGGTCTGGAGCTCCAACCAGCGCTACATGCTGATCCCGATGAACCAGCCGTTCATCTTCAACAACCCCACGGGCTACTCGAACCCGTCGGGGACGCCCGGCCCGGCCGACTGGTCGAGCCCGTATTACCCCGCGTACCAGTACGCCGACGCGGACGGGGACGGCCTGGCGGACTCACGCTGGTTCGAGCTGACGGATTCGTCCGACACGGCGAACCTGTCGAGCTGGATCTACAGGAACCTGGCGGCGGTGGACGGGTACCGCCTGTTCTGCGCGGTCCGGGTGGTGGACCTGTCGAGCCTCGTCAACATCAACACGTCCACGGACGGGCTGATCCCGCCGACGAACGTGGCGTGGCTGGGCGAGACGCCGTCGGACATCGACGGGCGACGGATCCTTTCGATGTCGGACTCGGCGCGGGATTCGGTGGACTGGAAGGCGCCGAACAAGGGGTGGGGGCTGACGAGCATCAAGCGTGACGGGCGCCCGGCGTGGGCGGGAGCGCAGGAGACCGACCCCTACTCGGACTACTCCGACTACCAGATCAACCTCGCCCTGGGCGACACGCCGACGGCGCTCAACGCCTCCGGCCTGTTCAGTGGCTGGTTGGCGTCCGACGCGAGCAAGCTGGCGATTCTCACGGAGGGGACGCTGGGCGAGCAGGCGTACGGCGGCGGGAACCAGAGCCTCCTGCAGGAGGGCTCGAGCTTCTACAACATTTCGACCGGCGAGCAGCCCGGGACCGGGGATGACAAGGCCGCCCTCCGTCGCCTCGCGTTCTACGACCGCGTCGGGTCGATGGACCCGACGAGCCCGATGGCGTCGTCGGTCGAGGACCTCGGCGCCGGCTGGTTCGGGATGAGCGACCTGGCGGAGTTGCTGACCTTCTGGGGCATCAATGACGACCAGGTGTTCACGCGTCTGGAGCAGACGCTGGGCAACAGGTACGACGACGGGGCGGGGACGAACCTGGCCGCCTCGGCGCTGCGCCTGAGCCCCATCTACAGCGGGCGTCCGATCGAGCTTGACCGCTTGCGCCACGACTCGCTCGCGCGGGATATCGACCGCAACGCGCCGCCCAAGCCGACCGGGCAGGTGGACCCGGACTCGATGTCGCTGGTCGGGGCGAGCGTGCGTCGTCAGATCACGATGTTCTCCGGCAACACGCCGCTGCTGAGCAGTTGGCTCGACTCGGGCGACGTGACGACGCTCTTGAAGGACGAGGTCCCGGATTTGACGCACGAGTTCCTCAAGGGCCTCGGCGCGAGCGGGGGCACGAGCAACTCGGACGTGTTCGACCTGTACCTCGAGACGCTGGCGGACGCCGCCCGCGCCAAGGACACCTGGAAGCTCGCGGGCAACCAGATCCAGCTCGACGAGTACAGCACGATGTTCTATGGCTACGCGGGGCCCGAGTTCGCCATTCGCCTCGCGGCACACCTGAGCGCCAACCTGATCGACATCTACGACGACGACGACGAGCCGACCGCGTTCGGCGTGCTCGTCACGGAGGACGCCGGGCTCAAGGCCCACTTCGAGCAACTCATCGACGGCACGATCACGAACCCGAGCGCGACCGCCTTCCCCTGGGGCGCCGGCAATCTGTTCAACCTCAACGACTTCCGGGGCGAGAAGTTCAGCGGGCCCGACAACATGGCCACGACCGAGGCGTACAACGTCTACGGCGTCGAGGCGTACCCGGTCCTCACCGAGGTCGCGGCGATGGTCGTGCTGACCGACGCCTCGCACAACGCTCCGGCCCCCTACCAGGGCGATGACGACGCGTCCGGTGGCGGTCGCCCCATCGTGCCCATCGGCGGCCCGCCGCCACCCGAGATCACCATCAATGTCGACGGGTGGGACGGCGACCCCACCGGCAACGCCTGGGGACCGAACGGCGCGTGGGACAACAACCCCGACCTCGCCTTCGTCGGCTTCGCCGTCCAGCTCACCAACCCCTTCGAACACAAGATCAGCCTCGGGTCTGAGACTGGTGGCGTGGGGGCGCTCGGAGATTCCGAGTATCTGTACTATATCGAATTCAATGGGCGTTACTTCAAGCTCGGCAACTACAACGAGACGAGCGGTGACTACGAAAATGTCGAACTTGAGGCTGGCGAGTCACGGACGTTCTACGTCATTGCCAACCCAACGCTGCAGGACATCGCCACAAAGTGGGACGCCCTACTCCACGCGTACAACTCCGCGGCGAACACGGTCGATGTCACCAAGGTCCAGGAGTGGCTCGATTCCCAGTTCAGTGTTGACAACTCGACTTCTACGGGCACGTCCTCGATGCCCGCGCGGATGAAAAAATTCAACCCCGTCAGTGGACAGCTCAGTCCCGGGACCGGCTTCGACAATATCCTCGTGGCGGGCGCGCAGTCCCAGGGCCTGCTCAACCGTCCGGCGACCAACCGGACGGTCCGCCTCTGGCGTCACATGAACGTCCAGGGCGCGACGGGCCTGAACTATCTGCCCCAGCATGACCTGCTCGTCGACCGGCTCGAGCAGAACGGGACCTTGGTCAATACGACGCTCGACCCGGTCCCGACCTCGATCCACGACGAGCACGTCAAGGACACGGTCGCGGGCTCCGAGTCCACCGCCGGCGGCAACATCGCCGGGCCCAACGACAACTCCGGTTGGACGTACGTGTTCTACGGCCTGCTCCGGCGGGGCGACCAGGGCGGGACGCTCTCCGGGCACAACGGCATCGTGCCCGCCTGGATGATCGACGCCGGCGCTGCCACGACCATCGTCGACTCCGTCCCCTTCCAGAACTCGCTCGTCCCCAGCGGCTCGGAGGCCAACCCCGGGCGTCTCAAGGATTCACACTTCGGCGACTTCTCTCGCCGCTACTCCCACAAGAAGTTCGCCGACTTCCTCGACCTGCGCGACCCCGACCGCCCGGTCATCGCGACGATCGCGAACCATCCCTACGAGAAAGCAACCTACATCAGCAGCCACACCGAGGTCGGGTTCTTCAAGACGAAGACCATCAAGCCGGTCGATGGCGACACGCTCTACGAGCCGGCGATGGCGGCGGGCGCCGTCGCGCTCTACCCCGAGCTCGGCCCGGGCGAGCGCAAGGCGATCAAGACGGGTCAGAGCGTCCAGTACCCGGGCGCGACCAGCTTCACGATCGACACGCCCCTCGTGCGTGCGACTGACCTCCTGCTCGTCCCCGCCCTCGGCTGGTTCGAGAAGCTCGATGTGGCTCCTCCCACCGACACCACGTATTTCAATGACGACCAGTGGATCACGTTCGGCGAGTCGCTCGCCTACGCGATGCACATGAACGCGGTCGGCACGGGTGATCCTCTGCTCCGTCACCTGGTGCGCACGGTCAACGGCAACGAGCGCAAGTACGCCCTCGACGGGCTGAACCTGCGTGTGGACGACTTCGTGCCGTTCTACAACTCGAACAGCGACCCCGACCGCCTCTACGAGCCGGACAACGCCAGCAACCCGGACGTGCGCGTGGGCTCGGGCGTGCCGATGGCGATCGACCTGATCTCCCGGTTCCGCGGCCTGGGCCCCAAGGACAAGGCCGTCGCCCTGACGACGAAGGTCATGGGCCAGATCAACCTCGACACCGCGACGCCCGAGGTGCTGCGTGCCCTGCCGATGCTCTCGCCCTCGCTCGAGTTGAACTCGAACGGCGACGCCGAGTGGTGGGGGAGCAACACCGCGATGGGCGCCTTCGGCTCGGGGCTGCCGGACGCGGTCATGGACGCGTCGATGAAGAAGGCGCCGGACGTCGCGGCCCAGCTCGTCTCCTACCGCGACCGACTCGCCGGTGAGTACCGCGTGTGGTCGTACGACTACGTTGCCAAGCCCGGTTCGTTTGGCATGAATGGAGACCCGTTTGGCTACCGCCTGCTCGACCCGAGCGGGGCGCTTTGGAATGATGCCGACGCCGCCGCGATCGTGCTCCGCAACTACACCGGGAACCCGGTCGGGAACAAGTACGAGCTCGGACGGACGCTCATCACGGGCATCGAGGGTCTGCGCGAGCAACCGGGCTTCACAAGCACAGCGGAAGCCGCGGCGGCGATCGTCAACGCCGACGCGCTTCTCACGCCGACGGACATCGACGACCTGCGTCAGAACCTGCCCACGTACCTGGGCACGGACGAGGACACGGGTGGCAACCCGATCAACATGGGCGTCAAGAGCTCCGGCTCGGACGTCGTCACCATCGAGACGCAGCTCTACAACGCCGGCGCCGCCAACGACGACATCCCCAACGACTACGAGGAGCGGCTGGCGATTCTCTCGGGCCTCCTGAACACAACCACGACGCGATCGGACACGTACGCGGTCTGGTTCGTCGTGCAGGGCTACCGCGAGAGCGACGTCAAGAACCTGCGCGCCGACGACCCCCTGGTCCCGAGCTACGCCCGACGGTTCCTGATGGTGGTGGACCGTTCGAACGTGACGGCCCAGGGCCAGAAGCCGCGGATCGTGCTGTTCAGAGAGGTCCCGTTGTAGTTGGGGTCGATTGTGGCACGGGCGTCCCGCCCGTGTGCAGAAGGTGGAGATCACGGGCGGGACGCCCGTGCCACGCGGACGGGACTGACGCCGGGTGGGTAGAGTTCGTGCGCACAGGGCGTAGCTCAGCTTGGTAGAGCGTGTGGTTTGGGGCCACAAGGTCGCTGGTTCGAATCCAGTCGCCCTGATTCGGAGCGTGATGGATCGGAAATGGCTGTCGGGCCTGGGGTTGTGTTCTGCTAGGCTGGGCGGCCACGCTCCCGTTTCGAGCCATCGAGAGCCCAGACCCCCAGGATCGGAGTCCGTGATGCGATACGCCCTAGCCGCACTCCTGCTCGCCGCCCCCGCCCTGGCCGCGGAGCACGACGGGGACGTCGAGTGGAGCGGCGTGAGCCACGTGGTCTGGCAGGACCTGCGTCCGCTCGTGCCGATGCGGTCGGACGCCTTCAGCGTCCGCTTCCAGGCGTACCGGGGGGATCTGACCGGGGCGAGCGTGCTCGCGAGCGTCAACGGCTCGCAGACGTCGTACCCCGCGAGCATCGTCGGGCAGCTCGGGCCATACGACGTCTGGTCCGCCGACCTGCCCGGCACGAGCGCCGACGAGCTCACGTACGTCATCAGCCTGACCGACGGCGGCGACACCGACTACCTCGGCCCCGACGGGATGTCAGCGGACGAGCCGTCGAGCGGCTTCACACTCGACTTCGCGACGCTCGCGCACGCGCCCGTCGGCTCGACGCCGATCGCGGGCGGGACGGTCTTCAAGGTCTGGGCGCCGACGCGGACGACCTGCCACGTCCGGGGCGAGTTCAACGGGTGGTCGACCGCCAATCCGCTGACGAAGGTGGGGGAGTACTTCATCGGGTTCGTCCCGGGCGCCGTCGCGGGGCAGATGTACAAGTACTACTTCAACAACTCTGTCTGGAACACGGACCCCCGGGCCAGGCGCCTGAACCCGACCGACAACCTGAACGCGTACATCGTGGACCCTCTGGCGTACCAGTGGCAGCACGACGACTTCATCGCGGACCCCCTGGACCGGTTCGTGATCTACCAGCTGCACGTGGGCTCGTTCTCGGGTCGCAACGACCCGTTCGGGCCGGCGCCGACGCCCTCGGGGTACCGCGACGTGGGTGAGCGGGCCGCGCACCTGGAGGAGCTGGGCGTCAACGCGGTGATGGTGAACCCCATCGACGAGTTCCCGGGCGACTTCTCGGGCGGGTACAACCCGACGACGATGTACTCGTGGGAGTGGGCCCTAGGCACGCCCGACGATCTGAAGTACATGGTGGACGAGCTGCACGCGCACGGCATCGCGGTGCTGCTCGACGTCGTCTGGAACCACTTCGCGGTGAACGACAACTTCCTCTGGAACTACGATGGTTCGCAGTCGTACTTCGACACGCCCCATCAGGACACGCCGTGGGGCGCCCAGGCGAACTACGACGCGCCGGGCGTCTTCGCCTACTACCTCGATTCCGTCCACTACGTCATGGGCGAGTTCCGGATGGACGGGTACCGCCAGGACGCGGTCATGGCGATGACCGACTCGGGCTGGACCGCCCAGTGGCCGGCGGGCCAGGAGCTCGTGCGCCAGATGAACGACACGATCGACAACCGGTACGCCGACGCGAACACGATCGCGGAGATCTACATCGACAACCCCTGGGTGCAGACGGGGCTGCACTTCGACACGCAGTACCACAACAGCTTCAAGAACGCGCTGCGGAGTGCGGTGTTCGACGCGGCGTTCACGAGCCCCAACGTCTCCGCGGTCGCCGCCGCGATCGACGGGACCGGCGGCGTCTCCGGCACGCAGGTGCTCAACTACTTCGAGCTGCACGACGACGCCTGGCCCCTGAACGGGCACGAGCGGGCCGTCACCGAAATCGACACCAGCTCCCCCCACGACGACCAGTACGCGCGCGGGCGGACGACCCTCGCCAACGCCCTGGTTCTGCTCTCGTCGGGCGTCCCGGCGATCCTCCAGGGCACGGAGTGGCTCGAGGACGAGGGCTGGGAGGAAAACAAGATCGACTGGGCGCACAAGATCACGTACGCCCCGATCTTCGACTACTACAAGACGCTCGTCACGCTGCGGACCAGCGAGCCCGCCCTCGCGGCGGACGCCGACGTCTGGGTCTACCACGTCAACGAGGGCGCCGACGTCATCGCCTTCGAGCGCTGGCAGGACGGCGGCAAGAGCTTCGTCGTCGTCGCCAACATGGGCAACACCGACTGGACCGACTACCGCCTCGGCCTGCCCCGCGAGGGAACCTGGGGCGTCGTCGTGAACAACCAGGCGACCGAGTTCGGCGGGCCCGGCGCGGGCACGATGGGCGTGTTCGAGACCGAGCCGATCTCGTCGGGCCCGCACGCGCAGTCGGCGGTCCTGAACATCCCGGCGCGCGGGCTGCTCTTGCTCGAGCACGAGCCCGCGGGCGTCGCGTGCAATGCCGCCGACGTCGCCGAGCCCTTCGGCACGCTCGACTTCTCCGACGTCATCGCCTTCCTGGTCGCGTTCGGGGCGATGGAGCCCGAGGGCGATCTGGCGGCGCCCTTCGGCGTCTTCGACTTCTCCGACGTCCTCGAGTACCTCGGGGCCTTCGGGGCGGGCTGCCCCTGACGCCGCTCTCTGATCGTTCGGGCGCGTGACGCCCGGGGTGTTTGCCTGAGATCGCCCCCGCGGGTCGCCTCGTCGGCATGCCACTTCACGAGCCTCATGCAATCGGGGGCGACGGCGGCGGTATAGAGTGGTCGAACCGGGCCCGGCGGCTCATGCCGGGCCTATGCCACAGATTTCCCCGGGAGGAGTCCCCGATATGGATCGTTCCCAGCTCCGTCGCGCCGCGAGCCTCGCCGCCCTCGTCCTGGGCGCCGCCGGCGCCCTCGCCCAGCCCCTCCAGCCCGATCCCGACCTGCTGATGGGCACGCTGGACAACGGCATGGAGTACATCATCCTCCAGCACGCCAACCCCCCGGGGCGCGTCAACCTCATGCTCCATCTCTCCACGGGCTCTCTGAACGAGACCGAGGAGACCCGGGGCATCGCGCACTTCATGGAGCACATGGAGTTCAACGGCGGCGAGCACATCCCCCCGGGCCAGATCATCCCCTACTTCGAGTCACTGGCCATGACTTTCGGCCAGCACCTCAACGCCTTCACCTCCTTCGACCAGACCGCCTACACCCTCTCCCTGCCCGACACGCAGGTCTCCACCCTGAAGAAGGGCTTCCTCTTCTACCAGGACGTCCTCTTCGGCACGCTCCTGCTCCAGGACGAGATCGACAAGGAGCGGGGCGTCATCCTCGAGGAGCTGCGCACGGGCAAGGGGCCCGACCAGCGCATCATGGACCAGATCTTCGAGAAGATCGCCCCCGGCTCGACGTTCGGGCGGCGCCTCCCGATCGGCACCGAGGAGACCATCAACTCCGTCAACCACGACGACTTCGTGGACTACCACAACCACTGGTACGTCCCCTCGAACGCGACGCTCATCGTCGTCGGCGACATGGACCCCAAGGTCGTCGAGCAGACGATCGAGGAGACATTCGACGTCGGCGAAAAGACGCCCCGCCCCCAGGACAAGCCCGTCGGCATCAAGCCCTACACCGAGATGCGCGCCATCGTCGCGACCGACCCGGAGCTGACCGAGGCGGACATCAGCCTCGTCGGCGTCGACCTGCCCCGCCCGCCCGTCACGAGCGAGGAGCGGTTCCGCCAGGAGCTGGTCGAGAACCTCGCCGCCCAGGCGCTCAACCGACGCCTCGGCGCCAAGATCAACGACGACAAGGTCGCCTTCACCGACGGCGGCGCCTTCGTGCTCGACCTCTTCAACGAGATGCGGCTCTCGCAGATCAACGGCTCGGGCGATCCCGGCGAGTGGCGCGACATCCTCAAGGACCTGACCACGGAGCTTCGTCGCGCCCGCCTGCACGGCTTCACGGAGCGTGAGCTCGACGACGTTCGCAAGCAGGCCATCTCCATCGCCGAGCGCCGCGCTGAGGTCGAGAAGACTCTCCCCGCGCGGGCGAGGATCAACACGATCAGCGGCGCCGTCGCCTCGGGCTCGACGCCCATCTCGGGCGCCGAGTCGCTGGAGCTGACCCGCAAGTACGCCCCGACGATCACGCTCGAGGAGGTCAACAAGGTCTTCCTCTCGATGTTCGATGACCAGAAGGTCACGATCGTCGCCGAGCTGCCCAGCTCGGGCGACGTCCCGACTGAGGATGAGCTGCTCGCGCTCGGGCGCGAGGACCTCGCGGTCACGCCCGAGGCGGAGGGCGACGTCGAGCGTCCGACCGAGTTGCTCTCGGAGCTGCCCGCGGGCGGGTCCGTCGTCGAGAGCATGACGCACGAGTCGTCGGGCGTGACCTCGGCGTGGCTGGGCAACAACGTCCGCGTCCATCACCGCTTCATGGACATCCAGAAGGACCAGGTGAGCGTGACGATCACGCTCGCGGGCGGCGGGATCGAGGAGACCGCGTCGAACCGGGGCGTCTCCGACGCCGCGGCCCTGGCCTGGAACCGTCCGGCCGCCGAGGGGCTCACCTCGACCAACATCCGTGACATCATGACGGGCAAGAAGGTCGGCGTCGGCGGGGGCGCGGGAGAGGACGCGTTCACGCTCTCGGTCTCCGGCTCGCCCGCCGAGCTCGAGGAGGGCATGCAGCTCGCCTACCTCCTGCTCACGCATCCCGTCATCGAGCAGAGCGCCTTCGACCAGTGGCAGCAGCAGCAGATCCTCCAGATCCAGCAGAGCAAGATGCTGCCGCAGGGTCAGTTCATGGACGCGATGGCCGAGGCGATGCTCCCTGATTCCGAGGCGCGGCTGCGCCCGCTGACCGTCGAGCAGGTCCAGGGCGTCACGCGCGAGCAGGCCCAGGCCTGGCTCGACGACCAGATCCGCTCGGCGCCGATCGAGGTCTCCGTCGTCGGGGACATCGACGAGGAGGCGGCGATGGCGCTGGTGACCCGGTACATCGGGTCGCTCCCGCCGCGCGAGCGGATCTCGGAGTCCACGCTCGAGTCGGAGCGTGACATCCAGCGCCCCGAAGGGGCGAGGGAGGTCGTCAAGCTGGTCGAGACGCAGACGCCCTTCGCGATCGCGCTCGCCGGCAGCTTCGGCACGAGCATGGACAACGTCCACGACCGGCGCGCCTTGAACGTCGCCGCCCAGATCTTGACCACCCGCCTCATCGAGCGCGTGCGTGAGGAGGAGGCGCAGGTCTACTCGATCCAGGCGATCTCCCAGCCCGGGACCGAGTACCCGAACCTCGGCATCTTCGTCGCCTTCTCCCAGACCGGCCCCGAGAACGGGCCCCGTCTGGCGTCGGTGATCCACGAGATGTTCGCGACGTTCGCCGAGAGCGGGCCCAGCGCCGAGGAGGTCGAGACCGCCCGCGCCCAGATCCTCAACACCTACGACGAGCAGGTGAAGCAGCCCCGGTTCTGGACGAGCGAGCTGTCCGCGCTCGACTACCGGGGTCTGAGCCTCGACGAGATCGAGCAGGCGCCCGAGATCTATCAGTCGTTCACCGACGGCGACATCCTCGACACCTTCCGCCGGTACTACACGCCCGATACGAAGCTGACCGTGATCGTCGCGCCCAAGCCCCAGGCGACCGCGGACGACGCCGCCGGGGGCCGGGACCCGGAGGACGACGACGGCGGTTGATTGAACCTGTGGAGCGAGCGGGCGGCGTCACGCGGGCGCGTGCGCCGCGGCGGCGTTGATCATGATCAACTCGCCGACGTTCTCGCTCGTCAACAGGCCGACCAGGCGCCCGTCCTCGAGCACGGGGACAGCCGGTTTCTCGCGCAGCGACTCGATTGCCGATTCGAGGGCGGCGTCCGGGCTCAGGGCATCGACGCCCGCGTCCATCACCTCGCGGACGGTGTGCTCCATCCCGCCCTGCGCGATCGCCCGCACCAGCGCCTGGCGGTAGAGCATCCCGACCAGACGCCCCTCCTCGACGACCGGGAAGTCTTGCTGCGAGCCGGCGAGCAGCGTGTCCACCGCCTCGTGCAACGTCGCCCCTGCGTCGAGCGTGCGAAAGCCCGTCACCATCGCCCCGCGCACGGGCAGCCCGTGCAACGCGGATCGCGTCTGGGCCGCCCGGTTCTCCGCCTGCCCGCCCAGGAAGACGAACACCGCGATTAGCCCCAGAACCAGGTTTCCGGTGAAGAAGGCGAACGCGACGAAGAGGACCGCCATCACCGCCCCGACCTTGGCGGCGACGTCGGTCGCCTTCGCGAATCCCATCTGCGTCGCGAGCAGCGCCCGCAGCACCCGCCCGCCGTCCATCGGGAACGCGGGCAGCATGTTGAACAACACCAGGAAGATGTTCACCGCCGCCAGGTTCACGAGGAAGGGCAGCTTCATGTACTCGTTGGCGGCGTTCTCGCCCGGCGTCCACGACGTCCCCGTCGCGATGATGACGACGATGAGGACCGCCGCGATGACGACGTTCACCGCCGGCCCCATGACGGCGATGACCAGCTCCTGCATCGGCTCCTCGGGGATCCGCTCGAGGCGGGCGACGCCCCCGATGGGCAGGAGCGTGATGTCGCGCGTCCGCACGCCGAACCGCAGCGCGGTCAGCGCGTGCCCCAACTCATGCAGCACGACGCACCCGAACAGGGCGAAGACGAACCCCGTCATCTTCACGACGTCCGCGGGCGTCCCGCCGTTGGAGAGCACGACCCACCCGATGAAGACGATGATCAGCCAGAAGGTCCAATGGATGCCGATGTCGATCCCGGCGATCCGCGCGATCCTCAGCGATCCCTTCACGTCATGGCTCCGGGGGGGCGGGCTCCGATCGATCGCCAGACTCTATGTCGCCGCGTCGCCCGCCACCTCTGCCTCCCCCGGCATGGGCCCGTCCGCCCGGCTATCTTGAGCCCCGATGCCCCGTCGCCACGCGACAAACACGCCAGATTCCGTCCCTGCGATCATGGCGCCCCCGATCACGCGCGACAACCCGCTGACCCGCTCGGCGGCGGGCATCATCGGCATGGTCTTCCTCGCCGTCATGGTCGTCGCCTGCCTGGGCACACTGCCCTGGACGCTCGCGAGCAACCACGGCGTGCCCCGATACAACGCGGGCGTCCCCGTCGAGGGGCGCCTCCCACCTTCGTGGGTTCCCCCCGACGCCTCTGACGTGGACAGGCTCATGCAAGCCGTCCGCGCGCGGGCGACAAACGACCCTGATGTACGCGCGAAGCTCGAGCTCATCGCCGCGGATGCAGGGCTGAGCGTGGACGAGGCGCTCGACGCGCGCGACGGCGTCGTCTACCAGCGTCTCAAGTCGCTCTGGCCCTCACGCTTCCTCGGCACGGACCAACTCGGGCGAAGCCTGTTCATCCGCGTCCTGACAGGCGGCGGGATCTCCCTGGGCATCGGCATCGCCGCGGCGCTCCTGAGCGTCTGCATCGGCACGCTCTATGGCGCCCTGGCGGGGTACGCCGGCGGCAAGACCGACGCCCTCATGATGCGCATCGTGGACATCCTCTACGGCTTGCCCTACATCCTGCTCGTCGTGCTGCTCGCGGTCGCCGTGGACGCGATCGTCGAGAACATCGCCTACGAGCACGTGCGGCAGAAGGCCGAGCAGCGTCAGGCGTACGTCGACCAGAAGGTCGCGGCCCTCGGCTCCCCCCCCGACGACGAGACGCTGTCGGCGTTCCGCTCCGAGGCGATGGCGAAGATCGGCTCGGGCGAGCTGGGCGAGGGCTCGCAGAACGCGATCAACGTCGTCACGCTCCTGGTCGCGATCGGGGGCGTGAGCTGGCTGACGATGGCGCGCGTGATCCGGGGCCAGGTGCTGAGCCTGAAGAACCAGCCGTTCGTCGAGGCGGCCCGCGCGATCGGGGCGCCGACGAGACGCATCTTCTCGAAGCACCTGCTCCCGAATCTCGTCGGGCCGATCATCGTGTACGCGACGCTCGCGGTCCCCCAGGCGATCCTGCAGGAGAGCTTCCTGAGCTTCCTGGGCATCGGCGTCAAGCCGCCTCTGCCCAGTTGGGGGAACCTGGCCGCCGAGGGGTTGGTCGAACTGAACCAGTACAAGAGCCACTGGTGGCTGCTGTTCTTCCCGTGCCTGCTGCTGGGGCTGACGCTGTTGGCGCTCAACTTCGTCGGCGAGGGCCTGCGTGAAGCCCTCGACCCCAAGCGGGCGAGGCGCTGACCGATGACGACGACCGCGACACACCCCGCGCCCGCGCGTCCCGACGCGAGTTCATCGTCGCCCGTGCTCGAGATCCGCGACCTCGTCGTCTCATTCGACAACGGCAACGGCCCACGACTTCGCGCTGTCGACGGCGCCTCGATGACCCTCTTCCCTCGCCAGACCCTCGCCGTCGTCGGCGAGTCCGGGTGTGGCAAGTCCGTCACCGCGATGAGCGTCCTCCGCCTCATCCCCACGCCCCCCGCCTCGTACGACCGGGGGCGGATCCTCTTCAACGACACGAGGTCGACGACGGACCTCCTGCACGCCGACGATCGGCGGATGCGCCGCGTGCGTGGCGGCGAGATCGCCATGATCTTCCAGGAGCCGATGACCTCCCTCAACCCGGTCTTCAGCGTCGGCGAGCAGGTCACCGAGGCGATCCGCCTGCACCAGGACGTGAACGCGAGGGGCGCCCGCGACGCCGCGGTGCGCGCGATGGAGGACGTCGGCATCCCGGACCCCGCGCGCCGCCTAAACGCGTACCCCCACGAGTTCTCGGGGGGCATGCGCCAACGCGTCATGATCGCGATGGCGCTCGCCTGCGAGCCACGAGTCCTGCTCGCCGACGAGCCGACCACCGCGCTCGACGTCACCATCCAGAAGCAGATCCTCGAACTGCTGGCCGATCTGAAGCGAACGCGCGGCATGAGCATGGTCCTCATCACGCACGACCTGGGCGTCGTCGCCGAGCAGGCGGATGTCGTCTGCGTGATGTACGCGGGGCGCGTCGTCGAGTACGCGACCGCGGAAGACCTCATGGCGAACCCGCGGCACCCCTACACCCGAGGCCTGCTCGCCTGCGTCCCCAAGCTGCACGAGCGGGTCGCCCGCCTCTCCACGATCCGTGAGGTCGTCGGCGACGAATCGCAGTACGAGGGCTTCTCCCACGCGGGCGAGCCCGTCCGCCCCTGGTGGCCCTGGCACGAGCGCCCCCAGGGCGCGATCGCGCCAAAGGGTGGTGAGGACTCGACCCTCATCGAGGTCGCGCCGCGCCACTGGGTCGGCGTCTGGAGGACCGGACGCCTCGGGGACGAAGAGAGTGTCGTTCCCTCGATCCCCCCCGCGCCCCTCGTCCCGCCTTCCGATCCCGCCTAGGACTCCGTGCATGCACGTGTTGCTCCTGACCGACTCGATCTTCGCCGTCCGTGAGCGGGCGCTGCTGCTGCGCCTCGAGCTCGGGCTGGTCGGCGAGGGCGTGCGCGTCAGCGTGGCGGCGCCGACCGAGGTCGTCGGGCGTCCCGAGTTCGACATCCTCGGCGCCCCGGTCTCGTACCGCGCCGGCTCGCTCTCGATCACCAGACGTATGCGAGCGTCGCGCCTTGCCAGGGACCTTGCCGGCGGCGCCGCGAGCGACAAGGGCGCCCCTGTCGACCTCGTGCACGTCTTCGGCGGCGCGGCCTGGGGCATGGGCGTCGAGCTGTGCCGCATGTGGGAGGTCCCCCTTGTCCTTGAGCTCTGGCGACTCGGCCTCGTCGACCGCGCCCGCAGCGTCGCCGGCTCGATGCGTGAGCCGCCTGTCCTGATCGCCCCCGACCCCGCGATCGAGCGGGCCGCCCTGCGCGATGCGAGGGGCGCCGTCGTCCGCCTCGTCCCCTGGGGCGCCCAGCCCCGCCCGGAGCAGCACGAGATCCTCAACGAGTCGCGGGCGCCCGCGATCGTGCTCGTCGGCTTCGGTCGCGACGAGGTCTCCTCCGCGCGCGCGTTCGAGGGCATCGCCCAGGTCATGGACGTCCACAAGGACGCGCTCCTGTTCGTCGATTCCGACGCCGCCACCCGCCTGGGCGTCTGGAAGCGGGCCGCGCGCCTGGGCATCCGCGAGCGTGTCTCGCTCATCGCACGCCTCGAGGACCGGCGTGACCTCGTCCTTCGCGCCGACGTGATCGTGCATCCCGACGCGCGGGGCGAGCAGCGCTCGCTCCTCTTGGACGCGATGGCCTCGTCGATGGTCGTCGTCGCGACCGAGGACCGCGCCGTCGGCGCCCTCGTCGACGGGCAGACCGCCCGCCTCGTCCCCTCGGGCGCCACCCCCGGCATGTGGGCCGAGACGCTGACAAACGTCCTCGAGAACCGAGAGGCCGCCCGGGCCCTAGGTGTCTCGGCACGGGCCTTCGCTCGGAGCAAGCACCGCGTCAGTGCGCACGTCTCGGGCGTATTGGACGTGTACGAGTGGACCGTGGGGCGCAAGGCGATGGCCTTCCGGGCCGGGACGGGGTGAGGGGCGTCCGAGAACGCCCATTGGCGCGAGACTTGCACCACGAGGGTCGCAACGGGCTTGCGGTCTGTAAGCCTTGGTGAATACTGGTCTTGTGCGCGGATCCCCCGCCTGTGCGGGCGGGGAGGGTCCGGGCGCCATGCCGTCCCGTGGTAGTGCGGGCGGCGACATCACGGAAGAGGAGACAGACCATGTTGTTCACCATCGGCGCGATTGCCGCGAGTGTGGCTCTTGCCGAGCCGACCTGCGCCAACGCCTGCGAGGCGTCCCCGGTCACGCTCGTGCGCCCCGCGGCTCCCATCATCGACGTCCGCGAGCGGTACGTCGATCAGGACCTGGGCTCGAGCGGGTACGAGATCCTCGACGACGACGGCATCAGCGAGACCAGCCGTCGCAACCGCGAGCGCCTCGGCGCGGGCGACGACGCCCCGTGCGTGATCTACGTCCGCGTGTTCGACGGCGTCTTCGCCATCGACCCCTTCGAGCCGGTCGAGCAACTGGTCCCCAGGCCCACCAGGGGGCGATTCCAGTTCCGCACAGGCGCCAACGCGGGCGAGACGCTCTCGGTCCAGCGTCAGGTCTTCGGCGAGTTCAGCCTGCAGACCAACCGGAGCCTGTTCGACTGGAAGCGTGTCGAGGCGACCGCCGAGCTGTTCAGCCGCCTCGAGTCCGCCCGCCAGGAGTGGCTGCGGACGAACGGGTACCTGGGCGTGCGCACGTTCGTGAACGAGAACCCGGAGGCGCAGGAGACGACGTCGGTCCCCGAGCCGCGTGCGATCTTCCGCCGCCCCGTGGACGTCCCGAAGACGCAGCCCCACGAGGAGGTCCGGCGCGACACAGCCCCGGACGCGGCGCAGGTCGGGCGGGCGCTGGCGAGCACCGGCAAGCCCATGCGGATCTCGAAGCCCGGCTTCGACCTCTCGGTGGCGCGGGTCTCCAAGCCCACGACCGGGACGACCGCGGTCGCGAGCCGGTGAGGCCTCTGCGAGGCCCCGATACACTCGGGTCGTGAGCGGGAGACTCCCCTTCGACCCATCCAGGATGTCCGCCGCCAAGCGCGGCGGGACGAAACCAGAACGCTCGGCGGACGACAGGCCGCTGAGCGTTTCTGCATTGGCCGCCCTGATCGACGGCGCCCTGCGCGACGGGCTGCCCGCCAAGGTCCGCGTCGTGGGGGAGATCACCAACCTCCGCGAGCGGACACATTTCTACTTCGACCTGGCGGATTCGGGGGCGGTGATCAACGCCGTCTTCTTTGCCTCGGGGGCGAGGCGGTCGCGCACACCCCTTCGCGTCGGGCTTGAGGTCGTGGTGACGGGTCGCGTGGACTACTACGCGCCGAGCGGGCGGGTGAGCCTGGTGGTCGAGCGCGTCGACCCCGTCGGCGTGGGCGCGGGCGAGCTGGCGATGAAGGCGCTGCTGGCGGAGCTCAAGGCGCTGGGCTGGTTCGATCCGGAGAAGAAGAGGCCCCTGCCCACGTTCCCGCGCCGGATCGCGGTCGTCACCAGCCGCACGGGGGCGGCATTGCAGGACGTGATCGACACCGTCAAGCGGCGCTGCCCGGCGGTGGGGCTGCTGGTCGTGGACGCCCGGGTGCAGGGCGAAGCTGCGGCGGGCGAGGTCCGCGCCGCCATCCGCGCGCTCTCGAAGTTCCACAAACGTCTCGGCGTCGACGCGATCATCGTCACGCGGGGCGGGGGCTCGGCGGACGACCTGGGCGCCTTCAACGACCGCGGGATCGCCCAGGCGATCCACGAGTGCCCGATCCCGGTCGTCGCGGCGATCGGGCACGAGACGGACCTGACGATCGCGGAGCTGGTCGCCGACGAGCGGTGCGCGACCCCGACCCAGGCCGCGATGCGTCTGACCCCCGATCGCGTCGCGTTGCGCGAGCAGGTCGAGACGGTCCGTCGGCGGATCCGGCGCTCGCTCGTGGACCGGGCGGTCTTCGAGCGTCGGCGCCTGGAGTCGGTGGCGAGACGCCCGGTCATGCTGGACCCCCGCACGATCGCGGCGACACGCCGACGCCAGCTCGACTGGCTCCGTGGGCGCCTGACGCACGCGACCCGCGAGCGGATCGGTCGTGCGATCCGGCGAGTCGAGCGTCTCGGCTCGCGTCTCGAGCGCGGGCGACCCTCGGTCGTGCACGCCCGACGGACCGAGCACGTTCGCGCGCTGCATGGACGCTTGCATCGGGCGATCCGGGTCTCGGTCAAGCTCGAGGGCGAGCGCCTCGACGCCCTGGAGCGAGAGTTGCACGCCGTCGGACCGGCGGCGGTCCTCGCCCGCGGGTTCTCCGCAACCCTCGACGAGCGCGGGCGCCTCATCCGATCCGTGCACGAGGTCGCGCCGGGGCAGCGTCTGGTCACGCGCCTCGCCGACGGCTCGGTCCGGTCGATCGCCGAGGGCGGGACCAGTGACGGGATCACGCCCGCTTCGCCCGCGCCCCCACGCAAACGCACGAGGCCTCGCCGGGGCGAAGCGGGCCCTGACCAGATGGACCTCTTCGCGGGTGGGGGGTAACGTGGCGCCATGGCCCGCAAGCCCTCCAAGACGACGCCCACGCCAGACGCCGACCTGAGCTACGAGCAGGCCGTCGAACGACTCGAGCTGCTCGTCGAGCGGATCGAGTCGGGCGAGATCGGGCTGGAGGAGTCGATCGCGGCGTACGAGCAGGGCGCCAAGCTGATCGCCCGCTGCCGAGCGATCCTCGACGTGGCCGAGGCCCGGATCGAGGAGCTGAGCGTCGAGCAGATCGAGTCCGGGGAAGTGGGGGGAGGGGCGGTCGATCGGGCCGATGAAGGGCCCTGATGGCCGATTTCTACACCTGGGCGCCCAAGATCGTGACGCTGATGTTCGTCTTCGCCTTCGGGGCGTGCGTGGGGTCGCTGATCAACGTGCTGGTCTACCGCCTGCCCCGGGGCATCGGGGTCGTCCGACCCTCGTCGCGCTGCCCGACGTGCCAGACCAAGCTCACGTGGCGTGAGAACATCCCGATCCTGGGGTGGGTGCTGCTCCGGGGCAAGTGCCGGTTCTGCGGGTGCAGGATCAGCCCCGAGTACCCGATCGTCGAGCTGGTCGTCGCGGTCCTCTTCGCGGGGCTGTACGCGCTCTGGTACATCGTCCCCGGGTCGGCGGAGTTCTGGGGCCAGATCAAGCCCGAATGGGCGCGCTCAGACGAGATCTACTCGCTCCCGACGCTGACCTGGCCGGCGTTCGTCGTGCTGGTCACGCTCGTGGGCTCGCTCGTCGCGATGACGCTCGTGGACGCCAAGACGTTCACGATCCCCTTGGTGCTGACCTGGGTCCCGGCGGCCGCTGGCCTGCTGATCCACCCCCTGCACGCCTTCTGGTTCGAGCACGCCCACGGCGTGATGACGCAGGCCTCGCCAGGGCTCTGGCGGTCGCCCGACGGGACCTGGTGGGACTCGGCGCCCGGCTGGCAGTGGACGATCCCCACGCCCCTGGCGATGGAGTGGCGCTGGGTCGGCGGCGCCATCGGGGGCGGGCTGGGGCTGATCCTGTCCAACGTCCTGCTCCGCGTCGGTCTGATCCGGCGGAGCTTCGAGGACTACGAGGAGTGGGAGGCGGGGGTCCTCGACAAGCAGCGGGGTGGCGCTCCCGCCGCGACGGACGTCCCGATCGGGGGCGAGGCGTCCGAGACGGTCGAGCACGCCGAGGAGGCGCCCGGGGGGGCCGACCTCTGGATCCAGTACCCCCACGCTCGGCGGGAGATGGTCCGCGAGATGGCCTTCCTGGCGCCCCCGGTGGCGTTTGCCTTCGTCGGCGCCTGGCTCCTGAACCCCGCGGGCGGGCCCCTGGCCCAGGCCGGGGCGGCGCCCCTCTGGGTCCGCGTCCTCGCGGGCGCCCTGCTGGGGTACCTGGTCGGGGGCGGGATCGTCTGGGCGGTGCGAGTGCTGGGCTCGCTGGCCTTCGGCAAGGAGGCGATGGGGCTGGGAGACGTGCATCTGATGGCCGCTGTCGGGGCCTGCCTGGGGTGGATCGACGCGACGGTGGCGTTCTTCGGGGCGGCGTTCGTGGGGCTGGCCTGGGCGATGCTGGGACGCCTGGCGGGGGGCAAGATGCAGCGGGCGATGCCGTACGGGCCCTTCCTGGCGGTCAGCACGCTGTTGGTGATCATCGCCAAGCCGGGGGTCGAGGCGTTGCTGTCGCTGCTGCTTCGGATGCCGATCAACATCCCCTGAGGCGCGGTGGAGCCGCGCACGCGCGGTTGCGAGCGGGTACATTGCCCGGCAGCCGGGCGAAACCCCGGCCAGAACGAACAACCGGAGGTTCAAGGATGAACATGCGATACGGGAAGGCGTTGGTTCTCGGCGCGCTCTGCGCCGCCGCCATGCTGGGCGGGTGCAAGAACGTCAAGAAGGCGGACTACGACGCGGCGGTGGAGGAGAACTCCCGACTGCGTGAGCGGGTCGCCTCGCTCCAGGACAAGGTGGCCCAGTCGAACCAGCAGGTCGCCGCGGCCCAGTCGGACAAGGACCGGGCGCTCGCCGAGCAGCGTCAGCAGTTCATGTCGCAGCTTGACGCGGAGCGTGAGAAGGCCAGCCGCAACGGGTTCGAGGGGATCCCGGGCGTGACGTCGAGCTACGGCGCCGGGGGGAGCGTGATCGTCGCGGTCGCGGGCGACGTGCTCTTCGACTCGGGCAAGGCGGACCTCAAGACGTCGTCGAAGTCGTCGCTGGACCGAGTGGCCCAGGTGATCCAGAGCCAGTACGGCGGGCAGATGATCCGCGTCGAGGGGTACACGGATTCGGACCCGATCAAGAAGAGCAACTGGCGCTCCAACGAGCACCTGTCGATGGAGCGGTCGCTGGCGGTAGAGGAGTACCTCGTCAAGCGCGGCGTGGACAACAACCGGATTTATTCGGCGGCCTTCGGTCCCTCGAACCCGAAGGGCACCAAGAAGGACTCGCGGCGCGTCGAGATCGTCATCCTGAATCAGTGATGGGCGACGAGGCCCGTCCCTCGGACGGGATTTGAGTCACTGAGCGTCGCCCCGCTGGCCGGTCGGCGGGGCGGGGGCTTATACTCCCGCGTCGGCGGGCGACCGCGGACGGATGGGCGATTGGCGCAGTTGGCTAGCGCGCCAGTATGACACACTGGAGGTCACAGGTTCGAGCCCTGTATCGCCCATTGGGCCGGCCCTGGGGAGACCCCCCGGGGCCGCTGTCTTTGAGGGGCGCGCGGTCCGAGTTCCGCACGTCCCGTCGGCGCCGCCTTAGCTCAGTTGGTAGAGCATTGGTTTTGTAAACCAATGGTCGCCGGTTCGAGTCCGGCAGGCGGCTTCTGCTTGTGGTCGTTCGAGGCGTGAGAGATGGCGCCCGGGTGTTTCAGGCGACGTCCTCGGCGCTCTCTCGCTCGCCCTGGGCATTGTGGGGGGGCGGCGTCCAGTCGGACCGGCGGCGAGCGCGCAGGCCGGGCTCCTCGCCCTCGTCGTCACCCGACACGACGACCTGGTTCTTGCCCTGCTGCTTGGCGGTGTACATCGCGGCGTCCGCCTGCTTGAGCAGCTCCTGGGCGTTCTCGTGCTGTCCGCGGCTCAGCGCCATGCCGATGCTCGCGGTCGAGACCACCTTCAACTCGTCGAGCTGGTGCGGCTTGGCGAGCGATTCACGCAGACTCTCGGCGAAGGCCCGAGCCCGATCGCGTCTTGCGTCGCGGAAGCAGACGGCGAACTCGTCGCCCCCGAGGCGGGCGGCGAAGTGCTCGCCCGCAGGGGTGCGTTCGGCGCGGGAGATCGCCGAGCGGATCCGATCGCCGATGCTCTTGAGCAGGGCGTCGCCGACGTGGTGCCCGTGCTGGTCGTTGACCTGCTTGAAGCCGTCGAAGTCGAGGTAGAGGACGGCGAAGGCGCACGCCTCCGAGGCGCGGGCCTCTCGGATAGCGTCGGCGAGCGTCTGCTCCATGAAGTAGCGGTTGGCCAGGCCCGTGACGGGGTCGTTGAAGGCGACCTGGCGGAGCGACTCCTCGGCGCGCCGGCGCTCGGTGGTCTCCTCGAGCAGGACGATGACCGTGGCGCCGTGCGCGCCAGCGGTCATCTCGAACGAACGGTCGCTCTGGCGGCAGGTGCACACGCCGGTGGCGACGCGGTGCGTGTCGAGGGCGGACTCGGCGATCCGGGCGACGGCGCTGATGACCGTCTGGGAGAACCGGGCGCGGAACCACTCGCCGTCGAGCTCGACCGGGCTTTCGGGGCGCAGCGAGCGGTTGCCGGCGGTGGCGTAGACGATCTGGAAGCGGGCCTGGGCGCCGCCCCGCGCCTTGCGGAGCACGAGCGTGGCGCCGGGCGAGGTCTTGAGCACCGCCTGCAGCAAGTCGGGCGAGATCTCCAACTCGGGGGCGATGTTCTGGAGGAACTTCGCATTGCGGCGCTCGCGGCGCTGGTCCTCGGCGACATAGCTGAGAAGCACGACGCCCGAGCCGACCGTGATCAGACCCACCAGTTCGACGAATCGCCAGATGTCCCAGCCGGGGCTTTCCTGGAGGAACGTGATCTCGGGCAGGCGGAGCGCGATGCTCGAGCGCATCGCGTGCAGGGCCAGGATGGAGATGCCCAGGGAGGAGATGAAGATGCCCGCCGTCGGGATGAGCGGGCGGCTGTGGCGGCGTGGGAGCGCGATGGCGAGGGCCGATAGCGCGACTCCGAGGAGAACCAACTCGATCGTTTGTGTGTCCAAGCCGACGCCCCTCGAGGTCCAGTGACGGTCCGTCGGAGCTATGCATCGGGCGAGAACGGGCCCCGCTTGTGCCCCTTGGGGCGCCCAGGGCCGAACTGGTGGGACCTGCTCGGGCGTGACCGTCCGGTCGACCGGCGGCGTATCGGACCCGGGGCGTCCTCGTGCCTCGGAGTGGGGGGTGGGTGATGGTTCTCGGCGGGTCTCTTGCCGCCCGCCCGGCGGCGGGCTAGGTTTCCACCCTTCCCGGGCGAGTACCCAAGTGGCCAACGGGGGCAGACTGTAAATCTGCTGGCTAACGCCTACGGGGGTTCGAATCCCTCCTCGCCCATTCCGGTCGCGGCTGACGGGCCTCTCTGGCCCGCGCATGAAAAAGGGCCGGCGACACGCGGCCGCCGGCCCTGCTGGTGCGGAGATCGCTCAGGCGATCACGGGCAGCCGCCCCCGAACGCGCTGAGGAAGGCGACCACGTCCGAGAAGTCGCACGAGCCGAACGGCGCGGCGAGGTCGGCCTCGGCCTCGCACGTCGCGAACGCGGTCAGGTACGAGACGACGTCGGAGAAGTCGAGCACATCGAAGGGCTCGGCCAGATCGGCCGCGTTGCAACCCGTCGGCTCGTCCTCGATGAAGTCGGTCGTGACGGCGAGGTTGTCGATGTACCAATCGTCGTTGGACTCGTTGCCGTTTGCGATGAAGCGGACGGCGAACTCGTTGGTGTAGCCGGTGACGGGCACCAGGATCTGGTGAAGGTCGAACTCGGTCTGGTTGACGCCGTCGGAGGTGACGGTCTCGAGCGGGAGCCAGGTCCCGCCGAGGGTCTTGAACTGGACGGTGAGGGTCTCGCCCGACTCGACGCCCTTGTGCTGCGTGTAGTAGTGGACGTAGTAGTCGGCTGTGCCGAAGAGGCCGGACATCTTGACGTTGAAGGTCGTGATGCTGTCGGCGTTGTCGAGGTTGAGGGAGTTGGAGCCGGAGGGCTCGTTGTCGGCGGCGGTGCTGATGATGCCGCCGGCGTTGGAGGCGTACACGAAGGTGAGGTCGAGGCCGGACTCGAAGTCGTCCTCGAACGGGGGCGTGATGCCGGCGTAGGGAGCGATCGAGAAGTCGTCGATGTACCAGTCGTCATCGCCCTGGTTGCCCGAGGCGCGGAGACGGAACTTGACCTCGGACCAGAAGGCCAGGGTCGGGATCGGGACCTCGTGGTAGTCGAAGCTGTCCTGGGTCACGCCGTCGGAGGTGAAGGTGGCGATGTTGATCCAGGAGCTGGCGATGTTCTGGTACTCGAGGAAGAGGCTCTCGCCGGACTCGACGGAGCGGTGCTCGGTGTAGAGGCTGATGTGGAGGGGCTGGCCGACGTCGTCGCCGAGGTTGAAGCGTCCGGTCTCGATGGTGTCGGCAAAGTCGAGGTTGAGGGAGTTGGGGGCGCTGGGCTCGCCGACGGCGCCGGTGTTGATGAGGGCGCCGCTGCCGCCCTGCCAGACGTCGGTGTCGATGGTGGTGGAGGCGAAGTCCTGGAAGAAGGGCCACTCGAGGAAGGGGGGGCCGGCGGGCTCGATGCACCCATGGCTGGCGGCGAAGTTGGAGATGGAGTTCTTGGCGGTCGTGCCGAAGCCAGCGCCGGTGACGCCGGGGGGTGAGATGCCGCCACACCCGCCGAGGCCGGCGCACATGATGTAGCAGGCGCCGCCGGAGCAGTGCTGGGCGCTGAAGTTGTGCCCGATCTCGTGGGCGGTCAGCGCGATGCGGCTGTTGATGGAGAAGGTGAACTTGGACTCGGAGAGGCCGTAGCCCTGGTTGTTCGAGCAGGCGCCGCTCAGGTAGGCGATTCCGATCACGCTGCCCGTGATGTTCCGCCCGGTGAACATGTGGACGAGGTCACGGTCGGCGCCGGTGCCGACCCAGGCGTTGCGGACCTGGGTGAGCAGTGTGTCCGGGTCGTTGGTGGTGTAGGGGTTGGAGCCCGAGTCGGTGCGGACGAGGATCTGGTTGAGGATGAAGGTGACGTTGACGTCGCGCATGTAGACGGTGTCGACGCCGGCCATGACGTTCTCGATGTCGGCGATCGTCGCGGCCTCGTTGCTGCCGTTGTCGTTGGCGTAGAAGTTGTAGTCGGCGTCGATGATGATCTCGCAGGCGAGGAGCTGGCCGCGCGTCCCGGAGGCGCCGATCTCGACGTGGTGGTCGAAGGCGTCCAGGTCGTCGCCGAGGACGGCGCCGCCGCAGGACTGGCCGGTGGGCATCTCGTCGGCGGTGCTGAAGACGAGGTAGAGGTCGGCGTCGGAACCCGGGACGACGTCGTCCAGGGGCTGGATGCCCCAGGCGTGCCCCTTCTCGGCATGCTCGAGGATCTGGCCCCGGAAGCCGTTGTCGAGGAGTGAGCCGACGATGGTCAGGGCGCCATCGTCGCTGACGCCTCGGTAGGTCCTGGGGGCGGGGGCCTCGATCTCGACGATCTTGCCGCCTTCGACCTGGGCCATGGCCTTGAAGTTCGGGGAGCGGAGGCTGAATGGGCTGAGCGAGAAGGCGTGGTTGACGCCTTCGAGGTTGATTTCGATCTTGAGCTGCTCGCCGAGGCGTCCATCAACCCTGGTGCGCTCGAGCGCGAAGTCGCTGACCGAGAGGTAGCGGGTGACGTCGTGCTGGACGCTCGGCGAGGGCACGACCATGGTCGGCTCCGCCGCCGCGATCGAGCAGGCAAGGGCGAGCAACCCGGTCGCCCCCGCACACAAAGCCAGTCTGTTCTTCAACATCATCATGCCTTTCCTTGAGCGGAAATGGGCGAGGAGCCCACAAGACCCAGCCGGCAACGGAGGCGTCGCCGGTCCCTGAGCACCGGTCTCCGACCGGCGCGAGAAAACCATGCCCCGATTGACGATATCGCGGTTTGGGCGAATCCCCAGCGGATTCGGGCCATGGCTGGGCGCCGCTCAATAACACGCGGACCCATCACCGCTCTCGCCGATCGGTCAGAGACATACGTCCACCGCCCGGAATCGGGCGGCTGGCACGTGAGCATATTCGCAGGATTCGCGCCCCGGTTGCCTCGCGTCAGGGGGCGAGAACTGGGGAAACCGCCCTATATCCCCCCAGTTCTCGGGCCTAGCCGCCCTGCACATTCCCGGACGGAATCGGGTGGGCACGAGCGGGTCGGCGGGGGTTCAGCCGGCGACGCCTCGGGTCGATAGCGATTGGGCGAACTCACTCGGAATCGACCAGCGAGGAGAGCCGGTGGCACACGGAACGACCAAGTCGGGGACGGGCGCCCTACGGATTCCAAAGCCGGCGGCGTTCTCCCGACGCCTCTTCATGCTTGGGCTGGTGGCCGCCGGCGGGATCCTCGCGAGCGTCGCCGGGGAGGGACTCGAGAAGTTCGTGCCCGCGGTGGATTCCGTGGAATGGCACGCCAGCCTCGCGCTGGGCGCCCTGATCGTCGTCGCGGTCATGTTCCTGCGGACGGTCACCGCGGCGCGGTCGGCCGAGGCGATCCGGGCGGCGCTTGCCGGTGTCCCGGAGGGACGCGTCTCGCGCGAGGACCTGCTGATCGACGGCGAGGCCTGCCCGGAGAGCGCCGCGTGGAACATGCTCATCGAGGAGCTCCAGTCCCTCCGCGATCGTCGTCTCGACGAGCGCGTGGGCGAGGCGTTGGAAGCGGGTGCTGGCGCGGCGGACGGCTTCGGCTTCGTGTGCGATTCGCTCTGGCTCGGGCTGACGCTGCTGGGCGAGGACGGGCGTGTGACGTACGCCAATGGCGCCGCCGGCGTGCTGCTCCAGACGCCCCGGGAGACGCTCGTGGGCTCGAGGCTCGACGAACTGGTGCCCACGCCCGAGGCGATCGAGGCGATCGGGGACGTCGTCGCCGGGCGTTCGCGTCGACGCGTCTCCATCGAGATCGACCGCTTGGGCGGCGAGGAGGGAGGCGAGGCCGCGGGCGTGCTGCGTCTGACGATCCGACCCACCCCCCAGGCGCCGGGCGCGGTCGCGCTCGTCGTCATCGAGGACGTCACCCAGCAGCGCGTGGCGGACAAGTCTCGCAACGCCTTCGTCGCCAACGCGACGCACGAGCTGCGCACGCCCCTGACCAACATCCGCCTGTACGTCGAGGAGGCCCAGGACGCCAACGGCGACGAGCAGGTCATCGCCCGCTCCCTCAACGTCATCTCGACCGAGGTCCGGCGTCTGGACCGGATCGTCGGGGACATGCTCTCGGCCTCCGAGATCGAGGCCGGCTCCATCTCGCTCCGCGAGTCCGACGTCCGCATGGACGCCCTGCTCGAGGAGCTGCGTCACGACTACGGCGCCCAGGCGACGGAGAAGGAGATCACGCTCACCTTCGACCTGCCGCCCAAGCTGCCGGTGCTCCAGGGCGATCGCGACAAGATCGCGATGGCGCTGCACAACCTGGTTGGCAACGCGCTCAAGTACACGCCAAAGGGTGGGAGCGTGACGTTGCGTGCGGTCGAGGAGCCCGAGCGGTTCCGGATCGACGTGGTGGACACGGGGATCGGGATCGCGGAGGAGGACCGTCCCCGCGTCTTCGAGAAGTTCTACAGGGCGAAGGACGGGCGGATCAAGGACATCACCGGGTCGGGGATCGGGCTGTCGCTTGCGCGTGACGTGATCCGCCTGCACGGCGGGGACATCACGCTCGACTCCGAGATCGATGAGGGCAGCACGTTCACGCTCTCGCTGCCCGCCAGGCCGGCGGCGGCGTAGGAGGAGGTCGCGTGCAGATCGAGGAGTCAAAGCAGGGGGCGGTGACCGTGCTGAGGCCGCGCGGGATCCTCGGCGCCGAGGAGGCGCCTGTCCTCCGCGCCCGCGCCCTCGAGACCTTCCACAAGACCCTCGGGCGCTTCGTGATCGACGCCTCCGACATCCCCTTCGTCGACTCGACGGGCCTCGAGACGCTCTACGACATCGCCACGCAGATGTCCAACTCGGGGCTCGCCCTCAAGCTGTGCGGTGAGACCGAGACGCTGCGCGAGATCTTCGACCTGACCGATCTGTCCTCGGCGTTCGAGCACTACGAGGAGGTCGGCGTCGCGGTGAGGAGCTTCCTGTGAGCGAGCCGCACGGGCCAGAGGCGACCGCGCCGGGCACGGCGGGAACTCCGACCGAGCCCTCGGGCGGGCGGAAGCTCATGCGCGTGGGCGAGATCCTCGTGCAGGAGGGCGTCGTCACCCCCGAGCAGGTGTCCAAGGCGCTGGCGGCCCAGAAGGGCGCCGGCATGATGCTCGGCGAGGTCCTCGTCGAGCAGGGCGCGATCACGAACGCGACGCTCGTCCGCGCCCTGGCCCGCTCGCTGGGCGTTCGGGGCGTGCAGATCCGCCACGGGCTCGTAGACCCGGCGCTCCTGGCCGAGCTTGGTGAGGAGGAGGCCGAGCGACTCAAGGCCCTGCCCCTGTTCAGGGTGCACGGCGAGATGACGGTCGCGATGGCCGAGCCCCAGTCGCTGCCGACCATCGACCGCCTGCGTTCGCTGACGGGGTGCAAGATCCGCCCGGTCCTCGCGCTCAAGGCGAACATCCACGAGTTCATCAAGAAGTACGCGGGCGGGAACGTGGACGTGGACGCGTTCCTGACGAGCTTGGCGGAGTCCGACGTCGAGGTCATCGAGCGCGAGTCGGTGGACGACGAGCCGACGACGGACCTCGATCAGATGGTCGCGGGCTCGCCGATCGTAAACCTGGTGAATGTCGCACTGCTGACCGCGGTGAAGGACGGCGCGAGCGACATCCACCTCGAGCCCAACAAGAAGGGGACGCGGATCCGCTACCGGATCGACGGGGCCTTGCGCGACCTGATGAAGCCCCCGCCGGGCATGCACTCAGCGATCGTCAGCCGCATCAAGATCATCGGGAAGATGGACATCGCCGAGAAGCGGCTGCCCCAGGAGGGTCGCGTCCGCATCGTCGCCGAGGGACGGGAGATCGACCTGCGCGTCAGCTCGATCCCGACGCTGCTGGGCGAGAAGCTGGTCATCCGCATCCTCGACAAGGCGAACCTCCGCGTGAAGATGGAGGACCTCGGATTCCGCACCGAGTCGCTCGAGACCTTTCAGCGCATCCTCAAGCGTCCCTACGGCCTCGTCCTGGTCACGGGCCCGACCGGCTCGGGCAAGACGACCACGCTCTACTCCGCCCTCGACCTGCTGCGCAGCCCGGAGCTGAACATCGTAACCGTCGAGGATCCGGTCGAGTACCAGCTCGACCTCGTCAACCAGATCCAGGTCAACGAGCAGATCGGCCTGGGCTTCGCCCGGACGCTCCGGTCCATCCTGCGTCAGGACCCGGACGTTGTGATGATCGGCGAGATCCGCGACGAGGAGACGGCCCACGTCGCGGTGCAGGCCGCCTTGACCGGGCACGTCGTGTTGGCCACCTTGCACACGAACGACTCGCCAGGCGCCGTCGAACGCCTGCGCGACATGCACGTCGAGTCGTACCTGATCTCGGCGGCGCTCAACGGCGCGGTCGCCCAGCGGCTGGCCCGTTCGGTCTGCCCGGCGTGCGCGACCAAGTACCACCCCAGCGCCGAGGTCCTCGAGGACGCCGGCCTGTCGCACATGGGCTCGCGCGCCTTCCGCAAGGGTGGCGGGTGCCAGACGTGCCACGACACAGGCTTCCAGGGTCGGTTCGCGATCTACGAGGTGATGGAGGTCGACTCGGACATCCGGCGGATGATCTACGCGGGTCGCGCCAGCCACGAGATCCGGGCCGAGCTCCAGAAGAAGGGCGTGCGATCGCTGCGCGAGGAGGGCGTCTCGTACGCGCTCGAGGGACGGACGAGCCTCGAGGAAGTGCTGCGGGTCACGCACATCGACGACAGCAGCGACGGCACGGCGAGCGAGCAGGCGTTGAGGCTTGAAGAAAGGGCGGCGGCATGAAGTTCGAATACCGCGCCTACGACAACGTCGGGAACGAGGCCAAGGGCGTCATCGACGCCTCGGAGCACGACGACGCCGTCGAACGCCTGCGGCGCAAGGGCCTGTTCGTCGTGGGTGTTACGCCGGCGTCGGGCGGAGAACCGGCGGAACGCGGGAAGCGTCAGAGAACCTCCGGCGGCGGCGCCAAGCGGAAGCAGTTGGCGATGATGGCCCGCGAGCTGTCGGTGCTGGTCACGACCGGGACCCCGGTCGTCGACGCGCTGGCCGCGGTCGAGCGTCAGTCGGACGACCAGAAGTGGAAGGGCGTGCTCCACGACGTGCGCGAGCGGATCGAGGGGGGTTCGACGTTCGCCGACGCGCTCGAGACGAGGCCCGATGTGTTCGACGCGGTCTTCCGGAGCCTGATCGCGGCGGGCGAGTCGAGCGGACGCCTCGACGAGATGCTCATGCGCCTCGCGACGCTGACGCGCCGCCAGATGGCGGCACGCAGCCACGTCGTCGGCGCCTTGATCTACCCGGCCCTGCTGCTGACCGTCTGCGCCGTGGTGCTCACGGTGATGATCTCGGTCGTGCTCCCAAGGTTCGAGGGCCTGTTCGAGACGCTCAACGCCCCGCTCCCGGCCTCGACGAAGATGCTCATGGCCTTCAGCGACTTCGTCCGGTCGTACTGGTGGGCGATCGTGCCCGGGATGATCGTCGGGGTGATCGGGCTGGCGCTCTACGTGCGTACGTCGAGCGGGAAACGGGCGCTCGACAGCGTGATGATCCGCATGCCCCAGTTCGGGCGGGTGACGCGCTCGCTGTGCGTCGCGAGGATCCTGCGTCTGCTCGGGACGCTGCTCGACAGCCGCGTGCCCATGATGGAGGCCTTGGCCCTGACGCGCGACTCGGTCGGGAACAGGCATTACGCGGCGGTGATGGAGCACGCCGAGGAGGCCGTCACGCGGGGCGAGTCCGTCAGCGACGCGTTCAGCCGCTCGGGCCTGATCCCGGCGTCGACGTGCGAGGCGATCCGCAACGGCGAGCAGTCGGGCAAGCTCGCGGTCGTGCTCTCCAGCCTCGCCGACTACATGGACGAAGAGAACCAGACGACCCTGAAGTCGCTCGGCACGCTTCTCGAGCCGATCATCATGATCGCGCTGGGGCTCGTGGTCGGGTTCGTCGCGGTGAGCATGTTCCTCCCCCTGTTCGATCTGACGGCGTCCGCCGGAAAGGCTGGGTGATGGGCGCCGGCGTCGCAAGAAGGTTTTCCCCGATCGGCCTGGACTTCGGCGCGCGTGAGCTGTTCGCGGTCCAGCTCGTCCGCGATCACGCGGGCGTGCACGTGCACCGAGCCGCATCCCCGCCGATTTCGCCCGAGGCGGAAAGCGAGTCGGGTGATGGAGCGGACTGGCTCGCGTTGGCGTGGGCCACACTGGCTCGGCGTGGCTTCCACGGCGCCCAGGTCGCCCTTGCGGCGCCGAGCGGATCCACCAAGTCCAGCGTGGTCGAGTGCCCACGTGTCGACGCGCCGGGCGCCGTTGACGAGATCGTGCGCGCGGAGTTGGCCCGGGCGCACCGCCTCCCGGTGGGGGGCTTCGAGATGGCATGGTGGTCACTGCCAGGGCGACCGAGCAAGGGCGCCGCGGTCCTGGCCTGCGCGTGCGAGCACACGGTCGCCCGCGGGCTGGACGAGCGGTTCGCCGCCCTGGGTGTGGAGGTGGCGGCGATCGACCTGCGTTCGCTCGCGCTTGCCCGGGCGTGCGCCCATCTGCTCTCGCCCGACACGGGCGTGCTCGACGCGATCGTCGAGATCGGATGGGATCGGTCGCGGGTGCTGGTCATGGGCGGCGGGGCGGTTCTGTACGAACGGGAGCTGTCCGAGTGCAATCTGACGCGTGTGCGGGACCAGATCGCGGGCGAGCTGATGACCGACGCCAGGGTCGCCGAACGCGCGTTGTTCAGCGTCGGCGGCGCCGGTGAGAGCGGGATGCTGGCGCCGACGGTACGTGCCTGTGTGTCACGCCTCGGCGAGACGATCGGCGGGGAGCTGGGCGTGTCCGTCTCGTACGCGGTCCGCAACTACGGGCTCCGGTCCTCGGGACGCGTGGTGTGCGCCGGACCCGGGGCGTCGATCCCCGGTCTTGACGCGGTGATCGAGCAGGACGGCGGGATGCACACCGGCGCGTGGGCCGCCCCGGGTGGCGGGGGCGTGAACCCATCGATGGCGGTGGCGTGGGGGCTGGCGGCAAGGTTCGACTGAGAAATACGATGCACGTTCCCACGATCAATCTGCTTCCCCGCGAGACACTCGCCGCACGCGCCAGGCGACGCTGGATCCACCGCTGGATGATCGCGGTCGGTGGCAGTCTCGTGGCGTTGGGCGTCGCGGTGGTCTGCGACACGCTGCCCGGGATGACGGGGCACGACGTGATCGCGCAGCGGCTCGAGGATGTCCGGGCGAGGATGCGCGGGTTGGACCGGGAGCTGCCCCAGGCGCAGAAGGAGCTGGACGCGGTCATGACCCGCATGCACGCCGCCGAGCGCGTGCAAGTTCGACCGGACTGGGGGGCGTTGCTGGCGTATCTCGACCGCCTGCGGGGCGACGACGTGGCGCTCGATCGCGTCAGCGTCTCCTCGACCCCGGGCGGGCGCATGGTTCTGAGGCTCAGCGGTCTGAGCGGGGAGCAGGGTCACGAGGGCGCCCTCGTGCTGGGCATGGAACGGTCGGGGCTCTTCGAGAAGACGACGCTGGTCAAGACGCAGCGTGTGAACGTGC
Organism: Phycisphaerales bacterium; assembly: GCA_041402005.1. Classification (GTDB taxonomy): domain Bacteria; phylum Planctomycetota; class Phycisphaerae; order Phycisphaerales; family UBA1924; genus JAJRXR01. Next base: position 125,668 of record JAWKTB010000004.1, on the reverse strand, counting down.
AGGGCGGGGAGCGGATCGCGTTCGAGGTCGAGGGCGTGTTCGCCAGCGGGGATCTCGCGGAGGCGCCGACGCCATGAGGAAGGCTTTGGATCAACTGGGGCCGCTGGCGCCGGTGCATGTGGGCGGCTTGGGAGCGGTCGCGCTGGTCGCGCTCGCGGGGTGGCTGCTGGTGGCGCGTCCGTCGTCGGCGCACGAGGCGGAGCGCGAGCTGACGACTCGGCGTCTGGCGGAGGCCGAGCCTCGCCTGAGAGAGCTCGAGCAGTCTCTGTCGGACACGCGGGCGGCGACGGTCGCGGCGAGAGAACGCTTGGAGAGCAGCCACGGGCAGCTCAGCGGGGTCGGGCTGCGGAACGAGCGTCTGACCGGGCTGACAACTCTGGCGGTCGAGTGCGGGCTGCGGATCGACCGGATGGAGCCCTCCGAGGTCGTCCGCGAGGGGATGTTCCTGACCATGCCGATCCGGATGGAAGGGGTGGGGGGGTACCCCGAGTGCGCGCGGTTCCTGCACCTGCTCCTCGAGCGGTTCTCGGACATGAAAATGCCAAGGCGTTCACGCTCGAGGCAGGCGGGCGAGGAGCGCGCCCCAGGCCGTTCGGGATTCGATCTTGTCTGGTATGCGGATCCTGCGGGCGACACAAGAATGACCGAGCCGATTGGTGGACGACGCCCGGCGTGAATTGCTCCGTGTGAGTATGGAGATCTCGCGCGAGCGGAAAATCTTTCTTGCCATCGCGGTCATCGCGGGCGGCGCGTTCGTAGTCGACCGACCGCGGGTTCCTCGAGCCCAGCGAGGCCGCGGCGGCCCCGACCTCGATCGCCTCCGCGCCGGCGCCCTCGACGAATCAGCCCGACGCCGCCAGGACGCAGCAGGGCGGGCTCGGGGAGACGGCGGCGGCGATCGCCCGACGCATCCAGGAGCTGATCGTCGACAAGGGCGTCGAGGGCGATGAGGCCGGCGACGCCTTCAAGCTGCCGGACGCCTGGGCGCCCCCGCCCATCCTCGTGGACGAGACGGGGACCGAGATCCCGGTCGCCCCCGAGTCGCGCCCCGCGTTCAGGCTCTCGGCCGCCATGCCCACGCGCCGCGGCGGGATCGCGGTCATCAACGACCGCACCTATCGGACTGGCGACCGGGTCGGGGTGTACACGCTCGTGAGCGTGACGGACCGGACGGCGAAGCTCGAGGGTCCGGGCGGCGCGTTCACACTCGAAATCGAGCGGTAACCCCCCCAGACGGGGCGTCGAGGCGTGCAGGTTGTGACGGACAGGGGGGCTCGTTTCCGCCTGGCCCGCCCGGCGTGTTCAAGCGGGGGGCTTGTCGGGTCGAATCTACAAGCGTCGCCAGGGTCGGCGGCGAAGCTGGGCGGTCCCGCCCGTGAGGAGACGTCGCGATGATGAGTCAAATGCGGGGGAGACGAGCGTTCAGCCTGATCGAACTGGTGATCGTGGTGGTGATCCTGGGGATCATCGGGGCGATCGCGATCCCGCGGATGAGCCGCAGCCGCGGCACGGCGAACTCGGCCGTCATGGCCGACCTCGCCGCCCTCCGTAACGCCATCGAGATGTTCCGCGCCGAGCACAGCGGCCTCTACCCCGACGAGACCACCGTCGGCGACCAGCTCACCCAGTACTCCGACATCAGCGGCGACGCCCAGGCGACCACCGACGCGGCCATCTACGGCCCCTACCTGCACTCCATCCCGAAGCAGAAGGTCGAGGGCGCGAAACCTCTAACGCCATCTCCAGACCGACGGCGACGCCGCCGGCTGGATCTGCCAAGCACCGACCACCGCATCTACGCGAACGTCGCCGCCGGCGTCAAGGACCAGAACGGCGTCGACTACCGGGATTGATCCCGACGTCGGGTGGGAACTGAACTGCGGCGACGCGGCCGCTCCGCCCGGCGCCCAGTCTCGCCGGGACGAAGCGGGGCCGTTCCGGTCTCTCGGGCTGGCATGATGCGTGCGCACGAGACAGCGCGGTGTGAACGGGGAGCCGGCGTCGCCGGCTTCTCGCTGTTCGAGCTCGTCGTGGTCGTCGTCATCATCGCCCTGATGGCGGGGATCGCGATCCCCCGCTTCGCCGACACGAACGCGAGGTACCGCCTGGACGCCGCCGAGCACCGCCTGCAGGCGGACGCCAAGCTCCTCGAGGAGCGTGCCCGGGCGACCGGGACCAAGCACGAGATCGAGTTCGATCGCTCGTCGGCGACCTACACGACGTATGTGGGGACGGGCGCCGGGCGTTCGCTGCTCTCGACCGTCCGACTGGGCGGTGAGCCGTACCGGGCCTCCATCGACGCGGTCAACGTGACCGGCGGGGGACAAACGCTGACTTTCAACGGGTACGGTCGCGCCGAGGCCGGGGCGAGCGTGATCGTTCGGGTGGGCTCGGGGACGCGGACCGCCGTCCTCTCGGTGGACCCGCCTGCAGACAGTGTCAGTGACACGCCGGCGGACGACGAGCCCGGCTCGGGCGTGCTCGATCTACTCAATCTGCCCGGCAACCTCCTGCACGGGCTGCTCGGATGGGTGACGCCATGACCCCGTCACGCACGCGAACCCACGAGCGACACGCGTACACGCTCATGGAGCTGGTCGTGGCCCTTGCGGTCTCGACGCTCTTGCTTGGCGCCTTGGGCTCGGCGGTGGTGGTCGCGGCCAACGCTCTCCCGGGCGAGGATGGCGGGGCGACGCAGTCCATGCTCGACACCGCCGGCGCCCTGGAACGCGTCGCGAGCGATCTGGAGCAAGCGGTCTACCTGCCCGACGGGGGCGCCCGACGGGTGGCGGTCGTGCTGCCCGACGCCGACGGTGACGGCGCCCCGGAGCTCCGCGAGTACGCCTGGGGCGGTTCGGCGGGCGATCCGCTGACGCTCACGGAGGACGGGGGCGACGCCGAAAACGTGCTTGAGGACGTGGACTCGTTCGCCCTCGACTTTGACGGTGTCACACGGGATGAGACGTATCCGGGCGCGATCATCACGAACTCAGGCGAGGTCGCCTCGTTCCCCGCCGTGACGAGCAAATCGAGCACGATCACGCTCGACAAAGGGAAGGCGTTCGGTCAGAAGATTACGCCCACGCTCCCCGCGGGCGTCGCGCAGTGGCGTGCGACGAGCGTCGAGCTGTACATGCGGACCGACGGGATCATCCCGCTGCTGGAGTCGGGCCAGATCGCGATGCAGCTGCGTCCGATGAGCGGGTCGGTACCGGGCACGACCATCCTCGCCGAGGCGACGCAGACCGAGTCCGCGCTGAAGACGACGTACTCGTGGGTCACGTTCGAGTGGGCGAGCCCGCCGACGCTCGACGCCAACACCAGCTACTTCCTGGTCTTTGGGAACACCACGAGTGACTCGTCAGCCGGACGCGTCACCAGCGAGAAGGACGCGGGCGTCGGTCTGTACGACGGGAGCGCGAACGCCGGGTTCTGGTCGGATGGCGGCTCGGACCCGAGCTGGTCCGAGCGGGGGGGCGAGGAGGTCCTCTTCCGTCTGCACGGCGAGTACGAGACGCAGAACCCGGACATCGGCGTGACACGCCACTTCGTGACCCGGTTCACGATCGGGCTGACGTCCGGCGGGGACGCGCCGACGACGTTGACGTCGAGCGTCCGCGCCCTGAACTCCCCCGAGGCGCTGGCGTCGTTCTGGGACGCCGATTTCGCCTCCGACCCGACCGGGCTCGACCTGAACGCCGACGGCGTCGCGGACTGGGCCAGGGCGGACGCGGGCGCGTTCGACACCACGACGCTCGGCGCCGGGGTCTGGAAGGCCGACACGGAGATCGACGCCCTGCCGCGGACCGACCTGACGCGACCGACGTACGTCGACCTGCGCTGGCGCTGCACCTCGCCCTCCGAGACGGGCGTCTGGTTCTTCATCGCGTGCGACCAGGCCGGTGGGAATCAGGCGGTTCTCTCGCTCTGGCTCCGCGCCCACGACGCGAATACCCAGGGGCTGACCCTCTCCTACGTGAACACGAGCGGCGGCCTCACGACCCTCGTCGATCATGCGATCTCGAGCGGTGACATGATCGATACAAGACTGGTCATCGACCCGGACTCCGACTCGGCCGTGCTCATCGTCAATGGCGCCGAGGTCGGGACCTACGCCTACCACACCCGGGCGTACTCGACGAGCGAGCACAAGACCCGCATCGTGCCCGCGGGTTCGGGCGTGGAGATCGATCGTGTGCGGGTCAGGACGGTGACGCCATGACTGGCGCGCGGCGCGGATTCTCGATGATGGAGGTCGTGCTCTCGATCATGCTGGTCGGGGTCGTCCTGGTCGCGTCGATGAACACGCTCGCCGGGGCGAAGGCGGCCAGCGCCCAGCTCAACGAGCGTTCCACCGGCGCGGTGCTCTGCGAGTCCATGATGAGCGAGATCCTCTCGCAACGGTACGCCGACGCGAGCGACGGGGAGACCAGCTTCGGCAAGCGCCTCGCCGAGGTCGGCGACGGCTCTCGCAAGCTCTTCGATGACGTGGACGACTACGACGGGTGGGCCTCGACGCCTCCCGAGGAGCGGGACGGCTCGCCCATCGCCTGGGCGACGGGCCTGACGCGCTCGGTCACGGTCGAGTGCGTGCGCCCGTCCGATTTCTCGGGCACGTCCCCGGACGGGGCTTGCCTCAAGCTCGTGCGGGTGACGGTCAAGCGCAAGGCCCGGGTGGTGTACGAGCTCGAGGCGTACGCCTCGCCCCTGTGGCCCGACCCGCGGGCGGAGGAGAGCGAGTGATGCGCATGGAAACTCGCCGGGGCGGGATCTACATCGCGGTGCTCGGCGTCACCACGTTCGTGACGGTGATCGGGATCTCGGGCCTCCTGCTCGCCGACGTGCAGCGGCAGACGTCCGAGGTCCGCCTGGACAGCGTCGCGGCACGGTTCGAGGCGCAGTCGGCGCTCGGCGTCGCGATGAGCCGTGTCGCGGCGACGCCGAACTGGCCCACGAAGTACCCCAGCGGGGTCTGGGCATCGTCCGAGGGGCTGGGCGGGGCCCAGTGGTCGTTCATGCTCGAGTACGACCAGGCCGCGGCGGACGCGGGCGAGGCGGTCGATATGACGATCAACGCGATCGCGGCTCGCGAGCGGGCGGTCCGCGTCTACGCGATCGACGCCGAGGCGACCAGCGGCTACAGCGCGATCCAACCGGTCGCCAACGGCGAGTTCGACACCGGGGTGAGCGGGTGGTCCGCGACGGGCGGGTCGCTCTCGTTCACCAAAGCCGTCTACCACATCGGCCCGGGCGGCGGCATGGTCTCGGGGCGTCCGTCACCCCTGGCCGGGCCGTCGGCTGACGTCCTCTCCGGGATGGTTCAGGGCGCGACCTTCAAGTTCGAGGCCTGGGTCGCGCTCGCCGGCGACGTTTCGGACCGCTGGACGGCGTCGATCTACCACGACGCGGGCGGGTCGTTCCAGCAGCTCGAGCTCGTCTCGGGGACCCTGGCGGGCGGCTTCGCCAAGCTCTCGGGCGCGGGGACGATCTCCTGGACCGGCAGCCCGCCGACGAAGGCGTCGCTCCTGATCTTCAACTGGAACAGCACCGCGACGCTGTACTTCGACAGCGTCTCGCTGAGCATCGAGAGCACGGGCGACGCGAGCGTCCGTCCCAAGGCCGGCACGTTCCGCCAGCGGACGCTCGAGTAGGGGCGGGAACTCAGGCCGCCAGCGAGAAGGCGTCGCCCTCATCGCGGGCGTGCTCCGCGACCATCGCGTCGTAGAACGACAGGTCCAGGCGGAGGAAGCACTCGGCCAGCTCGGGGTCGAACTGCGTGCCGGCGCAGTTGCGGATCTCATCGAGCACGCGCTGGCGAGGCATCGCGGGGCGGTACGAGCGGGTCGAGCTCATCGCGTCAAACGTGTCGGCGACGCAGATGATCCGCGCCATGCGCGGGATGTCCTCGCCCGCGATTCCGTAGGGGTAGCCGCCGCCCTCCCAGCGCTCGTGGTGATGCAGCACGCCAGGGAGCAGGTCGTCGAGGGCGGGGATCTGCGAGAGGATCTTGTAGCCGATCTCCGGGTGGAGCTTGATCAGGTCGAACTCCTCGGGGGTCAGGCGCCCGTTCTTGCACAGCACGCGCTCGGGCACGCCGATCTTGCCCACGTCGTGGACCAGCCCGGAGAGGTGGACACGCTCGACCTGGGCGGCGTCGAGTCCGGCCTCGCGCGCCAACTCGGCGCTCAGGCGGGCGACGCGGTCCGAATGGCCCCGGGTGTACCGGTCCTTGGCGTCGATCGCCGCGGTCATCGCCTTGATCGTGCCCAGGAACGTCCGATGCTGGGCCGCGTAGAGCTCGACGTTGTCGAGGAAGGAGGAGAGGAAGCCGGCGGCGGCCTCGAGCAGCAGCGTCTCGTAGCTGCTGATCTGGGGGTCGATGCCGCCCTTGCTCCCGGCGGCGATGAGTCCGATCGCCTTGTTCTCGCGACGCAGCGCGTGCGAGATGATCTGGGCGCCGAGGGATTCGGGCAGACCGTCCTCGGGCGAGGCCATGTCGGTCTGCCCGAGCTCGAGGCGTTCACCGAGCGTCGCGAACGCATCTCGGAGGGAGGCTTCGTCGCACCCCGTGTTGCCTGAGACGAAGATGGGGTTCGCCGACCCTGAACCTCTCAGCTCGCCCGGCGAGGTCAGCGTCACGCCCGCCCACCCGAACTCGAGCGTCTCGCGCGTCTTGCGGAGCAGGTGCTCGATGAAGCCGGCGGGCTCGCTGAGCGTGTTCATCTGCTGGCCGATGGAGTAGAGCGTGATGAGCGTCTCGTAGGCGTCCGAGAGCTGCGTCGTGAGGGATTCGACGGCGGTCTCGCCCTTGGCGAACGCCTGCAGGTCCTGACTCGACCAGCGGAGCATCATCAGCAACCGCTCGGCCTCTCCACGCGTGAACCGCGCGATCGCCAGCAGCGAGCGCCGGGTGACCGCGGGATCGACCGCGGCGGCCAGGCACATCTCTCGGAAGTTCGCCTGTTCGACGACCTCCGGGCCGAAGGCCACGCCGACCGTGAAGCCGATCCTTCGTCGCCGACGGAACTCCGGGACGGGGAGCAGCCAGCAGCCCGGGAGCAGTTCCTCGACGTCGGGCTCGTCCTGGCTGGTCCAGCTCATGACGCGGGCGCGGATGCGCTGGACCATGTCAGCCGAGCGGAGCCAGACGCCCAGAACTCCCGCGGCGTCCGGCTCCTGCACCACGGTCCCGCCCGCGTCGAACCGCCAGGTCGGGACGCCGATCGCTCGGCACCGCTCGATCAGAGGGTCGACCGCACAGACGGGGGCGGCGGTGATGGCGCGGGGGATCACGCGGTCTTCCTGAGGCCGCCCGGCGCGTCCGGGAGGAGCTCGAAGACCTTCTCCAGGATCTCGCGGGCGCTGAAGGGCTTGCTCATGACGAAGCGGATGTTCGTGCTCGCCAGCTGCGCCGGGTTGAGCACGTACCCGCGGGCGGTCAACATGATCACCGGGATCTCCGACGTCGACGCCTCGCTCTTGAGTGCGCGGGCGAGGTCGATCCCGGTCATGTACGGCATCTGGAGGTCGGTGATGACCAGGGTGGGGGGACGCTCGAGGGCGAGGTCCAACGCCTCCTCGCCGTCCTCCGCGGTCACGACATCGAGCCCGGCCGAGCGGAGCTTGCGCGACACCACCAACGTGATGTGCGGCTCGTCATCCGCCAGCAGCACGAGCGGGCCGCCCGCGGACGAGGGGTCGCCTTCCGGTTGGATCACGCTCATCGTGTGTATCCCCGGGCGATCCACCGCCCGCCACCGGGATAATCGGTCTACGGGGGAACGGACTTCATGGCGGCGCCCGGATCGCCTCCGGGTTTCCACGCACGCAACCCGGATCCGTGGGTCCGATATGGCTACCCGACCCCCGCCTCCACGACCGCCCCGGGCGGGGGGGCCTCGAGGGGGCCGGGGGGTGGCAGACGCAGATACCTCGAGAGCGTCCGGGCCCCCAGGTAGAACGGGATCGTGTCCAGGAGCGCAGCGACGAACTTGAAGGCGTACCCCGTCGCGATGAACGCCAGCAACTGGGGCCACAGCGCCCGGTCGTGATCGATCGGCAGCGCGTGCGCGTAGAAGTGCGTGATGAGGATGACGGCGACCGTGTCCACGATCTGCGAGACCATCGTCGAGCCGTTGTTGCGCAGCCACAGGTGACGCCCGCCGGTGAGCCACTTCCAGAAGTGGAACAACTGCACGTCGGTGAACTGGGCGGCCAGGTACGCGACCATCGAGGCGGTGACCGCCCCGAACGCGAGGGCGCGCACCTGGAAGAACGTCCACCCGGTCTCGCGGTACACGCCCGCGGCCGCGTCCCACGCCGGCGGCGGTGGCATCCCGGTACCCGGATCGATCCCCGAGAATCCCGGGAGCGCCCCGCCCAGCCACAGGATCAGCACAACCCAGATGTTGAGCAGCAGCCCGACCCAGACGACCAGGTTCGCCCGCTGGCGTCCGTACAGCTCCGAGATGAAGTCGGTGCAGAGGAACGTGATGGGGTAGGGGAGCACGCCGACGGCGACCGCGAAGGCGACCGGGGGCGTCGCCGGGTTGCCGTCGAAGTCGATCTCCCAGAGCTTGATGAAACGGGTGATCCCGAGGATGTTGAGCATGGCCAGCGTGCCCAGGAAGAGGCCGGCGAGAAGGAGAAAGACGGCCTCCCGCCGCATGTGCAGGCGGAGTTCCTCGAGTGGCGCCAGTCCGGGGTAGCGATGCTGCTGGGAGGGGAGGAGGGCCTCGGGGGTGGGCATCGCCCCATGATACGAATCACGGGCGCCAAGGCGGTCGCGCCGGGCGCCCGGCGCACCCCGCCCCGCGACGGTACCATCCGCCCATGACGAGCGTGATGGAGCACGAGACGCCAAAGGGCATGGACAAGCCCCGCAAGACAGACCCACTGCGAGAGCTGGAGGCGATGGTGGTCTGCGCCGATCGCCCGGCCCCCCTGGCCAAGCTTGCGGAGGCCCTCACGACCCTCTTGGGCGCGGAGGTCACGGGCGAGCAGGTCCGCGAGATGATCGCGACGCTCAACGCCTCGTACGCGAAGGGCAAGCACGCCTTCCGCGTCGAGGAGGTGGGGGGCGGGTACCGGGTGATGACGCTGCCCGAGCACGCCGAGGCGGTCGCCGGCTTCCAGAGGCTCCGCGCCTCGACGCGCCTGAGCCGTGCGGCGCTCGAGACCCTGGCGATCATCGCGTATCGCCAGCCGATCACGCGGGCGGACCTCGAGGGGATCCGGGGCGTCGGGTGCGGCGAGATCCTCCGTACCCTGCTCGACCGCAACCTGGTCACGATCAAGGGGCGGGCCGAGGAACTCGGGCGCCCGATGCTCTACGGCACGACGAGCAAGTTCCTTGACGTCTTCGGGCTGGCGTCGCTCAAAAGCCTGCCCAAGCCGGGGGAGCTCGGGCTCGAGGACTGACGCAAAGTAAAGCAGGAGGCTCGGCATGGACGCTGACGCGAGAACACGGGCACGGACCGGGAGATGGACGCGCGGGGCGGCGGCTGGCCTCCTGCTCGTCCTCGGTGGATGCACGGCCGCCCGGGTCCAGGGGACGGCGGTCCGGGGCGAGATCGGAAAGGCCATCCTGGTGACCCACACCGACCCGCGCCTCGCCGAGGGCGGGGTGGGGGGGGTCAAGGTCGAGGTGACCACCGCGGTCTCGGGTCGGGGGGGGCAGACGGTGCTCGCCACCACCACGACGGACGAGAACGGCGCCTTCTCCGTGCCCATCCGGGGCCAGGTTCCGCCCAGGATGACGATCCGGGCGACCAAGGAGGGCGAATACGACGTACGGTCCACTGTCGCCCGTCCGGGCTCGGGCGAGCGAGTATTGATCCTCATGCGTCCTCCGAGGACGCCGTAGCGAGCCGATGACGCCCAGAGCCGACCACCCCGGACGCCGAGCACGCCGCAAGGGCGGCGGTTGGGGCGAGCCGGCGGCCAGGCGCTACGAGATCAGGCCAGGTGGGCTGCTGTACGTCGCGGTGACGTTGTTCATCGCGATCGGCGCCGTCAACTCGCAGAACAACCTCCTCTTCTGGCTCTTCGGGATGGCGGTCGGCGCGATCGTGGTCTCGGGCCTGGTCAGCGGGTCGGCGATGATGGGGCTGCGCGTCAGGCGGGTGGCGCCCGCGTCCTTCGAGGCGGGGGGCAGTGGCGCGATTGCGTACGAGCTCCGCCACCGGGGGCGACGGGCGCCCGCCTTCGCCTTGCTGATCCGCGAGCTCGGTGACGAGGAGAACCCCAGCCGCGGGCGGATCGAGGTCGGCTGGGCGCACGTCGAGCACCTGGCGCCCGGCGGGCGGACACGGGCCCGAGCGAGGGTCACCGCGACGAAGCGGGGCGGCGTCGCGCTCGACCGTTTCGAGGTCTCGACGACCTTCCCCTTCGGCCTGTTCCGCAAGTGCGTCATCTTCTCGCAGCCGGCGAGCGTCGTGGTCACCCCGCCGCGGATCGAGCTGAGCGAGATGCTCATCGAGACGGTCTCGAGCTCGGGGGATCGTGGCACACCCCACTCCGGGCGTCTCGGCTTGAGCGACGAGTTCTTTGGGCTCCGCGCTTCGTGCCCGGAGACAGCCCCCGCCTGATCTCGTGGAAGCGATCGGCGGCACTCGAAAGGACCTGATCGTGCGTCAATCGGCGACACCCACCCCGCCGCGGGTGATCATCACGCTCGCACGGGACGTGCGCGAAGCCGAAGAGCGGGATGCGGAGATCGCTGTAGCGCTCGCGGCGAGCATGGCGGCCGTCGCCTGTGCCCGCGGCTTCCTCGTTGCTGTCGAGGCGGATTGGGCGGACCTCTCGACACCACTCGGCGGCGGCGCGTTCCACGCCGCCCGCTGTCTCCGCGAGCTCGGCATGCTCGACCTCAGCCAAACGCGAACGCCCACCGGCAGCACGCAGTTCCGCAGGGGTATGAGCGGACGGATCCTGGTCACCGCGGGCCACGCCGGCGCGGACCCGGATCGGCACAATGCCCTCGTGCTGTCGGCTGGGGCTCCTTCGGCGTGGCTTGCGGGCGGCGCCGCGCTGCCCGACATTCTGCTGGGCGACCCCGACACAAACAAGCGTCGACGGCGCGCACGCGGCGGGAGCCACGCATCCCGCAGCACGCGTCCCAACACGCCGGTGAGAGGGGCCGCATGAGCCGTCGCCTCGACACGCTCCTGCTGGTCAGCGCTCGCGCTCGCGGCACTCGGGTACTCCCTCGCGGACACAGGCAAGCAGATCTTCATCCTGGGCGCCGTCCGGCATCCTCACGGCGCGTGGAGATCTAACGGTCCTTGCGCGGCGGACGCCCCCTGGGGTATGGCGTCACGATCCCGCTCACGCTCGCCGCCGTCGGCTATGCGGCTCCTCCGCCTCGTCTCGGAGGTTTCCGCGTCGGCGTGTTCGAGGTTCGTGCTCGCCCTCATCGTCGTCAAGATGGTGGACCGGCGCTCGACGCGGGACACCGCCCAGGCCCTCCTCCTGATCGTCTTTCTCGTCATCGGCGCCATCCTGACGAGCAACCGGTTCGAGCTGGGGCTGGTGCTGTTGGTGTTCATCCCCGTGATCGCCGCCGCCGTCATCACGCTCCAGATCGAGCACGTGCGAGAGACCGCGGGCGAGGGCGTCTCGGTCCGTCGCCCCTCGATCCAGACGCGTCTGGATCTGCGCCGGTTGGTCTGGACGAGCTCGCTCGCGTCGTTGCTGATCAGCATCGGTGTGTTCGTGGTGATGCCCCGGGGGGTCGGGATGCAGGCGTTCGGGGCGTGGTCGAACGCCTCGGTGGGCGCCGTCACGGGCTTCAACGACGAGGTGGAGCTGGGCAACGGCGGGCTGATCTCGCAGTCGTCGACGCCGGTGCTGGATCTGGAGGTCTACAAGGCGAACGGCGAGGTGGAGGGCTCGGGCGCCCAGCCGTTCTACCTCCGAGGCGCCGTCCTCGAGGACTACAAGGACAGGGTGTGGAGTCGGGGCGCGGACAAGGGGACGCCGACGCTGGGCCCGGTGCAGGCGGACACGCTCCTGGACGGACGCCGGAGCGTGACGGGATACACGAAGGAGTTGCGAGTGACGGTCCGCAACGCCGGGCAGCGCCGGACGCACCTGTTCTCGATCTGGCGCCCGATCACGGCCGAACTGCTCGAGCCGGCGAGCCTCGGGATGATGCAGAGCGATGGCACGCTCATCCGCGAGGGGTCACGAGGCAAGTTCGGCTACACGGTCTGGTGCAACGACACCGCGGACACCTCGATCCCGATCCCGACGGAACGCCCGGCGCCCTACGCGACATTTCCCTCCAAGCGGATCCACGAGTTGGCCGCCGAGATTCTGAAGGGCGCAGACATCGACCCCGACCCCGCGACCCGCCCCCCCTCGGACGACCAGGCGGCAGCGGGCAAGTTCGAGTGGTATCTCCAGTCCCACTACCCCTACACGCTCGACATCCAGAAGGCGCCCGTCGGCGTGGAACCGATCGAATGGTTCCTCTTCGACAACGAGCGGGGGGGGCACTGCGAGTACTTCGCCTCGGCGCTGGCCGCGCTGTGTCGCTCGGTCGGCATCTACGCGAGGGTCGTGACGGGGTACGTCGCCAACGAGTGGAACGAGCCGACGTCGCACTACATCGTGCGCGAGAGCGACGCACACGCCTGGGTCGAGGTGCAGGTCGTGCCCAAGGTCCCGGGTGAGGACGATCGGTGGATGACCTTCGACGCGACCCCCGTCGCCGACTTCCAGCAGATCCATGAGCCCTCGAACTCGCTCTTGGCCCGGATGCGCCGCCTGTTGGACACGGTCGAGTACGCCTGGATCAACTCGGTCGTCGGGTACAACCGGCACGCTCGCTCCGAGCTGGTGGACGCCTCGATCGACAGCTCGCTGGGGCGATTCTCAGAGTCGCTGGGCGAGCGCGTCCGCGCGGGGGGCGTGGGCCTCGCACTGCGGGCGCTGGGCGCGGGGATGATCGCGTTCGCGTTCAGCATGGGGTGCGGGTTCCTGTTGCTCGCGATCGCGCGCCAACGTGGGTGGCGCCCGGGCGTGGCCCTCCGTCGCCTTCTTGGGCGCATTCCCGTCCGCGTGGCTTCGTTCTTGAGGCGCCCCACGCCCGAGGCGTCGCTCCGCGACGACATGCTCCGCATGCTCGAGCGGAGCGGGCGGGCCAAGCCGGACTGGCGCCCGCTGCTCTCGCACGCGGGCGCCCTGGGCGCGGCCAGCGAGCCGGCCTCACGGATCGCGCGAATCGTCTACCGGGCCAGGTTCGGGCGTCGACCGCTCTCGCCCGAGGAGACACGCCGCGCGCGAACGGACCTCGGCGTCGTGCGACACACGCTCCGCCGTCATCGGTCCTGATCACGGTCCGAGAACCGTGCGTCCGACGCGCAACCCACACCGGCTCGCTCCGTCCAGGCCCGCAATCTCGCGGCGCCCTCAATGCGCCACGGCGATGGTTCGATCGTCCCCTCTGGAATTCCCCAGACTGGAGCGCCGACCCATGCCCGCCAGCCGATCGCGAACCCAGCGGTGGCGCGAAAGCCTCGAGAAGATCCACCAACGCGGCGGCGGCCTCGAGCTGACGCTCGACCGGGGTCCCGACGCTCCCGGCGGCGACCTCGTCTGGCGGGTCCGCCTCCTCGAGATCGGGCCCAACAGCCTCAAGGTCGAGCACCCGGGCGCCCTGGGCGTTCCGTTCCCCGTCAAACGCGGATCGAAGCTCATCGGGATCATGGCCGTCGGCCAGAACCGCTGGATGTTCCACACGGAGATCCTCGCGATCAGCGAGGGCTCGGGCGGGTCGCCGACGTTGGAGATCGCCGCCCCGCAGGGGGTCGAGCGGTGCATGCGCCGCTCCTTCGATCGAATCCGGACCGCGTCGGTGACGCTCCCGCCGGTCGAGTGCTGGGCGCTGCTGGACCCCGCGACCGCGCGGGCGGCCGAGATCGCCTGCCGCACCCAACTCCTCGACCTCCAGGACGACGACATCCTGGGGCGGGGCGACTGGGGCGTGGACGAGGCCCCGCTCCTGCCCGACGTCGGGCAGCGATTCATGGGCGAGCTGGCCAACATCGGCGGCGGCGGCGCGGGCCTGCGCTTCAGCAAGGACCACGCCCCGGCCCTCGACGGTCGCCGGTACTTCTGGCTCCGGATGGATCTCCGCCCGGTGCTGCCCGCGCCGCTCGCGGTCACCGCCCGTCTGGCGCACTCACACCTCGACAGCGCCCAGAACGTCTACGCCGGCATGGCCTTCGAGTTCCAGCACCACGCGGAGCACAAGGCCTTCGTCCTCGACCAGATCAAGCGGTACTTCGAGCTCACGCAGCGGCGCAAGGCCGCGTGAGTTCGCAACTCGAGCGGGCCCAGATACACCCCAATACCCCTGACCCGCAAATGAAAACGGGCAGATGCTGATGCATCTGCCCGAGGGGGTCTGCACGCTGTCGCTCACGCCTTAGTCGAAGACCGACGAGTACTGGGCGCCGGTCGAGTAGGTGATCGGGCGCTCGACGACCAGCATCCGGGCGTCGGCGTGCCCGGCGTAGAGCTGGATCATGTTCTCGCCGTCGTTCCAGACGCCCGTCCAGCGGTTCTGGGTGGGCTCGACGTTGACGACGCGCCCGAAGGAGGTGTTGAAGACGGCCATCCCACCGTCGCTCTCGATGTCGATCGTCCCCTTCGACTCGGGCGGGACGACGAGATAGACCGGACCGACCGAGGACGTGATGCGGACGGGCTCGATGATGGGCTCGGCGGTGCGGACCTCGACGCGTCCACCCTCGCCGCCGGCGTACCCGCTCTCGATCGTGATGGCGCCGCGCACGCCCGTGACGTCCACCGAGCCACCCGCGTTGCGGACGAGCAGGCCGTCGCAGACGGGGGTCTTGATGATCAGGTCGATCCGGGGCTGGAAGCCGTTCTCGAGGGGGGCGTTGAGCGTCGTGACCCGGAGGATGGAGCGGTCCGGGCCCGAGTCATGCTCGGCGATGACCCAGTTGTCCTTGTCCGTGGAGTCGAGGCCCCAGGACTCGACCTCTTCGCGGTCGTTCTTGGGCATCCGGGCCTGAATGGAGGCCTCGGTGTAGCGGTCGGAGCAGATGATCGTGATGGAGCCGTTCTGGTTCTCGACGTCCATGGCGGTGAACCGCCCGGAGACGACCGGCTCGCCGTCGATCGCGATCATGGTGGCTCGGTTGTTGGCGACGAGGCGGGCGCGGACGCCTCCCTTGCCGAGGCGCTGCCCGAGGCGGCTGCCCAGCTTGTGCTTGCACCCGCCCAGCTCGGCGCCTGTCACGACCAGGGCGCCCGACAGGGCGACGAGGGCGAGGGTCCGGGTCAGCGATCGCCTGGGGTTCGTTGTCGTCATGGCGTGTAGTCCGTGCTCGTGTGTGTTCGCTATCTGATCGGAACTCGGGCCGCGCCTGGCGGCCCCCGATTCCACTATCGACCGAGAACCCTACCGGCCTGACCGGGATCGCTCGGAAGGCGCCAGCTTGTGCGGGGCCTGGGGAGGGGGGCGGGGGGTCTCCGGGATTGGCGGGGAGGTCTGGGGGTGATAAGATCCTGTCAGTAGTGCGTACAGAGCCCGAGTGTTCGCGAGAGCTCACTCGGGCATGACAGGACAGGCGCGATGGGCAAGGGTCGCATCGCGGATTGACGAGCAAGCACCCCGCCCCTCCCTCGAAGCAGGGAGGTGGCGAGCGGGACAGCGCCCGCCGGACGCAAGAGTCGGGCGGGCAACGCCTTCGGAAACGACGGACACATGAACAGGGTTTCTGGACAACGACGCAGCGGATCCGCCCGGCACGTCGCCGACCGCGGGGAGCGTCCTCGAGCCTAGCCCCGATTCTGGTGGTCTCGTTCCGACTCGTCACTCCCGCGCCGCGGCTGGAACGCGGCCCATGCGCCCCCTTGCCTGTCTGAATGGGGAGCGGCGTGGAGGCGGACTCAATCCTCATCTTGGGCCAGGTTGGCACGGCATATGTCGTGCTGATCGCGCTGGGCGCCCTCGCCGCCGGGATCGCGGGCGGGTTCTTGCTGCTGCGACTGCTCGCGATGAAGGGCGTCACGGACGCGAAGGCCGAGGGGGAGCGTCTGCGTCGTCGGGCCAACGAAGAGGCCGAGACGATCCGGGAGAAGGCCCGCCTGGAGGCCGAGAAGCTGGCGCTCGAGCGCAAGGAGGCCTTCGAGAAGGAGGCCGAGGCGACCCGAGACGAGCTGCGCGAGCGGGATCGGCGTCTGACCAAGCGCGAGGACCTGATGGACCGCAAGGAGGGCTCACTCGCCGAGCGCGAGGAGGCGAGCGCCAAGCGGAGCACGGCGCTCGATCACCGCGAGGAGCGGCTGGGCGGGCGCGAGCAGGAGGTCGAACGCCTCGTCGAGCAGCAGACCGAGAAGCTGCACCAGGTCGCGGACCTGACGAGAGAGGCGGCCAGGGAGATGCTGCTCCAACGGGTCGAGGATTCGTGTCGGGGGGACGTCGCCAAGCTGACGCGCAAGATCATCGACGAGGCCGAGGAGGGCGCCCGAGAGCGGGCCAACGAGATCGTCTTGCAGGCCATCCAGCGGTACGCGACCGAGACGACCAGCGAGTCCACGGTCCGCACCGTCGAGATCCCCTCCGACGACATGAAGGGGCGGATCATCGGTCGCGAGGGTCGGAACATCCGCGCGATCGAGAAGGCGACGGGTGTGGACATCATCGTGGACGACACGCCGGGGGTGATCGTCGTCTCGTGCTTCGACAAGGTGCGTCAGGCGGTGGCGGTCGAGTCGCTGCAACGGCTGGTCGCCGACGGGCGCCTGCACCCGACGCGGATCGAGGAGGTCGTCGAGAAGGTCCGGGGCGAGATCGAGGAGAAGGTGATCAAGGCGGGCAAGGACGCGGCCCTCGAGGTGAACCTCAAGGGCTTCCACCCCAAGGTCATCGAGGCGATGGGCAAGCTGAGCTACCGGACGAGCTACGCCCAGAACGTGCTACGGCATTCGATCGAGGTCGCGTACATGAGCCAGATCATCGCCGAGCAGCTCGGGCTCGATGGGCGCCTCGCGCGCCGTTGCGGGTTCCTGCACGATATCGGCAAGGCGATGGACCACGAGATGGAGGGCGGGCACCCGAAGATCGGGATGGAGTTCGCCCGCCAGTACGGCGAGAAAGAGGAAGCCGTCCTCAACGCCATTGGCGGGCACCACGCGGACATCCCGTCCACGACGTGGTACACGCCGATCGTGATGGCGGCTGATGCCGTCAGCTCCGCCAGGCCCGGCGCCCGGCGCGAGTCGATGGAGCGCTACGTCCAGCGTCTCAACGACCTGCAGGACATCGCCTTGTCCCAACCGGGCGTGACCGAGGCGTACGCGATCCAGGCGGGGCGCGAGGTCCGCGTGATGATCGACGCGAACAGGGTCTCCGACGACGAGGCCTACCTGATCGCGCACGAGATCGCCAAGCGGGTTGCCGACGAGATGACTTTCCCGGGCGAGATCCGCGTGACAGTGCTGCGCGAGACGCGGGCGATCGAGATCGCCCGCTGAGGCCTTCCCCGCGATGGGTTTGGGCGTCGGGGGGCGCCTGATAGACTCGATCACCATGCTGAAGACGGGGACGATGCACGTGCGGGCGGTGTTTGCGATTGGCGTTCTCGCACTCGGCGCGTCGGGCGTGACCGCCCAGCCCCTCGCCCGCGAGGGTGAGGGCGTCCGGTATGACGGGCATGCGCTCGTCCGGGTCGAGCGGCCCGACGCTCGCGATCTTGCATCGCTCGACGCGGCCGGCATCCTGATGATGTCGTGCGAGGCGTCGGCGTCGGGTGTGGACGTGCTCGTTCCGCCGGGACGGATGGTGGTGCTCGACGGACTTGGGCTCGTGTACAAGGTGGTGCTCGACGACGTGCAGCCCGCGCTCGACGCCGAATCTGCACGAGTCCGCGACAGCTTGGAGCGCTTTGCACGCGGCGAGGCGGGGTGGTACGAGGACTACAAACCGGCGCCCGAGATCGACGCCCGAATCGACGAGTTGATCGCGCGCCGCCCGGACCTGGTCAGCCGCTCGGTCATCGGCACGTCCCACGAAGGGCGCCCGATCTGGGCGATCCACGTCTCCTCGTCGTCCCAGGCGTGCAAGCCCGTGTTCGTCGTCGTCGGCACGACGCACGCCCGCGAATGGATCACGACGATGAGCGTGATGTACCTGACCGAGCTGCTGATCGACGGGCACGGATCGGATGCGGACCTCACTGCCTTGGTGGACTCGCTGGACTTCCTGATCGTGCCGGTGCTGAACCCGGACGGGTACGCGTTCACCTGGGAGGCGAACCGGATGTGGCGCAAGAACCGGGGGCCGCACCCGGACTGGTACCAGGGGACCGCCCGTCGTGGGACGGACCTGAACCGGAACTACTCGGTGGACTGGGGCCTGAACGGCTCGAGCAACGACCCGCAGTCGGACACCTTCCGCGGCGCCGAGCCGTTCTCCGCGTTCGAGACCGCGGCGCTGCGGGACGCGGTGCTGGCTGAGCCGCGGGTCCGTGGGTTTGTCGACGTGCATAGCTATGCGAACCTGGTGCTGTACCCGTGGGGGACGCGCCCCGGCTCGGCGCCAAACGCGGCGGAGTACCAGGCTCTCGGCGAGGAGATGGCCGATGCGATCCTGGACGTCCACGGAGAGGTCTTCGACGTGGGCCCGATCCGGACGCACCTGTACCCGATCTCGGGCGGGTCCACGGACTGGTTCCACGTGGAGGCAGGGGCGCTGGGCTTCTTGATCGAGCAGCGTGGGCCCGGGTTCGACCCGCCGGCGACGTCGATCCTTCCCGGCGCCCAGGAGACGGCCGCGGGGCTTCTCGTCGAGGCGAGGCATGTCGCGGAGGGGCCGGCGTACCTGACCGACCTCGATCGGGACTGTGCCCACACGTACCTTGACGTGTTCGCATTCCTGCTGGCGTTCGCCGCGGGTGACCCGGTCGCCGACCTCGACCACAACTCGGTGTTCACCTTCGACGACGCGCTCGCATTTCTTACCCTGTTCAGCGAGGGGCGTTAGAGCGCGAGCGTTACGCCGATTCCTCCGGCGAGCACGGCGATCACGGCCAGGCGCACGTCCACGAGCGATTTGACGCGTCCGGGGCTGAAGGCGACGATCGCCGCCGCACTGAGCGACGGCCCAACGCCCCACGTCAGGCGTTCTCCCGCGCCGCCGCCTCGCTCCAACAGGGCGAGCCCCGCCGAGCCGGCGACGATCAGGAGCGTGGCGATCGCAATGGTCGGCCCGCGCCCGAGCGTGACAGGGAGCGTTTCGGCGCCGAAAGCTTCGTCCGCCGCCTCGTCGTCGAGGTCGCACAGGATGGCGTCGCCCAGGACGAGCAGCACGCCCCCGAGCGCGAGGGGCCAGGCGTCGGCGAGCGACCACCCGATCGCCGGGAGCGTCATCGCCAGGGCGAGGGCGACCAGGGAGACCGCCACACCCAGGTTCTTGATGATCGGAAGGTCTTTCAGACGTCCGATCCCCCGCGTCCCCGGCGGGCGTCCCGCGTAGGCGAGCACGCCGATGACACCCCCGGGGATCGCCAGCGCCGAGATCCACGAGACCCACACACCGGTCACGATGGCGCCGACGAGCACGTCGAAGACCACGACGGCGCGGAGCAGGCGCCCGTGTTTGCGCATGAGTGCGTCGCGACGAGGAGCGCTCGCGGCGTCCGCGGGGTCGAGCATCGAGGCCCGGGGCTTGACGCGGTCGAGGAGGAATATGCCATGGGCTCCCAGCAAGGTTCCCACACACACCGCCGGCGACGCCCACGCGCCCAGCGCCAGGAGCTGGTGCATCATCGCCGTCATGCCCAGTGCGTACAGCGCCTGCCAGATCGAGAGATCAGCGCCCAGCGTCAACGCTCGCGAGAGCGAGGATGGAGGAATGGGATCTGGGGGCGGATCGTTCACTGCGGCGACCGCGCCGCGTCCCACGACCACGACAGCCCCCGGTCGAGCACCGTGATCTTCGCCTGGTCCATCAGGCGCGTCGCGATCCGGTCCATCTCGAGTCGCTCCTTGCGCCGGCGCAGCTCACGCTCGATCCGGTCGCGCTCACCCGGGGGCGAGTTCTCGCCGGGCACGATCTCGGTCACCATCGCGAACGCGAAGCCGGCGTCGATGGCGAGGATGGGGGTGAGTCCGCCGGGCGGGGTGCGCTCGATCGCGCCGCGCAGGGCCTCGGGGTAGGCGGGGTCGACGGGGCTGACGACGCCGAGCTGGCCTCCCCGCGAGGCGGAGGCGTCGATCGAGTGCTCGGCGGCCCGCGCCATGAAGGCGTCGCGGATGTCGCCCTGGGCGGTGAGGATCTGCCCGCGCAGGTCGGAGGCCTCGCGCTCGGTCGGCGTGACGATGACGAGCGAGCGTCGTCGCTCGCCGTACCGGATCCGCTCGGCGAGGTCGACCTCCCGCGTCTCGACCGAGACCGTCTCTTGCGCCAGGGCGCGGAGCATCGCGGAGCGCCGGAGCAGGCGCGCGAACCTGGTCTCCCCGAGCCCACGCTGGGCGCGAACCTGGTCGAGCATCGTGCGCGCGTCGGCGCCGGGCGTGCCGATCTCGGCGAGCAGGTACTCAAGCTCCTTGTCGACGGCGTCGGGCGCGAGCGTCAGCCCGCGCCGCCCCATCTCCTGCTCCAGCACGCGCTCGAGGGCGATCTCGGAGACGGCGTTCGCCCCGCCCGCCTCGGCGAGCGTCGAACGCAGCTCGTCCCACCCGATCGGCTCGCCGTTGACCAGGGCCGGAACCCGTGGCGCCGACCCCTCGCGGACAGCCAGGGGCTCGGAGCCCGCCGTGGGCGGGTTTCTGGTCGCCGATCCTGATGCACAGCCAGAGACGAGGATCGCGGCGGCGCCGAATACGAGCATGGCCTCGAGGGCCCGGGGGGCTCGCGGCCTTGACCGCCGATGCTGGAGGGCGCAGAGTCGGATCATGTCCGGATCAGAGCCGAGTGCGGGGGCGGGGTCAACCGGGGCGTGGCGGGGGGCGTATGGGATCGGTGAGGGAGCGCCCGGCGCCCAAGACGCCGATGAGACCCCTGCCCCCATGCCCACCGACACGACGCCGCGAGTTCCGTCCGCACGCCCGACCCCGCAGCCGCGGGCCGTGGTCTGCCCCTACTGCGGCACGGTCTCGGGGAACACGACCAAGTGCGAGCGTTGCGGCGGGCGGTTCGACCCCCTGTCCCGCCAGGCGACCCAGAACGCGATGGGTCCCTGGCGCCTGCGCGACGAGGCGGTCCCGACCCGACCCGGGTGCAACTACGAGACGCTCCGGAAGCTCGTCGAGAGCGGGCGGATCACGCGCAGCTCCGTGATCGCGGGGCCGACGACGCGCCAGTTCTGGATGCTCGCGGGGCGCGTGCCGGGGGTGGCGCACCTTTTGGGCGTGTGCCACTCGTGTCAGGCGGAGGTCGAGCCCGAGCAGTATGCCTGCACGCGTTGCGGCGGCGTCTTCGAGGTGGACAAGGACCGCCAGCACCTGGGCCTCGGCCCGACACGCCTGCTTCCGGGGCATGGCTCGCCCGAGCGGATCGCGGCGTTCAGCAAGGCCTCGCACGCGGCGGTCGCCCAGCCCGAGTGGGCCTGGAGCCAGGGCGTCGGCTCGATCGACGCGGGGGTGGGGGAGCGATTGGAACGGGCGCCCCGCCCGAGCGAGGAGATCCGTGCCGAGGACGACACCACACGCGTGCAATCGCGCCGTCTGGAGCGCCGGGTCGCCTCGCAGCAGCGGGTGATCCAGGTGTTGATCGTCGCGTGCATCGTGCTGGGCGTGGGGATGCTCTCGATCGCGCTGATCTCCAGGTTCCAGAGCGCGAGGCCGCCCGCTCCCGTGACCTCACCCGGCCTGATGGAGCCCGCTCGGATCGAGCATCTCGCGCCGGCGCCTCTGGGCGGGGCGACGAACGCGGAGGATTCACCCGCGTCCGAGGTCGAGGATGGCGCGCCCGCGGAGGCGACGCCCGAGCAAGAGCTGGCGCCGCCCGCGGACGGCTGGGAGGCGGTGCGGGACCGCGTGCTGACGCTCGTCTCGCAGGGGACGGACGAGGCGTTGACGGCGGGCGTGCTGGAGTTGGAGACGCTGGAGCGCCGGGGCGAACTGCCCGAGGAGGGGGTGGAACTGCTCGAACGCCTCAGAACGGAGCTGGAGGCGAGGCAGATCCGGTCGTTGCCGTAGGGCGTTGAATCAAGAGCCGCGGCGTTCGTCGTGGCGTCGTGTAGACTCGTGCGGGGCGAGCAGTCGATGTGACGGGGCGGACGAGACTCATGCGTCGCCGAGGCGGACATCTCGGGTTCACGCTGATCGAGCTGCTGGTGGTCATCGCGATCATCGCGCTGCTGATCGGGATCTTGCTGCCGGCGCTGGCGGGGGCGAGGAAGTCGGCACGAGTCGCGATCTGCCAGTCGAACATGCGGCAACTTGGCATTGCAGCAGTTGGCTACTCCGCCGACTCAAAGGACTACATTGCGAGCTTCTCTTGGAAAGCAAAGGATGCGCCCTTGCCATCTCGGTATCCGGACCTGTCAAACATCGGGTCGATGGAGGGCGATCGCATCTCGGTGCTGTATCAGGCAATCGACATCTTGCGTCAGCGGACTGGGTACGACTCGATCCCCACCGGCGGGAACTTCAGCCCTTGGTACCCCCACCTTTGGTTCACGCATCTGACGTTCCTCGACTATCTATCAGGCGGACCCGATGAGCCGGTGGCCGCATGCCCCGAGGACGCCATTCAGACAGCTCGAGCCGAGACTCCCATCGCCGAGTACGAACCCACCGTCGTCAAGCGCAAGTTCGAGAGTTCGTACGAGACGACGACGGTGGCGTACACCGTGGACGTAGCCACCGGCGGCTTCATGCCCGCGAGCCAACACAACCAGCCATGGACATCTTTCATCCCGACCGATCCCGGGCACCTCCATTACCTCGTCAACAGGCGATTCTCCGAGGTCGCCTTCCCGGCCGGCAAAGCGTACATGTTCGACTCGTACGACCAGCATTTCCACGGCGACACGCCCGACCCAGGCGCGGAGGGGTACTTCTTCTTCCACGATGATGCGCGTCAGCCGGTGCTGACGTTCGACGGCTCTGTACAGGTGCGGGCGACGGCCGATGCGAACCCTGGCTTCCGCCCGCTCACCCCCGCCTCGCCGGAACCGACCCTCATCCGGTACGTCGTCGGTGGTGTCGGCAACTTCGAGTACAAGGGCTACTACCGCTGGACCCGCGGCGGCCTTCGCGGGATCGACTTCGGCGGCAAAGAGATCAACACCGGCCAGCCCCCCCAGTAGCGCCCGGGGCCTTTCTCGATCGCCCCTCGACGCCTCGCGCCGAGCCCGCCGACAGCTACAATCGCGAAGTCCGGGCGACGCCCCGGCGTGTGTTCGCCCAGGAGTCGATGCGTGAAGGTGCTGATCGCCGACAAGTTCGAGGCGGAGGGGATCGCGGCCCTCGAGGCCCTGGGGTGCGCCGTCACCTCGAGCCCCGACCTCTCGCCCGAGACCATGGGCGAGGCGATCCGCCGAACCGAGGCCGAGGTTCTGGTCGTCCGCTCGACCAAGGTTCCGGCGGGCGTGATCGATGGCGCCAGCACGCTCAAGGCGATCATCCGGGCCGGCGCGGGGTACGACAACATCGACACCGACGCCGCGGCGGCCAAGGGGATCCCGGTCTGCAACTGCCCGGGCATGAACGCGGTCGCGGTCGCGGAGCTGACGATCGGCATGCTGATCGCCCTGGATCGGCGTCTGCCCGAGCAGGACGCCGAGCTGCGGGGGGGCTCCTGGAACAAGAAGGAGTACGGCAAGGCGCGGGGCCTCAAGGGGCGGACGCTGCTCGTCGTCGGCACCGGCTCGATCGGGACCGAGGTCATCAAGCGGGCCAAGGCCCTCGAGATGAAGATCGTGGCCCAGTCGCGCTCTCTGGGCGACGACACGGCCCGGGCCCTGGGCATCGAGCCCCTGCCCTACACGCGCGAGGCGATCGTCGAGGCGCTCAAGCGGGCGGACGCGGTGACGATCCATGTCGCCTCGACGCCGGACACGCAGAACCTGTGCGGGCCGGGCTTCTTCGGCGCGATGAAGCCCGGGGCGTATTTCATCAACACCAGCCGCGGCGACATCGTGGACGAGAAGGCCCTCGCCCACGCGGTCGAGACCAAGGGCATCCGTGCGGCGCTGGACGTGTACCAGGATCAGCCGGGCAGCGCGAAGGCGGACTGGCGCCCGCCCCTGGCGGACGTGAAGGGGATCATCCACTTCTCGCACCACTGCGGCGCCTCGACGGACCAGGCCCAGATGGCGGTCGCCGACGAGACGGTCCGGATCGTCAAGCGACTGATGGAGACCGGCAAGCCGCTGCACGTCGTGAACGGCGTGGGCGGATGACAGCGGGCGGCTCGCGCCGCGAGGAGAACGACGATGGGCAAGCGGATCTTCAACTTCTCGGCCGGCCCGGCCTGTCTGCCCGAGAGCGTGCTCAAGCAGGCCCAGCAGGACATCTGGGACATCGCGGGCTCGGGCATCGGGATCCTGGAGCACTCGCACCGGGGCAAGGTGTTCGACAAGATCACGCACGAGACCGAGGCGCTATGCCGCGAGGTGGGGGGGATCCCGGACGAGTACGCCGTCTTCTGGATGATGGGCGGGGCGACGAGCCAGTGCTACTTCGTGCCGGCGAACTTCCTCGCGCCCGACCGGACCGCGGACTACTTCGAGACGGGCAAGTGGGCGCAGGACTCGATCAAGGAGGCGCCCCTGTACGGCACGTGCCACGTCTGCGCCTCGAGCAAGGAGGCGAACTTCTCGTACATCCCGACCGGGTCGCAGGTCAGGTACTCCGACAAGCCGGTGTACGTCCACTTCACGTCGAACAACACGATCATGGGCACGGAGTTCGCCACCGAGCCCACGCCCCCCAAGGGCGCGTTCCTCGTGTGCGACGCATCGAGCAACATCTTCTCGAAGCCGATCGATATCGCCAAGTACGGCCTGATCTACGCCGGCGCCCAGAAAAACCTGGGGCCGTCGGGGATCACGCTCCTGATCGCCCGAAAGGACCTGGTCGCCGAGCCCGTGCGTGAGCTGCCGACGATGATGCAATTCGGCGTGCACGCGGAGAACGAGGGGCGGTTCAACACGCCAAACACGTTCGGCGTGTACCTCATGGGCCAGGTCTTCAAGTGGATCAAGAGCGAGGGCGGGCTCGAGGCGATGCGCCAGCTCAACGAGGAGAAGGCGGGCCTCGTGTACGGCTTCCTCGACTCGCAGGACTTCTACACGCCCCACGCGAGGCCCGACAGCCGCTCGAGCATGAACTACACCTTCAAGTGCCCGACCCCCGAGCTCGACAAGCTCTTCATTGCCCAGGCGGAGAAGCAGGGCCTCGACGGGATGAAGGGGCACCGGTCGGTCGGCGGCATGCGCGCGAGCATGTACAACGCCTTTCCGATGGAGGGCGTCAAGGCGCTCGTCGAGTTCATGAAGGCGTTCGCGCACGAGCACGCCGCGGCGGCCAAGGCCTGAAGCAGGCGCTCACGCCGACGAGCCGCAGACGTCCGCCCGCCGCACCGGATGGATGGGCGAGTGGCCTCGGCGGAGGCGCTCCAGGCAGGCGTCGGCGACCTCGTCCACGCCGATGCGCTCCATCATCTGTCCCGCGCGCGGGTTCTTGTGCTCGAGGATGTCCTCGGGCTCGATGTGCTGGATGACGTCGAGCTCGCGTCGGTAGGGGCCGACCAAGTCCACCCGTGTGGGGCCGTAGAGCGCGACCAGCGGGCGGGCGAACCCGACGGCGATGTGCAGGGAGGCGGAGTCCGAGCCGAGGAAGAGGGCGCAGCGCTCGATCAGCGCCATCAACTCGCCGACGCTGGTCTGGCCCACGAGATTCAAGACCCTGGGGTCGCGCTCGGCGAGGTCGCGGAGCGGCTGGCACTGTGCCGCTTCGCCCGCGCCGCCGACGACCACGATCCTGGGCGCGCCCTCGTCGAGCAGACGCTCGCAGACGCGGGCATGCCGCTCGGGCGCCCATCGCTTCGCGGCCCACCGGGCCGTCGGCGCCACCACGATGTACTCGCTCTCGACCAGCTCCGGGTGACGCGACGCGAAGCTCTTTCCCGCCTCGGCGGGCGTGTACAGGCCCATGTCGTGCGTCGTCTCGATCCCCGCGCCCTCGAGGAGAGCGAGCATGCGGTCGACGGCATGCAGCGATGGATCGACCCGCACGCGGTCGTTGCAGAAGAGCCAGCCCAGCTCCCGCGCGTTGCGGTCGCCGATCCGTCGGCGCGCGCCCGTCGCGTACGCGAAGATGCCCGATCGCAAGAGGCCCTGTGCGTCCACAACGAGGTCGTACCCGCCGTGACGCATCGTCGAGAGGAAGCGAAGCGTGGACGACGGGTTGAGCCGGCGGAGTTGGGCGCCCATCGCCTTGCGGTCGAACGCCACGACCTCAGACAGGTCCGGGTGCGCCCGGACCGCGTCGGCGAACTCACGTTGCACGAGCCAGTCGATCGACGCCTCGGGCCAGGCCCGCTTGAGCGAGGTGAGCACCGGCACACTCCGACAGACATCGCCCAGGGCGCTGGGTCGGATGATCAGGATGCGTCGGGGTCTGTCCGTCACTGCGAAAGAAATTACGCGAGATCTCTCCCGCTCGCCATCGGCGTGCCGAGGGCAAATGGCTCACACCGCCAGGGCCCGGGCGACCTCCTCGAGGGTCGTCAACCCCGCCCTGACCTTGTCGAAGCCGTCCTCGCGCAACCGGGTGAGATCCCTGTCTTCTGCGGCGCGAGCGGCGATCTCGGGCCCCGAGGCGCGGTCCATAATAAGCGCCCGCGTCGCGTCCGACAGGCGCAAGAGCTCGAAGACACCCACACGACCCCGGTAGCCCGTGTTGCGGTTCTCCCTTGCGGGGACTCCCCGCTTGAGGCGTCCGTCCTTGGGCAGTTCGAACCCGGGGGGCAGTTCGCCAGGGTCGGGGTGTACCACTCCCATTTGTCCGGGCAGACCGCCTGACCAGTCGCTGGGCCAGCACGCCTTCGACCGAGCTGGAGACCAGGAAGGGCTCCACCCCCATGTCCAGGAGGCAGCGTGCGGCGCCGCCCGCGTCGTTCGTGTGCAGCGTCGAGAAGACCAGGTGCCCGGTCAGCGAGGCCTGGACCGCGGTCTCGGCGGTCTCCTTGTCGCGGATCTCGCCGATCATCACGACATCCGGGTCGTGACGCAGGATCGAGCGGAGGCCCGAGGCGAAGGTGAGCCCGGTCCGCGAGTTGACCTGGATCTGGTTGACGCCGTCGACGTGGTACTCGACGGGGTCCTCGATCGTGATGGCCTTGATCTCGTCGGTAACGATGCGGGCGAGGGAGGCATACAGCGTGGTGCTCTTGCCCGAGCCGGTGGGGCCGGTGACCAGCAGGATGCCGTGGGGGCGGGCGATCATCGCGTCCCACCTCGCCAGCATGTGGGGGGACATGCCCAGCTCGTCCAGGGAGAAGAGGACGGCGGTCTTCGAGAGCACGCGCAGCACCACGCCCTCGCCGAAGAGCATCGGGATCACGCTCACGCGCAGGTCGAACTCCTCGATCTTCCCGTCCTTGCGCCGGTGGGAGAAGGTGATCCGTCCGTCCTGGGGGCGTCGCTTCTCGGCGATGTTCAGCTGCGCCATGATCTTGAGGCGCGAGATGATCGCCGCGGCGTACCGGTTGATCGTCGGGGGGACGCTGGCGCGCTGCAGCACGCCGTCGATCCGGTAGCGGACCGTGAGCTGGTCCTCGTAGGGCTCGATGTGGACGTCGGTCGCGCGCTCGGTGACCGCCTCGACGAGGATGTCGTTGACGAGCTTGATGACCGAGGCCTCCTGGGCCTGCTCGATCTCGTCCTCGGAGCCCGCCTCGACGATGGTCTTCTCGTCCTCGCCCGCGGCCATCTGGTCGAGCGTGCCGCCACCCACGCCGTAGTGGCGGCGCACGAACCGGTGCAGCCCCTCCTCGTCGGCGAGCACCAGCTCGATCGAGCACCCGGTCAGCAGGCGCAGCTCGTCGAGGGCGGACAGCTCGAAGGGGTCGGAGGTCGCGATGGTGAGTGAGCCGTTCTCTCGCCCGATCGGCACGCAGTTCTGCTTGTAGACGAGCGACGCCGGCAGCGCTCGGAGCACCTCCGGATCGACGCTCAGCTCGTCGAGATCGACGACGGGCATCTGGAACTGATCGCCCAGGGCGTAGACGACGTCGCCACGCGAGATCACGCCCATGCGGACCAGGACGTGGTCGAGGCGCTCGCCGGTGCGGCGTTGCTCGCCCAGCGCCGCTTCGAGCTGGTCACGCGTGATCAGCCCGCGTTCGACAAGGATCAGTCCGATGCCCATTCCGGCCCGATTCTACCCGAGGACCGCCAGCGTACGAAGGTCCGAGAAGGACTACGGGCGACGCGCCGGGTACGTGCTGCTCGTGCGGTCCGTCTCCCAGACGGTGACGCACATCAGCTCGGCGTCGGCGCCAGCCCCGCGGACCGCCGGCGCGAGCCTCTCGTAGCACACCCGGGCGATGTTCTCGACGGTCGGGTTGAGCCCAGAGCCCTCGCGGAACTCCTCGGTGTCGAGGTTGAGGTGCTTGTGGTCGAAACGACTCAGGACGAGCTCGTCCACGAGGCGTTCGAGGTCGTCCACGCCGAAGGGCGTTCGTCCGCTCGTGCCGATGGGGAGGCGGACGCAGGTTTCCAGGCGGTAGTTGTGCCCGTGCCCGGAGGGATGGTTGCACTTGCCGAACAGGCGCCGGTTCTCTTCTTCGCTGAGCCCCGGCACGTGCAGGCGGTGCGAGGCCGCGAAGTCGAAACGCTCACGCACCAGGACGCGCGTCTGATCGCTCGTGGGCATGTCGCCCTCCAGGATGATCTCGATGGATTGGGCGGGCGTGAGTCGCCAGACCACGCCCCGGGCGAGTTCGCCCATACGCTCCCGCAGCGCCCCGAAGAGCTCGCCCGCGACCGACTCGGGGGCGACCAAGGGATTTTGCCTGATCTTCTCAGCGAGGCGGGGGACGAGCGACTCACGGACCGCGTCGTCGATCCGCTTGATGTCGATGAGGTACCCGGTCGCCGGGTCGGGCTCGCCGACGCAGACAACGTCGACCTCGTAGTACCTCCCGAGGTCTCGCATGGGGGGCTTGCCCGCGAACGCGTTGCGACCCCCCGCGCCCTCGCCGGCGGGGATCGTGAAGCGGACCGTGCGACGCAGCTCGACCATTGCCCAAACTCTAGCGGGCGCCACCCACGAGGCCCGTCCCGCTACAATTCGGCGGAAGGACGCGAAGGAGGTCGCCCATGAGATTGTGCTGCTGCCGGGGGAGCCGAGGGGGGATGAACGCTGGCGTCTGGGCCGCGATCTTCACCCCGATCTTCATCATGCTGTTCCCGAACGCCTCGCGTGAGCCCGAGGAGAAGGCCTCGATGAATCAGCCCGCCGCCCTTGCCAGCGCCGCGACCCCGGAGGAAATGGCGGACCCCCGGTTCGTCCTCGGCTACACCATGCCCATGCTCGACGGCGAGCCCAAGGACCTCCACGAGTTCAAGGGCAAGGTCGTCCTGATCGTGAACACCGCCAGCCTGTGCGGGTACACCCGCCAGTACGCCGGCCTCGAGAAGCTCTACGAGGAGAACAAGGACAAGGGCCTCGTGATCCTCGGCTTCCCGGCCAACAACTTCCACGCCCAGGAGCCGGGCTCGGACAGCGAGATCGCCGCCTTCTGCGACACGCAGTACTCCATCACCTTCCCGATGTTCTCCAAGATCTCGGTGCGGGGCGACGACACGCACCCCCTCTACCAGCGCCTGGCCAAGATCAAGATCGAGGAGGTCGACGGCGAGGAGGGCAAGCTGGGCGGTCCCCCGAACTGGAACTTCACCAAGTTCCTCGTCGACTGCAAGGGGCGCCTCGTCGCCCGGTACGCCTCCAAGGTCGAGCCCGACGACGAGCGCCTGATCGAGAAGATCCACCAGCTCCTCGACGCGAAGGACTAGGCGCGAGCGCGCCCGCTCAGGATGCCCACGTTCGAGTACAAGGCGCTGGACGCGGCGGGGGCGCGGATCACCGGCGCGCTGGCCGGCGCGAGCGAGGGCGCGGTCCTCGCCGAGCTCGAGTCCCGCCGCCTGACGCCGATCTCCGTCAGCCAGGCCCGCGAGCGCCGTGAGCGCCGCGTCGCCCCCCGCGCCCTGGCGACCTCGTACACGCAGCTTGCTGACCTCTTGAACGCGGGCGTGCCTTTGCTCCGCGCCCTCCGCCTGCTCGGGCGGGGCAAGAGCAACAAGCGGCTGGCGGGCGTCTGGTCGCAGGTCGCGGACGTCGTCGCCGAGGGCGGCGAGCTCGCGACCGCGATGGGCGACCACACCCGGGTCTTCCCGAACGTGCACGTCGCGATGGTTGCCGCCGGCGAGCGGGGCGGGTTCCTCGAGCAGGTGCTCGAGCGCCTCGGCGCGTTCGTGACCCGCCAGGCCGAGCTGCGCATGAAAGTCGTCGGCAGCCTCGTCTACCCGGGCGTGCTGGTCACGTTCGGCGGCGCGATCCTGATCGCGATCTTCGGCCTCTTCGTTCCCAAGTTCGAACCGCTGTTCGCCAAGCTCGACTCCCTGCCCGTCATGACGCGGGTCGTGCTCGGGCTGGCGCACGCGGTGCGTGGGTACGGCCTGTTGATCGCGATCGCGATCGTCGCGCTGGTGGTGGGGGTCCGCTGGGCGCTGCGCCGCCCCGAGTTCGCGCGTCGGATCGCCGAGATCCGACAGCGTGTGCCGATCATCGGGCCCCTCGTGCGAAATCTCGCGGCGGCCCGCTTCTGCCGGATGCTCGGGACGATGGAGGCCAACGGTGTGCCCCTGATCGACGCGATGCGGATTGCGAAGGGCGCCGCGGGCGACCCCTTAATGGAGGAGGCGATCGACAAGGCGACCGAGGCGGTCCGGGCGGGCGAGCAGCTGGCCCCGCCCCTGGGCGAGTCCGGCTTCTTCTCCGAAGAGTCGGTCGAGATGATCATGGTGGGGGAGGCGGCGGGCCAGATCGACAAGGTGCTCCTGAACGTCGCCGACACAATCGAGCGCCGAATCGACCACCTGCTGACGATCGCGGTCCGCCTGATCGAGCCGCTGCTGCTGGCGGTGATCGCCTCGACGATCGCGGTTGTCGCGGCGTCGCTCATCGTGCCGATGCTCCAACTCGGCGGGGCGGCCTGATCGCCCCATATGGCGGGCGAATCGAGGGGTCGGGCTTGCGGGCCCGGGGATCTCTCGCTAGTGTGGACTAAACCTAGTGAGGACTAGTCTTCGGAACCTCCGTCCCTCAAGGCGGTTTCGAGAGATGGCAAGAGGCTCCCAATCCCGGCGTTCGTCGGGGCATGGGGAAGGGCTCGGCACGACGCCGACGCCCGGGGGTCGACACGGAAGTCGGGGCGCTGCCCGTTCGGGGATTGCCCTTCAGAAAGGACGCGGAAGACAATGACGAGCAGAGCCGAGTCTGGCCGGGCCAGGAGGCGTGACCTCCGCCGGGCGTTCTCTGTGATCGAGGTCATGATCGTGCTCGCGATCATGCTGCTGCTGGCGGGGATCGTCGGGATCACGGTCTTCGGCCAGAAGGCCAAGGCCGACATCCAGACGACGAAGGTCCAGATGGAGTCGATTGAGAGTGCGCTCCGCGCCTTCCGCCTCGACTTCCGTCGCTACCCGACCGAGGACGAGGGGATCGCGGTCCTCTGGGACCGGAGCAAGCTCGACCCCGACGCGGACGAGTCGATCTGGAGCGGGTACCTCGAGAAGCCGGTCGCGGCGGACGTCTGGGGGAGCGCCTGGGGCTACTCGACGCAGACCGATGACTTCACGGACACGAGCTCGGACTCGTCCGTTCCCGCCGAGCCCACGTTCGACCTCTGGTCCTTCGGCCCGGACCGAGAGGACGGGACAGACGACGACATCCACCTGAACGCCACGGCGTCGGACGACGAGGGTTCGGACGGGGGCGGTCTGCTCCCGCCGCCTGATTCCGGCGGCGGTTGATCAGGTACGACGGCTCGCACGGACGCGTGGGGAGTTTCGAGGCGCTGGATCCGGCGGAGCGGGGCAATGCGCGGGCGGGGATTTTCTGTGATCGAGGTGATGATCGCGGCGGGCGTCCTCGCCGTCGTGGTCGCCCTGGTCATGCCCGCCGCCCTCGGGCGACTCGGATCACGCTCGCTCGATCAGACCGGGCAGGACCTGGCCGCGGCCCTCACCCTGGCCCAGGGCGAGGCGGGCGAGACCGGGCTGGGGGTGGCGATCCGCCTCCGCCCCGACGATGCGGGGGCGTGGCACGCCGAGAGCGCGGTCATTGCTCACGCGGAGGAGGTCGAGAGCTTCGATGCCCTCGCCGGCGACTCGTCGGCGTCGCGCGCGCCAGCGTCCAGCGTGCGACCCGGCTCCGATGAACTCAACTGGCGAGAGCTGCTTGCGTTCCCGAGTGGCGTCGTCGTCTCGCTCGATCCGCCTGAATCGGTGGGACAGACGCCGGAGTTGATGCGAGCCTCTCTCGACGCGATGCCACCGGCTTCGTTGCCCTCTGGACCCCAAAACGGTGCGGCGCCCGAGCCGATTCTCCTCGGCGTCTTCCTTCCAGGGGGGCGCTTCATGGGGAAGGGCGCCCTGTATCTCTCGTCCGTGACTGATCCGGACGCCGTCGCGACCACTCGTGCGGTTGTCGTCTCGGTGAGCGCGTGGACCGGACGCGTGACGATCAACGCATGGCGCTCGTCGGACGAGGAGAGGCCGGAGACTGACGAGCCGGCGGATGACGCGATCCCGACCGATTGGCTCGGCGCGCCGGGCGAGGGGGGCGACGCGCCATGAACGCTCGCCGACTGTCTGCGCCCGTATGTGTGCGTCGTGCCCATCGGCGGGCCGCGCTCCTGCTCGAGGCGATGCTGGCGCTGGCGCTGCTCGTCGCCGCCTCGTCGCTGCTCGTCTCGATCATCCGCGACGCGACGGGGCGCCTTGATCACGCCCTGGGCATGAGCGAGGCGGCGGACCTCGCCGAGGGCGCCATCGCCCAGATCGAGGGCGGGCTCGCCACGCCCGAGACCCTCACGGGTCCCGCCCAGGCGTGGGATCCGGAAGCAGTCCTTGCGTCGGACGACGCGGCGCTCGCCCCGATCGACTCGGACGACCTTCCCCTTATGGGCGGCGCCCCCGCCCTCGACACGGCGTGGCGCCTCGAGATCGAGACCCAGCCGACACCCTTCGACGGGCTCACCCTCGTCAGCGTCACCGCCACGCGCGACGGCCGCCCTCGCGACACGTTTACCTTCCACCAGCTCGTCCGCCTCGAAGCCGCTCCCGACGACAAGGTCGGCGACGAGGACGAACTGGTCGAGACGATCCGGCGTTCCGAGGAGGAGACCGCTCGGCGGGAGGAGTCGTCGCCATGACCCGCCGGCACGGGTTCACGCTGATCGAGGTGATGCTGGCGCTCGCGCTGGTCGCTCTGGTCGCGGGGCTGACGTTCGGGATGCTGATCGAGATGGGGTCGCGGGAGCGGTCGGTGAGCGAGCACGCCCGGCGCCTCGCGCAGACGGGCGAGCTGTTCGAGACGATCGAGCGGGCGTTGGGCGGCTCGATGGTCGCGACGGGAGACGGGGGCGCGGGGCTGTCAGGCGGCAAGGGCGAGCTCCGGATCGTGCACCGGGGCGTGGCGCCCGCGGGTGACGACGCCATCCGCGACATGATCGAGCTCGGGCTTCGCTGGGACGCGACGAACGGCACGATCGTGGGCACGCACGCATTCGCCGGCGGCGACGCGGGCGATGAGGAGGTTCTTGTCGAAGGCGTCTCGTACGTGAGCATCCGGTTCTACGTGGGCTCGCGTTGGCGGGGGTCGTACGACTCGGCGAGCGAGGGAGAGCTTCCGACGGCGGTCGAGGTCGCCGTCTGGTTCGGGCCGCCGCCCGCGCTGCCCGAGGTCGCGCCGGCTCGTCCGACAGATGTGCGCGACGAGGTGGCGCCGGCCTCCGACTTCGAGGCGATGTTCGCCGACGAGTTCGACGCGCTCGTGCCCGAGGCGGGCCCGGACGCGCTGGACGCGCCGCCGATCCCGACGCGAGCCCCGGATCGTCGGCATGTCTTCGCCGTCCCCGACGCCCCTCGGGCCCAGGCGGGGGTGACCGGATGACGAGGCGCACGACCCAAACCAGGCGGCGAGGGCTCGTCATCCTCGCGGTGCTGATCGTGGTCACGATGGCGGCGCTGGTGGGCTCGGCGGTGCTGCTCCGCGCCGACGCCGGCACGCACGCCGCCCGAGGTGAACTGCGTCGTACCCAGACCCGTGCCGCGGCGTGGTCGGGCGTCCAGGCGGTCATGGCCCGCCTCGCCGAGCAGCGCGACGACCTGCTCGCCGGCGGCGCCCCCGTCCTGCCCGAAGGCTGGAGCTTCTCGATCGAGTCGCCCGATGGCGACCTGGTCTTCCACGTGTTGCAGAGCGACTCGGGCTTGCCCGCGACGAGCGAGAACGCCCGCCTCGACATCAACGTCGCGACGGCGGAGATGCTCGCCAACCTCCCGGGCCTGAGCGAGACGCTCGCCGAGCGCATCGTCTCGGGACGTCCCGAGGGCGGCTACGAAAGCGTCGAGTCCCTCACGCGGGTGGACGGGATCGATCGGTGGACCCTGATGGACGAGACGGAGGTCGATGGCCTGGCGAGCGAGGCCACGCTCAGTGAGTCCGCCGATCCCACGATGTTCTCTCACCCCCTGATCGACCTGCTCACGGTCTGGAGCTTCGATCCGAACGTGCAGGGCGCCGCCGCGGGCGAGACGCTCGGTGTTCGGCGCGTGCTCTTCCCCGGCGGGTGGTGGTCGGACAGCATGGCGCAGCAGATCGGGGAGCGGTTCGGGAGCCCGGGCATCTTCGGCAAGGGCGGGATCGGCGTCGGCGCCGACGCCCCCGCGTCGATGGGAGAGTTCGTCGCGTTGCTCCGGGGCGCGTCGATCCCCGTCGAGCAGTGGGGCCCGCTGCTGGAGACGATCACGCCCTACGACGCGACGCACCGGCGTGGCCTCGTCGACATGAACCGCGCGCCCGCCGCGGTTCTCGCAACGATCCCCGGCATTGATGATGAAATCGCCCGTGCGATCGTCGACGCCCGCGAGCGAACCCCCCTGGCGTCCCGCGGCTCGATCGCCTGGGCCGTCGAGGTCGGCGTGATGACCCCCGAGGCGCTCGAGCAGGCCGCCGACTGGCTGACGACGCGGTCCACGCAGTGGCGCGTCCGGATCGAGGGCGGGTACGAGGCGCCGACGCCCGACGGATCAGACAGCGAGACGACTCGCTCGCTGCTCGACCGCGTCGAGTACGAGGCGGTGATCGACATCTCCTCGCAGCGTCCGCGCCTGGCGACGCTCCGCGAGATCACGGGGCTCGACGAGAGCTTGGCGTTCAGCGCCCTGGGACGTGACGAGCGCGAGCCCGACGACCCCGGCATCAAGGACGACCCGATCGGCGGTCCGGGTGATGAGGCGCCGACCCCCGAGTTCAGGCGACTGCGCCAGGGGCCGGACCGACACCCGATGTTCGGGGACGACGAGCCGCTCGGCCCGCCGCCGGGCGACTCGCCGGATTCGTCGGGCACGCCGGACGAGGCGGGCAAGTCGAGCGGCCTGTCCGGACGCACGGGGCGCTGGACGCGCGGGGGTGGCTCATGAGCGTCAATGGGCGCGGCCTCTACATCGACCTCGACCATGACGCGCTGACCATCGCCCGGGTGGACGTGCGCAACGGCGTGCCCCGCGTCGAGGCCTCCGCGAGCGCCCGCCGCCCCGAGTCCGCGAACCTCGACGACGCGTCGAGCGTCGGCGCGTGGATCGCCCGCGTCCTCGACGATTCAAATCTCGGGCGGGGACGAGCCGTCTTCGCGGTTGCACGCTCGGAGGTCGTCCTCAAGCTCCTCCACCTGCCAGGCGGCGAGGGGCTCGAGGAGAACGAACTGGCCGGCGTCGTCCGTCTCCAGATGACCCGCCAGGCCGCGGTCGCGATCGAGGACGCGGTCATCGACTACGTCCCCCTCGCCGGGGTCGACGGGCAAACCGAACGGCTCGTCCTCGTCGGGGCGATCCCGGGCGAACGCGTCGAGTGGCGGCGCAAGATCGCCGACGCGTGCGGCCTCAAGCTCGGGGGCGTGCGACTGCGAGCCGCGGGCGTCGCCGAACTGATCGCGGCCACCGGTGGTGGTGGGGGCGGGGCGCCGACCCTTGGCGTCAGCCTCGGTCCCTCCTCCGTCGAACTCGTGCTGTGTGA
This sequence comes from Phycisphaerales bacterium, assembly GCA_041402005.1. Lineage (GTDB taxonomy): Bacteria > Planctomycetota > Phycisphaerae > Phycisphaerales > UBA1924 > JAJRXR01. Next base: position 89,374 of record JAWKTB010000004.1, on the reverse strand, counting down.
GGACGGCGACCTTGTCTTCGCCCGCACCGTCGAGCTGGGCGAGGCGGTCGGCTCGCCCGATCGCACCGCCTCGCGCGTCGCGGTCGAGGCGAAGCGGACGGCGATGAGCTTCCGCGTCGCACAGCGCACGCCGGACGTCTCGGGCGTTGTCGTGCTCGGTCGAGATGACCTGGCCAGGCACGTTGCGCTCGCGTGCGCCGAGGAGTTGGAAGTCCCCGCCGAGGCGGTCTGGCCCAATGTTGAGGGGCTGGACAGCGAGAAGGCGGAGCGTCAGCGGGCGTTGCTTCCACTGGCGGGGCTGGCGCGGCGCGAGCGCGCCGGGCGTGGGCTGATGGACTTCGCCGAGCCCCGACGCGTCCCGGATCAAAGCGCTCGCCGACGCCAGGTCGCGCTCGGACTCGCGTTCGTCGGCATCGCGGTCATCGGGACGGCGTGGTTGCTGTCGCAGCGTCATCTCGCGGCCCTGAACGAGCGTCGCGACCAGGTCCGGGGCCAGCTCAAGGACAAGGTGACGGCGTACGTCAACGCCCTCGCCGCCGACGCGCGAGCGAGCAACGTGGAACGCTGGCGGAGCGAGGACGTGGACTGGCTCGCGCACATCGACCGCGTCGCCCAGACGCTGCCGGGGCCGGACGAAGCGCTGCTGGATTCCTTGAGTGGCGCGGACGAGTCCGCCGTCCGCTTCACCGCCGGCGAACGCGGGGGGTATCCGGGGCGATGGTCGGTGGATCGGCGGGTGTCCCTGGAGATCGCCGGGCGCGCCGCGGCCCCGGGCGTCGGCGTCGACCTCCGCGCCAAGCTCCTCGACATGGGCGACTACCACGTCGAGACCAAGGGCCCGGACGTCGAGAACTCGTTCACGTTCGAGCTCTCGACGGCGCGGACCGCGCCCGCCCAGAAGCCGAGCGGGGAGGCGGCGCCATGACCCCCCGGCGGGCGATCATCCTCTCGATCGCGGCGATCGCCGGGCTCGCGGTGGTGTACGTCGGCGCCGACCGTCTGTACCTGCGCGAGGCGGCGAAGCTCCGGAGCGACATCGCCGAGGCCAGGGCGGGCATCAAGCAGTACGACAAGGCGATCGAGGCCCAGGGTGGCGCCCGCCAGCGTCTCCAGGACGCGATCGGGACGACGCTCGGGCGCGACACAGAACGCGTCGAGCACGAGCTTCGCGCGGGGCTGGGCGAGTTGGCCCGGGCCAGCGGGCTGCGCGACGTCGTCGTCTCCAACGCCGCCCCCAAGGGCGTGTCCAACCCGGTCGAGCACACCCGTCTGGACCGGGCGTGGAAATCCCTGCGATCTCGTCTGGCGGAGCAGCCCGACTTCTACGCCGTCAGGGGACGGGTCGAGGGGACCGGATCGCTCGAGTCTTCTCTGAAGATGCTCGGGGCCATGCGCGCGCAGGACTGGGTCCACCGCGTCGAGGCATTCTCGATCCAGCCGATTGGTCGCGAGCGCGAGACGTACCACTTCAAGGCGGACTTCGCGATCGCCTTCGCCCCGGACCTGGGGGCGGCGGGGCCGCAGGCGGACTCGCCCGAGCTCGCGCCCCTGCCCCCTGCTGAGCAGGATGCGGTCACGGCGATCCTGGCGTGCAACGTCTTCAAGGCGCCCCCGCCCCCAGCGCCAACACCGATCGCCATCGAACCGACCCGAGTCGTCCAGGCGCCTCGCCCGCCCGCCTACGAGGCCTGGCGCCTGGCGGGTCTGACGACGACCGACCACGCCGAGGCGATCGTGGTGGGACCCTCGGGCCAGTCGATGGTCCTGACCCCTGGCGAGGCGGTGGAGGGGGCTGTTTTCGAAGGCGGACAGGGGGAACTGGGGGTCTTCGTGATTGAGGGCAGGCGGTTCGAGATCGAGCTTGGACGGACGCTCGCGGAGCGACGCGGGCTGGAGGACTAGGGAGTAGACTGGGCGGCGCAGGGCCAGGACGGCCCGCGCTCGCCCCGAGCGCACGTGACGGAGCACGCGATGCATCGCCAACCAAGAGCGCGAGCGGTTGTGGCGTGGAGCCTGGCGGCGGCGGCCGGGCTCGCGGGGTCTGTGTACGCCCAGGGCGAGGCGCCCGCCAAGCCCGCTCCAACGGACAGCCCCGCGCCCGCGACGACGTCGGCGCCCAGCGAGGGGCGGATCCGCTTCAACTTCATCGAGGCGCCCTTCGCCGAGGTGCTCAACTTCTTTGCGCGCCAGACGGGTCTGCCCGTCATCCGCGAGGCCGACCCGCCCCAGGGGGGGATGACCTTCATCTCGGCGGCGGACTACTCGCTCGAGGAGGCGCTCGAGATCCTGAACCTCAACCTCCGGATGCACAACCTGCGTCTGGAGCGGGAGGACAAGTACCTCTATCTGCGCACATTGGAGGACGCGGCGAGGAGCCCGACGCCCGTGGTCGGGCAGGGAGACCTCGACCAGGTCGATCAGAGCGAGTTTTTGACGGTCTACATCCCGCTGAACAACGCGATCGCGTCGCAGGTCGCCGAGCGGATCACGCCCCTGGTGAAGGCGCCGGGGATGGTGCAGGCGTTCGACACGCAGAACATGCTGATCGTGGTGGAGACGGCGGGGCAGTGCCGTCGCATCCGCGAGATCGTGAGCCAGATCGACGCGGTTCGTCCATCGGACCTGGACTTCCGGGTGTTCCCGCTCCGGCACGCGGAGCCGAACAAGCTGGCGGACGCGTTGCGGGCGCTGGTGCCCGAGCGTGGGCAGGCGATCGAGATGGACAAGAACGGGCAGCCGCACGTCGTGGACGATGTGACCAAGCCGCCCCTGAAGATCCAGCCGGACGACCGCCTGCGCGCGGTGATCGTCGTCGGGCCGAGTCAGCGGATGGAGGCGGTCGAGGAGCTGGTCGCGCTGCTGGACACGGGCGAGGGCGTCGGGGGAGATCGCCAGCTGATGGCGTTCACGCTCACGGGGGCCGACCCGAACGCCGCGGCCCGCCAGCTTCAGGAGCTGTTCAAGGACGAGAACGCCGATCGTCAGCCCAGGATCCAGGCCCTGCCGGAGCTCGGCAAGCTGATCGTGCTGGCGCACGCGGACGTGTTGGTCCAGGCCAGGCGGGCGCTCGAGGAGATCGACCCGGGGCTGGGCTCGCCAGATGCCGGGGACGCGGTGCGGGCGGCGCGGGTGATCGGGCTGTCGCACATGGACGCGCGCCAGGCGGACCAGATCGCCCGTCGGGTGCTGACGCCCAGGCAGGTCGCGGTGCTCCGGTTCGCGCCCGCGCCCAGTGGCGAGGGGATGGTCGTCGCCGGCCCGGCGGCGGACGTCGCGGCGCTCGAGTCGCTGCTGCACGAACTGGACGCGGCGCCCGAGCGGGACCGCGAGGCGAGGCTCGTGCGCTTGAGCGGTGGCGATGCGAAGCAGATGGTCGCGATGGCGGACTCCCTGGAGAAGCTGACGGGCGACTCGGAACGCGACCCCGTGCGCGCGATCTTGGACGAGGGCTCGCGGACGGTGACGCTCGTCGGCTCGGGGGCGGGCGTCGCGCGCTACGAGAAGCTGCTGCGCTCGATCGAGACGCAGGCGAACTCGGACCTGGAGACGAGGACGTACCGCCTGGCGCATGCGCGCCCGAGCGAGCTGTCGGGACGGCTGTCGCGGATGGCCCGCCTGGTGCTGGACACCGGGGACGGGGTGTACCGGGCGCCGGAGTTCGAGGCGTTCGACGAACTGGACAGTCTCGTCGTGCGCGCGCGTCCGGAGCAGCACGAGACGATCGCCGGGCTCGTCAAGCAGCTCGACACCGAGGCGCTGGGGTCGGACGTGGAGCTTCGGACGTACCGCGTGCGCCGGGCGGATCCCGGGGCGTTGATGCGGGCGATCGGGGACCTGGCGTCGCGGGGGGCGCTCGTGCCCTCGGGGCGTCCCGGGGTGACGACGAGCTACGAGCCGTCGAGCCGGACCCTGCTTGTGTGGGGCCCGGGCGAGGCGTTCGAGAAGATCGAGTCGTTGATCAAGGAGCTGGACGGCGACAACGGCGTGCCGCCGACGCGGTTGCAGCTCTACACGCTGGAGCACGCGCGGGCGGACCGACTGGCGCCCTTGCTGTCTCGTCTGCTCGAGACTCGCCTCCGTGAGCAGCTCGCGGACGAGGGCGTCGCGACGCGTGGTCAGCAGTTGCTCCAGGTCGAGTCGGACCACACGACCAACACGCTGATCATCTCGGCGCCCGAGTCGATTCACGAGATCGCCAAGCAGCTCATCGACGCTCTCGACACCGAGGCGGCGAGCGTCGGGCAGGCGGTGATCAAGGTGATCCCGCTGACGTACGCCGAGGCGGGGCAGGTGGCGCAGACGGTGAACCAGGCGCTGCCCGGGATCGAGCTGCCCTCGGGCGGGATGGTCCGGGTCGTGGCGGCGGCGGGGTCGAACGCGTTGCTGCTGACGGGCGCCGAGGCGGACCTGAAGAAGGTCGAGGAGCTGGTCGAGCCCCTGGACCGTCAGGCGTTCGACCCGGAGAAACCGTCGATCGAGACGTTCGCGCTCGAGCACGCCGACGCGACGTCGATCGCGCCGACGGTGCAGCGCCTGCTCGTGGATCAGCAGCAGACGGATCCGCGCGTGCTGGCGTTGCGGCTGCGGTACAACCGCGGGCAATGGCCCGAGGAGCCCAAGATCCGCGTCGAGAGCGAGCACCGGACGAACTCACTCATCGTGTCGGGTCCGACGTCCACGATCGAGCTGGCCCGGTCCGTGATCGAGCGTCTGGATCAGCCGGACGAGGAGGCGGGTCGGACGGTGCAGATCTTCACGCCGGCCAAGGGTGACCCGGCGCGTCTGGCGCAATCGGTTGCCCGCATCGTGCGCGAGACGATGCCCCAGGGGCGTCGTCCCCTGGAGCTCACGCCAGAGCCGGCGACCGGGAGCGTGGTCGTCATCGGCGAGGAGGCGCAAGTCGAGGAGGCGGTGCGCCTGCTGGGCGAGCAGGACGACCTGACGGTCGCGATGCCGCTGGCGGAGGTGCGCTCGTTCGACCTGGAACACGCGGACGTGAACGCGGTGGCGCGGATCGTGCAACAGGTGCTGGGCGACCGGTCGCGCTGGCCCGAGGAGCTGGAGCGGGCGCGTCGGGCGGGGGCGCCGATCCCGAACCCGGGGCTGTACCCGGACGCTGGGACGTCGCGCGTGTACGTGAGCGCGGCGTCGGCGCTGATGCCCCTGGCGGCGGAGCTGATCGAGGCGCTCGACAAGCCGGCGCCGTCGGCGGCGGTCGAGGTGCGTGTGTTCCGCCTCAAGGAGGGGGACGCCGAGTCAGTGGCGCGGTCGCTGACGGATGCGATGGCCTTGGGTCTGCGTCCGGGCGAGCCGCGACCGTCGATCCGGGCCGAGGCGTCGAGCAACTCGGTGGTGGTCGCGGCGTCGCACGAGCGGCTGGAGACGGCGGCGGGGCTGATCGAGTCGATGGATGCGGTCGCGGTCGAGCCGGGCGGGGTGGGCGTGCGGACGATCTTCCTGGAGCACGCGCGGGCGGACACGATCGCGCCGATCGTCGAGCGGGTGCTGACCAAGGAGACGATCTTCTCCGTCGCGCCCGACTGGGGGCGGTGGCAGCTCGCGCTCAACATGACCAACCGGGGCCAGACGCCCGACTTCGCGGGGGTGAAGGTGGCGGCCGAACCGCGGCTGAACGCGCTGATCATCAGCGCGCCCTTGCCGATGCTCGAGTTGGCCGAGCAGATGATCTCCGGACTCGATGTCGACACGAAGACCGGGCCCGGGGGCGAGCGGTCGGTCCGCGTGATCACGCTGATGAACGCGGACGCGCGGGAGCTGGCGACGAACGTCGAGGCGCTGTTCGCGGACGCCGAGACGACGACGCCCGCGCCGACGGTGCGAGTGGACTCGTCGAGCAACTCGCTGATCGTGCGCGGCACGGGCGAGCAGCTCGAGCTGATCGATTCGCTGGCGGCCCACCTCGACAAGGCGACGCTCGCGACGCGGTCACAGGTGCGGATGATCACGCTCGACCGCTCGCGCGTGGACGCGGCGGAGATGGCGCGGACGCTCAAGAAGTTGCTGGAGGAGCGTGGGGGCGTCAAGGTCGAGGTCATCACGGCGGATCAGTTGCTCTCGGAGCCGGACGAGGGGGAGACGGGCAAGTCAGACGAGGGGCCGTCGAGCTCGGCGACGCCGCGCGGGTTCCAGCCGGTGCTGGGCGGGGTCGTGCGCTCCCTCGTCACGCTGCTGGGGACGCAGCCGGTCGCGGGGGGTGGCGCGGGTGAGGCCGAGCCGACGGTCACGATCGCAGTCGATCCGGTGACCAACACACTGATGGTCGTGGGCTCGCCCCGCCTGACCGAGCGGATCGCGTCGCTCGCCGCGGAACTCGAACGCCAGATGCCGACCGAGCCGACGGGCGTGCGGATCGTCGAGCTGCCCGATTCGAGCGACGCCGGTCGTGTCGCGCAGGTCGTGCAGCAGACGGTCTGGCAGGTCGGGCAGGCGAACGCGCGTAATCCGGGCGGATTTACGGGTCGCGTGTCAGTCGCCGCCGACCCCGACGGGCGGGCGTTGATCGTCTGGGCGAACGAGACGGACTTCACGAGCGTGCGAGAGTTGATCGCGGGGCTCAGCCGTCTGGACAAGGCGGACGAGCTGGAGGTCAAGGTCTTTCCGCTGGCAAACGTCACCGGACGGTCGGCGCTGGCGGCGGTGAGGGATCTCGTCAGCCCGACGCCACAGGGGCGTCAGGCTCGGCGCGTGCGCACACTGGAGCTGAGCGTTGCTGACGAGCAGGGGAACATCGTCCGAAAGGTGATCGACCCGCAGCGGGTGAGCGTGACGATGGACCCGAACGAGACGTCGCTGATCGTGACGGCGCCGACGGGATCGATGCCCCTGATCGACCGGTTCGTCTCGCTGATCGACCAGACACCCGACCGGGACCGCTTGGCGATCAGGCAGTACACGCTGAACAACGCGGACGCGAACGAGCTGTGGCGGACGCTGCAAACGCTCTTTGATGCACAACGGCAGGGCCCTTCGGCGCGAGAGCAGACGCGGGCTCGGTTCGTCGCGGACGATCGGACGAACTCGCTGTTCGTGACGGCGTCCGCGGAGCAGCACGAGGAGGTCGCGCAGCTCATCCAGGCCGCCGACGTTTCGCTGGCGGACCCGGACCTCGAGCTGGCGATCATCCCGCTGCAGCTCGCCCGCCCGAGCGCGGTGCAGCAGATCATCCAGCAGGTCGTCGTCGGCAAGGACCCGGCGAAGGCGGAGAAGGTGCTGATCTCGGCACAGGACACGACCGGGGTATTCGTCGTGCGGGCGCCGAAAGAGGATCTGGCCCAGATCCGCGAGATCGTCGAGCAGGTGGACACGGCGGAGACCGCGGCGTACCCGGTGCGGTCGATCAAGCTCGAGCGGGCGGACGCGCAGAACGTCGCCCGCTCTCTCCAGGACTTCTTTCGCGAGCGGATGCGTCTGAGCGCCGGGCGCGGCTCGCGTCAGGGCGGGGGCGCGGCGATCATCGGGGATCGTCGCTCGGGCACGCTCGTCATCGCGGCGGCCGACGAGGACTACGAGCAGCTCGCGGAGTTGGCGAGGCAGTTCGACGCGCCGGCTGAGGCGAAGGAGCTGCAGTACAAGGTCATCCAGCTCAAGAACGCGCGGGCGTCGGACATCCGCCAGACGGTGCAGAACATCTCGTACGAGCTGCAGTGGGAGCGGTCGAGCTACTTCCGGGGCGGCCAGGACACGCACGAGGACCGGATGCTCGTCGAGGTGAACGACCGGACGAACACGGTCCTGCTGCTGGGCCAGGGCGAGACGATGGCGCTGATGGAGCGGATCGTCGCGGAGCTGGACGCGTCGACGGGCGACGCGGGCGAGCGGGTCGTGCGCGCGGTGCGCGCCCAGGGCGCGGACCTGGGGGCGCTGCAGCGGATCATCGAGGGGGCGACGAGCAACCCGAACTGGCGCTGGTGGATGGGGACCGATCCCGACGCGGTCTCGGTGGAAGTCGATCGGACGCGGAACCTGCTGCTCCTGATCGGCGCCAAGGCGAGGGTCGAGGAGGCGGTCGAGCAGATCAGGCAGATCGCCGAGGCGACCGGGGCGCTCGACCAGATCGAGACGGTGCAGCTCGACAACGCGCGGGCGACGGAGGTGGCGCGGGAGCTGTCGGGCGCCTTGCCCGAGGGCGTGCAGGTGCAGGTCACGCCGGTGACCCGGACCAACTCGATCATGCTGACGGGCACGCCGGAGGCGCTGGAGGTCGCGAAGAAGCAGATCGCGCTGCTGGACGTCGAGACGCCCCGCCCGCCCGTCGAGTTCCGTCAGTTCCGTCTGGAGCACGCCGCGGCGTACGACGTGGCGGTCTCGATCCGGGCGCTGGTGCGCAACCGCCCGCGTGCCGAGGGCGAGCCGGCGCCGGTGCTCGACCCGAGCGTGAACGACGACGTGCTGAGCGTGACGGCGACCGCGGACGAGCTCAAGTTCATCGAGTCCGTCATCGAGCAGCTCGACCAGCCCCTGCAGGGCAAGCGGACGACCGAGTTCATCAAGCTCGAGTTTGCCCAGGCCGAGCAGGTCCGCAAGGCGCTGGGCGTCTTCTACGGCCCCTACGCCCAGGAGGCGAACACGCCGGCGGAGCGGAACGTGACGATCGTCGCCGACCCGGCGTCGAACTCGCTGGTGGTCAGCGCGGGCGAGGAGATCTGGGAAGGGCTGCGGAGCCTGCTCGCCAAGCTCGACACGCCCGAATATGACACGACGCAGCAGCTCGTCGTGATCCAGCTCAAACACGTGAGCGCGGTCAGCGTGGCTCGGGCGCTCAACGAGGGCTTCCGGGCGCCCCTGCAGAACCAGCTCGATCAGGAGCGTGTGCGCCTCGAAGCCCAGCAGCGGCGCAACGACAGTCGCCAGGACACTGTTCGCCCGCCGTCGGTGCTGATTGACGCGGAGGGCGTGCCGACGGTGTCGGCGGAACGTGAGACGAACTCGCTGGTGATCTTCGCGGGGCGTCAGGAGCTCGAGCGGATCCGCGAGATCGTCAAGCAGATGGACGTGCCTGACATCCTGAAGCTGCCCGAGGCGAGGCTGATCGCGCTGTCGAGCGGGCGGGCATCGACGCTCGCCGAGGCGGTGCGCCGGGTCTTCCTGGCGGAGGACGACCCGGAGAACCCGCGTCGGGTGATGATCTACGGCGACGACGCGAGCAACGTCATCATCGTTCGTGCGGAGGACGAGGAGTTCGAGCAGATCGAGGCGTTGGCGGATCGACTGCAGGCGCAGGCGGCGACCGCCGAGGCGCTGCCCCGCGTGATCGCGCTCAAGAACACGCCGGCGGCCCGGATGCGCGACACGATCATGCAGACCTTTCAGCCGATCGCCCGCCAGCGGGGCGAGGCGTTCACGGTCCAGATCGACCGGGGGACCAACAGCCTCGTGGTCGCGGCGAGCGAGACGCTCCACGAGCAGATCGCCAAGATCGTCGAGCAACTGGACGGGGCGGCGGCGCCCGACGAGGGCGATGGCGCCGACGCGCGAACCGGCGGGATCGGGCAGAACGTCACGATCATCGACCTGGAGAACAACGCGCCCTCCGACATCATCCGCCACCTGACGGCGCTGGGGGTCACGCAGGCGCAGCCGGACGACCGCCCGGGGCTGGTGAGTGAGCCGGTGCGTCTGGTCGCGCTGACGACGCGCCGAGGGATCAGCGTCCTGGCCAACCCGGCGGACGCGAGGACGATCGAGCGACTGGTCAAGGAACTCGACAAGGCCCCAGGGCTGGCTGACGAGCACGTGAAGATCATGCGCCTGAAAACGGCTCAGGCGGACCGCCTGGCGGCGCTGTTGCAGCAGATGCTCACGCCGAGCGCGGACGCGGAGCACTCGGGCGCCGCCGAGGGGCTCGTCGAGCAGATCCGCCGCCTGAACCTCGTCAATGGCGGCATGGACGAGCCGGCGGTGCGACTCGATCTGTCGCGCCCGATCCGCGTCATTGCGGACACGCAGAGCAACTCGGTCATCGTCTCGTCGTCGATCGGCAACACGATGGCGGTCGCCGAGCTGATCAAGACCTTCGATTCAATCCCGGTTGGTGAGGCGGTCACGCTCCGCGTGTTCCCCCTCGAGAACGCCTCGGCGGCTCGCATCCGCGCGATCGTCGAGGATCTGTTCAGGCGGGGCGACGAGCTGCAGCGGATCCCCGGCACGCAGAACCGCGGCATGCCGCCGACGACCGTCGGGCGGGCCCTGGTCGGCCCGATCGTCGTGACCGCCGACGAGCGCACGAACGCGCTCGTCGTCGCGGGCCCGGAGGAGGCGGTTGCGCTCGTCGAGGTGCTGCTCAAGGACCTCGACGACGGGAACATGGAGCGCGGGTGGATCGAGACGTCGGTGATTCCGCTCGAGTACGCCGACGCGGTCTCGCTGGCGCAGAAGCTCCGGGCGGTGCTGGTGCAGGGAATGGGCGACACGCCGGACGCTGTCGGTCTGCGGACGCAGGTCGGGCGCCTGCGCGTGGCGCTGTCGGGCGGCGACGGCGCGGTCACGGGTGATCGTTTCGCGCGGATGGACAGCCTCGTCATCGAGGCCGAGGAGAACCTGAACGCCCTGATCGTGCTGGGAACGGACGGGAACATCGCCGTCATCCGCGAGCTGGTCAAGCTGATGGACGTCGAGCAGGCGTCGGCGAGCAACACGGTGCGCGTGATCCCACTGGAGCACGCCGCGGCGGAACGCGTGGCGGGGATCATCTCCGACGTCTTCAGCCAGCGTCAGAGCGCCCGCACGCAGCGTCCCGAGGACCGGGTGATCGTGTCGGTGGACGCTCGGACGAACGCCCTGGTCGTCTCGACGAGCCCCCGGAGTTTCGCGATTCTCCAAGGGCTGCTGCGGACGCTCGACACGGAAGAGGCGAGGTTCGCGGTCGGGCTGCACGTCATCCCGGTGACGGGATCGGACGTCGAGCGTCTGGCGCCCAAGATCCAGCGGCTGATGCGCGAGCGGATCGACGCGAGCCGTAACCGGGGCGGGCGTGAGTCGCCCCTCGACGTCTTCCAGGTCGAGGCCGAGCCGGCGAGCAACTCGCTGATCGTCGCCTGCTCGGACGAGAACCTGGAGCTTGTCAAGGAGCTGGTCGCGACGCTGACGACCGGGGACGTGGAGGTTGCGGACGCCGAGCGGACGGCGCTCATCTCGATCAAGACGCCGGGCCTCGCGCCCGACATCGCGAGGACGATCACCGAGCTGTACGTCGCCAAGGAGAACGAGAAGCGGGGTCAGCGTTCCGTCGGCGTCGTCGCCAACGAGCGGATGAACGCCCTGATCGCCAGCGGGACCGAGGAGGACATCGCGGCGATCCGGGGCCTCGTCGCCCAACTCGATCAGGCGCCGGTGGAACTCCTGCAGGACGTACGGCGGGTGCGTCTGGATTCGGCGGGGGCGCGCGAGATCGTGGACCTGATCGAGAGTGTGCTCGCCGGTCGCCCGATCGGCGGCGGACGCGGCGGGCCCTCGGCGACCCGGATCCGCGTGTTCAAGGAGCAGCTCGAGAGCGCCGCCGCCGAGGCGACCCTGGACGGCACGCTCCGCGAGCACGTCACGCTCACCCCCGATCCGCGGACGAACTCGGTGCTCATCAAGGCGCCGCCGGAGTTGATGGACCTGATCGTGACGATGATCCACGATCTGGACGCCGAGACGCGGGGCGACCGGGTGATCGAGCAGTTCCGCCTGGTCAACGCGGACGCGGGGCAGATGCAGCTGCTGCTCGTGCAGCTGTTCAATCTCCGCCAGAACGGGGATCGGTACGTGCTGGCGCCAACCGGGCCCGAGCAGCCCGACGAGTTCGAGTCGGGCACGTTCACGCCGATCGCCGACGAGCGCCAGGAGCTGTCGATCACGATCGATCGGCGGACCAACACGCTGCTGGTGTCGGGGACGCGCGAGTACCTCGACGAAGTCCGCAAGGTCGTGACGCAGCTCGACTCGATCGAGGCGACGGAGCGCGAGCGGCTGGTCTACCACCTCCGGAACACCAAGGCGACGGACATCGCCGAGACGCTTCAGTCGTATTTCAGTGGCGAGCGGGAGCTGCGTCGCTCGACGCTCGGCCCGCAACTGACAGGCTCACTCGCGCGTGAGCTCGAGCAGGAGGTCACCGTCGTCGGCGACGAGCGGAGCAACAAGCTCGTCATCTCCGCGTCGCCAAGGTACATCGAGACGGTCGCGCAGATCGTCGAGGAGCTCGACTCGGCGCCCCCGCAGGTCATGATCCAGGTCCTGCTCGCCGAGGTGACGCTCGACGACTCGAAGGAGTTCGGCATCGACGTCTCGATCGGCGGCGTGCTCCAGGAGGGCGAGGGCGTCGCGGACCTGACCAACCGGAGCAAGATCGGCGGCGACGGGTACGTGCTGCAGAAGCTCGCTGCGGGGGCCGGCGTCGCAACGGCGCTGGGCGTGCCCAACTTCTCCGTCGCCAGCGCCGACTTCGGGCTGCTCATCCGGGCTCTTCAAGAGCAGGGCAAGCTCGAGGTCCTCTCCCGCCCGCAGGTCCAGGTGAACGACAACGAGCGGGCCTTCATCCAGGTCGGCGAGAACATCGGCATCACGGACGGCGTCGAGCGGCGCGACACGGGCGGCACCACCGCCATCGTCCGGCGCGAGGACGTGGGCATCATCCTCGAGGTCGTCCCTTCGATCTCGGCCGACGGCTTCGTCCGCATGGAGATTACCCCCGAGATCTCGACGTTGTCCGACCGGACGACGGAGATCGGCGACGACTTCGCCGCCCCGATCATCACTCAGCGCCGCGTCGAGACGACGGTGACGGTCAAGGACGGGCAGACCGTCGTCATCGGCGGCCTGATGCAGTCCACAGACCAGCTGCGCAAGACGAAGGTGCCGCTGCTGGGCGACATCCCCCTCCTCGGCGCCCTCTTCCGCTCGCAGAAGCAGTCGTCCGTCAAGACGGAACTGCTGGTCATCCTCACGCCCTACGTGATCCCGGGCGATTCGGTGATGGCCGGCGATCGTCAGAACAAGCTGACCGAGCACGCGCTGGATATGCTGGAGGATCCGTCGAAGATCCGCGACGTTCTCGAGAACGAGCACAAGATCCCGATGGACGAAAGCGACGAGACCGGCTTCGGGGACGTGATGCGCCTGCTCCCGGCGCCCCACGGCGCCCAGAGCTGGAAGGAGAGGCTCAAGAACAATGGCTCGATCGGCAACGATGATTCTCCTCGCTAGCGTCGCGTCGGGCCCCGCCTTGCTCGCCGGGTGCGCCTCCACGACGACCGGCGGCGATTCTCCGACGCGGGCGGAGACTCCCCAGGCATCATCCTCCGGCACCCACCCGACGCAGCTCCTGCTCGCGGCGGACTCGAGTCTGACGGACTCGGACGCCAACGGCTTCCCCGACACGTTCCAGGTCGTGACGTATCTCTTCCCGGAGTCGGACGTCTCGGCTCTGCCGGTCTGGGCCGAGGGCACGTTCGAGTTCACGCTGACCGGTCCTGACGGCAAGCCGATCGAGCGCTGGGTGTTCGATCAGGAGGCGAGCCGGGCGGCCCGGGTGCGGACATCGGTGGGTCGGGCCGAGTCTTTCTTCCTGCGATTCGGGGAGGGTCGGGACCGGATGGCGCCGACGGTCGCGGAACTGCGGGGGCGATTCGTGAGCCAGGACGGGCGAGTCCTGACGGCGGCGGGGGCCACCAGCGTGCGGGTGGGGGCAAGGCGCTAGCGATCTTAGCGCGTTCTTTGCACAAGCCACGCGCGGGGAGACTACCTTCCCGCACGCGGAAACCCCGTGAACAGGGAGCGAGTCGATGAAGATGCGAGTCTGCGCCGCAGTCTTGCTGGGGGCTGTGGCCCTCGGCGCCGGGCAGCCGGAGTCCATGCTCGACCCCGAGCTGCCCCGGTACGAGAAGACGACGCCGGTCGCGGGTGACCTGCGGACCGTCGGCTCCGACACCATGGTCAACCTGGTGAGCCTCTGGACGCAGGCGTTCAAGAAGCAGCACCCGGCCGCGAGGATTCAGGTCGAAGCCAAGGGCTCCTCGACCGGCCCACCGGCGCTGATCGAGGGCCAGGCACAGTTTGCCCCGATGAGCCGAGCGATGGAGCCCGAGGAGATCGCGCTCTTCGAGGAGAAGTTCGGGTACAAGCCGACGCAACTCCGCGTCGCGATCGACTGCATCGCGGTCTTCGTGAACAAAGACTGTCCGCTCGAGGAGCTGAGCCTGAGCGAGGTCGCACAGGTCTTCTCGGTGGACGGCCCAACGATGACGTGGGGCGACCTTGGTGTCGAGGAAACGGGCTGGCGTGACCGCCCGATCAGCCTGTACGGACGCAACAGCGCCTCGGGGACGTACAAGTTCTTCAAGGACGTCGCCTGCAGCAAGGCGGATTACAAGGCGAGCGTGAAGGAAGCTCCCGGTTCGGCCGGCGTCGTCCAGGGCGTCGCCAAGGATCCGTACGCCATGGGGTACTCGGGCATCGGCTTCAAGACGCCGGACGTCAAGGCCCTCAAGCTCTCGTTCGGGCCGGGAGACGAGGCCTTCGAGCCGGGGCTGGAGCACGCGCTGACGGGCGACTACCCCCTCGCGCGGTTCTTGTACATGTACACGAACTATGACCGGCGGCACGGGCTCGACGCCCTCCGGGCCGAGTTCCTCCGCTTCGTCTTCAGCCGTGACGGCCAGGAGGCGGTGGTCAAGGACGGGGCGTACCCGCTCCCCGCGTCGATCGCGGAGGAAGAGATGCAGAAGGTCGGCCTGTAGCTCGAGAACTCGTGCCGAGGGATGCGCCGACGGGCGGGGACCGGGGATGGCGGTCGATCCGACGCCTCACGCAACACGACGGACCGGTCCCCTGGTGCGTTTCTGGGACAGGGTCGCGCGCGCGGTGATCACCGCCGGCGGCGTCGGTGTGCTCGCCGCGATGCTGGGGATCTGCGTCTTTCTGTTCGCCAGCGCCGCGCCGCTCTTCGCGTCGGGCTCGGGCCGTCCCGTCGCCGAGGTGAACGCGGCTCAGCCCTCGCTGGCTGATGCGCTGCTCATCGAGCGCGGCGTGCGCGAGGGTTCGATCCTCGTCCTGGCGCGCGACGGGGTGCTACGAGAGATCGCTCTCATCGATGGGCGGACACTCGCCAGCCTCGATCTCAGGCTGGAGGGAGAGGCGCCGACCGCCGCGACGCTCGAGACCGCGAGCGGGCGCGTGACCCTGCTCTTCCCCGGCGAGCGGCTGGAGACTGCGGAGATCGAGCAGGTGGACCTGTTGCTCGATCCGGAACTGGCCGCCCGCCGGTGGGGCGGTCTGGAGGTCGGGCGGCGTGCTCCGCTGGACGACGCGTCCCGCCGGCAGCTTGGCGAGGCGCTCCATCTCACGCGCGACCTGACGGAGCAGGCGACGGTCGTCCGGCGGAGCGAGGGGACGTGGGCGATCGCCGACCTTCGGCGCAACAGCCTGGACACGACGACGCTCCACGTCCTGGGCGAGCTCGCCCCAGAGATCCACGCCGCGGCGAAGTCGGACCGCGAGCGGTTCCTGGTCGGGCGGACGTCCGATGGCGGCGTCTGGTTTGCGCAGTCACGGCGCGTCACGCGCCTGGGCGGGGGCGGCGCGAGCGAGCGGGTGACGGCGGGCGCCATCGAGTTCGAGCCGCCCGAGGGCGCGGGCATGCCCCTCGGCGCCTTCATCACCATCGACGGGCCCGGCGTGCTCGTCGTCTGGGCGGACGGGCGCTTCCAGCGCTACGACGCGTCGGCGGGCGTTCGTGAGCCGATCCACCTGATCGAGTCCGGGCGCGTGATCGACGAGGGGCGTCACGTCACGCTGGCCCGGATGGGGCTCGGGTCGCGCACGCTGCTGGTCGGTGACGACGCCGGCGTCTTGAGCGCGTGGCTGCTTGTCGATGATCCCAAGAGCAAGGCCGCGGACGGGCGTCGCCTGGCGCCCGCCCACCGCTACGACATCGGCGAGGGCTCGATCACATCGATCGGGCTTGGGCCGCGCGACCGGACGGTCGCGATCGGGACCGCGAACGGCGCGGTCGAACTCCGGAACGTCACCAGCGGGAAGCGGGTCGCGAGGTTCGAGAGCGACGGGAGGCGGATCGCGCACGCGGTGCTTGCGCCGGCGATCGACGGCGTCGTCGCGATCGACCAGAAGGGGGGAGTCCGGGCCTGGGCGGTCGAGCCGGGGCATCCCGAGGCGACATGGTCCACGCTCTTCGGTCGCGTGCTCTACGAGGGATACCAGCGACCGCGCTGGGTGTACCAATCGACGGGCTCACCCGGCGTCGAGCCGAAGCTGAGCCTGACGCCACTGGTCTGGGGGACGCTGAAGGCGACGGCGCTGGCGATGCTGATCGCGACGCCCATCGCCGTGCTTGGGGCGATCTTCTCCAGTGAGTTCCTGCACCCGCGCGCGCGCCGGTCGGTCAAGCCGACGATCGAGCTGATGGCGAGCCTGCCCTCGGTCGTGCTGGGATTTGTCGCGGCGATGCTGGTGGCGCCCTTCGTGCGGGACTGGCTGCCGACGATCCTGGTCGCGTTCGGCGTCGTGCCTGTGGTGGTGATGGGGTGCGCGCACGCGTGGCGTCTCCTGCCCCGTGACTTCGGGCGGCGCTCGATCAGCCGCAGGCCCCTCGTGCTTGTGATCCTCGCGCTCGCTCTCGCCCTGGGGCTCTCGGTGCTGGCCGGCCCCCTGCTCGAGCGCACGTTGTTCGCACCTGGCCAGGGAGAGACCGGTCCGGCGAGCATCCGACGTTGGCTCGACGGCGCCTACGGCGGGGCGTTCCCGGGGTGGCTGGTCGTGCTGATGGCGCCCGCGGCGGTGCTGGTCATGGTCGTCAATGCCAGGTTCGTCTCGCGGGTGTGGTCCGAGCGGATGGCTCGGACGCCGCGTCTGACGGCGGGGGGGCTCGAGCTCGGGCGATTCATGTTCAGCACGGGGCTGTCGCTGCTACTCGCCGCTGCGGGGGCGGGGCTGATCACGTGGCTGGGCTACGACACTCGGGACTCGGTCTTCGGCCCCTTCAGCCAGCGGAACACGCTCGTGGTCGGGCTGGTCATGGGATTCGCGGTCATCCCGATCATCTACACCATCTCGGACGACGCGATGCGATCGGTCCCGGACTCGTTGCGATCGGCCTCCCTGGGCGCCGGGGCGACGAAGTGGCAGACCGCAGTCCGGGTCGTTCTCCCCGTCGCGGGCTCGGGGATCTTCTCGGCGTGCATGATCGGGCTCGGACGCGCCGTGGGCGAGACGATGATCGTCCTGATGGCGACGGGCAACACGCCCGAGATGGACCTGAACATCTTCTCGGGGTTCCGAACGCTGGCGGCGAACATCGCCGTCGAACTGCCCGAGGCGCCCCGGGGCGCGACGCACTACCGCGTGCTCTTCCTGTGTGGGCTGGTGCTCTTCCTGATGACGATGGTGATCAACACGCTCGCCGAGCTCGTCCGTCAGTCCTACAGGCGTCGGAGTGCCGCGTTGTGAGCGGGGCTGGCGACATGGGTGGCGGGGCGCCGACGCCGGGTGTGTCGTCGGGCGCGCACAAGCACCAGCGTCGCACCCCGATGGCCGCCCACGGGGAGCCCCTTGTCTGGCTGATGGGCGCCGCCCTCATCGCCTGCCTCGTGCTGATCCTCGGGCTGCTCGGGGTGATCGCATACAAGGGCGGGGCGACCTTCTGGCCCGGTCGGATCGATCGGGTCACGATGCGCGACGGCGAGGTCTTCCTGGGCGTGCCCATGGGCTCTCAGGCGTACGAGCCGGGCGAGCTCGAACAGCAACGCATCGCGGAGCTGCGCGCGAAGGGCGAGCTCCCGCAGGACGCGATCAAGGACGATGGGCGGGCGGTCCGCCGGCGCTATCGCGTCGGCAACCGCGACCTCGGGCAGGAGTCCTTCCGCTGGGCGCCCGTGTACGAGATTGAGCGCGTGGAGCGGCACGACGACGCGCTGCTGGTCGAACGCAGGGAGTGGGGGGTCTTCCTCGGCGAGCCCCAGGGCGCCTACCGCGAGCGGGTGTTCGAGCGAGCCGCCGGCGAAACGGGCGAGCCCGAGGTTCCCACGGGCGTCGTGCGGACCGAGCAGGAGGTCCGCGAGACGCGCCCCGATGGGACCGAGGTCGTGCGCGAACGGCTCTGGGTCGCGGAGGGCGCCGGGCAGACACTCGCGGCGCTCGGACGCTTGCACGCGGAGGCAGAGGATCGGCGTGAGCGCATCGAGGAGATCAACGACCGGGAAATCCCGCGTCTGCAGGAACGCCTGGTGGATCTGGAATGGGATCGTCGTGCCGCGCGGATGCGGGCCGAGGCGCCCCGGACCGCGCGGCTGGCGACGCCGATCTGGATCGGGCTCTGTCTCGCGGGCATCGGGACACTCGTGCTCGGGCTCTGGAGCGCCGGGCTGATCGGGGGAGGCGCGGCGTCGAGAGGAAAGCGGCGCGTCGGCGCCTGGGCGTGGGCGGTGACGGCGGGCCTCGCCCTCGCGGTGGTGCTCGAGGCCCCATGGTCGGCGGGCTCGATCGACGCCGAGCGTCTCGCACGCCTCGAGTCTCGTCTCGACGCGAAGGCGGACGAGATCCGGGCGCGACAGAAGACACTGCTGGCCCAGGTCGAGCGGCTTCGCGAGGAGGACGCCCGCTGGCGGCTGCTCGTTGTCGACCCACGCACCGAGCGGTTCAGCCCGCGATCCCAGTCCGAGCCCGACGAGCCGATGCTGATCTCGCAGGTCGTCCGTGTCGTGCGAGCGAACCAGCTCGGCGCCGGCGGACGGGTCGGGGTCTATCTGGCCCGGTGGGGTGAGTTCCTCAGCGCCGACCCGCGCGAGAACGCCTCGGAGGGCGGCGTCTTCCCCGTGATCATCGGGACGGTCACCCTGACCCTGCTGCTGACGGTGACGGTCACGCCCCTTGGCGTGATCGCGGCGATCTATCTGCGCGAGTACGCCCGCCAGGGGCTCGTCACGAGCATGATCCGGATCGCGGTGAACAACCTCGCGGGCGTGCCGAGCATCGTCTACGGGATGTTCGGCCTCGGGTTCTTCTGCTACGCGCTGGGCGGGTACATCGACGCGGGACCGTCACGCTCGTTCGGACGCCCGGCCTGGTGGGCGTTGATCGGCGGTCTGGTCGTCATGCTCGGCCTCGCGGCGACGCTCTCGGCGCTGGGCGCCAAGCGCCCGGGCCGCAAGGCGAGCGCGAGCAACAGGATCGCGGGAGCGCTGGCCAGTGGGCTCTGGCTCGGGGTGGTCGCGCTCGTCGTCGTCACGGTGGCCCACACGCCGTACTTTCATGGTTTCTTCGCCGAGCGACTGCCCGAGTCGCCGACCTTCGGCGGGCGCGGGATCCTCTGGGCCTCGCTGACTCTGGCGCTCCTGACGCTGCCCGTGGTCATCGTCGCGACGGAGGAGGCGATCAGCGCCGTGCCTCAGTCGATGCGTGAGGGCAGCCTAGCGGCGGGGGCGACCCGCTGGCAGACCATCAGGCGGATCGTGCTTCCTTCCGCGCTGCCCGGCATCATGACCGGGGCGATCCTGGCGATGGCGCGCGGGGCGGGCGAGGTGGCGCCCCTGATGCTCGTCGGGGCGGTAAACCTGGCGCCCGCGCTGCCCGTGACGACGGACGCCCCGTTCCTGCACGCCGAGCGGACGTTCATGCACCTGGGCTTCCACATCTACAACTTGGGCTTCCAGAGCCCGGACTCGGAGGCGACCGAGCCCCTGGTCTGGACGACCACCCTCCTGCTCGTGACGATCGTGCTGGTGCTCAATCTGGGGGCGATTCTGATCCGTGGGCGCCTGCGTCGGCGCTCCGGCGGGGCGGCGGTCTAGGCTTTTACCCCCGTGCGGGGTCCGGAGCGGAGATGACCAAGATGGACCTCGACGCGACGACCGAATGGCGACCGGCCTCGCCCGTCGGCGTCGACCTCAACCGTCCGCCCCGCCAGGAGAAGCTCTCCGTCATTGAGGCCATCCGCGCCGGGCGCGAGATCACCTCCGACATCCACGCCGGGATGCTCGACGAGCCGGGCGTCGTTCAGATCGAGGGCTTCAGCCTCTGGTACGGCGACAACAAGACCATCCACGACGTCTCCATGCCCATCCCCCGGGGCAAGGTCACCGCCCTCATCGGACCCTCCGGGTGCGGCAAGTCCACCCTCCTTCGGTCCATCAACCGTCTCAACGATCTGATCGACATCGTGCGCGTCGGCGGGCAGATCACGCTCAACGGCACGCCGGTTTACCACCCCGACATCGACGTCATCGATCTGCGCAAGCGACTGGGCATGGTCTTCCAGCGCCCGAACCCCTTCCCGATGTCCATCTTCGAGAACGTCGTCTACCCGCTCCGCATCGACGGGGAGAACCGCAGGCGGGTGCTCCGCGAGGCCTGCGAGCGGGCGCTCAGGGCGTCGGCGCTGTGGGACGAGGTTGAGGACCGCCTGGGTGACTCGGCCCTCGGGCTGTCTGGCGGGCAGCAGCAACGCCTGTGCATCGCCCGGGCGATCGTCGCTGACCCGGAGGTGCTCCTGCTCGACGAGCCCTGCTCGGCCCTCGACCCGGTCGCGACCATGCGGATCGAGGAACTGATCCACGAGATCTCCAATCGGTACACGGTCCTGCTCGTCACGCACAACATGCAGCAGGCCGCCCGGGTGAGCGACTTCACGGCGTTCATGTACCTGGGGCGCCTGGTCGAGTACGGGCCGACGGCGGCAATCTTCCAGAACCCGCACCGACCCGAGACCGAGCAGTACGTGACCGGGCGGTTCGGCTAGTCCCGGGCCCTGGTCCGCCCCGCGGGCGGATCCGGGCGGGGCGACCTCTCCCGAGGCCCGGGCGGGTGCGGAATTCCGCCGACGGTTGGGCACGAAATCATCAGCCCCGGCGGTCGGGCGCCGATAGGTCTGTCTATGATCCCCACGAGGCGTCTGCGCGCGCCCAGGAGACGCGTTTTCGCCCGTTTGGCCGGCCCGAGAGTGGGCGAGGCGAGGCAGAAATGAGTTCCGCTCCGCGACCCGTCCCCCCTTCGCTCAACACTTGGAACGCCGAGTTTCTCGACGAGCAGTATCGGCGATATCAGTCCGACCCGGGGTCGGTGACGGCGGACCTGCGCGCCTTCTTCCAGGGCTTCGACTTGGCGATGGCGGGGGAGCTCCGGTTGTCCCCCGGCGCGGGGATTGCGCCCCCGGCTCCGATGACGATCGCCTCGACCCCGCCCGTGGTCGCCCCCACCCCGGCGCGACAGGACGGGGCGGTGCGGATCACCCCGGGCGCCGGGCGCCCGGCGGGGAGAGCCTCGCACTTCCAGGCGGTCGTCGACGACCTCATCGGCGCCTACCGCAACCACGGTCACCTCTGCGCGAAGATCGATCCCCTTGGGCGTGAGCGGGAGCGCCCCGTCACGCTGACGCTCGAATACCACGAGCTGACGGCGCAGGATCTGGACCGCGGGGTGGACGCCGACGCCCTGGGCGTCGCGGGCGAGCTACCCCTGCGCGAGGTCATCCGACGCCTGGAGGAGACCTACTGCGGGACCATCGGCGTCGAGTTCATGCACATCCAGGACGAGGAGCAGCGTGCGTGGCTCCTCGAACGCTTCGAGCGGGCCGGCGGGCGGATCGAACTCGACCGGGCGCGTCGGGCGCACATCCTCGAGCAGCTCGTCCGGAGTGACCTGTTCGAGAAGTTCCTGGGCAAGCGGTACCCGGGCGAGAAGCGGTTCAGCCTCGAGGGCGCCGAGGCGCTCATCCCCCTGCTGAATCATCTCATCGAGTCGGCCAGCAATCTGGGCGTCGAGGAGGTCGTGCTGGGCATGGCCCATCGCGGGCGCCTCAACGTCCTGAACAACGTGATCGGGAAGACCTACGAGCAGATCTTCACCGAGTTCGAGGAGAACTGGACGCCCGACTACGCGGACGCGAGCGGCGACGTGAAGTACCACAAGGGGTACTCGGGCACGCGCCGCTTCCCGAACGGCAGGATGGTCCACCTTGCGATGGCGTCGAACCCGAGCCACCTCGAGGCGGTCGACGGCGTCGTCGAGGGGCGCTGCCGGGCCAAGCAGCGCCTCCGGGGCGACCACGAGCGTGAGCGCGTGATCCCGGTGCTGATCCACGGCGACGCGGCGGTCACGGGCCAGGGCGTCGTCGCCGAGGTCCTGAACATGTCCCAGCTCGAGGGGTACACCACGGGCGGGACGGTCCACGTCGTCGTCAACAACCAGATCGGGTTCACGACCATCCCCGAGGACGGGCGGTCGAGCCGGTACTGCACGGACATCGGCAAGGCGATCGACGCGCCGATCTTGCACGTCAACGGGGACGACCCCGAGGTCTGCGCCGCCGCGGCTCAGTTCGCCATCGAGTACCGCGAGCGGTTCAAGCGGGACGTGTTCATCGACATGGTCTGCTTCCGGCGGTACGGGCACAACGAGCAGGACGAGGTCTCGTTCACGCAGCCCCTGATGGTCCGCCTGATCAAGGACAAGGCGGGCGTGCTCGAGGTCTACACGCAACGACTGCTGGGCGAGGGCGTGATCCAGGACGCGGACGTGCAGGCGATCAAGCACCGCCTCGACGACGCGCTGGAGAAGGCTCAGGCCGCGGCACGCGAGGCGCCCGACGACCCGACGATCGACCCGGGCTCGGCCAAGTGGGAAGGCCTGACGCACGGTTTCTCGTTCGCCCCGGTCGAGACGGGCGTGTCCATCGAGGCGCTGAAGGAAGTCTGCGAGGCGCTCGGTCGGACGCCCGAGGGGTTCAACGTCAACCCGAAGCTCAAGGCGCTGCTCAAACAACGAGCCAGCCTGACGGAGACCGGCGACATCAGCTACGCGGACGCCGAGGCGCTGGCCTACGGCACGCTGCTCGCCGAGGGGACGGCGGTGCGGCTGTCGGGCCAGGACTGCCGCCGGGGCACGTTCAGCCACCGGCACGCGGTGCTGCGGGACTTCGAGACGGGTGAGGCGTACATCCCGCTCAACCACATCCGCGAGATGGGCCAGCCGGGGACGGACCAGCCGCCCGGCTCGATCGGTGCGGACGCCAAGCCCCGCCAGGCGAAGTTCTGCGTCTACGACTCGCCTCTGAGCGAGGCGAGCGTGGTCGCATTCGAGTATGGGTACTCGCTCGCCGACCCGAACATGCTCGTGTTGTGGGAGGCGCAGTTCGGGGACTTCTGCAACGGCGCCCAGGTGATCATCGACCAGTTCCTCGCCTCCGCCGAGGCGAAGTGGGAGCGCTGGTCCGGTCTCACGATGCTCCTGCCCCACGGGTACGAGGGCGCGGGGCCCGAGCACTCCTCCGCACGCATGGAGCGGTTCCTGAAGCTCTGCGGCAACAACAACATGCAGGTGGCCTACCCCACCGACGCGTCGCAGACCTTCCACCTGCTCCGACGCCAGATCAAGCGCACGTTCCGCAAGCCGTTGATCGTGATGACGCCCAAGAGCTTGCTCCGGGTGAACACGAGCAACATCCAGGAACTGGCCGACGGCTCGTTCCGTGAGATCATCGACGACCCGATGTTCGCGCGCGACGACGCCGACCGAGGCAAGGTTCGCAAAATCGTGCTTTGCTGCGGCAAGATCTACTTCGAGCTCAACGAGCGTCGACGCGAGCTCGCCCTCGATGACGTCGCGATCGTGCGCATCGAGCAGGTGTACCCGTTCCACACGGAGCTATTCGCCCAGATCATGGGCAGGTACCCCGACGCCGCCGAACGGGTGTACGTGCAGGAGGAGCCCCGCAACGCCGCGGCGTACCTCTTCGTCTCCGACCAGATGCAGGAGAAGCTCGGGATGGAGCGCCCGCGGTACATCGGGCGCCCGGCGGCGGGCTCGCCCGCGACCGGCTCCAAGCGCCAGCACAAGAAGGAGCAGGAGCAGATCCTGAGCGAGGCGATCGGCCCAAAGCCCGAGCGTGACCAGAAGGACAATCCCCAGCCCAGGCGGGTGGCCGCCTCCGCGTGAGGCGCGAGACAGGACGATCCGATGGCGACCCCGATCAAGATGCCAGAGGCCGGCGAGAGCGTCGTCAGCGGCGTGCTCAGCTCGTGGGTGAAGAACGACGGCGACTGGGTGGAGCGCGACGAGACCGTCGCGGAGGTCGAGACGGACAAGATCACCGTCGAGATCTTCGCCCCCGCCGCCGGCCTGCTGAAACGCAAGGTGGGCGAGGGGACGGAGATCGAGATCGGCGCCGAGATCGGCGAGGTCGATGAGTCCGCCCAGAAGCCCGCTGGCGCCTCCTCCCAGGTCGAGCAGAAGGCCAAGGCCGAGGGCTCGTCGGGGGGCGGGACCGCGACGATCGCCCCGCCCATGCCCTCGACGGACCATGCGGACGCGAAAACCTCCAATGGCTCCGCCCGGGCGACGCCCCTGGCCCGCAAGCTCGCCGAGGAGCATGGCGTAGACCTCGGGTCGATCCACGGCACGGGCGTGGGGGACCGGATCAGTGAGCAGGACGTGCAGGCGGTGATCGACGCCGGCAAGGCCCCCTCGGGCGCTGCCCCCAAGGCCGGTGCGGCCTCGACCACGGCGCCCGGCTCGCGCTCGGTCACGCTCGAGCGGATGAGCCCGCTGCGTCAGAAGGTCGCGGCCCGCCTCGTCGAGGCGCAGCAGACCGCGGCGATGCTGACGACGTTCAACGAGTGCGACATGGGCAGCGTCATGGCCCTCCGCAAGCAGTACAAGGACCAGTTCGCCGAGAAGCACGGCGTCGGTCTCGGCTTCATGTCCTTCTTCGTGAAGGCCGTCTGCGGGGCACTGAACAAGTTCCCGCTTGTGAACTCGTACATCGTCGCGGGCGAGGACGGCAAGCCGGCGATCCAGAAGCACGGGTACTGCGACGTCGCGATCGCCGTCGCCAGCCCGAAGGGCCTGGTCGTCCCGGTCATCCGTTCCGCCGAGACGCTCTCGTTTGCGGGGATCGAGTCGGCGATCAAGGACTTCGGCGGTCGCGCGAAAGAGGGCAAGCTCGACCTCGCCGAGATGCAGGGCGGCACCTTCACGATTACCAACGGCGGCGTCTTCGGCAGCCTGATGAGCACGCCGATCCTCAACCCGCCCCAGTCCGCCATCCTCGGTATGCACGCGATCAAGAACCGCCCGATGGAATACCCCGCCGGGTCGGGGCAGGTTGCGGTGAGGCCGATGATGTACCTGGCCCTAAGCTACGACCACCGAATCGTGGACGGCGCCGAGGCGGTGAGCTTCCTCGTCGCGATCAAGGACGCGATCGAGGATCCGCAGCGGCTGATGCTGGATCTGTGAGGCGCTCACAGGTTCAGGGAGTCGAGCCTTGGAGAAAATAGGTGGGGCGCCCACCTGCGCACATGGATTGGTCTCCTCACTCGGTCGTCCTTATGGGGCGACTGAGCTTGGTCTCGGCCGGGTGCCACGGGTTGTCCCGTCAGGGCAACCCGTGCCGTAATTGGTGGGACTGCACGGCTTGCCCTTGCGGGACAAGCCGTGGCACCCTCACGTGCGGCCCTCCAATGAGTCCAGCAGCCCCGCGCACGCCCTCGTGAGCATCTCGTACACCGTCTGAAATCCGTCCCCGGCGCCGTAGTACGGGTCGGGCACGTCCATCTCGTCCTCGACCGCGAGCGTCGGGTCGTACGATCGCATCAGACGCACGCGATCCTCCAGCGCCCCGGCGCGGACCAGATGGCGCCGATTCTGGCGGTCCATCGCGAGGATCAGATCGAACCGCTCGATGTCCGCGCGAGGCTCGAACTGCCGGGCGATCGAGGGGAGGTCGATGCCGTGTTTCTTCGCGACGCGGATCGAGCGCGGGTCGGCCCGCTCGCCGACGTGGTAGGCGCCGGTGCCGCACGAGTCGACGTCGAAACGGTCGAGCACGCCCCGCTCGCGGGCCATGTGGATGAAGATCCCCTCGGCCAGCGGCGAGCGGCAGATGTTGCCCAGGCAGACGAAGAGGACGCCCTGCCTGTCCATCGGCGTCACCGGCCACTCCCGGCCATGACAGGCTCGGCATGGAGTGTCGAAGCCGCCTCGCGGGCGCCGGTGAACAGACGCAGCGCCGGGCGGACCATCTCGGGCGGTGTGGGGCCGGCGGGGTTGGCGTACTCGGGCGGATCGATGATCTCGACACCCAAGCGATCGGCCGCCGCGCGGAGCAGCGCCCTGGCGCCGCGGGCGGGTTCGCG
The DNA here is from genome assembly GCA_041402005.1 of Phycisphaerales bacterium. GTDB lineage: Bacteria > Planctomycetota > Phycisphaerae > Phycisphaerales > UBA1924 > JAJRXR01. Next base: position 63,230 of record JAWKTB010000004.1, on the reverse strand, counting down.
TTCGGTCGGATCGGGCCAGACGCAGACGTCGGCGGCCCGGAGCAGCTCGATCGTCGGACGGCTCGAGATCTGGAAGTCGAAGCGTTCGCCGAGCATGCGGTGGTATCGGCGCCCCGCCTCGAGATCGTGCGCGCCGGCTGGGCAGAGCCCCAGGGCGACGTAGTCGCCGACCGACAGGATCGCGAGCAGGAAGGACAGTCGGCGGGCGTCGGAGTCGCCCGGGTGATCGCCCAGCGTCGTAAGGACGAGCTGGCCCGGACGCCGACCGGTGATTTCGATGCGCTGCGTCGTCCACGATGGAAGCGGGGGGGTGTCGGCGGGGTCATGGACGTGCACACGTTCGGAGGGAACGCCGACCTCGCGCCACGCCGCGCCGTCCTGCTCGTCGAACACATCGACCCGGTCGAGTCTCGCGCCGAGCCGGGTAATCATGCGCCGATCCCGCGCGCCGCGAGGCGCTTCGAGCAGTGTTGCGCGCACGCCGCCGACACGGCTCAGGCCGGCAAGGGCGCCGACCATCCGAAGGGCGCCCACCGACCAGCAGCGCACGAGCTTCGCGCCCGCGATCTCCCGCCGGATGGCGGGCCAGCTCGGGCCCAGACGCCCGGCGACCGGGGTGAGGACACGATCCCAGGCGAGCCCGTGCGCGAGGGCCGCCTCCCGGCTCATCTGGTCGCCGAGGAGCACGACCCGCCCGGGTTCCACGAGCCCGGCATGGCGGTGGTGGGCGAAGGCGAGGAGTGAGGACTCTCGCCCCCGATCGCGTCCGCCACGAGCACGTGGCGGCTCGAGCAGGTGAACGACAGACGAAGCGCTCGCGATGGACTCGCCCATGACGGGGCAAGCCTAGGAGATCTTCGCCCGACCGGCGTCGACCCGAGGATCGTGACGCTAGTGACGCGCGTCCTCGGTGATCTCGTGCTTGTAGAAGAGCTGGGCGAGCGCGAGGCCGAGCTGGTCCGCGAGCTTGCCCTCCGCGGCGAGCCGCTCGTCACCCTGGGGTGCGAACCCCGGCATGTTCCGGGCCTGGATCGTCAACGGGTACATCTCCCCGTCACCCGAGGGCCAGACCGTCTTCTGCTGGAGCACGTCGTAGACGCGGACCTGCAGGGTGGCGGTCGGCATGTTCGAGACACCGTCGGCCGACAGGGTGAACTCGGTGACCAGGGCGTGGATGATGAAGTCGGCGCCGACCGCTTCGCCCAGTTCCTGCATGCTCAGCACGCTGCCGTGCCTGTCCTTGGCGCTGACGGTCATGATCGAGCGGGTGTCGATCATGTCGAGGACGACCTTCTTGTCGAGCAAGTCCTGGGTCGCGACCGCCCCGATCTGCGTGCGGAGGCGGCGCTGGGCGACGCGGCTGGCGGGGTCGTCGACGAAGACCACGCCCGTCTTGGTGTGGTCAAGCTGGTAGACCGTGCCGACCTTCTCCGGGCCGTGGATCGCGAGGAACGCTGGGCCGACGATGTTGCACCCCGCCGCGAGGGCGGCCAGTGCCAGGGCGGCTCCTGCGAGGATCCTGGACGGAGCGTGTGTCGGGCGTCGGGTCATGCTCGTGTGTCTCGGTTCTTCGAACTCAATACGGGATGACGTTCTCTTCCTCGTGGTCATAGAAGAGCCACGCGCAGCGGTTGATGAAGCGGCGCGAGAGCTCGCTCGTCACCGTCGCCTGCGACATCTCCGTGCTCATGTACCCCGTCCCGTCGGGGAACGTCACGCGGATCGCCTTGTCGTAGATCGGGTCATCAGGCAGGCCCGAGTCGGACTCGTAGACCGAGACGGATCCCGCGGCGGCGCCCTCCCAGACGTACTGGTTGCCCGGCTCGTGCAGGTGATACTCAGTCAGTTCGATCACGATCAGACGCTGGACGCCGAGCAACTTGGCGACCTCACCCCGGGCCATCGCGGGCCACTGGGGGGTCTCGTACAGCACGTTGAGGAGGTCTTGGCTCGGGATGTAGGCGCTGGCGCCGACGTTGTTGTCGGGATGGGCCAGGCGGTCGTTGACGACCGTCGTGACACGCCCGATCAGGCCCGGGTTCTGCGCCTGGACGAGGCGGTCGGCGGTCACGACGACCGCGTAGCTCTTGCCACGCAAGCCTTGGTACTCGGCCTCGACCTTGTGCTTGCCGGTGCGCCGGTAGGACTCGGCCATGCCGCCGATCGCCGCGCCCACGATGCATCCGCCCAACGCGCCCAGCGTCGAGAGCGCAAGGGCGGCGAGCAGGACGCGCGTGGTCAGTCGCCTCGGGTCGGGTCGTGTCAAGGTCGGTCCTCCTCGCCGTCACCTCGGTCTGGGTGGGCGGCGCGTGGTGGCAAGGGTACGCCCGGGGCGTCGCTCACCCGGTCCAGGTGATGATCTTGTAGATCCAGGCCCCCAGGAAGGCGGTGATGAGGGTCATGTAGACCCATCTCCGGTTGAAGAGGGCGAGGGCGGGCCAGACGCGGGCGCCGGAGGCCGCGGCGTGGGCGCCGGTCCAGAACGCCGTCGCCGTCCCCACGACGAGCACGAGTCCCATGGGCTGGGTCCGGAGAGCGGTCAGGAAGTCTCCCTTCGCGGCGTGGGAAAAGGCGGTGGTCATCCCGCAGGTGGGGCAGGGCTTGTGGAAGACCACGACCCAGCCGCAGGGTGGCAGGCCCAGGCGGGTGTGCGTGCCGTGTCCGTCTGTGGACGGCCGCAGACCGAGGGCCAGTGTCAGGACCGAGAGGGCCGCCAGGGCCATGAGCCCTGAGAGCACGCGCTCTGAGGTCGGGGCGCGCCTGGAGGCGTCCGTCTGGGTCGGTGGGCGAGCTCCGCTCACGCCGATGAGGATACGCGGGCGGGGCGGGGCGGATGCGTCCGCCTAGGCGGCTCGCCCGAGCCTGGCCCGGGGCTCGTCGAAGACGGCCAGGGCGGAGGGCGGCAGTCCGTCGGCGCTGGGGGCGGGCACGTCCCGCATGGCCCCCTCGAACTCGAAGAGCCCACGCACGGAATCGACGCGGGTGAAGGGGTCGATCGCGATCAAGGCCCTGAGCCCGACGCTCTTGCCGGCGCCGGCGCCCAGCTCCAGGGCTCGCGTGCTGTGGCGCAGGGCGCGATCGAACTGCTCGGCGACCCGGGCGACCAGCCCGCGGATCCGCCCGGGGGAGGCGACGAGGAGGAACCGGTCGTCGCCGAGGTGCCCGAGGAAGGCGTCGCGTCCCGCGGACTGGACCGCGGCGCTGAGGGCGCCCACGAGCGACTGGATGAGTTCGTCGCCAAGGTCGTGTCCAAATGCGGTGTTGTAATCCATGAGGCCGCGGATATCGATGAACGCCGCGTCAGGCCCCGGCGCGGAGGTCGCGCCCTGCTCGCGGCGCTCCTCGAGCATGTGGGCGAGATGCTGCTCACAGATCACGCGCCCTGGCAGACCCGTGGACGAGCTGGTCCGCGTCTGCGCCATACGACACACGTCGGCCGCCGCGGTCAGCAAGTCCCGCGTCGAGACGACGCCGAGGACCTGCTCGCCATCGCACACGATGATCGGCTCGCCGGAGTGGGCCGCCTCTCGCGCCGCGGCGAGCTCGAGCGCTTCCACGACCGTGGCGTCGCGCTGGACGGTCGTCCTCGCGAACCCGCCCAGGTTCTTGATCGGTGAGTCGGACCGCTGATCGGAGGCGGCGCGGAGCACGTGCTCGCGGGACACCCATCCGAGCAACTCGTCCCCGTTGTAGACGAGCACACCCGACTCGCGCCGGTCTCGCAGACACTCCCCGGCCGTCTCGGCGATCATCTGCGAGGCATCAACCTCCGGCGTGGTCCGAGCGAACGCGGCGATCGAGATCGCGCGTGGGTCGCGGTACCGAACGCCCGCGGCTCCGGCCCACCCCCCCCGGATCCGCTCGCGCAGGGCCTGGTCCAGTGTCTGCCCGTGCCCGCCGGGGCGGCCGAGCAGATAACCCTGCCCGTACGGCACACCGAGCTCGAGCAGCGTCGACAGCTCCTCGTAGCACTCGATCCCCTCGGCGACGAGGCGGACGCCCGAGAGGCGTGCGAAGTGCAGGAGGAATCTGAGGAGGTTCTGCTTGCTGCGGTCCTCGTGGATGTGCTCGATCAGCTCCCGGTCGACCTTGAGCCAGGAGGGGCGGATGCTCATGATCCGGGTGAGCCCGCTGGTACCGGCGCCGACGTCGTCGATCGCGATCTGGAAGCCCTCGTCGCGCAGGCGATCGACCTGCTCGACGATCGTCGTGTCCGCCTGGGCATCGGAGCGTTCGGTGATCTCGAGCACGACGCGCGAGGGCGGCACCCCGCCCGCCCGCGACAGCCCCTCACGCAGCGACTCGACGAACCTCGGGTCGGCGATCACCTGCGGGGAGCAGTTCATGAAGAGGAGGACGCCGGCGGGCCACCTCGCCGCGGCGTCGAACGCGATCCCACGCGTTGCCTCCTCGACCTCCCAGAGGACGCCGGTCCGCTCCGCCTCGTCGAAGAAGGCGAGCGGGTTTGAGAATCCGGACTCGGGCGACGGGCGCGTCAGGGCCTCGTAGGCGGCGATCTCCCCGCGCCGCAGGTCCACGATCGGCTGGAACCGCGCCTCGAGCTGGCGGCGCTCGACCGCGGCGAGCACGCTCTCGCGCCCCGTCGCCCCGTCCTGAGTGTGTGCGTCCTGGCCCGAGAACATCACGTCCCTTCGATCGCGCCGTCACGCCGGGCGGCGGGTCTCGGGGCAGATCGACCTTCCCGGCAGGGGGCGTCAAGGCGACTTCCACCCGAGCAGGCGGTCCTGCGTCCGGTTGTTCCGTGGGCCCGGGATGTGCCGAGCAAATGCGGACGAGGCGGGTCCGTTTCGGCGGGGTGGAGGATCTTCGCGGACGCCCGGGCGGGGGCTCAATCGAAGGTGAAGACACCCTTCTTGTACCCGTAGACGTACGCGACCACCGTCGTGAAGAGGAAGAACATGATCCGTCCCAGCCAGATCAGGCCCTCGCTCGTCCCGGGATCCAGGTTGGCGAACGTGACCGCCCAGGGGAAGAGGAAGATCACCTCGACGTCGAAGACCAGGAAGACCATCGCGATGAGGTAGAAGCGGACGTTAAACCGCTTGCGGGCGGTCGCGACGGGGGTCATGCCGGACTCGTAGGTGGTCCCCTTGGCGTCGCCCGGTCGCCTGGGCCCGATCATGAGCGAGAGGACGACGTTCATGACGCCGAAGGTCGCCGCCGCCAGGAGCATCAGGAAGATCGGCAGGTAGCTCGAGAGGTCGACGCTGGCGAGTGTTGGGGGGGTGGGGGGGGTCATGGGCGGGGCGGGCTCCATCCGGTCCGCGGTGTGGGGGCGATGATAGTCGGGGGGGCTTCACCCCGCGCTGTCGGGGCGCCTGCCAGCTTGGCAGGCCGGCGCGGGGCTGGCCGGACGCCTGACAGTACGGGGAGCCTCCATCCGCACGCGCCGGGGCGGGATGGCTGTCGCTTCTTCCGGGCGTCCCGCCCATCCCTGGCACTGGCTTTGCCCCGAGAACTGCCACGCGGCGGTCCCGCCGACCGGGCCCGCCCTCATCCGACCACTCTCACGGACCCCCCTTGCAGGAGCGAGACAGTCCATGGCAACCAAAGAGCTGACCTTCGATCTCGAGGCTCGTCAGGCCCTGCTGGCCGGCGTGGAGAAGCTGGCCAAGGCCGTCAAGGCCACCCTCGGCCCCCGCGGACGCAACGCCGTCATCGACAAGTCCTGGGGCGGGCCCACCGTCACCAAGGACGGCGTCACCGTCGCCGAGGAAATCGAGCTCCGCGACAAGGCGGAGAACATGGGCGCCCTGCTCGTCAAGGAGGCCGCCAGCAAGACCTCCGACGACGCGGGCGACGGCACGACCACCGCGACTGTCCTGGCCGAGGCGCTCTTCAAGGAGGGCCTCCGCTACATCGCCGCCGGCGTGGACGCCAACGCTCTCGTCCGCGGCATGAAGCGCGGCGTCGAGCTCGCCACCGCCGCCATCGACGACATGGCGACTCCGATTGACGGCAAACGCGACATCCAGAACGTCGCCACCATCTCCGCCAATAACGACCCCGAGGTCGGCAAGATCATGGCCGACGCCTTCGAGAAGGTCGGCAAGGACGGCGTCATCACCGTCGAAGAGGGCAAGAGCCTCGACACCGAGGTAACGGTGGTTGAAGGCATGCAGTTCGACCGCGGCTACCTCTCCCCCAACTTCGTCACCGACCCCGACGAGATGAAGGTCGTCCTCGACAAGTGCCTCGTGCTCGTCCACGAGGACAAGATCGACAACATCACCAAGCTCGTGCCGCTGCTCGAGAAGGTGATGGGCGCCAAGAAGCCGCTGCTGATCATCGCCGAGGACATCACGGGCGAGGCCCTGTCCACGCTCGTCATCAACAAGCTCCGCGGCACGCTCCAGGTCTGCGCCGTCAAGGCGCCGGGCTACGGCGACCGGCGCAAGGCCATGCTCCAGGACATCGCCGTCCTCACCGGCGGCGAGGCCATCATGAAGGACCTGGGCCAGAACCTCGACCAGATCGAGCTCTCCCAGCTCGGCTTGGCCAAGAAGATCGAGGTCGACTCCGACAACACCACCATCATCGAGGGCGCGGGCGCGACCAAGGACATCCAGGCCCGCGTCGCCCAGATCAGGAGCGAGATCGACAACGCGACCTCCGACTACGACCGCGAGAAGCTCCAGGAGCGCCTCGCCAAGCTCTCCGGCGGCGTGGCCCAGATCAAGGTCGGGGCTGCCAGTGAGGCCGAGCTCAAGGAGAAGAAGGCCCGCGTCGAGGACGCCCTGCACGCGACCCGCGCCGCGGTCGCCGAGGGCATCGTCCCCGGCGGCGGCACCAGCTTCGTCCGCGCCCGCGCCGCCATCGAGAAGTCCAAGGAGTGGGGCGCCGTCTTCGGCAAGGACGACGAGGTCTCCGCGGCCGACGTCGGTCACGTCAAGTACGACTTCGCCGCCGGCCTGGAGGTCGTGCACAAGGCGCTGTCCGTGCCCCTGCGCACCATCGCCGACAACGCCGGCGCCAAGGGCTCGGTCGTCGTCGCCAGGGTCGAGGACGCCGCCGACAACAACTTCGGCTACAACGCCCTGACCGACACCTTCGGTGACCTCATCAAGGATGGCGTGCTCACCCCCGCCAAGGTGGACCGCAGCGCCCTGCAGAACGCCGCCTCCGTCGCGACCGTCCTGCTCGCCGCCGACTGCATCGTCACCGAGAAGCCGGAGAAGAAGGACGACCATGGCCACGCCCACGGCGGCGGCGACATGGGCATGGGCGGCATGGGCGGCATGGGTGGCGGCATGCCGGGCATGGGGGGGATGGGGTTCTAGTCGTGCCGAGACACCCACGAGAGTCTGTCACGTTTGACACGGAAGTGATAATCGATGCACATCGGTTCACAGTGCGATGCGTGCGAGGTGACGAACAGGATTTCTATCCCGACGGGCGTCCCGGGTTTGTCGTATGGAGAGCCACGGCACGCTCGGGCTCTCCCGTTTGCGATCCGGACGGCAACGACTTGAGTGGCGGCGTGTTCGGCATGACCCGACCAACTCCGATCGAGGCGATCATCTCCGTCGCAGAAACGATCGTCTCATTGTTGGGAGTCGACTCCGAGATGGTCTACGTCGGGTTGCCAAGGACGGATGAGGGACTCAGTCTCATGCTGGGAAGAAAGGTGACGCGGCACAGCATGCAGAGTGAGCGAGAAGCCGACGGCGCATATGGCGTCGAGTAGTAGAAGCCGGGTGCCACGACTCGCGGCTTCCGCGCAGTCGTGCGAAAGGGTTACGGAGAACGGGGAGCACGACTGCGCCCAAAGCGGCGAGTCGTGGCACCCGGAACAGAAGGTTGATCACGGGCATTGCCCGTGCCACGAGGAGTCAAACACAATGGCAGTCAAGCCCCTTGAAGATCGTGTTCTGGTCAAGCCCATCGAGGCTGAGTCCAAGACGGCGTCCGGCCTCTACCTCCCCGAGGGCTCCAAGGAGAAACCCATCCAGGGCAAGGTCGTCGCCACCGGCCCCGGCAAGCGTCTCGACAACGGCGGGCGCGCCCACATGTCCGTCAAGAAGGGCGACACCGTCGTCTACGGCAAGTACGCCGGCTCCGAGATCGAGATCAAGGGGGATAAGCATCTGATCCTGCGGGAGTCGGAGTTGTTGGGGGTGATTGACGGGTGAGGCGGATGCCGAGTGAGGCATTAGGGATTGGGGATTAGGCATTGGGGAATACGGGGATTCAGTCGCATCGGGATCTGGTGGCTTGGCAGCTTGCCGTCCGCAATGCGAAAGAGATCTACCGGGTCACCGAGGCCTTTCCCAAGTCCGAGCAGTACGGGATCACGAATCAGTTGCGTCGGGCGGGCGTGTCCGTGCCGAGCAACATCGCGGAGGGATACGGGCGAGGGACGCGGCAGGACTACCTGCGGTTTCTGCGGATCGCCCGGGGATCGGTGTTCGAGATGGACACGCAGCTGCTGATCGCAATGGAGCTTGGCTACCTCGACCAAGACACGCACACGAGCATCGAGGCGAACTTGCACGAATGCGGCCGAGTCCTCGCTGGGCTCATCCGCAGCATCGAGGCCGGGACCAATGCCTAATGCCTAATCCCTAATGCCTCGCTCCGAAGGAGTACCCACATGGCCCAGAAACAAATCATGTTCGACGACAGCGCTCTTCTCGAGATGAAGAAGGGTGTCGACCAGCTCGCCGAAGCGGTCAAGTGCACCATGGGCCCCGCCGGGCGCCACGTGGTCATCGAGAAGTCCTACGGCGGCCCCCACATCACCAAGGACGGCGTCTCGGTCTCCAAGGAGATCTCGCTGCCCCAGCCCTTCGAGTCGATGGGCGCCAAGATGGTCAACGAGGTCGCCAAGAAGACCGCCGACAAGGCCGGTGACGGCACCACCGCCGCCACCGTCCTCGCCCAGGCGATCTTCACCGAGGGCCTGCGCCACGTCGCGGCGGGCGCCAACCCCGTCCACATCCAGCGGGGCATCAACGCCGCCGCCGAGGCCGCGTCCGAGGCGATCGACAAGATGGCCGTCCCCTGCAAGGGCAAGGCGGACTACAAGAAGGTCGCGACTGTCAGCGCCAACCACGACGAGGACGTCGGCGAGCTGATCGCCGAGGCCATCGCCAAGGTCGGGCCCGACGGCGTGGTCGAGGTCGAGGACGGCAAGTCCAGCGAGACGACGCTCGAGTACGTCGAGGGCATGCAGTTCGACAAGGGCTACCTCTCGCCCTACTTCATGACCGACCCCAAGACCGGCGAGTGCGTGCTCGAGGACGCCTACGTCCTCATCCACGAGAAAAAGATCTCCAACCTGCCCGACCTGCTGCCGCTGCTCAACAAGGTCGCGACCTCGGGCAAGCCCCTGCTGATCATCGCCGAGGAGGTCGAGAACGAGGCGCTGGCGGCCTTGGTCGTCAACCGCCTTCGCGGCGTCCTGAACATCGCGGCCGTCAAGGCCCCGGGCTTCGGCGACCGTCGCAAGGCGATGCTCCAGGACATCGCGATCGTCACCGGCGGGACGTACTTCTCCGAGGACATCGGGCGCGAGCTCGAGTCCGTCGAGCTCAAGGAGCTCGGTCGCGCCAAGAAGATCATCGTCACCAAGGACGCGACGACGATCATCGAGGGCGCCGGCAAGAAGAAGGACATCACGGGGCGGGCCGACCAGATCAAGGCCCAGCACGACAAGTCCACCTCGGACTACGACCGCGAGAAGCTGATGGAGCGCCACGCCAAGCTCACCGGCGGCGTCGCGATCATCAACGTCGGCGGCTCCACCGAGCAGGAGATGAAGGCCCGCAAGGACCTGGTGGACGACGCCCTGCACGCGACTCGGGCCGCGGCCCAGTCCGGGTACGTCCCGGGCGGCGGCGTGGCGCTCCTCCGCGCGATTCCCGCGCTCGAGGCCGCCAAGTCCAAGGCCAAGGGCGACGAGAAGCTCGGCTTCGACATCGTCTTGAAGGCCATCGAAGCCCCCGCGTGGCAGATCGCCCACAACGCCGGCTTCGACGGCGACCTGGCGGTCCAGACCGTCCTCGACGAGTCGGGCGCGTTCGGCCTCAACGCCGGCACGGGCGACTACGAGGACCTGGTCAAGGCCGGCATCATTGATCCGGCGCTTGTGCCGAAGACCGCGCTGACCAACGCCGCGTCCGTCGCCGGGCTCATGCTCACGACCGACGTGATGGTCTCCGACCTCAAGGAGGACAAGGAGCCGGCGATCGGCGCGGTGAGCTGATCTCCCACCCCTCGTGGCACGGGCGTCCCGCCCGTGGTCTACCCCTCCTCCTCTCCTTCAAGTCTTCCCGACCCCGGGAAGGCAAGGAGAAGAAGAAGGAGAAAGAAGAGAACACGGGCGAGACGCCCGTGCCACGAGGATAAGAGAACACCGAGCCCCGGCGGGAGACCGCCGCGGGCTTGATTGATGACGCAGGCATCGGGCATCAGGCATCGGGCATCGGGGCGAAGTTGCCTTGGGGCTCACGGCGTGCATTGCCTAACGCCTGATGCCCGATCCCTAGTGCCTTCTGGATCCTGATGCCCACCACCCGCGACTACTACGAGGTCCTCGGCGTCGAACGCACGGCGGACGGCGACGAGATCAAGCGCGCCTACCGCCGCCTCGCGCTCAAGTACCACCCCGACCGCAACCCGGGCGACGCCGAGGCCGAGGCGAGCTTCAAGGAGTGCGCCGCCGCCTACGAGATCCTTTCCGACCCCGAGAAGCGCAAGCGGTACGACCAGTTCGGGCATGATGCGTTTCGAGGCGCGGGCTCGGCCGCCCATGATTTCAGCCGCATGAACGTCGATGACATCTTCTCGATGTTCAACGACATCTTCGGCGGCGGAGGCTTCGGGGGACGCGCCGGCCCGCGCGGGCGAGGTCGCGGCGGCGTCGCACGCGGCTACGACCTGGAGACCGAGGTCAAGCTCGAACTCAACGACGTCCTCACCGGCGCCGAGCGCGAGGTCGAGTTCACGCGGCTCGATGTCTGCGACACCTGCAACGGCTCGGGCGCCAAGCCCGGCACCGAGCCCGAGACCTGCCAGACCTGCGGCGGGCACGGCAAGGTCCAGCAGCAGGGCCTCGGCGGCATGTTCCGCATGGTCGTCGCCTGCCCCAACTGCCGCGGGCGCGGCACGATCGTCAAGGACAAGTGCGAGAGCTGCCGCGGCAAGGGACGCATCCCCCGCAAGCGGAAGATCAGCGTCAAGATCCCCGCGGGCATCAGCGATGGCCAGGCCGTCCGCGTCCAGGGCGAGGGCGAGCCGCCACCCCCCGAGGCCTCGCCCACCGGCGCCGGCGTCCGCGGCGACCTGCACGTCGTCGTCCGCGTGAAGGACCACGACCTCTTCGAGCGCGAGGGCGATCACCTCCTGCTCGAGATGCCGATCAGCTTCACGCAGGCGAGCCTCGGCGCGGAAGTCGAAGTCCCCACACTCGAAGCGCCCACCAAGCTCTCGATCCCCAAGGGCACCCAGTTCGGCACGATCTTCCGCATCCCGGGCGTCGGCCTGCCCAACCTCCGCTCACAACGCCGCGGCGACATGGTCGTCGTGACCAAGATCGAAACCCCCAAGAAGCTCACGGCCAAGCAGGAGGAGCTTCTCCGCGAGTTCGCCAAGACCGAGGACAAGCACGTCAACCCCGAGAGCCACGGCTTCTGGAAGAAGATCACCGACCTCCTCGGCGGCTGACCTCCCCCCGGTGGGGCCGGTTTCCAACCGGCCGACAAACTGTTTCACGGAGGGGAGGGCTTCCAGCCCTCCCGCACGCCATGAGAAAGCACACCAACCCAACCGAGGACCCACGCGACGAAGCGACCGACGGCGAGTCCGCCGCCGACCGCGCCGATCGCATCAACGCCCTCATCGATGCGGCCCAGACCGGTGACCTGGAGATCCCCACCGGCGCCGACGACATCATCGAGGCCCTCAACGAACTCGCCCGGGAGCGCGAGGATCTGAACAACAAGCTGCTTCGTGCGATGGCCGACTTCCAGAACTTCCAGCGTCGTGCCGCGTCGAACGAGCGCGAGGCCGGCGTCCAGGCACGCGCCGGCGTCGTCCAGGCCGTCATCCCCGTCATGGACCACTTCGACCTCGCGCTCGCCCAGGACCCCTCCAAGACGACTCCCGAGCAGATCATCGGCGGCGTCAAGGTCATCCGCGACGAGCTCTACAAGACACTCGAGTCCTTCGGCGTCTCCCGCATCGAGCCCAGGCCCGGCGATGAGTTCGACCCCCACCAGCACGAGGCCATGCTCCGCCAGCCGGCCGACGGGATCGAGCCCGGGCACGTCGTGCAGCTGCTCAGCGTCGGCTACCGCCTCGGCGAGCGCGTCGTCCGCCCCGCCAAGGTCTCCGTCGCGCCCGGGGGGGACGACTAGCCATGCCCACCTACGACTACAGGTGCTCGGCCTGCAAGCACGAGTTCGAGCTCTTCCAGTCCATGTCCGAGTCGCCCAAGCGCAAGTGCCCCAAGTGCGGCAAGCTCGCGCTGGAGCGACTGATCGGCACGGGCGCGGCCGTGCTGTTCAAGGGCGGCGGCTTCTACGAGACCGACTACCGATCCGACAGCTACAAGAAGGCCGCCGAGGCGGAGAAGAAATCCGAGTCCGGCGGCGGCGAATCAAAGAACGAATCCAAGAACGATTCCAAGTCTGGTGACAAGGCCAAGACGAAAGACACGAAGAAGAGCGCGACGAAACCCGAATCCAAGCCCGACGCGGGCGCTTCCAAATCCGCGAAGAAGTAGGCTCCCACCATGGACGTCATCGGGCACGGCGTGGACATGATCGAGGTCTCCAGGATCGCCCGCATGGTCGAGCGGCACGGGCACCGGTTCCTCGAGCGCGTCTACACGCCGAGCGAGCAGGCCTACTGCAAGGACAAGAAGCGGATCTTCGAGCACCTGGCCGCCCGGTTCGCGGCGAAGGAGGCGGTGCTTAAGGCCCTCGGCACGGGCTGGTCGGGCGGGATCGGCTGGGCGGACGTCGAGGTCGTGCACGAGGCCTCGGGGCGCCCACGGATCGAGCTGCACGCCGCCGCGGCCAAGGCCGCCCGCGACCAGGGCATCTCCAAGGTGCTCATCTCCCTCTCGCACATCGACAAGACTGCCATCGCCTCGGCGATCGCGCTGGGCTGAGCTGCAAACGGCGCCACGGCTGACCCGTTCGGGCAGCCGTGCCGCTGGGGTTGCGTTTCTCACCGGGCCGCGCCGACCATGACGAAGCACGGCTGCCCCTGTCGGGGTCAGCCGTGGCACCGCGACGCACCCCGCCATACCCTCGCCCGATGCCCCTGCCGACCGTCCTCATGACCGACGTCATCCGCTCGGCCGACCAGGGCCAGAGCCACGGCGGCGCCTACCTCATCGACCTCGAATCAGGCTCCTGGCGCCAGGTCCTCGACTGGGACTCGCACGACATCTCGTGGGAGGGTCGCGGCATGGGGCGCGGCCTGCGCGGCATCGCGTACGACGGGGATGACATTTACATCGCCGCCTCCGACGAGCTGTTCGTCTTCGATCCCGACTTTCAACTGCAGCGATCGCACAAGTGCGCCTGCCTGCACCACGCTCACGAGGTCTTTCTCGACGGACGCCGCCTCCTCGTGACCTCGACGACCTACGACGCGATCGTCGAGTTCGATCTGGATCAGCGGCTGTTCACCCGTGGTTGGCACATCCGCAAGGAGACCCGCCCGGGTCCGAACGGGCTGCCCCTGTCGGTCCGCAAGTTCGATCCCAGGATCGCCAAGGCGGTCCCGGGCGAGGACGCGCTGCACATCAACTCCGTCTGGGTCGAGAACGGCGCGATCCTGCTCTCGGGCACCGTCCTGCCCGTCATGCTCGCGATCGAGGGCACGCGCCTCTCCACCCGGGCCAAGCTCCCCCCCGGCACGCACAACGCCCGTCCCTTCGGGGGCGGCGTCATCTGCAACGCGACCGAGCAGAACTGCGTGCTCGTCGCCGACGACCAGGGGCGCACGCGGGCGCGCCTCCCGATCGTGACCTACCCCGAGGACCGGGTCGTCAGCACCGGCGTCCCCGCCGACTACGCCCGCCAGGGCTTCGCACGCGGGCTCGTCACCACAGACGATGGTCTTGTGATCGTCGGCTCCTCCCCCGGCACCGTCACCGCCTACGACCTCGACTCCCGCAAGCTCCTCAAGAGCGTGAACGTCACGATGGACGTCCGCAACGCCCCCCACGGCCTCGCCCTCTGGCCCTACTGACCTCTCGATTCACGGAGGGGTGGGCTTCCAGGCCACCCAGGCGCCATCCAACTAAACTCGCAGACGCCACCCGCATGAGCATCCACGCCCCCATCCTTCGCACACTTCTCGCCCACCCGACGCGTGTTGCCGTCGTTGACGACACACGCACGTACAAGGGCTATGAGCTGATCGTCGGCGCCATGCACCTCGCGAGCGCTCTCGCCCCGGTCTGCAAGAGCGACACACTCGGCATCCTCCTGCCCACCTCGGGCGCCTTCCCGATCACGGCCCTCGCCGCCTGGATGCTCGGCAAGACCATCGTCCCACTCAACTACCTCCTGAAACCCTCCGAGCTTCAGTACGTCGTCGACGACTGCGGCACGGACACGATCGTCAGCGTCGGCCCCATGCTCGAGCACCTCGGCGAGGCGCCGGAGGTCGCGAACCTGCTCAAGCTCGACGAGGTCTCGTTCAAGGGCATGCCCCGCCCTCGCTGGCCCCGGGGCGCGAGCGGAAGCCGTGTGGCGGCGTTGCTCTACACCTCGGGCACGAGCGGGCGCCCCAAGGGCGTCATGCTCACGCACGCCAATCTGCTCGCGAACCTCCGTCAATGCCGCATCGGCGTCGGGTGCGGGCCCCGCGACACCATCTTCGGCGTCCTCCCGCAGTTCCACTCCTTCGGGATGACGGTCCTGACCATCATGCCCCTCGCGACTGGCGCCCGAGCGGTCTACGCCGCCCGCTTCGTCCCCCAGCGCGTCGTCGGCGCGATCCGCGAGCACCGCCCGACGATCATGGTCGCGATCCCCTCGATGTACAACGCGATGCTGCAAGTCAAGAAGGCCGAGCCGGACGACTTCACGTCGTTCCGGATGATGGTCTCGGGGGGCGAGCCCCTGCCACGCGACGTCGCCACCCGCTTCCAGGAACGCTTCGGCGTGCGCCTGTGCGAGGGGTTCGGTCTGACCGAGACCTCGCCCGTGACCAACATCTGCCGCCCCGCCGAGTACCGCCCCGGTTCCGTCGGCCCGCCCCTGCCCGACGTGCGCGAGCGGATCGTGGACCTGGCGACGGGCGGCGATCTGCCCGCGGGTGAGGAGGGCGAGCTGCGCATCAAGGGCCCCAACGTCATGAAGGGGTACTTCAACCTGCCCGAGCTGACCGCCGAGGTCTTCGACGAGCACGGCTACTTCCGCACCGGCGACATGGCCAAGCTCGACGCAGACCAGCACCTCTACATCACCGGGCGGATCAAGGAGATGCTCATCGTCGGAGGCGAGAACGTCTTCCCGCGCGAGATCGAGGAGGTCATCAACGACCATCCGAGCGTCCACGCGTCGGGCGTGGTGGGGGAGTCCGACCCAATGCGCGGGGAGGTCCCGGTCGCGTTCGTCGAAGCGGAGCCGGGCGCCACGATCGACGAGCAGGCGTTGCTCCGCCACTGCCGCGATCGACTGGCGGGGTACAAGGTCCCCCGCCGGGTG
Organism: Phycisphaerales bacterium; assembly: GCA_041402005.1. Lineage (GTDB taxonomy): Bacteria > Planctomycetota > Phycisphaerae > Phycisphaerales > UBA1924 > JAJRXR01. The sequence goes on along the minus strand of JAWKTB010000004.1, from coordinate 47,535 downwards.
ATCGTCCTGGAGAGCCTGCCCCGCAACCCGACGGGCAAGATCCTGCGTCGCGAGCTGACGGCGATGCTCGACAGCTCCCGCGACGCCGCCGCGGGCTAGACTCGCGCCCCATCCCACGCCTCGACACGGAGAGACCCCGATGGACCTCTACATCGACACCGCCAACCTGGACGAGATCCGCGAGGCCCACGACATGGGCGTGCTCGACGGCGTCACCACCAACCCCTCGCTGATCGCCAAGGAGGGCGTGGACTACCACAAGCGCCTCGCCGAGATCTGCGAGGTCGTCAAGGGCCCGGTTTCCGCTGAGGTCATCGCGACCGACGTCGAGGGCATGCTCCGCGAGGGGCGAAACGCCGCCAAGATCGCCGAGAACATCGTCGTCAAGCTCCCCAGCACCGTCGAGGGCCTCAAGGCCTGCAAGACGCTGAGCGACGAGGGCACGCGGACGAACCTGACGCTCTGCTTCCAGCCCCTGCAGGCCCTGATGGTCGCCAAGGCCGGCGCCTTCCTCGTCAGCCCCTTCATCGGGCGCCTCGACGACATCTCGCAGGACGGCATGGAGCTGATCGTCCAGATCCGCCAAATCTACGACAACTATGGCTACCAGACCAAGGTTCTCGCCGCCTCGATCCGTCACCCCAAGCACATGGTGGAGTGTGCCCTGGCCGGCGCCGATGTCGCGACCGTTCCCTTCAACGTCATCAAGCAGTTCATGAGTCACCCGCTGACGGACATCGGGCTGGCGAAGTTCATCGCGGACTACAAGAAGGCGTTCGGCTGATCGCCGAGCCATTTGTGTCACGGAGGCGGGGGCTTCCAGCCCCCGCGTTCACTCGACCTCAAACAAGAACTCAACCTCGACCGGCGCGTTCAGTGGCAGGCTCGGCGCCCCGACCGCCGCCCGGGCGTGCCGTCCGGCCTCGCCGAACACTTTGACCATCAGCTCGCTCGCCCCGTTGATCACCTCGGGTTGATCCCAGAAGTCCGCCCCGCACGAGACGAACCCGCCCAGGCGGACGACGTTCTTCACGCGCCTCAGCTCGCCGACCTGGGCCTTGAGCACCGCCAGCCCGTTCAGCGCGCACTGGCGGGCGCACTCCACGGCGATGGCCAGCCCGACCTCAGTCGGGACCCGCCCGGTCGCGATCAACGCCCCACCCCGGACCGGGATCTGCCCCGAGACGTAGACGAGCGAGCCCACCCGCTTGGCGGGGATGTACGCCGCCACCGGGGTGGGGGGGGTCGGCAGTCGAAGGCCAAGGGCTTCGAGCCGCTGTTCGGGGGTCTGGCTGGATCCGGCGGTCATGGCGGGCTCCGTGTTTGGGTGGTGGACGGGTTTGACAGGCGAGCCAGTCTCGCATCACGGGTGTGAAACCGGGACGCCCGGGCGTTCGGATGGTAAGATGTCCGTGGCACGCGTGCCCCTGCTGACGCGTGGGCGTGGAATTTCGATCGACGCACTGATTGGCGGCTTTGCACCCCGCCGACCTCATTCGCCCGCCCCGCACGCCAGCGACATCCCGACGCCGGAGCCGCCTTGTTGGCGGTTCACGGCACAGGCGTGTGCGGCTCGGCGCCCGGCGTCCCCTCCCGAACTCGGGCGGCGCGTCGGAAACTCAACCCGCACAAAACGAACCATGCCTACGCGAACGGTCGCGGCGTCGCCGCTTCCCGCTCGCAAGGGCGTCACCGGATCACTTGGAGGTATCTGTCCCATGCAAGTCAATCGGAAGAAGGGTTTCACCCTGATCGAGCTGCTCGTGGTCATCGCGATCATCGCGCTGCTCATCGGCATCCTGCTGCCGGCCCTCGGCAAGGCCCGTCAGGCGGCCCGCCGCCTCAAGGACCAGACCCAGGTCCGCGGCATCCTGCAGGGCCTCGTCACCTATGCCAGCAACCACGGCGACTCCTACCCCCTGCCCAGCCGCGTCGACCGGAGCAACAACACGCTCGAGGTCACCGGCATGGTCTCGACCGCGACCAAGGACCTCACCCGCCACATCTTCTCGATCATCATCTTCGACGGCACCATCGCCCCCGAGATGTGCGTCAGCCCCTCGGAGCCCAACGGCGCGTACCAGGAGTACGACAACTACGAGTTCGACACCCCCAGCGCCATCACCGACATGCAGCGGGCCGAGCTCGCCCTCTGGGACCCCGCCTACGTCGCGACCCCCAGGGACTACACCCAGGGCGCCGGCTCGTTCGGGTACACCGAGAAGATGGAGAACAACGGGCGTGGCTCGTTCTCCTACGCTCACACCCCGCCCTTCGGCAAGCGCAAGGCCCTCTGGAGCAACACCTTCGTCGCCACCGAGGCCTCCCTCGGCAACCGCGGCCCGGTCTACGACCTGGGCTCAGGCGGCGCCAACACCGGCGAGTGGGAGCTCCTCGACGACATGGGCGTGACCGGCAACGGCACCACGCCCCTCGGCGTCAGCTCCCAGACCCTCCTGACCCACGGCTCGCGCACCAGCTGGGACGGCAACATCGGCTTCAACGACAACCACGTCGCCTTCTCCAACCGCCCGGATCCCGAGTCCCTCGTCGTCACCTTCAACGGCATCACCTCCGACGAGAACAAGTCGCACGCCGACAACGTCTTCGCCAACGAGGACGACCTCAAGCGCGACATCGCTACAGCGGCGACCGCCTCCGATTACCAACTCGTCGGCGGCACCGCCAGCCCGAGCTTCGACAACCGCAACGCCTTCCTCAAGCAGTACTTCAGGGTCCAGGCGACCACCGGCAACAACGCCACGGTCACCATCTCCCCCTACTTCGATTGATCCCGCGCCGAGTCTCGTTCGGTTCGTAACACGAAGGCCCGCGACCATCTGGTCGCGGGCCTTTCTCGTTTCGCCGCCGATGATGCGTTCGTTACCCGACGCTGAGCCCCGCGACGAACTGCTCGAGGGCCTTCTGGGCCGCCTGCTCGCGTTCGTGGATCCTTTCCAACTCCTGGGCAATGTCCTCGAGCCGGGTCTCCTGCTCGTTCAGCTTCGTCAGGTAGCGCTGGTGCAACTCCGTGCCGCTGGAGACACGCCCGAGGTTGCCGCGGATCCGTTCCTGGTCCTGGGCGATCTCCTGGCGCTCCTGCTCGAGGCGAGCGATCTGCGAGCGGGCGTCGACGACGGCGCCCTGCAGTTCGCCGACGCGTCGGACCGCATCGACGACGTCCTGGCTCGCCCGGCCCTGCGTCGCGTATCGCATGAGCGTCTCGGTGTCTTGGCCCAGCACGCCGAACCGCTGATAGCGGACGCGCTCGTGAGTCACGGCGAGCACGCCATCTCCGCCGGGGGCCAGAGCGACCTCGAAGCGGACGGCGCCATCGGTGTTCTCACTCGGCTTGCTCGGTTCCACCAGATCCCACCCCTCCATCGCCGGATGCTCGACGACGACGGTTCGCGGGCGTGCGCGGTCCTTGCTGGTGAACGTGTACCGGGTCGTGGTCACGTCCTTGATCTTCTGCTCCAGGACGCCCTTGACGATCCGCGTCTGCTCCACGGCGCCCTTGTCCTTTCGCTCCGTCGTGGCGACGACGTCGAGGTCGACCGCGTACGCGAGCAGCCGCTCGTCCTGCGGCGCAACGTGCCCGATCTGGGCGTCGCCGGCGTAGGCGCCCGCGTCGTAGACGCTCAAGGGGCCGGCCAAGAGCTGCAGGCTCGTGGAGTTCGTCAGCTCGACGCCACGCATCGGATGCTCGGCGTTGTCGGAGGCGGCGTAGATGCTGACGCGTCGGACCTTCACGGGCTCGGTGAGGATCGGCAGCATCGCCGACCGCCGACGCTCGATGGTGACCGGCGCGTCGAGGGCGTACCGGAACTGCTCGCCAACCTCACCGCCGGAGGCGACACCAGCGCCAAGCATTGAGGGCTCAAACTCGTAGCCCATCGTCGCATCGTCGGCGATCGAAGTCGGCGCCCGCCCCGCCGCGCGCGATTGTGCCTCAACGCGATCTCGCACCGACTTGTTCATGTATTGGTCCTGGGTCTGCCCGCTGAACGGGCTCTGTCCGCCGGAGCCTCCAACGATCGCCCCCTCGGCGTACACCCGGGGCCTCGCCCCCGCCGCCACCGGCACGGGCGCCTCGTACCGGGGCACGTACAACGGCTCGTACAGATCCATCGTGAAGCTCACCGGGCGCCCCGAGACCAGTGACAGGTTCACCTCCCGCCAGTCTTCGTCCGTCGTGTTCTCCACGATCGCCCAGCCCTGCAGCGTCGCCTCCGACGCCGAGTCCTCGGGCAGCACCAGGCGATAGCTCGCCTTCCACACCGGCGCCTCCTGCACGTACGACACCACCACCCGGCGTTCCCCCTCGCCCGCGAACGACAGCTCGACGCTCTTGGCGTCTTCCGCACGATTCTCGTTCATTGCCTCGAGAGCCCGCCGGACCTCGTCCGCGAGGCGCTCGTCCACGAGCTGGAACCGCTTGACCTCGTGCAGGCCGATCGTGCGCAGGCCCTGGTCGGTCCGGAGCGTGACGAAGCCTCGTGGCACCGAGACGCCGTCCTCGACGACCGGCCAGCTCTCGACGCTCAGGACCGCGCCTTGCTCGACGCCGCCGGCGATCGTGTCGAGCCGGACCTGGGCGCCCCGCAGCCGCTCGAACAGGGTGTAAACGCCCGGGTTGTCCGAGATGTCGATCGCGAAGCTGGACAGGCGTCTGGCCAATGGCTCGTTGGACTCGTAGCTGACCGCCTCGACCCGCCCGCCGTCGAGATCGAGGAGCACCATCGACTTGAGCAGATCGTTGATGCGGTCCCCCTCGACGCTCATGCGGGCGTGAACATCCCCCCGGACCGTCCCTCGGCGTTCGTACGACGCGACGCCCGAGCGGTACAGCGTGATCGAGGTGACGGGCAGGTTCAGATCCGCCGACGCCGGGGCGCCCGGGGCAGCCGTCGTGGTTGTTCCCCGCCCCGCCCCCATCGCGACCAGCCCCGCCGTGCAGGCCGTCCCCGCGACCATCACCATCGCCCACGTGCTCGCTCGTCCCATGGCATCCTCGCTTCCCGGCGGGCCGTGCCGCCTCTTCCCCTTACATCGGCAACGACCGCGCGGCCGTCACACATCCGGTCAATCCAACGCTCCGGGAGGGCGCTTCGTTCATGCCGGCGAGCCGGGCGTGACACGCCGGTGACATCGCACAAGTCGATGCCCGCCGGGCGAGTACGATGCCGCCTGTGACGGAAGGCACGACAACCCGGCTCCCTGTCCGACCGGACGCCGTCGCGACGCCCGCGGGCGCCGACCTCGATCGGATCGCGCGCGAGCTGGCCCGCGCCGTCGAGGGCGAGGTCCGCTTCGGCCTGCACGACCGGATGCTGTACGCGACCGACGCCTCGATCTACCAGGTCGAGCCCCTGGGCGTCGTGATCCCCGCCTCGATCGAGGACGCGATCCGCGCCGTCCAGTTCTGCGCTGAGCATCGAGTCCCGATCCTGCCCAGGGGTGGTGGCACCAGCCTTGCCGGTCAGTGCGTCAATCGCGCGGTCGTGATCGATTTCTCGTCACGATGCAACCACCTCCTCGGCGTGGACCCAAGGGCCAGGCGCTGCCGCGTCCAGCCCGGCATCACGGTCGATGACCTCAACGACCAGATCCGCGAGACGGGCTTGTTCTTCGCGCCTGACCCGGCCACTGCCCGCCAAGCGAACGTCGGCGGGTGCATCGGGAACAACGCGGCCGGCGCCCACTCGATCCTGTACGGGCGCACGAGCGAGAACGTCCTCGGCGTCGAGGCGTGTTTGGCCGATGGGCGGCGGGTCACGTTCGACGAGGGCGCCGCGACTCGCGATGAGCTGGTCGCCGACATCACCCGGCGCGTCGTCGAAGTGGTCCGTGACCACGATCGCCTGATCCGCGATCGCTTCCCGAGAACGCTTCGCCGCAGCGCCGGCTACCAGCTCGACGAGATCCTCAAGCAGCTCGATCAGTTCGGCGACGACCCCGCCAAGCTGAACCTGGCCCCACTCATGTGTGGCTCTGAGGGCACGCTCGCCCTCACGCTCGCCGCCGAGCTCTGTCTGCACGACATCCCGCGCGCCAAGGGACTCGCCGTCATCGCCTTCGACTCGATCGATGACGCGATCGGAGCCGTGCTGCCCCTGCTCGAGCTCAAGCCCGCGGCGATCGAGCTGCTCGACGACCTCATCATCGACCTCGCCCGCAAGAACCCGCAGTGCTCCAAGTACGTCGAGCTGCTGCCGACGATTAGCGGACGGACGCCCCAAGCCGTGCTCTACACCGAGTTCTTCGGCGCCGACGTCCACGCGGTCGCTGAGAGGTGCGCCGAGGTGATCGCCATATTCCCGGCGGGGCGGGTCCAGTCGCACGTCGAGCCGCGGGCGATGGCCGACGCCTGGGCGCTGCGCAAGGCCGGCGAGCCCCTGCTCCACGCGATCGCCGGGCATCGCAAGCCACTCGGCTTTGTCGAGGACAACGCCGTCCCCCCCGAGAACCTCGCCCAGTTCGTGAGAGAGTTCCGCAAGATCGTGGAGTCCAAGGGCACGATCGCGTCCTTCTACGCCCACGCCTCCGTCGGCGTCCTCCACGTCCGCCCGCTGCTCGACCTCAAGGACCCGCTCGACGTGCGGCGCATGCAGGAGATCGCCGTCGAGGCCGCCCATTTGGCCAAGTCCCTCGGCGGCGTCATGTCCGGCGAGCACGGCGACGGTCGCGCCCGCGGCCCACTCCTCGAGGACTACTTCGGCGCCGAACTCATGGAAGCCTTCCGCCGGATCAAGGCCATCTTCGACCCCCACAACCTCCTCAACCCCGGCGCCGTCGTCTCCCCTGGCCCCATCGAGTCCATCGCGCAACAGGTCCGCGTCAACCCCAAGGGCGTCCCCGTCAACGTCCCCGAGATCGACACCTTCTACGACTACGCCGACCAGGACGGCTTCGGACACGCCGTCGAGGCCTGCAACGGCGCCGGGGTCTGCCGCAAGAAACAGGGCGGCACCATGTGCCCCTCGTACATGGGCACGCTCGACGAGCGCCACTCCACCCGCGGTCGCGGCAACGCCCTCCGCCTCGCCCTCACGGGCCAACTCGATCTCACGGGCCCGGCACGCCCCGCCTGGAACGACGCCGAGACGCTCGCGACCCTCGACCTCTGCCTCTCGTGCAAGGCGTGCAAGAGCGAGTGCCCGAGCAACGTGGACATCGCCCGTCTCAAGAGCGAGTACCTCGCCCAGGGGTATCGCACGAAGCGACCGCCCCTCCGCGTGCGCGCGATGGCCGACATCGACCGGGCCAGCCGCCTCGCCTCGATTGCCCCGGGGCTCGTCAACGCGATCAACCGCTTCCCGCCGACGCGAGCGATCCTCAATGCCGCGTTCGGCTTGCACCCGAAGCGCTCGCTCCCGCCCTTCGCCCGCCCGCTGCACAAGCGGTGGGGGGGCGACGACCCGAGCCTGCCCGCTGGCGCCCCAGTCGTGGCGCTGCTCGCCGACACGTTCGTCCAGTACAACGAGCCCGAGATCGCCCTGGCGACCAGGCGTGTGCTCGGGGCGTTCGGCTACCACGTCACGCTCGTCCGGTGCGACGACTTCCAGCGCGCGCACATCTCGCTGGGCATGCTCCCCGAGGCGATCGTCGGCGCCGAGCGCACGCTCGACCGACTTGCCCCCCTCATCAACGACGATTCCCTCGCGGGCCTGATCGTCATCGAGCCCTCGTGCCTGAGCGCGATCGCGGACGACTGGGTCTCGCTGCGGATCAATCGCCCGATCGAGCTCCGCCGGAAGTTTGCCAGGCGGGCCGAGCTGCCCGAGCAGTTCCTCGCACGGCGCTGGGACAAGCACCCCCGCCGCCCGAGCTTCCGCGAGCCCGAGGGGCGCGTGGTCCTGCACGCGCACTGCCACCAGAAGGCCCTCTGGGGCGCTGACAGCTCGGCGGCCGTCCTCCGCCTCGCCCTCGGCGAGGGCACAATCGACGTGCTCGACGCCGGATGCTGCGGCATGGCCGGCGCCTTCGGCTTCTCGCGGCATCGCTTCGACCTGTCCATGCGTATCGGTGGGCGAGCCCTCCTCCCCGCCGCCTCGGCCTGCAAGGGCAAGCACACTCTGCTCGCGACGGGGACGAGCTGTCGCCATCAGATCAAGGACGGGGCCGGCGTGAATGCGTTGCACCCAATCCGATTCTTGTCAATACTACTTCAGTGACGTCGGCATCTCTCTTACGAAGCCGCATCCGCGAAGCGTGGCGGTTGGTTCGTATCCCATATCTGGTCGTGCTCATTGCGGCGATCCCCGCTGCATTTCTGGCCCTCACACACTACACTTCGTCGAGTGGAGTCGCCGCCTCGCGAGCGACATTCAGCGCGGCGTACTCGCCGGACGCTCGGGCATGGAACGTTGTGCTTGCCTCGCCCGCGATTGATCCAAAAGCGGAAGGCTATTTCATCACGGTGCTTGAGTTCTTCCGCATCGATACCTCGATTTGGGGGCGGATTTCGGACCGTCGACAGTGGCGGGTCTATGTCGAGGAACTCCCAGCGCGCCGCACGGTTGCGCATGTCGAACGCGAAGCGGAACTGATCGATGCGCTGGCGGCAGCGATGCCGGCCGGGCTAGTGCCCCCGGACGCCCGGATCACGTACGATCCCCCTCTGACGCAGTATGGGGGCACGAGTCCGATTTCTCTCGGCTGGGATCGCACGCTGCACTCGTTCGATTGGCGTAGGCTGCTCAGAGGCCCCGTGCTCGCGGGGGCCCTGTCGATTGGCGGAGTCTCGTTGTTGTTCGCGTTGGTCGTGCTCTACCTTGCGGCCTCGCCTCGACCGGGGGAATGCCGCAACTGCGGCTATTCACTCGAGGGGTTGGAGGACGGCGACCCTTGCCCGGAGTGTGGAGAACACCGTTGGTATGAGAGACCGCCTATTCCTCCCGCTCCTCAATAACCCGCTCCCGCTTCGCGTCGTACACCGACACCACCCCCGGCGTCTCGTTCACGCACCCCTTGTGCGACCCGTCGCAGATCGGGAATGTCTTGCTCAAGCCGCACGCGCACACGAACACCGGTTTGTCGCGGACCTCGATCTTGATCGGGCCGTCGGCGTCGTGGCGGACCAGGCGGGGCATGAGGCCTCCTCTCGCACGGCATACTCTCGCGCAAGCGGAGCCTAACACCCCTGTTTCGGCGGCGCCCGAGCGGGCCACGTTGGCGACAACTGTCGCCAAATCCCGCGACGCACGCCGAGGCGCGTGAATTCCCGCAAACGACGCCATCCGATGCGCAAATCTCGCGTACCGACTGGCGTGCCGACGCAATACTCCCCTCTCCCCTCACGGGGATAGTCTCCACCGTCGGCGCCGCGGCGTGCCGTGCTCTCACCCGGCGCGCCGTGAGGCCTGATTCGCACACAATGAGGCAACGCGACGCGCGCCCCCGCCACCCGGCGGGGGTTGGCGCGCGCCGTCAAAAGAAAGACCCCCGGTGGCGACGCGCCACCGGGGGCATGACAGGTGAGAAAACGGTTCTCTCACGCCCGCATGCTCCAGGCGCGCGATGACGACGCGGTGAACGCTTCATGAAGCCTGGCTCATTCTGCGTGTGGTCAGTCGCCCTGGATCCAGCGCCGGATCCCCTCATCGAGGTCCCGCACCGGGCCGTACAGCGTCTCGATCGCTTGCTGGGGGCGCTGCCCCTTCGAGATCCGCGCCATCAGATCGCGCAGGCGCGCCTCGGGAGCCGTGAACGGGCCGAAGCGGAGGTAGTCGACGACCGCGTGCCCCTGGGCGTACAGCTCCGGCGGTTCGTTGGACGATCCCGACCGGTCCCATCGGAGCGTCTCGCTCACGAGCCCCTTGTTGAGCGCCTCGCCGAGCGACGCCGCCCGCGAGGCGCCGATCCCTGCCCATGCGCTGCTCGTGGGCGACTTGGACAGGCTCTCGGCGAGCCCCTCGCTCAGCCAGCGGGGCTGGTCAGTCTGGTACGCCGAGTGGATGATGTGCACGTACTCGTGCACCAGCGTCCGCTGGGCGGCGCCCCAGTTCTCGAACCGCATCACGATCTTATTGCCCGAGGCGAACCCGGCGTACCCGCGCGAGGGCCCGCCGAACTTCGAGATCGTCTGGTCGTTCGCGAGCACGAGGCGCACCGGCGGCAGGTGGATCTTCCCGAAGATGGGCTCGGCCGCCCGCCGCGCCGCCGCGGCGCTCTGCTCGAGCCCCTTCGAGATCTCCTCCCAGCCGGAGCGTCCCTGCATCGCCCCGGCGTCCGCCGTATTCCCCAACTCGAACTGGACCTCGAAGCTCGGCGTCGAGAGGGTGTCGTTGTCCCAGTACGTCCACTCGCCGGTGCGTTCCTCAGGTGGTGGTGGGGGCGTGAAGCTGTCGATGTCCTTCGCGTGCTCCTTGATCCAGAGCTGGACCTCGCTCGCGTGCTCTGGGCGGAGGTCGGTCAGGGCGCTGACGGCGCCGTACATCGCCATCTGCTCGATCTGTGCGTCGTCGTCCTTCCAGTTCACGACCTGGGAGGGCACGCTCGTCATCTTCCGGTAGTAGAGCGCGATCGAGCCGACGTCTCCCAGATCCGCGAGCGCCTCGACCGCCGCGGCTCGCACCAGGCGGCTGGAATCACGAAGGAACTTGCGGGCCTCGGCGATCGTCTCGGCGCCCGGGCGCGTCCCCAGCGCCCGCACCAGCATCACCCGCGCCCCCTCCTCACGCCGCAGCGCGTCGGCGTTCGCCAGCTGCGACAGCTCCTCCACGCTCGCGTGCGTCACGAACGATGCCAACGCGATCGGGCGTTGGTCCTCGGGTCCCTGCGTGAGCAGGGTCCACGCCATCTCCCGCGCCTTCTCGCGGTCTGAGTTCCAGAGGTCGTCCAGGGCGCGCTCCACGCCCCGGAGGTTCTTGCTCATCACGGCCTGCTCGAGGGCACGCGCCTTGTCGGCGCCACCCTCTTGTGCCATCACCCGACCCGCGGCAAGCGCCAGCACCACGCACACCATGCCCGGGACGCATCGACGGATTCGCAGTGGAAGCATCACGCCTCGCTCCTTCCCCCGTGCGAGTTTGGCGGCTTCAGGCCGGGCTTGCCAGCGACTGAATGACCGACTCGAGGATCTCGATGATCGCCTCGCCCCCCCCGCCCGACGAGTACGCCCGGCTGATCACGCGGTGCGCGCACACCGGGATGACCAGATCCACGATGTCGTCCGGGACCACGTAGTCGCGCCCGTCCATCACCGCCGCCGCCCGGGCAGCCTGTGCGAGCGCCAGCGCGCCCCGCGGGGACAGACCCACCTGCACCTCCGGGTGCTCTCGCGTTGCGTGCGCGATCTCGACGATGTAGTTCCGTAATGACTCGTCCAGGCGCACCGCGTCCACAGCGTCCTGCAACGCGATCACGTCGTCGGCGTGCAGCACGGGCTCGAGCGTCGCCAGGCGGTTCTGCGCCGGGCGCAGCTCCAGCAGCCTCGCCTCCTCCGACGCCGGCGGGTACCCCAGCCGGATCCGCATCAGGAACCGATCGAGCTGGTTCTCCGGCAGCAGGTACGTCCCCTCGAACTCGTAGGGGTTCTGCGTTGCCAGCACCATGAAGGGCGGGCCGAGCTGATGCACCATCCCGTCGATCGACACGCTCGCCTCGTTCATCGCCTCGAGCAGCGCCGTCTGCGTCCGGGGGGTCGCCCGGTTGATCTCGTCGGCGAGCAGGATGCTCGTGAAGATCGGCCCCCGCTTGAACTCGAACCGCCCCGACTCGCGGTCATAGATCGTCACGCCCAGGACGTCCGCCGGGAGCATGTCGGGGGTGAGCTGGATCCGGGTGAACGGGCAGTCGACCGATTTGGCGATCGACGAGGCGAGGACGGTCTTGCCCACGCCCGGGACGTCCTCGATGAGCGCATGGCCCCGGGCGAGCAGGCAGCAGATGAGACGGTCAACCGCCGGCTGGTTCCCGAGGAAGACCTCGGTGATGTTTCGTCGGAGGCGGTCGATCTGCTGCTGCATCGCGTCCCTGGCGTGCGCCGATACGCCTGGTGACGCCCAGGGTTGCGGCGGGCTTTCGTCTCGCCCCGAGTATATGACCCGCCCGCCCGGTCGCCCCGGGGCGTTAAGATCGCGCTTGCCGCCGCCAGCGGGCGCACGCGCGGGCCACCCGCGGAGAGGGTCTCGTGGAGCCGGAGTCCGCCGAAAACCAGGGCCTGACCCCGTCCCCCGCCGAGCGCCGCGCTCACACCAGCGTGCTCGCGTCGGAGCTGACGGGCGATCTGCCCTGCATCGGGTGCGGGTACAACCTGCGAGGCTTGTCGATCCGCGCGCTCTGCCCCGAGTGCCAGCTCCCGGTCCGCGCGACCATCCTCGCAATCGTCGATCCCAAGGCGGATGAGCTCAAGGCGCTCACGCGCCCGCGAACGACCGCGTGGGGGATGCTCCTCTGGTCGGGCGCGGCGTTGCTCGCCGCCCTCGGCGCGTGGGCCATCCGACTCGACGAACTCACCTACTCCTCGCTCGCCATCGCCTGGAATCCGGGCTGGACCTGGCTGGGCGTCCTCGTCATGACTGGGCTCTCTGGAGTCGGCGCGATCGTGCTCATCCGACCTCACGCGCGAGTCCCCGGCGCCTTCCGGGCGAGAGCGATCGTCGGCACGATCGCGTACGTCCCACTCGTGGCCTTGCTCTGGTTCCTCTACGCGAGGCTCGACGCCGGTGTCGTCACCCCCGTGCTCGGCGCGGGCGGGATGTCGACACCCCGCATCGTGACGAGGCTGATGATCGGCGCAGTGCTGGCCATCATCATCCTGGGCCTGCAGCCCAACGCGCGGGCCCTCGCGATGCGTTCCGTCGTCGTGCGCACGGGGCGGGTCGATCGCCAGTCGATGCTCGCGCTGCTCGCCCCCGTCGCGCTCGCCGCGTCTGGCGATCTCCTTCAACTCATCGACATCGAACTCCGCGGCCCTGTCGGACGCACGATCCACTCGGCCGAGATCATCCTGGTTGCCGCAGGATCGCTCCTCTTCACCCTCGGCCTCTTCGGCATCTTCATCGACTGTCTCCGCCTGCGCCCGATCATCGAGACCCCAGGCATCGGCATCGCCGACATCCTCGACGAGGACGGGGCCTTCCGATGACGCCCACGGAGCGCAACAGGTTCGACCGTCTCGTCGAGGAGGTCATCGACCGCCTGCCCGAGCACGTGCGCGCGATGCTCGATGAGTCGCCCATCATCGTCGAGGACAGACCCGATGACGACATGCTCCGTGACCTTGACATGGACCCGTCCGACCCGGAGTCCGCCGAGAGCCTCTGCGGCCTGCACACGGGCCTGGCGATCACCGAGCGGTCACTCGAGTTCGACGGCGTCGCCTCGAGCCAGATCCACCTCTTCCGAGTCGGGATCGTCCTCGAAGCCGGCGGATGGGGCGGGCGGCGTGCCGACGCCGCGATCCGCGAGCAGATCCGCGTCACAATCCTGCACGAACTCGGGCACGAGATGGGTTTGGACGAGGACGACCTGGACGAGCTGGGCTACGCGTAGGGAGTCAGGCGGGACGCCTGTCCCACCAAGCGACGTCGCGCCGCCTCAGACCTCCATCACTTCCTTGCTCTTGGTCTCGACCGCTTCCTCGATTTCCGCCTCGTACTTCTTGACGAGTTCCTGGATCTCGTCCTTGAGGGTCTTGATGTCGTCCTCGGGGTAGTGCTTGCCTTCTTGCGTGCCGAGGGTGTCGGCGAGCTTGTTCGCGTCGCGCCGGACGTTGCGGACGACGACCTTCTGCTCCTCGCCGTGCTTCTTGGCCTGGCCCACGAGCTGCTTGCGCCGGTCCTGGCTCAGGGCCGGCACGTTGATCCGCAGCGCCTTGTCCTCGACCATCGGGTTGAACCCGAGTCCCGAGCTCTCGATCGCCGTCTTGATCGCGTGGACCGAGCTGGCGTCGAACGGCTTGATGAAGATCTGCGTGGGCTCGGGGATGGAGATCGCCGCCAGGGACTTGAGGTCGGTCATCGACCCGTAGTAGTCCACCTTGATGAACTCGACCAGTCCCGTCGTCGCCCGCCCGGTGCGGATGCCCCGAAGCTCGGTCTTGAGGTAGTCCAGGGCTTTGCTCATCTGATCCTCGGCCTCGAGGAGGATCGTGTCCGGGTCGGTGCTCATGGTCAGTGTCTCCGTCGGCGATGCCGCGTCGGCCAGGGGGCAATCGTACGCACGCCACGCCGTCCGAATCCCGCACCCGTCAGGTCGTCAGCAACGTCCCGATCGGGGCGCCCTTGATCACCGAGCGGATCGCGCCCTGATTCTTGAATCGGAAGACCAGCACCGGGATGTCGTGCTCCTGGCACATCGCCAGCGCCGTCATGTCCATCACGCGCAGGTTCCGGGCGATCGCCTCGCTGAACTTCAGGCGGTCGTACCGCGTTGCAGACGGATCCTTGTTGGGGTCGGCGGTGTACACGCCGTCCACTTTCGTCGCCTTGAGCAGCACGTCGCACTCCAGCTCCGTCGCCCGCAGCGCCGCGCACGTGTCGGTCGTGAAGAACGGGTTGCCCGTGCCCGCCGCGAGGATCACCACCCGCCCCTTCTCAAGATGCCGCAGCGCCCGCCCCCGGATGAATGGCTCGGCGACCGCCTTGATCTCCAGCGCCGACTGCACCCGCGAGTCCACGCCCAGCGTCAGCAGCTTCTCTCGCAGCGCCAGGGCGTTGATCACCGTCCCCAGCATGCCCATGTAGTCCGCCGTCGACTGCTGGATGTCGCCCGCCTCCGCAAGCTCCGCGCCCCGGATGATGTTGCCGCCGCCCACGACGACCGCGATCTGGGCGCCCGTCATGGTCGCGTCTCGGATCTCCGCCGCGATCAGCCCCAGCTCGCTTGCGTCGATCCCGAACCCGCCGGGCGTGCAGAACGCCTCGCCCGAGAGCTTGAGGAGCACCCGTGAGGGCGGGGTCCCGGGCGTCCAGGCCCTTCGACCCGCCGGGCTCGACTCGGTCGCCGCGTCTGCTGTGCTCATGTCGGGACGCCTTTCTCCGGGGGACGGCCCCCCTCAAGCGGCGGGTCGTTCGGGCATTGAACGTGACCGGCGCGCCCCCGTCAAGCGGCGCCCGCCGCTCGAACCTCACGGCGCGCCGTGCGAACAAACCCCTGCGGGACGGCGCCATACCGCCGGCACGAAGGAGTCGGGCCCCTTGTACGATGGATCAGTGAACGGGCACGGCGCCAGCTCTCCAACCCAGGGCGGGGCCCCCAACGTCGGCTGGGAGCTCGGCGCCCGGGGCGCCGCCGCCCAGCGACCCCATGACACTTGGTGGCGCCTCCTCCGCCGAGCCACCGTCGTCGGCGCGGGCGTCAGCCTGATGCTTCATCTCGTCCTGTGGGCGATCGTCTCCCTCTGGACCGTCAAGTACGAGCACGCCGACGCGGGCGGCGCCAAGGGCTCGGTCGTTGACTTCGCCGTCATGAGCGACGTCGAGCTGTCGGCCCTCCAGAGTGCCGACCTCGAGATGGACGCCCCGAGCGTCCCGGACGTGGGGGGGGCGGAGGCCGCCCCGGTCGAGTTGATCGCCGCGCTCACCGGCGCCGAGTCGATCACCCCCGACCTCGCCCGCGTGCAGCTCAGCCTCGGCGGGGGCACGGCCTCCTCCTCCAGCTTCGATCTCTCCGCCCCGGGCTCGGGCGCCTCGGGCTCGGGCTCGGGCGCGAGCTTCTTCGGCCTCGAGGCCCAGGGGCGGCGCTTCGCCTACATCGTCGACCGCTCGGGCTCGATGGCCTACGACGCCGGGGGGGTCACGCGGCTTCGCCTCACCCAGGACGAGCTCTCACGCTCCATCGACGCCCTTCTCGAGAGCGCCGAGTTCTTCATCGTCATGTACTCAGACGACCCCGACATCATCGGCAAGCGCCGTGCCTGGACCGACGCCACCACGCGCAAGAAGCTCTGGGCACGCTCCGAGATCGAGCGCGTCATCGCCGACGGCGGAACCCGCCCAATGGGCGCCTTCGAGACCGTCTTCCGTCTGCGCCCGCAACCCGACGCGATCTACTTCATGACCGACGGACGCTTCTACGAGAGCGTCCCCCAGGAGATCAAGGAGATGAACGCTCGGGCCCACATCCCGATCCACTGCATCATGTTCGGCGAGTTCTCCGACGCCGCCGACCGCGACGACGTCGAGCGGATGATGCGGACGATCGCGACCGACTCGGGCGGGAGCTTCGCCCGCGTCGAGGGCAAGCGCCCGTGACGCGCGAGTCGCTCATCCCCATCCTCGTCCTCGCCGCCCACGCGATGGCGCAGCCCTCGGGCGAGACGATCCAGCTCTGGGGAGGTGGGGCGCCCCCGCCCGGGAACGTCGTCGACGTCGGCGAGCAGGGTGTCCGCATCGTCGCGACCAGTGGCGCCTCGATCACGCTCGACTGGAGCGTCGTGCGCGACGTCACCGGCAAGCGGGCCTCGAACTTCGAGCCGCTGCGCGAGACCGCCGAGAACGTCTGGCGCGCCGAGTCCAGGCTGGCCCGGGGCGATCACGTCAACGCCGAGCCCCTCTTCGAGACCCTCTTCGATCGGTACTCCGCCTCGAGCGGCCCGACCTCCTCGATCGTCGCCAGGGGCCTGCTCGCCTGCCGCCTGCACGACGGCGCCGCCGCCCGCGCAATCGCCCCCTGGATCGGTGTCCTCCGGGCCGAGAGCTTTCGCCCGGAGGGAGCCACCCCTGGCGCCGCCGACGACCTGATCGACCCGGAAACCGGCCTCGTGCCCGCGCTCGCCCCGATCTGGCTGGCGACCGATGAGGCCGCGTGGCTCGCGCGCACGGGCGTCTCGCCTGATCTTGCCGACAGCGTCGAGCCCGGCGCCCTCCGGTCACGCCTCCGCGCGCTGCAAGGCCTGTACGCGCTCGCCGCCCGGTACGAGGCCGACCCGGGCGCCGCCGACGCGGTGCGTGCCGACCTGAACGAGCTGGTCTCGGGTCTCGACCAGCGCACGCTCCGCGAGCCCGGCGTGCAGCTCGTCTTCGAGATCGTCGTCTCACGCCTCGGCGCCCCCGAAGCCAGGGCGTCCGCGCAGGCCTCGCTCCGCGCGCGTCTGAACAACACCTCGCTCCCGAGCTGGCGCGAGGCGTGGATCCGCCTCGCCCTCGGCCGCTCCCTCCTCCTCGAACAAGACGCGGAGACGCGCCGGCGCGGCATCATCCAGTTGCTGCATGTCCCCGCGCGACTCGCCGACGCCCCGCCCCGCCTTGCCGCGATCGCGCTCGCCGAGGCCGCGGTCGCGAGCAAACGCCTCGGCGACGCCGACGCCGCCGAGACCCTGCGCCGAGAGCTGCTCGACCGCTACCCTGGGCGCCCCGCGAGTGACTGGGCGCCGATCCGCGACTGGAGCGCCACCCCCGCCCTCGGCGCCCTGACCCCGAGCCCAACCCCGCTGGCTCTCGCGGGCCTCGAACCCCCGAAGGGACCGCTGCACCCATGACCGACGTGCTCACCCAAGCCCTCACCCTCGCCCAGGACGCCCCCTCGTCCAAGTCCCTGCTCCAGTACATCGCCGCGGGACGCGAGATCGGCTTCATCATCATCCTGCTCTCGCTGGTCGGCGTCGGGATGATCGCGGCCCAGCTCTGGCGCGTGCGCCGCTCGCGCCTCGCCCCGCCGGAGGTCGTCGGCCAGCTCCACGAGAAGCTCCGCGCCAACGACGTCAAGGGCGCTATCACGATCTGCGAGAACCCGGACAACGAGTCGTTCATCACCCGCGTATTCGGCGCCGCTCTCGTCCGGTGCTCACGCTCCCCGTTCGGCTTCCTCGAACTCCGGGGCGCCCTCGAAGAGTCCGGTCAGGCCGAGGTCGCGCGCATGTACCGCATGACCGACAGCATCGGCCTCATCGCCTCCGTCGCCCCCATGCTGGGCCTGCTCGGCACCGTCGTCGGCATGGTCGGCGCCTTCGACACCATCGCCATGTCCGAGGGGCCCGCACGCCCCGACCAACTCGGCGGCTCCATCTCGCAGGCGCTGGTGACCACTGTTCTCGGCCTCATCGTCGCGATCCCCGCCACCGCCGCGTACACATACCTGCGCAACCGCATCGACACGCTGACCAGCGAGGTCGGCGAGACGATCGAGGAGCTGGCCGCGTACCTCGAGTCCGCCGCCACGCCCTCCGCCCCGACCCAGCCCGCGGCGCCCAGGCCTGCGCCCCCGCCCGCCCCCGCCGCGGCGCCTGCGCCCAGGGGAGCCCCCACCCCGTGAAGTTCGCGCCCGCCCAGTCCGAGCGCCTCCGCGGCTTCGACCTCACGCCGATGATCGACGTGGTCCTCCAGCTCATCATCTTCTTCATGTTCACCTCGCAGTTCGGTGAGCTCAGCCGCACGCAGGTCGAGCTCCCGCGCGAGAAAGGCCAGGAAGAGCGCCTCGAGAAGGCGACCCTGACCGTCGACCTCACCGCAACCGGCGAGCTCATCTTCGAATCTGAGCCCATCTCCCTCGAGAGCTTCGCCCGCATCGCCAAGATCGAGATCGAGCGTTACGGCGATGCCAACCTCGTCACCGTCCGCGTCCGCCCGGACCGTCGCTGCCTCGCGGCCCACCTCAACCGCGTCATGGAGCGCCTCTCTCGCGCCGGCGTCAGCAAGTGGGCCATCGGCACGATGGACCCCCTCTCCGCGCCCCCGGAGGACGGGCCGTGAACCTCCAGCCCAAGAGCGCCGGCTTCCGTTCGCGCCGCCTCGGCGCCCTCCCCATGACGAGCATGATCGACGTCGTCTTCCTCCTGCTCATCTTCTTCCTCGTCACCTCCAGCTTCGCGCCCGAGGAAGGACGCCTCGACGCCGCCCTCCAGACCGAAGGCCCCGCCCTCACGAGTGTGGACCTCCAGCCCCAGGTCGTCCTCGTCGAGATGGGCGCCTCCGGGCCGGTCTACCGCCTCGGCGGGCGCCTCGCCGTCTCGCCCGAGGAGCTGACATCGATCCTCAAGCAACTGCCGAAGGAGGCGGGTGTCGCGGTGCGTGTGCGCCCGGACGTGCCCGTCGCCGCAGCGGCCGCCGCCCTCCAGGCCGCCCACGACGCAGGGTTCACCAAGAGGAGCTATGTCCCGACGCAGGAGTGACATCCTCGCGCTGGTCATCGCCGCGATCGTGCTGGCGCCCGCCCTCGCGCGCGCGCAAGAGTCCGGCGCTCCCGACGAGGTCGTCGAGCGCTACCTGCGCGACCACGCCCTCGACGAGCTGCTCGGCGCCCAGCTCAGGGAGCGCCTCGCGACCACCGAGGGCGCCGAGCGGGAACGCCTGGCCGAACGCCTCGGCACGTTGTACACGCGCGATCTCGTCGCCGCCGCGACCCCCCAGGCGCGTCGCAAGGCCGAGGAGCGCGCCCGCGCCCTCCTGGACGCGATGCCCGAGGGAAAGCTCTTCAACCTCCGAGTCGGCCTGGCGATCACGATGTATCTCCCTGCGGAAGAGACCATCGAAAGCTGGCGCCTGATGCTGACGGGTGATGAGGAGGCCGACGCCGCCGTCGCCACGCTTCGCTCCGTCCGCGAAGTGCTCGACGAGGTCGCGATCCTCGCCGACCGCGAGGTGATCGTGCTGGAACGCCGCGAGCGGACGGCGGAGGAGATCGAGCGAGCCCAGGTCCTGGAGGACCTCGCCGAGGCCAGACGCGTTCGATCGCTCGCGCACTACTACTCGGGCTGGTCGTCGTACTACATCGCCTTGGAGCAGCATGCGCCCCAGGACGCCACCGCGGCGACCGCCAGCTTTGCGCACCTCCTGGACACTCCGGAGCGCCGCCCGACCGCGGACCGTCTCCCGCGACGCCTCCTCCAGTTCGAGCACGTCGCCCGCGCCGCGATCGGCGTCGCCCTCAGCTACGCCCTCGACGGGCATCGTGACGACTCGATCACCTGGCTCGAGGCGATCGAGGACTCGGGCATGATCCCGCCCGAAGCGGAGTCGCAGCTGAGCGCCGCGTGGATCGTGGTGCTCAGCCAGGGCGGCGAGTGGCGCCGCCTCGAGGAGCGGATCAAGGATCTCCGCCAGCGACGCGGCCCCCTCGACGAGGGGCAGGCCCGCCTGCTCGCGGTCACCACGCTGCGTGCGCTCGACGCCGGCGCCCTGGCCTCCTCGGACCGGACCCCGGTCAGGGATCTGGCGAGCATGGCGATCGATGACCTCAACGCCGTTGCCTCGACGGCGCACGTGCTCGACCTCGCCTCCAAGTTCGACAACGTGCCCCTGGGCGACTCGGGGTTCATCCTCCTCTACGCCAAGGGTCTCCGCGCGTACCGCGAGGCGCGAGAGACGCACGACCGCTCCGGCGAGGACCCTGGCCACCCCGCGACGAATCAGACGCTCACGAGGCAGTACGACGAGGCCGCCGCCGCTTTCGAGCACGCGCTCGCCGCCCCAGACGCCGGGAAGCATCCGCACGAGCAGGAGTCGTGCCGCCTCCGCCTGGGCACGAGCCTTTTCTACGCCGGCGAGCTCGCTCGGGCCGCCGAGATCCTCGAACCGCTTGCCAAGTCGGACGACCCGGAGGTGAGCGACGAGTCGGCGTGGATGCGCGTCGTCGCGCTCGACTTGGCCTCACGCGACGGCGACAAAGCGGCGATGGCGGCGCGCGACGAGGCCGCCGCGGCGTACATCCGCGCCAACCCCCGCTCCGACCGTGCCGCGATGCTGCTGATGCGGCTCGCCGACGTGGAACTGCTCGGCGACCGCCAGGCCGCCGAGGTTCTGGCGGCGGTCAACCCGGACTCTCCCCTCGCCGCCGCCGCGAGGCGCCACGAGTCCCGCCTGCGCTACCGCGTCTTCCGATCCGCGACGCCCGAGACGCGCGAGGAGGCGGGCGCCAAGTTCCTCGCGGTCGCCGAACCCTTGCTCGACGAGGATCTGAAGACCGCGACGACAGGCCAAGAGCCCGCCGCGGGCGAGGCGGCCGCCGCCCTGATGGTTCGCGCCCGCCAGGTCCTGGACGTGGTGCTGAGCGTGGACAGCATCGACGTCGCTAGGGCCGAGCGGGCCATCCACGTGATCGAAGCCCTCGCCGAGACGCGCAGCGAGTCTCTCGACGATCTGCACGCAGAACTGACATTCCGCCGCCTGCAGATCGCGATGCGCCGCGACGAGACCGACCAGGTTGAGGCGCTGCTGGCGACGCTGGACGAGGAGGGCGGGCGCTTCGACGACGCCGCCCACCGCCAGCTCTACGCGAAGGCCGCCGAGGACTGGGCCGCTCCGCCGCGCCACGTCGAGGAGGCCAGACGCGTCATCCGTTACGGCACGCGCGTGATCGAGCAGCTCCGCCGCACGGACCCGAACCTCATCGGCGCCGCCACCCTGGGCGTCATGGACACCGTCGCCTCCGCGGGCGAGTACCTCTTCGACACGGTCGGCGACACCGTGACCCGCGACCTGGCGCTCGAGCTCGACAAGCGCGTGCTCGACGCGGGGCGCCGTCCCGAGAGCGTGCTGCGCCGCACCGCCCGACTCGCCGAGACCGCCGGAAAGTCCGACACCGCTCTCGACGCCTGGCTCACACTGATGGCCGGGCTCGAAGAAGGCTCGCCGTTTTGGTTCGAGGCGAGGTACGAATCGATCCGCCTGATGCTCGTGCTCGACCCCACCCGTGCCCGCGAGGCGATGGCGCAGTTCCGGATCCTGCACCCTGGCACGCTTGCCCCCCCCTGGGACGAGCGCTTCGCCGACCTCGAGGCCAAAGTGAAGCTCGCGCCCGACACCGGCGTTCAGACGCCCGAGGGGGAAGGCGGATGAGCCAGACGCCCAGACCCAGCCCCGGGCGTCGCCCCGTCTCGCCGACGGAGGTCTTCCTCGGCCCCGAGGCGGCCCGCGGCGGTCCCTTTGCGCTCTTGGGACTCCCCCCCCGCGCGCTCGACGACGTGGTCATCCTCGACGCCCGTGACCGGCGCATGCGCCAGATCGACCAGCACCCACTGGCCGAGACGCCCGAGGCCGACGAGGTGCGACTTTCCCTGTACGCCGCCGCGGCGCAGCTCCTGAACCCCAGCGTCCGCGCCCGCCTCGCCGAGAGCTGGGGGGCCCGAGCGTCGGCGTCGGCCGCGGGCGTGCCGGTCCCGACGCCGACGCGCCCCGCCGGGCTCTCGACGTCCGAGCGTCTCCTTGAGCACGACGCGATCCTGGCTTTGGCGATGTTCGGCGGGTGGAACAAGCGATCCCTGAGGCGCATCGCCTCGATCGCCCATGCCCGGGGCCTGGGCTCGCGCGAGGTGGCGCAGACGCTGCGACGCATCGGGCATCGACGCCGTCCGCGCGCCCGCTCCATGGCGCTGCCCGCCGCCGGCGCCATCGTGCGCACCCCGCCCCCGTCCTTCGGCGCCAAGCCCGAGCCCGGCACACCGCTCGACGAGCAGATCGACCCCGCCCAGCGCCTGCTCAAGCTGGCCATCATCGTCAGCGTCGTCGCGGTCGTGACGCTCGTCAGCCTCGTGATCGGCGTCGTCGGGCTGATGAACCTGGCCGAGTCGGGCCAGGCGCCGACGGTCGCGACCGCCCCCGAAGGGTCGAACAACGACGCCGCCACGGTCAGCTCCCGCCCGGTAACCAGCGCCCCGCGCCCGACGTCCCGCCCGCGGACGCTTCCCGAGCCCGACGCCCTCGGGGACCCGGAGCTGATCGTCCGTGAGTTCGACGCGTCGACACGAGCGCTGGAACTGACCCCGTTCGAGGCGACGCGCCGGTTCTCAGACGCGGTCCGCCTGTTCGCCTCGACGTGGGTGAGCTTCGACGCCCAGCAGCGGGGGCGGGCGATGAGCGCCCTGGAGCGGTTCCTCGAGTCGGCGGCGTCGGCGCCCGACGCGTCGCGTCTGGCGATCGACGCGGTCGGCGCCGGGCTCGCTCCGCTCTCGGGCGCCGGGAAGATGGCGCCGGCGCCCGACGATGTGTGGCCCGCCGTCTGGTCCGCTGGCGCGCTCGCGCGCGTGAGATCGACACCCCTGCTCAACGCCGCCGAACGCGCCCAGGCGGACCGCCTCCTGCGCACGGGGGCCCCCGATCTCGCGTCGGGCGCCTCGGATTTCGTGCCAGGCGGCGTCGCGGGCGCTCGACTCGTTCGAGACCGCCTCGTCCACGCCCCGCAGGACGAGGCGGCGTGGATCCGCTGGCTCGAGGCGGTCGACGCCCTCGCCGCCGACGACGAGACCGTGCGCACGATCCTGATCACCGAGGCGCTCGACGACCTGCTCGCCTCGCCCGTCGGTCAGGTGGATCCCCGGACCCCGGCGATCGAGCGGGCGACACTGGCCCTCTCCTGGAGACGCGATTCGGGCGCGCGCCGATGGCTCCTCCGAACGCTCGACCGCCCCGGCGCGCTCTCCGGGGCGCTCTCGCGTCTGATCGCGGCCCTGGCGTCCAGGTCGGCGGCGCCCGGCATCGACGCCACCGTCTCCCTCAGCCCCAACGCCGACATGAGCGAGCGGCGCGCCCTGCGCACCCGCCTCGAGCGAGCGTGGCGGGTGGATCAGCAGGCCGAGCTGGACTCCCTCAGCGGGGACATGCGCAAGGCGATGCAGGCCCTGTTCCGCGAGAGGACTCTGACCAGCGATGCCCGCGGCCAGTTCCTGCTGGCGGTGCGCCTCGCCCTGCTCAACTCCGCGGCCTCGCTCGCCCACGACGGCGTCTTCGACGAAGCGGCCCACTCGATCGAGCGCTCGGCGTCCCTCGAGTCGCAACGCTCAGGCCGTCAGTCCAATGCGGCGCCCCTCGCCGCACGCTCGAACTCGGACGGATCATGGGCCATCCGCTACGACGAGGCAGGCTCCGACGCCGACAAGCGCATCGCCCTGCTCGATGCCCTGTCCAATCGCGAGGACGACGATATCGGGCCCGTCGACGCGGCGATGCTGGTCGACGCCGCCATCAGGTCGGCCCCGCGAACGGTTCAAGATCGCGCGCGCGAGACCTTGCGGTCGTTCCTGCGGGCGCCCGCGGTTCTGAGTTCGCTGCTCGAGCGGCTCGCCGAGATGCCACGCTCCGACGACATGGTGGAGATCATCGAGCTGGCGACGACAACCCCGATCTCGCACGACCGACGCGACGGCGTGTGGCGCACCGAGGCCAGACAGGCGCTCGTCTCGACACTGATCGACACACTCGCCTCCGGCTCGGCGTGGGGATCGATGGATGACCAACTGATCGATCTCGCCGACGCCTACCAGCTCTTGGTGAGCCCGGTGGCGGCTTCGTCCGGGCCCGCCACGGCGCCCACGCCCCAGGATTCGGCACGCCTGCTCCGCTTGCGTTGGCGCCGAGAGGCGGAGCGCGCCGGCCCCGCAGGGCTCGCCGGGCTGACGCCCGACATCATCGAGCGTCGGCGGACCGCCCGCCTCGAGCTGGCGACGTCGCCGATCCAGGAGTTCCTCGCCGAGCAGCTCGCCGCGTGTGAGACGCTCGCCCTGCTGACTTCGAGCGAGCGGGCGGGTGTCGGCGCCGACGTGTCGGGCGTGCTCAAGGCCCTCGACGACGCCCAGGGGCGGTCTGGGCACATCGCCGAGCAGATCGCAGCCTGCGAGGAGGCGATGGCCAGACTCTGGCTCATCCGCGAGGGGGTTGGACCATGAGGCGGGCGACGTCGATCTTCTTCCTCACGCTCTCGCTCGTCGCGATCGGTCTCGGCGCCCAGCCCGCTGAACCCTCCGGCGACACCACCCGGCGCGATCCGATGGCGTCGATCCCCCGCTTGGACGAACGGCTGACAGCGCTCGACCCGGCACACCCGGAGGGATACTTCGAGCTGGGCGAGGAGGTCGCGGCGCAGGGCGGACGTGAGCTGGCCACCCAGTTGCACGCGCTCGCCCTCGCGATCGCGCTCGAGACGGGGGATACCGCGTTGGCCGCCGGCGCGTGCATCGCCCTCGCGGACCTTGCCGGGTCGGATCAGGATCGGCGTTGGCTCACCGCCGTCGCACGTGCCCTTGATGATCGGTTCGCGCCACCTTCTTGGAGCGAGGCGGTCTCGCCCCGCGTGGGATCGGCCGCCGAGCGGGCGGCGGAAGTCTTCGAGTTCGTCCGTGCCGGTGACGGGTACGAGGCTCGCACCCGCCTGGACGACCCCGAGATCCGCGCCGCGATCGAGCGCGCCCTCGGGGCGGGGTGGATCGACCGGCTGCGAAAGGACGCCGAGGCATGGCCCTGCTCCGAGTGCCGCAACCGCCGGTTCGTCCCGGACCGCAACGCCACCGCCGGCGAGCGTCTCTGCTCCGTCTGCGGCGGAGACCCCGGGCCGGCCCTCGACCGCGTCCAACTGCTCGAGTATCTGTCCGCCGAGGCCCAACTGCTCGGTGTCGAGCGTCGATCGTGGGCAGCCCTGCTGCTGACCGGTGGCGACGAGCCCCTGCGCGACCCCGACCCCACGGAGGTCGCCCCCCGCGTCGGCGTCAACCCAAAGGCTCGCTACTGGCGCTCCGGGCGCTGGGCGCCCGCGCCGACCGGGCGCCCCTAGACTCGCCATACACAGCCCACAGGAGCCGAGCCATGTCCGAGCCCAGCGCGCCCGCGAGCGAAGCCGAGAGCACGAAGGGTCAGATCACCTTCGACGACTTCGCCAAGATCGACCTGCGCGTCGCGACGATCGTGCAGGCCGAGCCGCATCCGAACGCGGACCGCCTGATCAAGATCCAGCTCGACGACGGCTCGGGCGCGCCCCGCCAGATCTGCGCCGGGATCCGCGAGTACTACGACCCCCAGAGTCTCGTCGGCAAGCAGGTCGTGATCGTCGCGAATCTCGCACCACGGACGATCCGGGGCGAGGAGTCTCGTGGCATGCTGCTGGCCGCCTCGGACGCGCCAAAGGGCGGCGACGAGCGCCACGTCGTCGTCGTCACGCCGATGACCGCGATCGCCCCGGGCTCGACCGTCTCCTAGAGCCGCGTCAGTCGTCGGTGTCGGGGCGACGGCGCTCGCGCCAGCGCTCACGAAGATCGCCCGGTCCGCGCTTGATCCGATCGATCATCCGGTCCGCAAGGCGGGCGATCTCCTCGTCACGACCTTCGGCGTGCGACTGCACCTCCGCCCGCATCGCCGCGGCGTGCTCTTCGAGAAGATCGATCTCGCGCAGGCGGACACCGTCGCGGATCTTCGCCTGACTGGTGAGCAGATCGATGAGGCTGGTGCGCAGGGCGTTCTCGTCCGCCTCGCTCAGTGTGCCATCCGCGTCAACCAACTCCCGTGCCCGCCGCATGGCCTCGATCACGCGAGCCCCGATCTGAAGCTCGTCCACCTTCAGCTCGCCCAGCTTCTGGTCGCGCCGCTGGGCGACGATGACCTCCGCGATCCGTGGCGTCAGGCTCTTGAGGATCCGCTCCGCCCCGCCCGGCGCCATGCTCTCGACCGTGTTTAGGTTCTTCGCCAGCTCGGGCAAATGCTCGTCGATGAAGGCGCGGATCTCCTCGGGCGTCGGCGGTGGGACATCCTCCTCCGGAGCAAGCTCGTCCTGGCCGGGTCCGCCACGACGCGGTCCACCACGCCAATCCATCGGGCGCCCAGCATCGGGGCCCAGCTCGCGCATCACCTCGGGCGCGGGGCGCCCGTCGTCGAGCGCGCTCAGCGCATGCTGCAGACGCTCGCGCTCCGCCTCGATCTCGTCGAGCCGGCGCTGCACACGACGCCGAACCTGCTCTGGCGACGGCGCGTCGGCGCCCATCCCCTCAGCCGGGGGTGGCGGCGCCATGCCGTCGGGCGCCTCTCCGGGCTGGCCTGGCTGGGACGCCAGCCCGGCGCACGCCATCAGACCGACCGCCGCCACCAGACTCGTCCACGAGCGTCTCATCAGATCGCCTCCCCGCCCATCGCGGCGTCGAGCGTGTCGATCAGCTCCCAGGGCGAGCCGATCATCGTGTCGATCTGGTCCGCCTCGTCCTGGGCGGCCGTCGTGTCCACGCTCGTCATGTCGTCGAGCCAGCTTTCGGCCGCCAGCAGATCGCCGACGCTCTCCTCGAGGGAGACCAGACGGATGCCGTTGTCCGCTGCCGGAGGCGTGGAAGTTGTGCGCTGGAGCGCGAACCACGCGCCGCCGACGACCGCGAGCAACGCCGCGATGGCGCTCAGGCGGGCGACCACGCGGGGGCGTGCCGTCGTCCGATGCCGGTGGATCGGGATGGAGCGTGGCGCCTCGTCCGCGCCGGCTCGCACGCGCTCGAGCACGCGGGCCTCGAAGTCGTGGGGGGCCGAGGCGCGCTCCGCGTCGCCAAGCCGGTTCAGAGCGGACTCGATGCCGCGCAGCTCGTCGGGCGTTCCGTTCTCGTATGTGTCGTGCTCGTTCATGACGCGTCGGCCTTTCGCTCGCCCTGTTCCCCGCTCCCGGTTCCGATGATGTCCCGCAGCTTCTTGAGCGCCCTGTGATGGCGGGCGAGCAACGTCCCCATCGGCTCCCCGAGCAGATCAGCGATCTGCTTGAAGCTCAGCTGCGCGTGATGTCGCAGCTCCACGATCTCCCTGTCCGCGTCGGACAGCTTCTCCATCGCCCCGCGCAGGCTGTCGAGCTCCTCGACGCTCGCCCGCTGTCCGCCCGTCTCGGGCGCCGCGTCGAGGGCGAAGCTCGACGCGTCCATCGGCGACGCCTGACGCTTCTGGCGGCGCATCTCGTCGCGGACCCGGTTCATCGCGACGCGGAACAGCCACGCCTCGAAGCGCCCCTGCTCCGTGTAGTCCCCCGCCGTCAGCTTGGTCGCGATCGTCGCGAACACGGACTGTGTGATCTCCTCGGCCATCTCGGCGCTCAGGCGCCGGCTCTTCGCCAGGGCGAACACCCGCCTGGCGTACAGATCGACGAGACGCGTCCACGCGCGTTCGTCCCCATCGCCCGCGGCCCGGATCAGGGCCGAGAGCTCGCCCTCGGGGAGTTCCGATGGCGACTCGGCCATCCGCAACGCGGGTCCCATCCTTCCGCCGAACGCCCGGGCCCCGCCCCCATTGCAGGGCGCCAGACCCGATCGGCACGTACGCTCATCCATCATGCCAGAGATCGCCTACACCGTCTCGGCCCGGTGCGACTCGGAGCGTGTCGCCCGGGAGTTCGTATCCTGGTTGGTGGATGGACACCTGGCGGGCGTCATCCGGGGGGGCGCCTCCGCCGCCGAGATCCTGATGCTCGACCCTGGGGCGGGGGGGACACAGGTGGAGGTCCGATACCGGTTCTCGGACCGGGCGTCATTCGAGCGGTACGAGCGGGAGGCCGCCCCGGCCCTCCGGGCCGAGGGGGTCCAGCGGTTCGCCCCGGGGTCCGGTATCACCCTGTCCAGGACGGTGGGCGAGATTTGCCACACACTGGGGGCGCCCTGACCGAACCCACCCAGCGTCCACCACGTTCACCGGGCGGACGCGGGGCCGCCGAGCCGATCTCTTCAAGCACCAAGGAACGCGCCCCTGGAACGCCGACCGGAACAGCCGACCGACGAGCAGCTCTTCGAGCGCTATCGCTCGGGCGACGCCCCCTCCCTGCGCACGCTGATCGAGCGCCATCACGACGACCTGATCCGGTTCTTGACGAGGCTGCTGGGTGATCGGACCGCCGCTGAGGATGTCTTTCAGGAGACGTTTCTCCAGATTCACATCTCGGCGGAGTCCTTCGACGCGACGCGCCGCTTCCGACCCTGGCTCTTCACGATCGCCGCGAACAAGGGGCGGGACTACCTGCGTAGGAAGGGGAGAAGGCGGACGGTCGAGCTCTCGGCCCCCGTCAACGGCCCCGCCGGCGGTGAGCGGGGCGGGTCGTTCGTGGATCTGATGGAGGTGGACGTTCCGGCTCCGGACGAGCCGATGGACCTTCGCGAGCGGGACCGGATGGTCCAGGCCGCGCTCGAGGAGCTGTCGCCCCCCCTGCGGGAGATCTTGCTGCTGGCATACTTCCAGCGGCTGAGCTACGCCCAGATCGCTGACGACCTGGGCATCCCCTTGGGGACCGTCAAGAGCCGCCTGCACTCGGCCGTCGCGTCGTTCGCGAGGGCCTGGAAACGCCGAACCCGGGAGGAACCCGAGCCGTAGGACGGGTCCCCCCACAAGCAACCAGGGGCTGTTCTTGGCCCCTTTCCGAGCGAGTCGCATGGACGAGAGCGTGGAACACACCGACGGACCGAGGCTGAGCCCCGAGGACGCCGCCGCCCTGGACGCGCTGATGTCCGGGACGACCGGCTCCCGCGACGAGCGGGTCGCGCGTCTCGAAGGGCTCATGGCCCTGCTGGGCACGCCGAGCGCGGACGAGCCGGCTGACGGCTCGCTTGTCGATCTGACCTACCTACGTGTGATGCGCGCCGCCGAGGCGCCCGTGCTCGACGAGGACGTGCTGGCGCCGACGTGCGCCGACGCCCTCGACTCCTGGGTGCACTCGGGGTACGACGCCTCGCGCACGCCGGCGGTCTTCCGCGAGCACGCGATCCAGCACCAGCGCCTCGCCGCCCTGGCGACGGCGCCCGTGATGGGCGAGCGCCGCGGGCGCGAGCAACTCATTGAGTCGACCCTTGCCCGCGTCCAGGGCGATATCGACAAGAGCGAGGCGAACCTCTCGACCGAGCGCTGGCGCTCGCGGGGCCCGCTGCGACTGACGGATATCGTCTCGATCGCGGCGATGCTGCTGCTCTCGACCGCGATCATCCTCCCGGTCGCCTCCTCGGTCCGCGAGGGGCAGCGCCGGACGGTCTGCAACTCGAACCTCGCCGGTGTTGGCGGGGCGCTGGGCATGTACGCGATGTCCAACGCCTCCTCGCTCCCGATGGCCACCGCCGGCGTCAGCCCGCGCTGGATGGACGTCGGCGAGACGCCGGAGAGCTCGAACTCCGCGAATCTCTACGTCCTGGTGCGCACGAACCACGTGAGCCTCGAGAAGCTGGCCTGCCCGGGCAATCCCCAGGCGCCGACGGTCCAGCTCGCCGCCGACCAGCGGGACTGGCGCCGGCTCGAGGAGGTCTCGTACAGCTACCGGATCTCCCCCTGGAACCAGCGTCTGCGCTGGGGCGACTCGGGGGGGCGGGTCATCATGGCGGACCGTTCGCCCGTGGTCCTGAAGGTCGCGATGGGCGAGCCGATCGTCCCCGAGGCGAACTCGCCCAACCACGCCGCCGAGGGCGAGCACCTGCTCTCCTCCGACGGCAGCGTCGAATGGGTCTCCACGCCGGTCGTGGAGGGGGACAACATCTGGCTCCCCCGGGTGATCGAGAAGCAGATCGAGACCGCCCGACGGTCCCGGGGCCTGATCCACGGCGACGAGCGTCCGACCACCCCCGACGACGTCTTCCTGGCCCCCTGATCGCCCTCCGGGGCGAGCCCGAACCCATCTCGGACATCTCTGGCAGGTTGCTGGGCGGGGGGCGGGCGCCTACCCTTCCCGCCGCGGCTGGGGGTCCATTCCCGGCGCGTTGAACCGTGTTGAGACCGGCGGGGCGAGCGCCCGAGCCGGGGAGCGTCTCGCCCATGCCCAAGACCAAGCCGCACAAGGGACTGGCCAAGCGGATCCGGATCTCCAAGACCGGGAAGGTCCGCCACCGCTCGGCGTTCCACAAGCACCTGTCGAGCCACAAGAGCGGCAAGCGCCTGCGTCAGCTGCGCAAGGACCCGATGGCGGCGAACCCCGAGGCCAAGCGCTTCGAGAAGCTGCTGTACCGGCGTCTGCGTGGTCGCACGCAGCCCCGCGCGTCGATTCGTCGGAGCCCCGCCCCCGGTGAGCACAAGGGCGAGTGAGTCGTTGAGTCAGAGAACCGTCCGCCGGGAGTGAAGCCGGGCAGTCGAGCCCGCCCCGTTCGGATGCACAGGATCGAGGTGAGTCATGCCACGCGTTCGCAAGGGCGCCGCCCGCAACCAGGCCCGCAAGCGGCTTCTCCGCCAGGCTCGCGGGTACTACGGATCGAACCACAAAAGCCCGTACCGGGCCCGCGACGCGGTCTACCGGGCCGGCGTCTACGCCTTCCGCGACCGTCGCCAGCGCAAGCGGGACTTCCGCGCCCTGTGGATCACCCGCATCACGGCCGCCTGCCGCATGCGCGACACCCGCTACTCCGCCTTCGTCCACGGCCTGAAGCACGCCGGGATCATCCTCAACCGCAAGATGCTCTCGCAGATCGCGATCGAGGACCCGAAGCTGTTCGATGCCCTGGTCCAGACGGCGGGCAAGGCGGCAAAGACCACGACCGCCAAGGCCTGAGCCCCATCGCAAGCCGAGGCCCGGCTCTCCCAAGAACCACATCCGAGGCGGCGCCATGAGCAGCTGGTGGGTCCACGACCTGTGGAACAGCAACCCGGCGTTGCTCGTGTCTTGGGTGGTCTGGGTGATCGGCTCGATCGTGCTGCACGAGCTGGCCCACGGGTGGGCGGCGATCCGATTCGGAGATCGCACGCCGATCGAAACGGGGCACATGACGTGGAACCCGGTCGTCCACATGGGGCCGATGAGCCTGATCTTCTTCGCGATCGTCGGGATCGCGTGGGGAGCGATGCCCGTCAACCCCTCGCGGATGCGCGGGCGCCACGCGGACGCGCTCGTCGCGCTCGCGGGGCCGGCGATGAACCTCCTGCTCGCCATCGGCGCGGTCGTCCTGGGCATGCTCTGGATGGGCGTCGCCGGTGGGCGATGGATCCCGAACGTCCAGGCGGATCGGACGATCTACGCCAACTTCCTCCTGTTCTTCCGCGCCGGCGCTTGGTTGA
The DNA here is from genome assembly GCA_041402005.1 of Phycisphaerales bacterium. Classification (GTDB taxonomy): domain Bacteria; phylum Planctomycetota; class Phycisphaerae; order Phycisphaerales; family UBA1924; genus JAJRXR01. Next base: position 15,919 of record JAWKTB010000004.1, on the reverse strand, counting down.
ACACGGTGCTCATGCTGTTCAACCTCGTGCCTGTGCCCCCACTCGACGGCGGGCGGATCGCCGCCCACTACTCCCGGCGCTACCGCGAGCTGTTCGCCAGCGAGAACGGCCAGTGGCTCGGGCTCGGACTCTTCCTTCTTCTGTTCTTCTTCGGGGCCGACTACATCTTCGACTACTCCTCGACGATCATCTTCGGTGTTTGGGACACGCTCGCGGGCGCCCTCGGCCTCGCCTGAGCGGGAGGCACGCGCATGGACTCTGATAACGGCCCGCGCCGGGACGACGAACACGACGAGCCGGCGCCTCGCGCCCCGGACGACGAACTGGAACTGATCCCTCTGGACGAACCCGAGGAGATCGCGCCGCCGACGCCTGCTCCGAGCCATCGATTCGACGAGCCGCACGCCGCGCCCAAGCCCGCGCCCAAGTCAGGACCGAAGTCAGCGCCCAAGACCAAGGACGCCCCGAAGGAGAAGCCCGCGTCCCCGCTGGTCCGCCCGGGCCTGGGCGGGCCGAAGGCGGCGCTGATCGCCGGCGTGGTGCTGCTGGTGGGCGCGATGGTCGCCGCGGCGATTCGGATCTCAGGCCTCCAGGGCTCGAGCTTCTCCGACTCGACGCTCGCGGTCTTCTACGTGCTGTACATGACGCTGCTGCACACGATGACGGGGTTCGCCGCCCTGCTCATCGCGGCCAAGGTTGCCGGGCGCGAGCTGGGAAAGGCGGAGCTCGGCGCCGCGAGGATGTTCGCCGCGGTCGCCGCGTTCGCCCTCGTCGCCAACCTCACGATCCCGATCCCGACTCGCCTGGACGAGCTGTTCCTGGCGGCGGTCGCGTACACGCTCGTCGTCTGGGGATGGAACCGCCTGCCCCGGGTGGAGCTTGGGATCGTGGTGACGTCGCACGCCCTGCTCCTGATCGCGGTGGCACTCGGGTCGCTTCTGGACGGGGCGTACACCGAGGCGAAGAGCAAGCTAGGACCGCCCAAGCCGCGAGTTGTCGAGCCCGAGGCGCAGACACCGCCGGCGGAGACCGCGCCGACACCCTGAGCGACACCCGCTAGTGGATGCCCCGCATCATCTTGCGGAGCACGGGCGTGAGGACGGCGACGACCAATCCCGCCGCGATCGGGAAGATCACCAGCATCAGGAAGAAGCCGGGCAGGCCCTCCATGATGAAGGTGCGCTTGGCGGCCTCGCCGTTCTCGCCAGGGAGGAACTCGGTCGAGAGGCGTGCGACAAGTCCGGCGGAAAGGTTCGAAAGCGCGAGCGAGAAGAACCACAGCCCCATCATCAGGGACTGGAGGCGCTTCGGGCTGAGCTTGGTCACCATCGAAAGGCCAACGGGCGAGAGGCACAGCTCGCCCCAGGTCATCACGACGTAGGAGATGAGCAGCCAGTGGGGGCCGGCCTTGCCGCCGTCGCGCGCCTGCAGCGACCCGAACACCATTGCGAGGAAGGCGAGGCCGAGCAGCCAGAGCCCGATGGCGAACTTCATGGGCGTCGAAGGATTGGCCCGCTTGCGGTCGAGGAAGACCCAGAGCCAGGAGAAGATCGGCGCGAAGATGAGGATGGAGAGCGGGTTGACGGACTGGTACCACGAGGCGGGGAAGCCGTCCTTGAACAGGCCGAAGAGCGTCCGGTCCGTGCTGTCGGCGGCGAAGATGTTGAGCGAGCTGCCCGCCTGCTCGAAGGCGGACCAGAAGAAGATGTTGCCGAAGAAGGCAAGGATGAAGATCACGCCCAGGCGTGAGCGTTCGCCGGGCTTCTGCATCGCCAGGAACGCGGCGATCACGACCAGCAGCATGAGCGTGAAGGCGATGGGCGTGCCGATCGAGCCCAGCTTTCCAGTCGTCCAGCTCCAGGCATCCTCGATCGGGCCCAGGTTGTTGGTCGCGTAGAGAATGAGCGGGATGGTCGGGATGGCCAGGAGCCCGATCATGGCGGTCGTGACGAGCGCCTTGGTGTTCCCGGTCAGGGGCTCCTCGGGGGGCGCACCGATCTTGCCCAGATACCGCCCGCGGAAGAGCTGGTAGAAGATCAGCCCGACGATCATGCCGACCGCGGCCGACCCGAATCCCCAGTGCCAACCGACCTTCTCGCCCAGCCAGCCGGCAACCAGCGGCGAGAAGAAGGCCCCCAGGTTGATGCCCATGTAGAAGATCGTGAAGCCGGAGTCGCGACGCGGGTCGTTCTCGCCGTACATCTGCCCGACCATCACCGAGACGCACGGCTTGAAGAAGCCCGTCCCGATGATGATGAACGTGCACCCGAGCAGGAACGTGAGCAGCGAGCCGGCGCCCGTGCTCATCGAGACGACCGAGTTGGGCTCGATCTTGAAGAACTCGCCGAGCGCCAGCGTGATGTGCCCCAGCGCGATCACCCACCCGCCGATGAGCATGGACCGGTGCGTGCCCAGCAATCGGTCGGCGGCGATCCCGCCGAAGATCGAGGTGAGATAGACCATGAACGTGTACACGCCGTAGAGCGTGTACGCGTCGGCGTCCGACCACCCGAAGCCCGGGTTGGCGTTCTTGACGTTCTCCTCGACGAAAGGAGCGGTGGAGGCGGTGAGGTAGAGGACGAAGAGCGCGCGCATGCCGTAGTAGCTGAAGCGCTCCCACATCTCGGTGATGAACAGGACCCAGAGACCGGGGGGGTGTCCCTCGCGGGTGGGGGCGCCCGGGCCCCCGCTCAGACCACGCACCGCCTCCTCACCAAGCTCGGGGTCGGCGCCGGCAAAACGGTCTTCCTCGCGGTGGTCGCTCATGGGGTCTCCGTCGTCGGGTGAGGGGGAGCATAATCGCCGAGGCTGTCCCGTGCGAGAGGCGGATAGGCTCTGGCCATGGACTTCCTCCTCGGACACGACGGCGTCGACTGGGCCGCGGGCGCGTGCATGGTCGTCATGCTCTGGCGCCTGGGCAGGCACAAGCGGGATGGCTTCCTCTGGTCCGCCGGCGCCGCCCTGGCGTGGGTAATCTTCAACGCGAGACTCGAGCCCGCGTCCGCGCCCGGCATCGCGATCAACGCCGTCGTCCTCGTGATCTCCGTCCGGTCGTGGTGGCTCTGGAAGCCGGAGGATCACCCGGGGTCGTCGTCGGTGGCATCATCCTCGTCCGCCTCGTCGTCCGGCGAGAAGGGCTGATGCATCCAGGCCTTGAAGGCGGCGCGCTGCTCGGGCGTCGCGTCCTTGACCTTCTCGAGGACCCACTTCCCGTCTGGCTCGGCGCCCGCGACGAGCGTGCGCTCGAAGACTTGCCCACGCCTTGACAGCATCAGCGTGACCTCGTCGCCGGGACTCACATCTGTGAGGAGCGGCTTGATGTCGGCGCCCTCGACGCGATGCCCGTTGATGGCGAGCAGCTCGTCGTCGGCGATGACGCCGGCGTCGAACGCCGGGGCGTCGTCGGGCGTGGAGCGGACGAACACGCCCCCGCCGCGCGCCGTGAGCGAGAGCCCGAGCGTCGCCCGTTCGCGGTACGCATCACCGGCGCCCTTGCCCGCCTCATCCTGATCCTCGTCCTTGTCGTCCTCGTCGCCCCAGGGGTCCTTGTCGGCCTTGAAGACCCGATGCAGACCGACCGCCGCCAGCGCATCCGTGAAGTCCAGCTCCTCGGTCCCCGAGACGTACTTGGCGAAGAACTCGCCGAAGTCGGACCCGGCGAGCCCATCGATCGTGTGCATGAGGTCGCTTGGTGTATACCCACCGCTCTTGAGCGGGAACCGCTCGTACATGGTCCGCATCACGTCGTCCAGCGTCACCTTCCCGTCCGTCCGGCGGCGAAGCTCAAGGTCCAAGAGCAGGCTCACCAGCGCCCCCTTTTGGTAGAAGTTGACCGTCGTGTTGCCCGAGTCGGGTGAGGTGTGCGAGAACTTCACCCACGCGTCGAAGCTCGAGTCCTCGGCGCTCTGCACGAGTCGTCCCGGCTGGCGTGACAACGACTCGATCGACCCGCCGATTCGCTCCAGATACTCCTTCACGTCGATCTGCCCGGTGCGGGCGAGGACGAGGTCGTCGTAGTAGCTCGTCGTCCCCTCGGCGACCCAGAGGAGCTTGGTGTAGTTCTCCTTGTCGTAGTCGTAGGGGGTGATGCCGGCCGGACGAAGGCGCTTGACGTTCCAGGTGTGGAAGAACTCGTGGCTGACCAGCGCGAGGAAGCCCCGATAGTTCTTCTTCGACTCGAAGCTGGACGGGCGGGTCTGCATGATGGTGGAGTTGAGGTGCTCGGTCCCGCCCCCAATCCCCGGGGCGACGTGGAGGAGGAAGACGTACCGCGAGTACGGCAGACCGCCCCCGAAGACCGCCGCCTCCTCGCGCACGATCGTGGCGAAGTCCTCCTTCATCCGCTCGGCATCCCACTCCCCCTCGCCCCAGACCGCGATCTGGTGGGGGACGCCGTCGACCTCGAACTCGATCAGGTCGTGCTCGCCGACCTCGATCGGGGAGTCCACGAGCGTGTCGTAGTCGGGCGCGATCAGCAGGCGAGGGTCGTTGCCACTCGGCTCGAGCCCGGTGGCGACCTGCCAGCCCTCGGGCGCCTCGAGGCGAACCAGCACAGGCTCCTCCCGTCTGGTCGGGTCGTACATGAACACCGACTCGCCCGAGAGGAACGCGTGCGTCTCGTCGACGTGGCGCGTGCGGTCCCCGAGCGAGTTCGCGTACAACTCGTACAGGGCATGGACCTCGCCGTGCCCCGCGGTCTCGATCGCCCAGTGGTTCTTGCTCGTCTTGGCCCACGCCAGCGCCTTGCCGTCGGCGTCGAACGCCCGGAACCAGCGCACCGACCCCGCCGGGTCGAGGATGACGTACCGACCCGGGCGCCAGCTCGGCATCACCAGCTCGACGATGTCCGCATCCACCGCATGGACCACGACCTCGATCTGCAGGGTCTGCGTCTGAGGTCGGTCGAGGTGGACGATGTACTCCACCCGCGGCTCGGCGGCGCGCGAGATCGGAACGATCACGAGACACAGCAGAAGAGTTGCGAAATGCCGCACGCGTCCCTCCTCGAAAGCAGCCCCCAACCGAGTCTAGCGGTCGTTGTCCACGATCAAGTCCGCGATCGCCCGGTACGCCTCGGCCCGGGCGGCGAACGTCGGCTCGGCGACCTCGTCGAAGTACCGCCTGGCCGCCTCGACGCCCCAGCCGCGCTCGCGCTCGAGCTCGATCCGTTCCCACCGCCGCCAGCGCACCTCGCTGCCCGCCTCGACGAACACCCGGACATGATGCACTCCCGCCAGCGTCGCGTGCAGCGCGTGGATCCCCTCACAGACGATGAGCGGTCCACCCTCCACGACGCGTCGCCCGACCCGTCGATGCTCCTGGAAAGACCAGATCGGCGCTTCGATCGGGCGCCCCTGGCCGAGCGTCCGCAAGTGCTCGGCGAGCAGCGCCAGATCCGCCCGCTCAGGCAGGTCCCGCTCGTGCTCGGGCAGCGCGTCGTAGTCGGGGAGGTAATCGTCCGTGCGCACGACCACGCCCCCGAACTGCTCGGCGAGCGTCGATTTCCCCGAGCCCACGGGCCCCGTGATCCCGACCAGTGCCGGGGAGGCGCCCAAAGCCCGGACCAACTCCAGGATCGCCCCGGGCGCCTCGTCGAGCCCGACGCGATCTGGCTCTCGTTTCCTCGATGGGCTCGTCGGCGCCATGGCTGGCAAGGCTAGCTCGCCGACCCGGGCCCGGTCGGGTACGCTCGCCGCCCGCGCCCGGAGAATCGCATGGGCTCACCGGTCGGACTCATCGGCGTCGTCGTCCTGCTCGCGATCGCGTGGACGATGTCCTCCGACCGAAGGCGGATGCCCTGGCGGATCATCGTCGGCGGCATCCTCCTCCAGTTGGTCCTCGCGTTCCTGCTGCTCAGGTTCCACCCCGTGGTGTTGGCCTTCGACGCGCTTGCCGCCGGCGTGAACCAGGTCATTTCGTCGGCGGACGCCGGGATCACCTTCGTCTTCGGCGAGTTGGGCAACCCGGGCGGGCCATGGGGCTTCGTCTTCGCGATCCGGGCGCTCTCGGTCGTGATCTTCTTCGCCTCGCTGATGGCCGTGCTCTATCACCTGGGCATCATGCAGCGTCTCGTCGCGGCCCTCGCCTGGCTGCTGCGGAGCACCATGGGCGTCACCGGGACCGAGGCCCTGGCGATGGCGGCCAACGTCTTCGTCGGGCAGACCGAGGCGCCCCTGTGCGTCAAGCCCTACATCGAGCGGATGACGCGCTCGCAGATCATGACGCTCATGGTGGGGGGGTTCGCGACGATCGCCGGCTCCGTCCTCGGCGTCTACGTCGGCATCCTGGGCGGCGACTCCGACGCCTCGCGCGAGGAGTTCATCAAGCACCTGCTCACCGCCAGCGTCATGTCCGCCCCCGCCGCCTTCGTCATCGCCAAGGTCATCGTCCCCGAGACCGACGACCCGATCGACGAGGGATTGCGTCAGGCGGAGATGGAGGAGCCGCATCTGAACGTCCTCGACGCGGCGGCCGCGGGTGCAACCGACGGCATGAAGCTCGCCCTCAACATCGCCGCCATGCTCATCGCCTTCGTCGCCATCCTCGCCCTGGTCAACAAGCCGATCGCCTGGCTCGGCCTCCAACTCGACGCGGACCCGACCGACGGCGTCGGGCTTCAGAACCTGAGCCTCCAGCTCATCCTCGGCTGGATCTTCACGCCCATCGCCTGGGTCATGGGCGTCGCGTGGGAAGACTGCGGCGCCTTCGGCTCGCTCCTCGGCCAGAAGCTGATCCTGACCGAGTTCTACGCCTACAAGTCGCTCGGCGACATGATCCACGCCGAGGACCCGGCGCTCTCGCACCGCTCCGCCGCCATCGCGGCCTACGCCCTGTGCGGCTTCGCCAACGTCCCCTCCATCGCCATCCAGATCGGCGGATTGTCGGCGATCGCGCCGGGCAAGCGACGCGAGTTCGTGACACTCGGCGCCCGTGCCATGATCGGCGGCGCCATTGCCTCCTGGATGACCGCCTCCATCGCCGGCCTCTTCATCCCGTGATGTTCCATTGCCTCTCGGAGGGGGTGGATTCCAGCCACCCCGCGATTCAACGACAGCGCAGGCTGTACGCCGCTGGCGGTGGGGCTGGAAGCCCCACCCTCCGAGATTCAAAGACCGAGCCGCTCCGCCTCGCCCCGGATCGCGTCGATGCAGCGCTGGATATGCGCCGTCTGATCGAAGCCCTCGCCCATGAGGGGCGTGAGCTCGTTGACCCCGGTCGCGATGTCCTCGCGCGAGACCGCCGCGGCGAACGCCTTGTCCTTCAGCTTCTTCTTGACGCTCTTGGGTTCGAGCGAGGCGATGCCGTCCGGCCTGACCTTCGAGCACGCGACGATGAACCCGCTCAGCTCGTCGACCGCGAAGAGCGCGACCGCCATCGGGATCTCCCGGGGCACGCCCGAGTAGTTCGCGTGCCCCAGGATCGCCGTGCGGATGTCCTCGTCAACGCCGAGTGATTCCAAGTGCTTGACGCCGACGAACGGATGCTCCTCCGGCGTCGGGTGCTTCTCGTAGTCGAAGTCGTGGAGCAGGCCACAGACGACCCACCGGGCTTCATCCTCGGGCGACAGCGCCCCGGCGTACGCCCGCATGCACGCCGCGACGCATTCCATGTGGACGCGGAGCGCGGGGTTCGCGGTCCACTCCTCCATGAGCGCCCGGGCGGCGTCCTCGGTCATCTGTGTCTCTGGCATGGGGCGAGTCTATTCGGGCGAGTACGATTGCCCGCCCGCGTGGAGACCCCAATGCCCTTCCCGACGCCGAGCCCCCTGCCCCCCAAGGCCCTGATCGGCATGGTCCACGTCAGGGCCCTGCCGGGCTCGCCCGCCCACGAGGGCGAGTCGATCGAGTCGATCGCGGAGGCCGCGGCAAAGGAGGCCCGCACGCTCGCCGACCTCGGCTTCGACGCCCTCATCATCGAGAACATGCACGACCGCCCATACGTCCACGGCGACGCCCTGGGCCCGGAGGTCGTCAGCGCGATGACCCGAGTCGGGCTCGAGGTCGCCCGCGCGGTCGACCTGCCCCTCGGCGTGCAGATCCTCTCGGGGGGCAACCGCCAGGCGATCGCCGTCGCGAAGACCATCGGCGCCTCGTTCATCCGGTGCGAGAACTTCGTCTTCGCCCACGTCGCCGACGAGGGGCTGCTCGCCAAGGCCGAGGCGGGCGAACTGCTCCGCTATCGCAAGTCGATCGGCGCCGGCGACGTTGCCATCTTCGCCGACGTCAAGAAGAAGCACGCCTCGCACGCGATCACGGGAGACGTCACGCTTGCCGACTGCGTGCACGCCGCGGAGTTCTTCGGCGCCGACGGCGTCATCGTCACCGGCGCCGCCACCGGACGCCCGACGGACCCCACGCACGTCGGGCAGGCCCGAGCCGCAACCGAGCTGCCCGTCCTGGTCGGTTCAGGGGTCACGCCCGAGCGCGTGCCGATTCTCCTCGAGCACGCCGATGCCCTCATCGTCGGCTCGGCCCTCAAGCGGGACGGGCTCTGGTCGAACCCGCTGGATCCGGCTCGCGGCCAGGCCATGGTCGCCGCGGTCCGTGCAGCTCGATAACGCCCGGCGCCTCGCGTCAGGCAGTGACGGCGCTGGTCCCTCCTCGCCACTTCGTGCTGACCTTCGGCGTGGTCGACCAGGCGCCCGTCCCACGCACGACGTTCACGCCCCGCCGTCTCGCTTCGTCGCCAAGCTCCGAGAGTGGGTCGTCGGGCTCGGTCAGGTCGATCAGCACGTCGGCTCGCCTCGACAGGATCTCGTACGCATCGAAGGAGACCAGTTCTCTGGGCAGCTCCGCCGCGTACCTCGCGTCGCCTGATGACAACGCCACGCCCACGACCTGATACCGCGACGGCGCCCCCGCCAGGCGCTCGTACACGCCCAGCCCGACGCGCCCCAGCCCGAGCAACGCCACGCGCAGGCGCGGCCCCGTCGGCGCGTCCGGCGCCAGCGGATCGAACCGCGCAACCGCCTCCCCGCACGCCCCGACCACGTCGAAGGAGATCCCGTGCCGACGCGCGAACAGCGCCGCCCGGCGCGGCACGCTCCACCCGTCGCCCCGCGGATCCAGCACGACGACCGGCAACGCGAGCTTGTCCGCGATAAACAGGGCGCTCAGGCACGCCCCCTCGTCACCCAGGCTCGTCACGCGCCCGTCGAAGTTGCGGCCGACCCCGCCGGGCAGCACGACGACCTCGCACTCGCTGAGCACGTCGGCGTACGCCCTCGCGTCCACGAGGCGCGGCTCGGCGTCCAGGGGCCCGCCCCGGCTCAGCGGGGCGTACGACTCAGGGGCCAGCGACTCGGCACGAACCCCCGCCTCCAAGAGCGCCCGCGCGACGACCGCCGCCGCCTCGAGCTCCGGCTCGACCAGTGCCAACGCGACCTCGTACGGATCGGCGGTCGGCGCCATCCGGTTCGCGCGGGCGACGCCCGCCTGACGAACCATCGGCGAGGCGCCGGCGATGATGATCACGCGCCGCCCCTCGTCGCGCACGAGCCCGGCGATCCATCGGGCCGCCTGCGCGACGCGCTCTGACTCTGCGGGGGCGTCCAATCCGATCACGAGTGTGTTGTCGAGTCCCATGGCCGGCTCCTTGCCGTGCTGTCGCCCGCTCCTGAGATGCGCCGCGGGCCTGTTTGAGTACGCCTTCTCTCACTCCCGCCCCGGGTCATCCGGGGCCCAACGAAAAAAGGCCACCGCGTCCGGCGGTGGCCTTTCGTGCTTCCGAGGTTTCCAGGGTCTTAGCCCGTCGTGCCCTCGTGCAGAACGCCACCGCCCGTGCCGGTTCGGCACATGACGTGAATAACGTTCTGCTGGAGGTTCAGGGCCTTCATCTGCTGTCCTTCAACGGTCCAAACGCATCGGGGCGGGTCTGTGTTCCCGTCCAGACGACAGAACGCTACCGTTTTCGGCGCCGGCGTCAACCCGGATCACCAAAAAACCGACAGTCCCCCCAGAGAAAGGCCCCGGAGCCTCCCGCCCCGGGTCCGCGCCCGTCATGCCATGACAACGGGGAAAGACATGCCCGCGAGCCGAACCCTGACAACGACCGTCACCGCCCTCCTGTTCGCGTCCGGCGTGGGGGTCGCCCTCGCCGACGAGCCCACGTGGCAGGACCGCGTCGACCGCCTCGAGCGCCGCCTCGAGGTCGTCCGCGAGGCGAACCAGATCCCCGGCCTCGCCTTCGTCCTGGTCAAGGACGGGCAGGTCGAGGTCTCCGCCAACCTCGGCTTCTCGGACCTCGCCGCGAAAGAGCCCGTCACCTCGGAGACCATCTTCCCGATCGGCCCGGTGACCGAGACGTTCTCGGCGGCGCTGGCCGAGATCGCCGCCCAGGAGCGCCACGTCTACCTGGACAAGCCGGTCGGGCGGGCGCTGCCGAACTTCACGCTCGCCGACCCTCGTGCCGCGCGCCGGTTCACCATCGCCGATCTGCTCAGCCACCAGACAGGCGTCGGCCCCCTGGAGATGCTGACGTCGAGTGACGCCCCGCTGGAGGAGATCCTCGAGGCCGCCTCGAAGGCCGAGCCCGTCGCCGATTTCGGCACGACGTGGATCGAGAACCCGGTCACGTTCACCGCCGGGATGGCGGCGGTCGAGTTCGCCCTCGACCAGAGTTGGGGCGACGCGCTCGAGGAGAGCTTGTTCGCGCCCCTGGGCATGAACGACGTCGTCACCGAGCCGGCCGACCTCGCCGACAACGACCTCGCCGCCACCGGGTACACCTGGGACGCGGGCAAGAACAAGTTCGTGAAGCGTGCGACGCCCTCCGCGGGCGCCGTCGCGCCCGCCGTCGGCCTGTGCATGAGCGCCGAAGACATGACGACCTGGATCCAGTTCTGCCTGGGACGGGGCAAGGTGGGCGACACCCGAGTCATGAGCGAGCGCGCCTTCAACCAGACATGGATCCCCCGCATCCCGATGGGGGGCAAGGACTCATTCGCCCTGGGCTGGAAGGCCTCGTTCTACAACGACAAGGCCGTCTTCAGCCGGGGCGGCGTCTTCGGGCCCTTCTCCTCCGAGTTGGTGATCCTGCCCAACGACAACGTCGGCTTCGCCGTCATGGCCAACGCCGCCAGCGAGGACCTGGGCGAGATCTTCTTCGCCCTGGTCACCGACGCCCTGTTCTCAGATTGGAACGCGTCGAACGACCTGGCCGCCGCCGACGCCGCCGACATCTCCGGCGCCTACCGCTTCGACCGCATGGGCGTCGAGCTTGTCGTCACCGACCAGGACGGCGACGTCTTCGTCACCATCCCGGGCCAGGGCGCGACAATCCTGGAGGCCCCCGGCCCCGACGGCGCCCGCCCGCTCGCCGCCAACAACGCCATCTCCGTCAACTTCGTCCGCGACGAGCAGGGACGCGTCCTGGGCATGCGCTATCGCCAGGAGGGACGCGAGTTCTTCCTCCCCCGCCAGGGCTTCGACGAGCCCGAGGTCGAGCCCGGCTCGGTCGGCTCGCTCTCCCCCGACCAGGTCTCGGCCGTCATCGGCCAGTACCACTTCGAGCACTACAACGGAGACGTCTCCATCGTCCGCTCGGACTCTGGCATCGCCATGAGCATTCCCTGGGACCACGAGCACCAGCTCGCCTGGCTCCCCTCCGAGCAGTGTTGGGCCTTCGAGGACGACATCTTCACCCGCCTCTCCTTCATCGGCGTCGAGCAGAACGCCGTCGGCGCGATCGAGCTCGAGCAGGACGGCCTCACGCACACGCTCGTCCGCGTCGCCTCCCCGTCCGCCCCGGGCCTGCCTTCGCTCGATGAGCTGATGGCCCTGCGCAACGGCTCGCTCGGCTCGAGCCTCTGGCAGACCGCCCAGAACATGCGCATGAGCGGGCGCATCTGGTACGACAACCAGGGCGTCGAGGGCAAGGCCACCGCCCTGCTCGTCGGCGAGGACCACTTCCGTCTCGACGTGAACCTCGGCGCCTTCGGGCGCTACAGCTCGGGCATCCAGGGCGACCAGGCCTGGACCGCCTCGCCCGCCGAGGGCTTCCGCCAACTCGAGGGCGCCGCCCTCGCCCAGGCCAAGCTCCAGCACCCGACCGTCGCGTTCCAGGATCTGCGCGAGTGCTTCCTGGCGGCCGAGGTCGTGGGCAAGACGGTCTTCAACGGGCAGGACGCCTACATCGTCCGCGCCACGCCCCGCGACGCCCCGGTGCTGACGCTCACGCTCAGCGCCCAGACCGGCGCGACCCTCAAGATGGAGGGCTTCACCTTCGACCTGACCACCGGCGCGACTCCGGTCGCGACCACCTTCGAGGACTACCGCGAGGTCTTCGGCTGCCGCATGCCCTTCCGCATCATCGACGAGAGCCCGGCCTACGGGCGTGCCGTCACGCAGTACGAGGACATCCGCCTGAACGTCCCCATCAACAACGACTCCTTCGCGTACGTCCCGACCGAGTAGAGCGCCCCCCGCCGATCGCATCTTGCTTCTCTCTGTCTCTCGGAGGGGTGGGCTTCCAGCCCACCCCTTTCCTTGCGCCCTCCCCCCGGTGGGGTCGGTTTTCAACCGACCCGAATCCCCGGTTCTAGCCTTCCGACTCCGATGCCCCCGCCCGACCGCCCATCCCCGGAGATTGCCGCCCTGGAGCGCCGCCTGCGCGAGGCCCTGCCCGCGGACCGCGCCCGTTTGCGCGCGCGTCTCCGGGGCCTGTCCCGCAAGCCCAAGGGGGCCTCGGGCCAGATCCTCGACCGCATTGAGCACGACATCGACGTCTCCGCCGCCCTCTGGGAGCGACGCCGTGGGTCGGTCCCGCGGATCGACTACCCCCACGATCTGCCCGTCAGCCAGAAGCGCGACGAGATCGCCGCCGCCATCCGCGACCACCAGGTCGTCGTCGTCTGCGGCGAGACCGGCTCGGGCAAGACCACGCAGCTGCCCAAGATCTGCCTCGACCTCGGGCGTGGCGTGGACCGAACGATCGGTCACACCCAGCCTCGGCGCATCGCGGCAAGGTCTGTCGCCGCCCGTATCGCCGAGGAACTGCGCACGCCCCTGGGCGGTGTCGTGGGGTACAAAGTCCGCTTCGGCGACCAGTCCTCCCCGGAGTCGCTCATCAAGCTCATGACCGACGGCATCCTGCTCGCCGAGACCCAGGGCGACCGGAACCTCAACCAGTACGACACCATCATCATCGATGAGGCGCACGAGCGGAGCCTCAACATCGACTTCCTGCTCGGGTACCTCAAACGCCTGCTCCCGAAACGCCCCGACCTCAAGGTCATCATCACCAGCGCGACGATCGACCCGCAACGCTTCAGCGAGCACTTCGGCGAGCACGATGTCCCGGCCCCGATCGTCGAGGTCTCGGGACGCACCTACCCGGTCGAGATGCGATACCGCCCGCTCGTCGATCCGTCGGCGGTCAGCGAGGAGACCCTGGGGCTCTACCAGGGCGTCGCGGCGGCGATTGACGAGTGCAGCGCGCACGGCCCGGGTGACATCCTCGTCTTCATGCCGGGCGAGCGGGAGATCCGCGAGACCGCCGAGACGCTCCGGCGCAAGTTCCTGGGCGATTCGACGGTCGAGGTGCTGCCCCTGTACGCCCGCCTGTCGCCCGCCGACCAGTTGCGGGTCTTCAAGCCCCACACCGGGCGGCGGGTCATCGTCGCGACCAACGTCGCCGAGACGAGCCTGACGGTGCCCGGCATCCGGTACGTGGTCGATCCCGGGACCGCGAGGATCTCGCTGGCAGCCCCGCTCCAAGGTGCAGGGTTTGGAGATCGAGGCGATCTCGCAGGCGAGTGCAATCAGCGGGCCGGGCGGTGCGGGCGCCTCGGGCCCGGCGTCTGCGTGCGTTTGTACTCCGAGGACTTCAAGGGACGCGATGAGTACACACCTCCGAGATCGCGCGAACCTGGCGAGTGTCGTGCTGCAGATGGCGGCGGCTGAAGCTGGGTCGCCCCGAGGAGTTCCCGTTCGTCGAGGCGCCGGACCACAGGCTGATCCGCGACGGGTACGAGACGCTGCGCGAGCTGGGAGCGATCGACGACGCGGGCGAGCTGACGCCCATCGGCAAGGAGATGGCGCGTCTGCCGATCGACCCGCGGATCGCCCGGATGGTTTTGGCGGCGCGGGAGGAGGACTGCCTGCGCGAGGTGTTGGTGATCGCGACCGCCCTGGCGACCCAGGACCCGAGGGACCGCCCCCTCGACAAGCGGGACGCCGCCGACGAGGCGCACGCGAAGTTCCGCGACGAGCGGTCGGACTTTCTGGATTACCTGAACATCTGGGCGTTCTACCACGAGCAGTCGAAGAAGCTGTCGCGCTCGAAGCTGCAGAAGGCGTGCGCGCAGAACTTCCTCTCGGCTCGTCGCCTGAACGAGTGGCGCGAGGTATACCGCCAGGTGCGGGGCTTGCTCGTCGAGATGGGGGCGACGCCTCGGCACGCGGGCCAGGGCGAGCCGGCGGACTATGACCGGGTCCACCGGGCGCTGCTGTCGGGCCTGCTCACGAGCGTCGGCAAGAAGGGGGACGGGTTCGAGTACGAGGGCGTGCGAGGATCGCACTTCCACATCTTCCCCGGGTCGGGGCAGTTCGAGGCGAGGCCCAAGTGGATCATGGCGGCGGAGATCGTGCGCACGACGCGGGTGTATGCGCGCACAGTCGCCCGGATCGAGCCCGAGTGGATCGAGGCGGTGGGGGGGAGGCTCGTGAAGCGGACGCACGCCGAGCCCCGGTGGGACGAGCGGACGGCGAGGGTCATGGCGGACGAGAAGGTGTCGCTGTTCGGGCTGGAGATCATCCCGAGGCGGGCGGTGCATTTCGGGCCGATTGATCCCGCGTCGAGCCGCGAGCTGTTCATCCACCATGCGCTCGTCGAGGACGAGTACCAGACCCGATCGCAGACGATCAAGGAGAACCGGCGCCTGGTCAGGCGGATCGCGTCGTTGGAGGACAAGGCGAGGCGGCGGGACATCCTGGCCGATGCGCAGACGCGGTTCGTGTTCTACGACCGGCGCCTGCCGCCCGATGTGTATTCGGGGCAGACGCTCGAGCGCTGGCTCAAGCGGGCGGCGGAGCGAGATCCGGACGTCCTGCGGATGCGGGAGAGCGACCTGCTCGTCGGCGACGCGGCGTCGGTCTCTGCGGACGCGTACCCGACGCGCCTCGGGATCGACGGCGACGAGCTCCGGCTCAGGTATATGTACAACCCGGGCGAGGCCCGCGACGGCGTGACGCTGGAAATCCCGGTGGAGAAGCTGGGCCAAGTCCGGCGCGAGGAGACGGACTGGGTCGTGCCGGGCCTGCGCGCCGAGAAGATCGAGGCGCTGATGCGGACGCTGCCCAAGAGCCTGCGTCGGCACTTCGACATCCGCCCGGTGGCGATGGAGCTGGCGGGGTCGCTCACGCCGGGGGCGAGGACGATGATCGAGGAGGTCGCCGACGCGCTTGCGGCTCGCGCCGGGGTGCGGGTCTCACCAGAGGACTTCCGCCCGGGGGAACTGCCCGAGCACTTGTCGATGAACTATCGCGTGACGGACGCGGCGGGCAAGACGCTCGGCGAGGGGCGCGACTTGGCGTCGCTGCGACGGGAGCTGGCGGGCGAGGTCAAGGCGGGGTTCGACGCGGCGGCCGCCGAGGCGTTCAACCGCGACGGGCTGACCGACTGGGACTTCGACGAGCTGCCCGAGTTTGTCGAGACCCGGCATGGCGGGCGAACCTTGCGTGGCTACCCGGCGCTCGCTGATCTGAACGGCAAGGCCGGCCTGCGGCTGTTCGACTCGCCCGAGGGGGCTGCGGCGTCGATGCGGGGCGGGCTGGCTCGCCTGTACGTGCATCACCTCAAGGCGGAGATGCGGTACCGGGCGGGGCACCTGCCGGGGATCGACTCGCTGCGACTGTGGTACGCGCCGGTCGGGGACGCGGCGGCGCTCGAGCGGGACCTGCTGCTGCTGGTCGCGGACCGG
>JAWKTB010000003.1:0-475588 GCA_041402005.1 Phycisphaerales bacterium | reverse complement strand
GAACGCGACGGGGTAGAACATCTTGCGCGGGCGGAACGTTCTCTCCCACGCGTTCCTGGCGACCGTGACCAGGTGGAAGGGCGCCCGCCTGGCCCAGCCGATGAGTCGCATCCGGCTCCTGAAGCGGGCGCGGGACTCTCGCTGCTCGACGCCGTACGCGTCCATGTCCTTCGAGAGCTGCCCCTCGCGAATGCGGAAGCAGGACACGTGCCCGCCCACGCGGACGAACTTGAACTTGCGCGACATCCTCAGCCACAGGTCGTAGTCGCCCGCAAGCTTCATGGAGCGATCGATGCCGTGGATGTCGCGGTACGCCTTGCCCCGAAAATAGATCCCGTCCTGGAAGAGGATGTGCCCTCTGAGCAGCGACCACATGTCCACGTGCGGCTGGGCGGCGTTGGGGAAGCGCCACCCGTCGATCATGATCGTGTCCTCGCGGTACGCGACCTGGACCTTCTTGTGGTCGCGGAAGAACTCGCCGATGCGCTGCAGCGCGCCCGGCTCGAGCACGTCGTCGGCGTTGAGGTATCCCAGCACCTCGCCCAGCGCCCCCTCGAAGCCCTTGCCGATCGCGTCGTACATCCCGTTGTCGGGCTCCGAGATCACCTTGAACAGGCGTCTCTCGTACTCGCGGACGATGTCCATGGTGCCGTCGGTCGAGCCGCCGTCCACGATGATGTAGTGCAGCCACGGGTAGCCCTGGCTCAGCACGCTCTCGAT
This sequence comes from Phycisphaerales bacterium, assembly GCA_041402005.1. Taxonomy (GTDB): domain Bacteria; phylum Planctomycetota; class Phycisphaerae; order Phycisphaerales; family UBA1924; genus JAJRXR01. The sequence goes on along the minus strand of JAWKTB010000003.1, from coordinate 474,868 downwards.
CGTCTCGCGGATCGTCGCCTCGGCGTTGTAGCAGGGCGTCACGATCGAGATCAGGGGCATCCGCTTGATCGCCTTCTTGTCGGCGACCATCTCGATGCCCCGGTTCACGCCCACCTTCACCGCGTCCTTGATCTGCTGGCGGGCGGTCCTGTTGTTCAGGCGGATGATCTCGTCCGTGACGCGGTCGATCTCCTTCTCCAGGAGCCGGTTCTTGCGCTGCAGCTCCGCGACGTCGGCGTCCAGCTCGTGGATCCGCTCGAGCCGCTCCACAGCCGCCACCTCGAACTCCTCCGAGCGCAGCTGCGACTCGTTCAGACGCGCCCGCGTGTACTCGAGCGCGTCCTCGACCGACGCCGGCGGCTTGTCGTCGATGTCCGACCACTCGCGCACCCGCTCCCAGCGCTCGCCGACGAGTCGCTCGGCCTGGGCTCGAAGCTCGGCGAGCCCCTCGGCGTCCGGTTCGTCCAATCCGAGTCCCGCCAGCTCGTCCGCGGTTTCGTCGTACCCGAGCCCGCGCAGCGTGCTCCCGCCCAGGGCGGCGTACACGCTCTGGAGCTGGTCGCGCGTCAGCTCTCGCACGCCCGCGCCGACCGAGTCCGCGTGCACGCCCGCCGTCTCGAGGATCTTGCGATCGCCCAGGGACGAGGCCTTGAGCTCGAAGAGCGCCTCGCCGAAGGGCGTGGACGCCGCGACGGGCTCGAGGCCCAGCCGCTCGAACACGGGCGCCATCACGCGGTCCGGGTCGCGGACCAGCTCCTCGTAGGCGATCGTGACGACCTTGTCGGGGTTGGCCTCGCTGAACGCCGCGATCCGGGGCAGGCCCACCAGGAAGTCGAGCGCGGCGGGCGAGCCCGGGTTCTTGGCGAACATCCCGGGCAGATCGACCCCCCACGTGCGCATGTACGAGGCCGCCACGTCCACGGGGTCTCGCTTGATCCAGACGTACGTCGCCTTCGGGAAGACGCGGTCGATGTAGTCGAGGATGTGGTAGTACCGGGGCGTCTTGTCGACGAGCACCCGTTTTCCCGTCTCGCGCAGGCGCTGGTTGTAGAGGGTCTTGGCGACCTGGCGGGCGGACTCGACGTCGTCACCCGCGAAGTCGCGGAAGGCCCGCCCGAGCAGGCGCGGGTCGGCCGGGTGGCTGGGGCTGGTCCGCCCCATCGACTCGACCGCGAGCATCACCCAGGGCTCGGGAGGGCAGAGCACCTGCTCGTGGGCGCCCAGCAGGGCGCAGACCAGCGTCGTCCCCGAGCGGGGCAGCCCAAGCACGAAGCACAGGTTTCGCCCCTGATCACTGATCATCGGGATGCTCGAAAAAGGTCGGCGGCAGGAAGGCATCGTAGACGGAATCCACGACCGCCGACCCCTCGACCCGAAGCACCCCGCCCTCCTCGACGTCCAACACGGGCCCGCCCCCGCCCTCGATCGGGCGCACCTCGACGCTCACCCGATACCGCCCGGGCCCGAGCCCGATGGGCTTGCACTGCCAGCGGCAGACGATCACGCCCCCGCCGGCGGGGTGCGGGTGAATCCCATCGCGGACCGACGAGTCGCCGTGGGCGACCAGCCACCCGTCGGCGCTGTAGACGCGCACCACGAACGCGAGCTCGCCCAGGGGACGCGCGAAGTGGAAGGCGGCGTAAAGGCGAAACGTCGCCCGCGCCGCCGCCGCGGGAACCGGGTTGTCCTTCTCGTCGGTCACCCACATCGCGATCAGCACGGGGTCTTGCCCGACCGGCTCGAACGCGTCGAGCGACTCCGTCGGCGCCTCGAACGCGCCGAGCATGACCGGCACGCCCGATGGGCCCACCTCCGCCCCACGCCCCGCCTGACGACGCACATGCTCCACGTACGCGTCGCACACCTCCTCGCTGGTCCCGAGCATGCGCACGAGCCCGGTGTCCAGCCACGCGACGCGCTGGCACAGACGGCTCATCACGTGCATCGCGTGCGAGACGAAGATCACCGTCCGCCCCTCCGCCGTGATCATCTGCTCCAAGAGCGCGTAGCTCTTCTTCTGGAACGCCTCGTCCCCCACGCTGAACGCCTCGTCGATCATCAGGACGTCCGGCTCGAGGAAGGCGAACAGGCTGAACGACAGGCGGGCCCTCATCCCGGAGGAGTACTCGCGCAGCGGGCGGTCGATGTACCGCCCCAGGTCGGCGAACTCGATGATCTCGTCGCGCTTGGAGCGGATGTACGACCGGTCCATCCCCAGCATCTGGGCGGCGAACTCGATGTTCTGCACGCCCGTCAGCGTCGGGTTGAAGCCCGTGCTCAGCTCGATCAGGGCGAAGACACGCCCCTGCACGCTGACGCGACCCGAGGTCTGGGTGAGCGAGCCCGAGAGGATGCGGAGCAGCGTGCTCTTGCCACACCCGTTGCGTCCGATGATGCCGAGGCACTCGCCTCTCGCGGCTTCGAGAGAGACCTCGCGCAGGACGGTGTAGGGCTCGTGCCGACGGATCTGGTTCAGGGTCAGCCACTCGACCAGGCGCCCGCTGGGGCGCTCGTAGAGCTTGAAGACTTTGGAGACCCGGTCGGCGACGACCGCCGGCGCCCCGACACGCTCGCCCATCACAGCACGTCCCTGATCTCTTTGCGCAGCGCCCGCAGCACGAGCGTCCCGACGACGAGCGAGCCGATCACCCACGCCCCCGAGGCCCACCAAACCCAGTTCTCCGGGAGCTTGCCCTCCAGGAACAGCTCGTGCACCGCGATGAGGAAGGGCGTGCCCGGGTGGAAGCGGACGATGCCGTGGACGCGGGCGGGCACCCTCGACATCGGGTACAGCACCGGCGCGAGCCACATCGCCATCCGCAGCGTCATCGGGATGAGCTGGCGCACGTCGGGGAAGAACGTCGTGATCGTCCCCAGCGCCAGCCCGAACCCGAAGCCGACCATCTGCAGCATCACGAGCGCGACCGGGATCAACGCCCAGTGCCAGCGTGGCGGCTGGCCCACGATCAGCGCCGCCGCGATCAATACCGCGAAGCTCAGAGCCAGGTTGATCGTCGCGGACAACGCCCGCTCGGCGATGAACACCTCCTCGGGGACCGGGAGCTTGCGCAGATACGGGGCGCTCACCTGGAAGCAGGTCGCCCCCGACGTCACGCAATCCGAGAACGCCATCCAGGGCACCAGCCCCGAGCAGATGAAGACCCAGTAGGGCACGCTCCCCGACGGGTATCTCGCCCCCATCACGAACGAGAACACGAAGGTGTACGTCCCGATCAGGGCGAGGGGGTGGAGGATGTTCCAGAGGATGCCCAGGTCCGTCGTCGCGTACCGGACGCGCAGGTCGAGCAGGGCCCGCTTCCAGATGAAGCCCCGGTACTTGATGAGCGCGGCGCTCATGACGCCCCCGCGCGCACGGGCCTGACCGCCCGGGTCACGACCGTCGACTCCCGCTCGCCGCCCTCGCCGCCCCGTCTGGGCAGCCTGGGCGGGCGGGCCAGCGCTGAGATCAGACGCCTCGCGTACGCGCTCGACCCGCGCGAGGCGTCGAACCGGTTGTGGTAGCGGCTCGCGCTCATGACCGCCGACCACCACCCGACGACGGGCGTGACAAAACGCCAGTGGTCGAGCGTCCAGCGGTGGACGACCCACTTGGCGCTCCAGCGCCATGTCGCTCCGCCGAAGTGCGCGCGCATCAGGTACCCCGCCTCCACCAGCGCCCGCAGGCGTCGGCTGGAGGTCTTGGTCGCCCCGTGCTGGCGGGTCAGGGCGACCTCGCGGTCGAGGAAGACCATCTGTCCCGATGAGAGCAGGCGGAGCCACAGCTCGTAGTCGAAGCAGATGTCCAGGGCGGGGTTGGGCAGGCCGACGCGCTCGAGGGCGGAGCGCCGGATCAGCACCGTCGGCTGGCAGATCGAGCACTTTCGCCGCAGGTCGTCGCGCCCGAGGTTGAACGTGGGGTAGGGGCGGATCAGGCGCCCCGACTCGTCGACCATGCGGGCCCGGGCGTAGACCGCGTCGGCGTCGGGCGAGGCGTCGAGGGTCGCGGCGAGCGCGTCGAGGGCGCCGTCCAGCAGCTCGTCGTCGGCGTTGAGCCACATGACGTAGTCGCCCCGCGAGCGTCGGATCCCCTCGTTGATGGCGCGGACCTGCCCGCCGTCGGGCCCCGACTCCCAGCGGAGACCGTCGCGGGCGCGGAGGATGTCGACCGAGCCATCGGTCGAGCCGCCGTCCATGACGATGTGCTCGACGCTTCCGCCCTGTCGCGTGACCGAGTCGAGGCAGAGGGGGAGGAACCGCGCCTGGTCGAGGCTGGGTGTGACGACCGAGACCCTTGGGCGCCCGACGCCCGAGGGCTTGCCCGCGCCGCCCCGGTCTGTCTGGTCCGCGTGTCCGCTCATACGACCCTCTTGGCGGGCCAGCAGTCTACGCCCGGGAGGGGGCGCGGTCGGGAGCGCGAGCGCGCGCGACCTCTATACTCGCCGCGGATGGACTCCTTCTGGTCATTCGCCCGCCGCATGCTCCGCTACCGGAGCCTGGTGGTCGCCGGGTTTGTGTGCGCGTTCCTGTCGGCGGGCGGGCTGGGCGTGGGGATCGTCGCGGTCAAGCCCGTGCTCGACATCGTCCTGGGCGATGGGAGCCAGAACGCCAAGGGCCTGCCCGAGATCGCCCGCGAGCTGAACACCGACTCACTCATCGCGGGCTGGATCCCGGAGGGCTTCATCGACGCCCTGCCCCACGGCCCGTTCACGGCGATCGTCATCATCCTCGCAGGCCTTGGCGTGCTCGCCGTCCTGGGCGCGCTGGCGAACTTCCTCCACCAGTACTACGCCCTGACGGTCGTGCACCGGACCGTCGCCAACGTCCGGCGCGAGGCGTTCTCGACCGTCATCCACCTGCCCCTCAAGGAGGTCGTCGCCCAGGGCTCTGGCGACGCGATCTCGCGGATCGTCAACGACACGAGCCAGCTCGCCCAGGGGCTCAACGCGCTGCTCTCCAAGACGGTCGCGCAGGTGACCAAGGGCCTGGCCGCCTTCCTCGCGGCGTTCGTGCTCAACTGGCCCCTCACGCTCGGCGCCCTGATCGTCGCGCCCCTGCTCTACACCGTGATCCGCAAGTTGGGCAAGCGGATCCGTCGCGCCGCAAGGCGGGCGCTCGAGTCACAGGCGGGGCTGTACCACGCCGCGACCGAGGCGCTCCAGGGCCTGCGCGTCGTCAAGGTCCACACCGCCGAACGCTATGAGCAGGGTCGCTTCCACAAGATCAACAAGGAGTTCTTGCGACAGCAGCTCCGCGTGCGCACGGCGAGGGCGATCGCGAGCCCGCTCGTGGAGGTCTTGGCGATCTTCGCGGTGGGCACGCTGACGCTGGCCGCGGTCTGGCTGATTTTGGAAGGGCGCCTCGAGAAGAGTGAGTTCCTGCTCTCGATCAGCGCGCTGGGTGTCGCGGGCGCCTCGCTCAAGCCGGTGACGGGGCTGGTCAACGACATCCAGCAGTCCGCCGCCGCCTCCGACAGGCTCCAGCGACTGCTCGCCGCCGAGCCCGAGCCGGGTCACGGCGCCCAGCTCCCCAAGCTGCCCAGGCACGCCGAGTCCATCGCGTTCGAGGACGTCGCCTTCACCTACCCGGGCGGGGCCACCCGAGCACTCGACGGCGTCAGTCTCACCATCGAGCACGGGCAGTCGATCGCCTTCGTCGGGCCCAACGGCTCGGGCAAGACGACCCTGCTCTCGCTCGTGCCACGCCTGTTCGACCCCGAGCGCGGGCGCGTGCTCATCGACGGCGAGGACATCGCGAACTACGCCGTCCGATCGGTGCGCCGCCAGATCGGCGTCGTCACGCAGGAGACGATCCTCTTCCGGGGGACGATCCGCGACAACATCGCCTACGGCTCGTCGAACGTGACCGAGGAGCGCATCCGTGACGCCGCGGCCCGCGCGGGCGCGGACGAGTTCATCGAGAAGCTCCCCGACGGGTACGACACGATCTGCGGCGACCAGGGCCTCACGCTCTCGGGCGGGCAGCGCCAACGCCTCGCGATCGCCCGGGCGATCCTCCGCGACCCCGCCATCTTGATCATGGACGAGGCGACGAGCATGATCGACTCGGAGAGCGAGGGTCGGATCTCGGCGGCGGTCGCCGGCTTCGCGCGGGGGCGGACCTGCCTGATCGTCGCGCACCGCCTGAGCACGGTGATGGGCGCCGACTCGATTGTCGTCATGGACGCGGGTCGCGTCGTGGACCAGGGCTCGCACGACGAGCTGCTCGACCGGTGCGAGATCTACCGCCAACTGGCCAAGCGCCAGCTCGTCCCCGCCAACGTCTGACCAGCTACCGACGCCCCCTCCCCCCGGTGGGGCCGGTTTCCAACCGGCCCGCGGACTTCATTTATCACCCACCCTCAACGCCGTGCGCCGCAGCCTCGGCCGCGCCAACTCGACCGCCTGCTCCCGGCTCACGACGCCCCCCTCGAGCTGCGCGTCGTACACCGCGTCGAGCAACCCCTTGAAGCCGGGCCCGGGGCGGTACCCGAGCGCGACGAGGTCATCGCCTGTCAGCAGCGGCGTGGGCGAGAGCCCCGTAGGCGTTGCCCGCAACGCGCGGACGTCGTCCGTGACCTCGCCGGCCAGCCTGTCGTCCTGCGCCGCCAGAATGCGGTGCGCCTCCCCGAACCACGCCGAGGACGCCAGCCGCTTGCGGGGCGCGACACGCATCGACCCCCAATCGTCGTGGATCGAGCGCAGGGCATTGAGCACGCCCCGCATCGCGTCCCGCTCCTCGTTGCTCAGCATGAGGGCGGCGCGCCAGTGCGAGACGAGCGCTTCGATCGCCCGGTCGTCGAGGGCGAGCCCCCGGTCGATCGCCCACGCCGCCAGGACGGTGGGAACGGGCGTGTCCGCATCGAGGCGTTCGAGCAGCGCGAGGCTCTGGACGGGCCAGGGCTCGCCGAAGACGGGGGCGTCGAGGCCCAGCTCCGTCAGCAGGCGCGCCCCGCGTGCGCGCGAGGGGTGTGACATGATCCGGCGGAGCTCGTCCCCGATCCGCTCGCGGCTGACGCCGGAGAGCTCGGAGGCATGCTCGCGGATCGCCGCCGCCGTCGCGCCGTCGATCTCGAAGCCGAGACGCGCCGCCAGTCGGACCGCGCGCAGCGCCCGCAGGTGATCCTCAGCGAGGCGGGCGTCGGGGTCCCCCACCGCCCGGATGAGCTTGGCGTGCAGGTCGTCCATCCCGCCCACGAAGTCGATGACGTGCCCGTGGATCGCGCCGAGCCCGGTGGGCCCGGTGTCGCGATCGCCCGCGGCGATCGGGTCCAGGAAGAGCGCGTTGACGGTGTAGTCACGCCGGGCGGCGTCGCGCTCGGGCGTGGAGAAGCGGACCTCGTCGGGGCGGCGTCGATCGGTGTACGCCCCCTCCTCGCGAAAGGTCGCGACCTCGATGGTGTCGCCATGGTCGCGGACGAGCATCACGCCGAAGGCGGCGCCGACCTCGCTGGTCTTGGCGAACAGCGAGCGGATCCGGTCGGGCGTGGCGTCGGTCGCGACGTCGTAATCGGTGGGATCGAGCCCGAGCAGCTCGTCGCGCACGCACCCGCCGGCGAGGTAGGCGATGTGTCCCGCGCCCTGGAGACGCTGGCAGATCGACCGCGCCGCCTCTCGCGCCCGCTCAGAGTCCTCGTGACGCCCCATGGGGGGAGTGTATTGAGGTTGGTGGTGAGTGGTGAGTCGTGAGTGGAGGGGAAGCAATGGGCAATGGGAAGAGATCGTCCACGCCCACGACGAGTCTTCGAGTCGTGGGATCCCGGCCTCACGATTTCGCGACTTCGCCTCTTCCCGCCCCTCACCCTCTCGCCCGGCACTGCTCCAGGAACTCCACCGCCCGGCGCAGGTGCGGGATCACGATCGACCCCCCCACGATCAGCGCGATGTCGAATGTCTCGAACAGCTCGGCGTCGCTCGCCCCCGCCTTGACCGCCTGGTCCACGTGATACGCGATGCAGTCGTCGCACCGGAGCACCATGCTCGCCGACAAGCCCAGCAGCTCCTTGGTCTTGGCGTCGATCGCGCCCGCCTCGTACGTCTTCGTGTCCAGCGTGAAGAAGCGCTTGGTGTTGGTCGTGCCCCGCGCGAGGATCTTCTCGTTCATCGCGGCCCGGAACGCCTGGAACTCGTCGTAACGGCTCATGGGCAAGGGTAGGGAGAGAGGCAGATGGGCAGATGGGGTTGATCGTCGATGATGCGAGCTTCAGCCGGGGTCGGCGGCGAGGAGCTTGTCGATCTCCGCCTCGGCCTCACTCAGGAACAGCTCGTGGGGCGTGCCGGTCGCCGGGCCGTTGTAGCCGGTGAGCACGCGAACCGGGTCGCCCGAGGCATTGAGGAAGATGAGCGTGGGGAAGGCGTGGACCTTGTCGATGATGGGGAGGGTGTGGCTTGCCTTGTCCTTGTCGGAGAGGCCGGCGAGGAAGATGGGCCACGTCACGCCATGCGCAATGCGGTACGCCTCGACGCGGGGCGCGTCGCGCTCCGTCTCACCCGCGTACTCGTACGCGAGGCCGACCACGCCGAGACCCTCGTCCTTGTGCTCGGCGAGCAGTGTCTTGACGTCCTCGGTCAGGTCGGCGCTGTTGGAGCACCAGGAGCCGAAGACGAGGACGAGCGTGGCCTTGGCGCCGAGCCCCGCGACCGCCGCCCGCAGCGTCGTCTCGCGCCCGTCGAGCGTGCGGAGCGTGACGTGATCGATCGAGATGTCGGGGATGATCGTCGCGATCGAGGCGGGGTCGGGGAGTGACGCCTGGTCGTCTCTCGCCGCGGACCACGTCTGCAGCGCCCAGTTGCCCCACGAGGTGTCGCCCAAGAGCGAGCCGTCGTCCTGCAGGGAGACGCGCACGAGGATCGCGTGCCCGCCGTCGAACGTGGACAGACGCATCATGTTCACGTCCGCCCGCCCGGCGAGGTACCGGTAATCGCCCGTCGGGGTCATGATCGTGCCGGTCGCCGTCCCGTCGGGCGCCACGTCGAAGACGCCGACGCCCGGCGCCTCGTCCTCGCCCAGGTCGATCCGCCATCGCCCGCGGAAGGCGTCGGCGTTGACCACGCCGCTCGGGTGGGGCTCGAAGCGGACGTCGGCGTCGTCCGACGTCGCACTGGCCATCAGCGTCGCGACCTTGCCCTCCGGGCGTGGCTTGACCCACGCGCCCGCCAGGGCGCCGCGCTTCTTGTCGGGCAGGAGCGTGAGGGTCGAGCCATAGGGCTCGAACCGCACGACGATCTTGAGCGGGTTGTGCGTCACGCGCACGTCACGCGTGCGCACGCGCTCGTCAGCGTTGTGCACGACCGCCTCGTACGTCGGTCTCCCCTCGGCGTCCGCGCTGCCCTCCACCAGATCCATCTGGAATGGCAGATCGCCCCCCTCGGCTTGAAGCACAACCCGATAGCTCGGCGCGAGTGGCGGGTCCGCGTCCGAGCACCCCGCCAGCGCGAGCGCGACGCCCAGCATCGAGACGCCAACCACTCTCACGGCGACTCCCCCAGCAGACGCCCGATCAGCGCCTCCCACCGCGCCCGCAGACGCTCGTACGCCTCGCCCGTCGCCGGCCCTTCGAAGCCGGAATACACCGCGATCGGCTCACGCGACGAGTCGAGGAAGACAACGGTCGGGAACGCCCGGATCCGGTCGAGCACCGGCATCGCCTCGGACGCCTTCTTCTTGTCGGACACCCCCGCGACCAGGACGGGCCAGGTGGTTCCCTGGCGCTCTTCGTGCAGGCGGACCTGTCGGGCGTCGTGCTCCATGTCCCCGGTGTACTCGAAGGCGAGACCGAGGACGCGCAGGCCCTCGCCCGCGTGCTCGCCCTCGAGCTCCTTGAGATACTCGATCGCGTCGGCGCAGTTGGCGCACCAGGAGCCGAAGAGGAGCAGGAGCGTGGCCCTCGCGCCGCCGGCTTCGAGGTCGTCGAGGGCGTCGCCGACCGATTGGGCGTCGCCGTCGAGTGTGCGGAAGACGAGCTGGTCCCAGGTGGCGCCGCCCCTCCACTCGGTGCGGGAGAAGCCGTCGTTGACGCTGGCGTTCTCGTCGCGGGTGGCGGTCCATGTGTCGTGCCACCACGTGCCGGACCAGAAGTCGCCCGCGATCGTGCCGTCGGCGCGCAACCGGGCGTGGAAGAGGTACGAGTCGCGTGCGTCGAAGCTGGAGAGGCGGAGCAGGTCGCCATCCACGCGCCCGCTGAGGTAGCGGTAGTCGCCCGTGGTCGTGATGAAGGTGCCGGTGGCGAAACCATGATCGTCCACCTCGAACTGGGCGACGCAGGGATCCTCCTCGCCCTTGAAGACGGCGCTCCACCGACCGGCGAAGGGCGCGGGCTCGGCGCCCGTCCCCGACCCGACCGCCCCGAACCGCTCGGGCGTCACGCCCAGCTTGCCCTCCAGCGTGGCGTATTGGACCTCTCCGATCTCGCGGACGATGACGTCGACGACATGGACGTCGGCGTTCCGGCGCTTCGTCCACGTCCCCGAGCCCCTGGCCGGCTCGTCCCACCCGCGGTCGATCTCGGACCATTCGAGGACGGAGTCGGCGCCGAGCACCTCGATGCGGACGTGGCGGACGTTCCAGAGGTCCGTGTGGGTGGTCTCGACGCGGACGTCGTGGCAGACGCTCACGCTCTTGGCGTTCTTGAAGTGCGCCGACCAGACATCGGGGCCGTCGGCGCTGTGGACGCGCTGCAGCTCGCACACCGCCGGCAAGGGGCCGCCGGGCGTGATCAGCTCGATGACGTACGCGCGCTGCTCGGCGGGGTCGGCGAGGGCGGCACGCGTCACGAGGGCGAGCGCGATCGCCAGCGCCACCCCGAGAAATCTTGACATGTCACGCATGAGGGGAGTCTAGCGCTTGCGTGCGATCAGCACGCCCTCGCGGATGGGCACGCAGGCGGCGTCGAACACGTCGTCCCCCGCCAGCGCCCGGTTCAGCCCGTCCACCGCGTCGCGCGAGGCGCCGGCGCCCGCCTTGTCGTCGATCCACCAGTCGCCCCCGCCCAGGGCGTTGTCCGCGACGAGCAGCCCGCCCGGGCGCAGCAGGCGTTTCGCGCTCGCCGCGTACCCGGGGTACTCCGTCTTGATCCCGTCGAGGAAGACCAGGTCCACGCTCGACTCGCCCAGCTCGTCGACGAGCCTGGGCAGGATGTCGAGCCCGAAGCCGGGGATGATCTCGACGCGCTCGCCCACGCCCGCGGCGTCGAACTCCCGACGGGCAAAGTCCGCGTGCAGCGCCTCGGGCTCGATCGTCAGCAGGCGCCCCCCCTTGGCGAGCCCTCTCGCCAGCCAGATCCCCGAGTACCCGCCGAGTGTCCCGACCTCGACGATCGTCCGCGCGTCCACGAGCCTCGCCAGCAGCGTGAGCAGGCGCCCGACGCTCGGCGACACCGCGATGTCGGGCAACCCCGCCTCGACCGCCCGCTCCATCAGCGTCGAGAGCCTCTCGTCGGGGTCTGTGAAGACCGCGTCCAGGTACGCGCTCGTCCGCACCCAGCGCTCGGGGGTCATGTCCATGGGGGAGGGTAGGGGGTGGTGAGTGGTGAGTGGTGAGTGGTGAGTGGCAATAGGCAATAGGCAATAGGCAATAGGCAATAGGCAATAGGAAAGATCGTCAACGCCCACGACGAGTCTTCGAGTCGTGGGGTATCCCCCCTCTCCCCCGCGCCCCGCGGGGGAGACAGGTCCAAGCGAAGCGCCAGACCAGAGAGGGTGAGTCACGCCTCCCCAATGCCCCCCACTCACCACGCTCGACTCACCACTTACCTCTTCCACCCCTCCCACCCCTACCATCCTCTCCCCGTGTTCAGCCCCATTGAAGACATCCTCGCCGACCTGCGCCGGGGCAAGATGGTCGTCGTCACCGACGACGAGAAGCGCGAGAACGAGGGTGACCTCGTCATCGCCGCCCAGCACATCTCCCCCGAGGCGGTCAACTTCATGGTCCGCCAGGCCGGCGGGTATATGTTCCTCTCCCTCACCAACGACGACTGCGACCGCCTCGACCTGCATGGCCAGACCGCCCGCAACACCTCCGTGCGGGGCACGCCGCTCACGGTCTCCATCGACGGCGCCCCAAAGCACGGCTTCACCACCGGCGTCTCCGCCACCGAGCGCGCCAACACCATCAAGCTCGCCATCGACCCGACCTCGGGGCCCGACGACTTCGTCAGGCCCGGGCACGTCAACCCGCTGCGCTCGCGCGACGGGGGCGTCCTGGTGCGCACGGGGCACACCGAGGCGATCGTGGACCTGTGCCGCCTCGCGGGGCTCTACCCGGCCGCCGTCGGCATCGAGGTCTGCCGCCCCGACGGCGAGATGGCCCGCGTCCCCGACCTCGAGAAGTTCTGCGCCCAGCACGAACTCAAGATGTGCTCGATCGCGGCGATCATCGAGCACCGCCTCGCGCGTGAGTCCCTGGTGCGCCGCCTCGACCCCGTCGAGGGCACGACGCTCCGCACGCCCGAGGGGGAGTTCACGCTCATCGCCTTCGAGAGCTTCGTCGACCACCTGCCCCACATCGCGTTGACGGTCGGGGGCGTCGGGTCGCTGAACGCGGACCACGCCGTCGAGGAGTCCGACGCGCCGACGCTCGTCCGCGTCCACAAGCAGAACCTGCTGGGCGACCTCTTTTTCGACCTGGCCTCGTCACCCGCCGGCCCGACCGGGGACGTCCTCCGCGCCTCCATGCGGATGATCCGGGACGAGGGGAGAGGCGTCGTCGTCTACCTCCGCACCAACGACGACGGGGACGAGCCCAGCCAGCGACTCAACCGCATCCGCTGGGCCCACGACGTCGATCGCCCGCACTCGGCCGTCTCCCCGGCGACGCTCGAGTACGGCGTGGGCTCCCAGATCCTCCGGGCCCTGGGCCTGTCCCGCCTCCGCCTCATCACCACCAGCAGCGTCGACTACCCGCAACTCGACGCCTTCGGGCTTGAGATCGTCGATCGCGTCCCGCCCCGGTAGGGGGTCAGGATCGCTGCAGGAGAGCCGTCAGTCCGCTGTGCCCGCCCCGCCCCCCGGACTCGGGACCGATAGAAACCCCTGGTTTTCGCCCGTGATTGGAAATTGGGCGTGCATCCTGGCTTGGATTGTGGGATAATGTTCGGGTCGCCCGGCATGGTGGACCGGGCGGCGTCGGCAGGCGGCTGGGAGCGCCCGAGCGGGCGACCGACTGGCGACGGCGAGGGGGCAGGACCCTCCCCCTGACCTTGCCCGGGACGTCGCGACTCACCCGCCCCCGGGCCATTCCAAGGAGATTCGCATGTTCCGCAGCGCACTGATGGGTACCGGTCTCGTCGCTCTGGTCGTCGGCGCCGGCGCCTTGTCGTACCGGGTCGGGTTCACCCAGGGCGCCGCCGTCGGGGTGGCGCAGCCCGAGGGCGAGGTCGATCACGACGCCGTGACGGAGGCGTACGAGAACGCCGCGAAGCCGGGCCCGCAGCACGCCAAGCTCGCCGAGGCCGCCGGCAAATGGAAGGCCCACACCGAGTTCTCCTTCGGCCCCGACCAGGTCATGGAGGGCGACTGCACGATGAGCACCAAGGCCATCCTCGACGGTCGCTTCACCATGAGCCACATGGAGGGCGACTTCGCGGGCGCCCCCTTCGCCGGCTACGGCATCAACGGGTACGACAACTTCAAGAACGAGTACGTCGGCGTCTGGTTCGACAACATGGGCACCGCCATCATGTACCTCACCGGCAACATGGAGGGCGATGATCTCGTGATGACCGGCATGGCCCCCACGCCCACCGGCGGCAACCCCATGAAGATCGTCTCCTCCCACCCCGACAAGAACACCATGGTCGACACCTTCTACGACAAGGTCGGGGACGAGTGGGTCCACACCGGCACGATCACGTACACCCGCGCCGACTGACTCGACCCGCGATCTCTCCCACCCGCGGGAGATGACAGGTCATGACTCAACGCCGCGGCGCCCGGACGCGGGCGCCGACGGACTTCTTCGCGGGCGACCCCCTCGCCCACGCGATCCGATGGGAGGTCTCGTCATGCTCCGCACCACACTCCTCGCCACGGGCGTTCTCGCCCTGACCATCGGCGTCGGCGCGGTCTCGTACCACGTCGGCGCCTCCGGCGTCGCGACGACGAGCGTCGCCCAGCCCGAGACGCCCGAGCACGTGCAGGCCCAGATCGAGGAGCAGGCCCGCCTCGCCCGGCCCAACGAGCACCACAAGAAGCTCGCGTACATGCTCGGGCGGTGGGACGCCGAGATGAACTTCCCCGCGACGGGCCAGGGCCCCGCGCACGCCACGATGACCGCCGACTGGGCCGTCGGCGGGCGCTTCGTCAAGTTCGACTTCGGCGGCGAAGGCTTCTTCGGTCTCCCATTCAACGGCGTCGGGTACACCGGCTTCGACAACATCAAGGGCAAGTACGTCGGCGTCTGGATGGACAGCAACTCCACCGGCATCTACTCCCACACCGGCGAGTTCTCCCCCGACGCCAAGACCCTCACCATGGTCGGCGAGGCCAGCTCCCCCCAGGGCCCCTCAAAGATGAAGATCGTCTCCACCCTCCAGGGCGACGACCGTTTCACCGACACCTTCTACGAGATTGGCCCCGACGGCGCCTGGGCCGAGTCGGGCACGATCGTCTACACGCGCGTCAAGAACGGAGCCGACGGCGGCTGACTGGACCGGGCATACTTTCCGCCGCGCAGGCCCGTCGGCCCGCGGGCGCATTCACCCCACTTGCACCGAGAGGACCATCGCATGATCCGCACCGCCCTCACGACCGCCGGCCTGGCCGGAGTTGTCACGTTCGCCCTTGGCGCCGCCTTCGTCGCCGGGCGATCCACCACGTCGTCGGCCTCGATCACCCCCGCCGCCCAGCCCGAGGGGGGTCAGCCCACGCCCGAGCAGGTCAAGGAGATGATGATGGCGGGCTCGGCCAAGGCGCCCGAGCACGACGTCCTCGCCCGCCTCGTCGGCAAGTGGGACGCGGAGATGAACTTCCTCGTCGCCCCCGGGACCCCGCCCGAGGTCTCGCACGCGGTCGCCGAGTTCAAGCCCATCCTCGATGGACGCTTCATCCAGAACCACTACAAGGGCACGTTCAAGTTCATGGGCGCCGAGATGCCCTTCGAGGGCTACGGCCTGCTGGGCTACGACGTCGCGCACGGCGAGTACGTCACCGCCTGGGTCGACATCCTGAACACCGCCATGCTCTGCGAGCGGGGCAAGTCCGACGACGACAAGAACCGCTTCTCCGTCGAAGGCACGATCATGGACCAGACCGGCGCCGACACCCCCTTCGGACACGCCTACGTCTTCAACGACGACGGCTCGTTCACCCTCGAGTTCTACCAGCCCAACCCCGCCAACGGCGAGATGATGAAGATCGGCTGGATCAACCACACCAAGAAGTAGGGAGTCCGACCATGAGCTCGAAGTCACCCACGGCGGACCAGATGGCCGCCTGCGCCGAGATGTTCAAGCCCGCCCCCGAGCACGCGGTCTTCAAGCCGTTCGCCGGCACGTTCCGCTCCGAGGTCAAGATGTGGATGATGCCCGCCTCCGAGCCCCAGGTCTCGACGGGCACGATGGTCAACACGCTGGTCCTGAACGACCGCTACCTGGAGCAGAGCTACCAGGACGACTCGGGCATGTTCGCCGGGCGTGGATTTCTCGGGTACAACACCGTCGACAAGCGCTACGAGGGCTTCTGGATCGACTCGATCGCGAGCTTCTTCCAGGTCGAGCACGGCCAGTACGACAAGGCCACCAAGACCTGGGAGATGCACAGCACCCTGACCGATCCCAGCTCCGGCAAGCCCATGCGCAAGCGCTCCGTCATGCGTGCCGTCGACAACGACCACCTCGTGATGGAGATGTACTTCTCTCATACGGAGAACGGCAAGCCCGGCCCCGAGTTCAAGTGCATGGAGATCCGTCACACGCGCAAGTGATGGCAATAGGCAATAGGCAATAGGCAATAGGCAATAGGAAGAGATCGTCCACGCCCACGACGAGCGAAGCGAGTCGCGTGGCCTCGCTTCTCCCCCGCTCCCAGCGGGGGAGACAGGTCCAAGCGAAGCGCCGGACCAGAGGGGGTGAGTCACACCCACGCACCACTTCCCACTCACCCCCCCATGCCCGACGCGTTCCAGTTCATCTGCTTCCTCGAGCCGTCTCGTGACACGATGCCCGAGGACCCGACGCCCGAGGAGGCTGCCGCGGTCCGTGCGCACTTCGAGTACTACTCCGCCCGGCGTGACTCGGGCGAGCTGATCCTGGCGGGGCGGACACTCGAGCGCCCCTGGGTCGGGATCTTCATCTTCGAGGCGGCGTCGCGCGAGGACGCGGAGCGCCTCGTCGAGGCCGACCCGGGCGTCAAGGCGGGCGTCTTCCGCACGAGGCTCCAGCCCTACCGCGTCGCGCTCCTGCGGGGCGTTGACGACGTTTGAGCCTCCGTCCCCGCGACCCGTGACATTTCTCGCCCGGATTTCCCCCGTGTTCAGGGGGTTTTCCGCGACGCCCGTGCGCGCCCGCTGAGAGATCCACCCGCGCCGCGCAGATCCCTCGGCCGCCCACGCCGCGGCCAGAGAGACACGCCACTCGCGGCCACCACGAACACGGAGAATCCCCATGAACCCCACGACGCGTCGCGTCCTCGCCCTCGTCGCCTGTGTCGGCGCCGCCCTGCTCGCGCCGACCAACGCCCAGGCCGTCGTCCTGCCCCCGGGCGGGATCACCCCGCTCGCCGGCGCCCCCGGGCCCGCCGGGCTCGTCGTCCGCGACGAGGCCATCCCCTTCCAGGTCGTCGACCCCGTCTTCCTCACCGTCCTCTACGAGGGCGTCCTCCAGGACCGCGTCATCCTCAAGGGCGACGGCACCCTCGCCTTCATCCACCGCATCGCCTCCTCCACCGTCGGCTTCAACGGCTCCATCGCCTACATGACCACCTCCGGCTTCGAGGGCGTCACCACCGATGTCGACTGGTCCAGCACCGGCATCGGCACGATCGCCCCGGACTCGGCCTGGCGCTCGGGCGACGGCGACTCCGTCACCTTCGACTACGACCCCCTCTGGATCCGCTCGGGCTCCAACTCCAAGTTCGAGTTCATCAGCACCGACGCCGAGCACTGGAGCGTCAGCGGCAAGCTCACCATCCTCCTGCGCGAGGGCTACTCGGTGACGCTCGACGTCGCCGCCCCGGTCCTCGACGAGACGCCCCCGATCGTCGACATCCTCGACCCGACCAACCTCGAGTGCGTCTGCGGCACGTTCCCGGTCTTCGGCATCGCCTACGACCCCGAGACCGCGCTGACCGACACCCTGCTCGAGTACAAGCCCGCCATCGGCGGCTCGTGGGCTCCGATCGCCTCGGGCTTCCCCGAGACGCCCGCCGCCGGCGCCACCATCGCCAACTGGAACACCGCCGCCCTCACCCAGGGCTACTACCTGCTGCGCATGAGCGCGACCAACGAGGCCGACCTCTTCGCCGAGGACGTCGAGGTCTGCTGGGTCGACACGCAGTTCGACCAGTTCAGCTGGGGCGGGCCCAGCGACGGGAACGTCTACGGCGGCACGGTCTGCTTCACCGGCACCATCAACGACCACTGCTCCGTCGAGTACATCGTCGAGCAGCGCCCCAGCGGCGTCGGCTCCTTCACCCCCGTCGATCCCGGCAACCCCGTCTACTTCGGCGGCAAGATCAACCAGACCTTCGCCACCTGGAACTCCACCACCGTTCCCGACGGCGACTACGACGTCTACGTCTCCGCCTCCGACGGGTGCCACGACGTCGACGAAGAACGCACCATCACCATCGACAACACCGCTCCCACCGCCTCCATCTCCTCGCCAGTCAATTGCGACTCCGTCGACGGCCTCGTCAGCGTCATCGGCACGGCGTTCGACGACAACATCTCCGGCTGGGCCCTCCAGTACACCGGCGGGCCCGCCAACACCTGGGTCACCATCGCCACCGGCAACACGAACGTCGTCGACGACGTCCTGGGTGTCTGGAACACCAACGACCTGCCCCCCTGCTGCTACACGCTCCGCCTCGTCGCCTCCGACAAGGCCTGGGTCAACTGCGACAACGTCAACCACCAGACCATCTTCTTGACCAGCGTCGAGGTCGGGGGCTGCTCCGCCGACCTGGCCACGCCCTACGGCATCCTCGACTTCAGCGACGTCCTCGCCTTCCTCACCGCCTTCGGCGCCGGCTGCCCGTAACCGACTCGTCCGAGCCGCAAACGGACGAGGTCGAGACCCCGACGCCCCGGGAGCAATCCCGGGGCGTTGTTTTTGAAGTGGTGAGTGGTGAGTGGTGAGTGGTGAGTGGTGAGTGGTGAGTGGTGAGTGGTGAGTGGTGAGTGGTGAGGACTATTTGCGGCGCACAAAACTCGCGCGGTATCTTGAACCCAGCACCTTCTGCTCAGCACGCAGCACTTGGCTTCACCCGCCGCGCCATGATCACCTCGTCGAGCGATTCGCCCGACGCCTGGCGGGCGGCGTCTGGCTTGAGCCCCTCGCGGACGAACCCGCACGACTCGTACAGGCGCAGCGCGTCCGGGTTCTGGGCGAACACGCCCAGCTCGAGGCGTTCGATGTCCGGGTTCGCCGTCGCCCACGCGATCGCGCCCTCCATCATCGCCCGCCCGAGCCCGCGCCCGCGCCACGCCGGTTCGATCATCATCCCCAGCCCTGCGACGTGCGCCTGCTTGAGCCGCTTGGAGCGCCGGATGTCCAGCACGCCGACGATCACGCCGGGCGTCGCGTCTGGCGTGACGATCATGAACAGTCCACCACCCTCGAGCAGATCGATGAGCCTTGCGCGGATCTCCTCGACCCCCAGGATCTCTTCAGGGATGGTGAGGATGTATGGCGAATCAGGCACGGCCCGGCGCAGGAACTCGAGGTCCGCCTGGGCGTCGGCCGCTCCCCCGGAGCGCAGCGTCACTCGGACGCCGTCGCGGAGCGTGATGGTGCGGGTCTCGAACTCCATGCCGAAAGCGTACAGAGCGAACGCCGCCGTCGGGTAGACTCGCCCCATGAGCGAGTCAACTCCCGCGGATCTCGCCGGGCCCGCGAGCCTCGACGAGATCGCCCGCCTCTTCCTCCGCGGGCGTGACTTCGATTGTCCGGGGTGCGGGTACAACCGGCGTGACGGCGCTGGCGCCACCTGTGCTGAGTGTGGTCGGGCGCTGCGGATCCATGTCGATACCGCCGAACGAGGGCGGCTTCGGAATGGGATCATTTTGCTACTCGTGGCCGTCGTCGTGACAAGCGTCGTCGATATCGCGGTCTATTGGACGCCGCCGTTCGGACTCGAGTTTGCAGCTTGGCCTATTAGCCAGCTCTTGCAGTTCCACATCTGGGGTTTGGCTGTTCTTGGCGCCGTCGCTGCGTATTGGCGAGCTTCACGCCGCGCGAAGCTTTCGGTTGGCGCCCCGAACAGCGCGACGTGGCTCCGAGTGATTGGCTCGCTCATCTTGCTGAAGGCCATTCACTTGCTCGTGAATCAGATCTGGTGGACGACGTTCTTCTTCTGAAATGCCCTACAGTCGCTCGTACGCCGGCAGCTCCCCCACCAGCGGGCGGCAGTAATCCACGAACATCTTGCTCACGTCGTGGCGCCCCTCGATGAACTCGGGCGGCATGTGACGCGTCTTGGCCGCCACCGCCGACAGATCGATCCGCTCGAACTTGGCGGCGTACGGCTGGTCGCCCCCGATCGGGCTCGTGCGCACGATCGCGACCGAGCCGTCGATGTCCCCGCTCGCCGCCAGTGCGGCTGCGTACCGACCCGCCCCGCGCGCCTCGTTCAGGTCCACCCACGACTGATCGGGGAAGCACCGCTGCACGTACCCGAACGTGTCGGCCCGCACGCGCACGGACTTGCCCCCCCGGGGCGTGAGCGCCTCCTTGAGGACGTTGGCGAGCTGGTCCCCCAGGGCGCCCGAGCCCGAGAGCTGGGCGTTGCCGTGCGCATCGGTCTCGCCCTGGATGAGCAGCGCCCCGATCGACTTGCCGTGCTTGTCCTGGATGCCCTCGCTGACCGCGATGTGGCAGCGTCCCTGGTGCTCGTAGATCTTGGCGACGTCCTGGATGAACTCGTCGAGGTCGAAGGGGACCTCGGGCAGGTAGATGAGCTGGGGCCCGTCCCCGGTCGGGCCCATGCCGCCGAAGCGGGACTCGCGCCGCGCCAGCGCGCTGGCCGCCGTCAGGAATCCCGCGTTGCGCCCCATGATCACGTTGAGCTTGATCCCGGGCAGGGAGATGTTGTCCATGAAGTCGGCGGTGCACGCCTTGGCGACGAACCGGGCCGCCGAGGGGAAGCCCGGCGTGTGGTCCGACCCCACCAGGTCGTTGTCCACCGTCTTGGGCACGTGGAAGCAGCGCAGCTCGTACCCCGCGTGGTTCGACAGCTCGTTGACGATGCGGCACGTGTCCGAGCTGTCGTTGCCACCGATATAAAAGAAGTACCGGATGTCGTGCTTCTTGCACGACTCGAGGATCCGCTCGCAGTACGCCCGGTCGGGCTTGTCCCGCGTCGAGCCCAGCCCCGCCGAGGGCGTCTTGGCCAGGCGGTCCAGACGCGACAGGCTCAGGTCGGTCAGGTCGTAGAACTCGCCCTTGGTCAGCCCGCTGACGCCGTGACGCATGCCGAGGACACGCGTGATCGGCGAGCCCCCCGCCCCCGCGCCCGCCCGTCGCAGCCCCTCGACCACGCCAACGAGCGAGGCGTTGATGACCGCCGTCGGCCCGCCCGACTGCCCCACGACCGCGGCGCCCTTGATCAGATCCGGCACGTCGCGCCTCCCTCCAGATTCACAGGCCTGGCCCGTCGCGCCGACGGGGCTCGGCGTGAGGGTAGCCGTCGGGCCGAGCGGGCCGCACCCTCGCGTCCTGAGCGCCGGTAGCAGACTCGCGCGGGCCGCCGCCCGCTCGTCCACGCCGGATCGGGGCGTTTCCCGCCCTTTGCCGGGGGGCGTCGAGGCGGTACGCTCGGTGTCCCCCTCGAGAGGAACAGATTCGATGACCCGATCCGTCACGCACGTCGCCGGCGCCCTCGCGGCGTTGGCCGCCGCCCTCGTCCCCTCGCTCGCGCCCGCGCAGCCCACCAGCAACTCCCCCCTCGCCCCACCCACCAACGGGCCCAAGCACGCCGACCCCGACTGGTACGCGATCGTCGGCGCCACGGTCCACGTCTCCCCCGATGAGACGTACGAGCAGGCGACGGTCGTGATCCGGGGCGGGCGCATCGTCTCCGTCCAGGCCGCCGTCACGCCCCGGGGCGACGGCAAGCCCAACCCGCCCGCGCCCCCCGCCGGCGCCCGCGTCTTCGACGCCACCGGCCTGCACGTCTACCCCGGCCTCATCGACGCCTACGTCGAGGTGGACGCGCCCAAGCCCGACCCCAACTCCCCGGGCCTGCACTGGAACTCGAACGTCACGCCCCAGCGCTGGGCGCTCGACGGCCCCGGCCTCTCCGAGTCCGACAAGAAGGACCTGCGCGAGCAGGGCTTCGTTGCCGCCGCCATCGCCCCCAAGGGCGGCGTCTTCAGGGGCATGGGCGCCGTCGTCTCACTCGCGCCCAACCCCGACGACGACTCGCTCGGCGAGGCGCCCGTCTACAACCCCCACGCCTTCCACACCCTCGGCTTCGACACCTCCGGCTTCGGTGACGACGGCGGCTACCCCACCAGCCACATGGGCGTCATGGCCCTCTTCCGCCAGACCCTCATGGACGCCAAGTGGGAGAAGTCCGTCGCGGGCACGCCCCTCGACACCGCGCCCAGCGCGCTCACGCCCCTGCACGCGGTCCACGCGCCGCTCCTCTTCGACGCCGACGACCCGCTCGAGGCTCTCCTCGCCGCCCGCATCCAGCGTGAGCAGGAGACGGGCCACATCCTCGTCGTCGGCGGGGGCGCCGAGTACCAGCGCCTCGACCCGATCGCCGCCATGGACGCGACACTGATCCTCCCCCTGCGCGACCCCAAGGCGCCCGACGTCTCCTCGATCGGCAAGATGGACTCAATCGACCTCGACCGCCTGATGGCCTGGGAGCAGGCGCCGACCAACACCCGACGCCTCGTCGACGCGGGCGCCACCGTCTGCCTCACCACCAGCAAGCTCCCCCGGGGCCAGAAGTTTTCTGACAACCTGCGTAAGGCGATCGAGTACGGCCTGAGCGAGCGCGACGCCCTGGCCGCCCTGACCACCAACCCCGCCGCCGCCCTCGGCGTCTCCAACACGCTCGGCACCATCGCCTCCGGCAAGGTCGCCTCCCTCGTCGTCACCGACGGCGACCTCTTCGACAAGGACACCAAGATCCTCGACGTCTGGGTCGACGGGCAGCGCCAACTCGTCAACGAGCCCGAGGGCGACAACCTCGCCGGCACGTGGGACCTCGTCATCGACAACGCCCTGCACGCCAAGCTCGTCGTCACCGACAAGAAGGGCAAGGCCTCGGTCAAGGTGCTCACCGACGACGGCGTGGGCGGAACGACCGAGCACGAGGCCGGCGCCGTCTCCGCCGACGAAGACTCCATCAGCTTCAGCGTCAAGCTCGACGCGCTCGCGGGCGAGTCCCCCATCATCTTCTCGGGTGTCCTCTCGGACGGCGCGCTCAGCGGCGCGATGATGCGCCCCGCCGGCGCCCCCGCCCAGTGGCGCGCCACCCGCGCCGCCAGCGAGCCCGAGCCCGAGACCTCCGCCTTCGAGGGCGACTGGACCCTCAAGATCGGCGACACGCCCTCCATCGAGTTCTCCGTCAAGGGTGACACGATCTCCACCAAGAAGGGCGACACCAAGGGCGAGGCCCGCGACGTCTCCATCTCGGGCGACCGCATCGCCTTCCTCTTCGAGGACGAGGCCGGCGCCCACTCCGTCACCGGCGTCCTCGCCGACGACGAGATCGTCGGCAAGGGCACCAACCCCGACGGCAACGCCTTCGCCTGGATCGGAACGCGCAAGGCCGACGAGACCAAGGCCCCCGATGTCCCCGACCTGCCCGGCTACCCCTTCGGGCCCTACGCCCTCAAAGGCAAGCCCGAGCAGCCCGACTACCTCGTCATCACCGGCGCCACCGTCTGGACCAGCGCCGCCGACGGCGTCCTCAAGCCCGCCGACTATCAGAACGGCACCCTCGTCGTCGTCAAGAAAGGCAAGATCGACTACGTCGGGCCCAACAAGGACCTCCGCTTCCCGGGCGACGCCAACATCGTCCGCGTCGACGCCACCGGCATGCACCTCACACCCGGCATCATCGACTGCCACTCGCACACCGGTCTCTTCCGCTTCGGCGTCAACGAGTCGGGACAGGCCGTCACCAGCGAGTGCTGGATCGGCGACGCCCTCGACCCCGGCTTCATCGGCTTCTACCGCGAACTCGCCGGCGGCGTCACCGCCGCCAACCTCCTCCACGGCTCGGCCAACCCCATCGGCGGCAAGAACCAGGTCGTCAAACTCCGCTGGGGCGCCCAGACCCCCGACGAGATGTTCTTCGAGGGCGCCAAGCCCGGCATCAAGTTCGCCCTCGGCGAGAACGTCAAGCAGTCCAACTGGGGCGACAACGCCACCACCCGCTACCCGCAAACCCGCATGGGCGTCGAGACCCTCATCCGCGACCGCTTCCAGGCCGCCAAGGAGTACATGGAGCGCTGGGACGCATGGGAGAAGCAGAACGGGGACGGAGCGACGAAGCGACAGAGAGACGCAGCGACGAAGGGGGGGTTCAATGGCGAGGGTGAGAACATTCCGCGACCTGATCGCATGGCAGAAAGGAATGGAGCTGGCCAGATCGATCTATCTGGCCACATCCGAGTTGCCGGAGTCGGAACGTTACGGGCTGACCTCGCAGATGCGCCGGGCGGGCGTGTCAGTGCCGTCGAACATCGCCGAGGGACACGGTCGTCAGACGAGGCCGGACTATCTCCGCATGCTCAGGATCGCTCGGGGCTCTCTGATGGAGCTCTCGACTCAGTACGAGCTGGCGGTCTCGATGTCACTGATGCCGCGCCACCAGCCGACCGAGGAGCTGATCGCGGAGACCGACCGAGTCCTTCAAGCGCTGATTCGATCGCTGGAGCGCAAGACGACGGCGTCATGACCCCTGTGTCGCTTCGTCGCTCCGTCGCTCCGTCGCTTCTTCCTCCCCGGCGTGACCTCGAGCTCGAGGCCCTCGCCCAGATCCTCAAGGGCGAACGCCTCATCCACTGTCACTCCTACCGCCAGGACGAGATCCTCATGCTCTGCCGCGTCGCCGAGGACTTCGGCTTCAAGATCGGCACCTTCCAGCACGGCCTCGAGGTCTACAAGGTCGCCGACGTCGTCAAGAAGGACGCGATCGGCGCCTCCATCTTCGCCGACTGGTGGGCCTACAAGGTCGAGGTCCAGGACGCCATCCCCTACGCCGGCCCTCTCGAGACCGAGGTCGGCGTGCTGACCAGCTACAACTCCGACGACGACGACCTCGCCCGACGCCTGAACCTCGAGGCCGCCAAGGCCGTCAAGTACTCGGGCGGCAAGATCACCCCCGAGCAAGCCCTCCGCTTCGTCACCATCAACCCCGCGATCCAGCTCGCCATCGACGATCGCGTCGGCTCCATCGAGGTCGGCAAGGACGCGGACCTGGTCCTCTGGAACGCCCCGCCCCTCTCGACGACAGCCAAGGCGGCCAGCGTCTGGATCGACGGACGCCTCTACTTCTCGCTCGACGAGGACAAGGCCGCCCGCCGTCACATCGCCAGCGAGCGCGAGCGCCTCGTCGCCAAGCTCCTCGCCGACGACATGCCGAGCGCCGACAAGGACAAGGGCGACGAGCGTCCCACCGGGCGCCGCGGGCGCAACATGGTCGACTCCCCGCCCCGTCACACGCTCCTGGCCGGCTACATCCAGGACGCCCTCGAGCACGCCGCCCACCCGCAGCAGGGCGAGTGCGGGTGCAACACCCTGATCCCCACCATCTACTTCGAGAAGCTGGAGATGAACGACTGATTTCCTCCCTTTCCCCGCTGGGGAGAGGGCCGGGGTGAGGGGTCCCCTCTCCTCCTCACCCTCCCGAGACGAAAGCCCACACCATGCGAACCACACTCATCACCGCCACGCTCGCCGCCCTCGCGACCCTCGCCCCGGCGCAGGACCTCACGCACAAGGCGCCGCCCCAGGACCACCCCATCTTCATCGTCGGCGCCACCGTCCACACCGTCTCGGGCGACACGCTCGACGACGCGGTCGTCTCCTTCGCCGACGGCAAGATCGCCATCATCGCCGACCGCGAGATCATGCAGCGCGTCCGCCTCACCGCCGACACCGAGGTCATCGACGCCGAGGGGATGCACCTCTACCCGGGCCTCGTCTGCGCCGAGTCCCAGCTTGGCCTGACCGAGATCTCCGCCGTCCGCGCCATGGACGACTACAACGAGGTCGGCCAGTTCACCCCCGAGGTCCGCGCCGCCGTCAGCGTCAACCCGGACTCCACCCTCATCCCCGTCGCCCGCACCAACGGCGTCCTCACCTTCGGCTCCTTCCCCACGGGCGGACGCGTCCCGGGACGCCCCTCCGTCATGACCGCCGACGGCTGGACCTGGGAGGACATGGCCCTCGACGACGCCTTCGGCCTCGTCATCAACTACCCACGCGTCCGCCCCTTCGACCGCGCCTTCCCGGGCGGCGGCGGACGCTTCGGCGCCGGCGACGACCAGGAAGAGAACATCGCCCGCGACCTGCGCCAACTCGACGAGTTCTTCGCGAGCGCCGAGGCCTACGTCGCCGCCCTCACCGCCGATCCCGACCTCCCCCACGACCTGCGGTACGACGCGATGCGCCCCGTCCTCGCCTCCGCCGGCGTCAACCAGGAGCCCGTCTTCATCAACGCCGACGACATCGACCAGATCACCTCCGCCGTCGCCTGGGCCGTCGGGCGTGGCCTCAAGCCGATCATCGTCGGCGGACGCGACGCCCCCCTCGCCGCCGACCTCCTCAAGACCCACGACGTCCCCGTCATCGTCAACGGCATCAACCGCATGCCCAAGCGCGACGATTCCCCCTACGACGACTCGTACACCCTCCCCGAGCGCCTCAGTGAGTCCGGCGTCCGCTGGTGCCTCTCGAGCGCCGACGAGACCGGGCACATCCGCACCCTGCCCGACGAGGCTGGACGCACCGTCGCCTTCGGCCTCTCCCCCGCCGACGCCCTCGCCTCCATCACCCTCTGGCCCGCCCAGATCCTCGGCGTCGCCGACAAGATCGGCTCCATCGAGAAAGACAAGCTCGCCACCCTCATCCTGACCGATGGCGACATCCTCGAGACCACCAGCGTCGTCAAGCGCGCCTGGATCGAGGGACGCGAGATCGACCTGTCCAACAAGCAGACCAAGCTCCGCGACAAGTACCGCGACAAGTACGAGCAGATGGGCGCCATCAAGGGCGACGACTGAAACCAGCGCCTCATGCCAAGCCGCGAGCATGAGCTCGCGGTCTTCACGCCGCGTCGCTCACCCGCCCAGCGTGTGCTCGTCGCGCAGATACCGCGTCGAGCCGTCCGCGCCGGGCGTCGTGAACACAGCCAGCAGCCGCACCGCCGGGCCCGCCCCGTCCACCGTCGCCTCCGCCCAAGCGGGCAGATCGCGAAGCTGCACCCGGTACGTCCTGGTGGCGGGATCGAAGTACAGCGCGTTGACGTCCGGGTCGCGCATGTCGACGGCCCACTCGCGCTCGTCGGACCCGCCCCCTCCGCCCAGTTCGCCCCCACGCAGCATCTGCACCTGCAACCGCCCCACGCCCTTGACGGTGTCCCCCCAGCGGTCGCGCATCTCGAGGTGCAGAATGAGCCGCGCCTCGCCGTCCTCCCCGCGCTCCAGGTGCGTCAGCGGGTAGATCCGCATCGACTCGGGCGCGAAGGGCCCGCCCGTCGTCGCAGCTTCGCCCCCTCCCGACGAGTCCACGATCGACCCCGGACGGGCGCACGCCCCGAGCGTCCCCGCGGCCGCCACGAACACGATGAGCAAGACTCCCCGGCGCATGACCCCAGTCTACGCCCCCGCCGTCGGCGGGCGCGCCCCGTCGAACACCCGCCCCAGCAGCGCCACCAGCCCCCGCTGCCCCGCCTCCAGGGCGCCCAGCGCCCGCGTGTTCTCCTTCAGCGCCGTCACCAGCACGTCCAGCTCCGTCCGCTCGCGCAGGATCCGGTCGTGCAGCTCGCCGATCTGCTTCTCCCGTGCCGCCGACGCCCGGCGCTCCGTCATCCACATCCACCCGATGAGCCCGGCGACCCCGAACTGCGCCAACACCCCCGCCACCTCCGCCTCGACCACGACGCCCTCGCCCTCCCCCCGGTGGGGCCGGTTTCCAACCGGCCGTCTTCTTCCTCCCTCTCCCCGCTGGGGAGAGGGGCGGGGTGAGGGGCTCCAACCCCTCCCTCCCCTTCATCCTTCTTTCCGCTTCACGTCCCGATGAACTGCCTGAACCGGCACAGATACCCCACCGACCACACCCGCCCTCGATCGACGCTACCGGCCTCCTCGTACCGGTACAGCGACATCGACGTCCACGTCCTTCCGTGCAGATCGATCAGCGTCCCAGGTACCGGCGTGTTGTCCGAGTCCGCCTGCGCCGTGATGGCGTCGCGCAGCGTCCACAGCGCCGACTCGCTCGCCGCCACCAGGCGCCCCCGGACATGCACCTCCAGCTCGAGGTCCCCGAACCACGCCGACCCCTCGACCGTCGGATCGTCCGCGACCGCCGCCAGCGAGATCGCCCGCATCCCCTGCCCCGCCATCGCGAACCGGTGCGGCCCCGATCCGAAGAGATTCACGCCCTTGAACGAGCTCGCCATCGCACTCCTCCCCCCTCTCCCCTTGGGGGAGAGGGCCGGGGAGAGGGGCTGTCACCCCTCCCATCCCTCACTCACGCGTCGTCCACGCTCACCGGGTCCGTCGTCCCGTTCGACGACACCGCGATCAACTCGATGTACCGCCTCGACCCGCGGCTCGTGCTCGTCTCGTAGCTCACCGTCCGCACCACCGCCGAGGCGATCGTCACCTCCCGCGTCGCCGCGTCCGACGAGTTGGCGCCCGTCGTGAACGTCAGCTCCCCCGACTCGCC
Organism: Phycisphaerales bacterium; assembly: GCA_041402005.1. Classification (GTDB taxonomy): domain Bacteria; phylum Planctomycetota; class Phycisphaerae; order Phycisphaerales; family UBA1924; genus JAJRXR01. The sequence continues at coordinate 446,799 of JAWKTB010000003.1, read as the reverse complement.
CGGCTTGGGCGTGTCCATGTCGTCGCCCAGCATCTCCTGCACGACGCGCACCGTCACGAGCTGCTCGGGCACGTCCGCCAACACGACGTGCGCCCCCTCGTCGGACCACTCCGCCAGCAGCTTGTTGCTCGTCCGCCCGATCGACACGCTCGCGACGTTCCCCCACGTCGCCGACCCGAACGTCACCTGCCTCGGATTCAGCACCAGCATCCGTCACCTCCCCCCGGTGGAGCCGGTTTTCAACCGGCTCGGCGTTACTCCCTCTCCCCTCTGGGGAGAGGGGCGGGGTGAGGGGCTCCCAAGCCTCCTCCCCCTCCCGATCTCTCACGCCCGCACGAACTGAATCACGTTCATCCGCCTGGTCGCGTCCGCCTCGCCGTCCCCATCCAGATCAAGCACGGCCGCCGCCCGCTGGCGCTCGCCCGCGAACCGCTCGCGGTAGAGCGCCGCCTTGTGCGCCAGGTCCCCCGCGCTCCCCCCCGCCGCCGCCGCCCCCGCGTACACCAGATGCGCCGCCCCCAGCGCCTCGACCAGCGCCAGCCGCGACGGGTTCGTCACGTCGTCCTCGCTCGGCGCGTCCCCGCTCTCCCCGGACGCCCGCAGCCCGAGCATCCGCAGCACCTGCCCATGCACGATCGAGATCTGCGGCGTAAAGCTGGACACCTCCACCACCTTGTCCGCGATCGTCCCCGCGCCGACGGGATCACCCGTGACGCTCTCGCGCAGGCGCGAGACCGTCAACTCCGTCGCCGACTCACGCGAGATCACCTCGAGCGCCACCCCGTCGACCACGACGACGTGCCCCTCGCCAACCCCCGCGTCGTCGAACCCCTCGTCCTGGCTGGCCATCGTCAGCGCCGTCCCGCTGATCGAGCCAACCCCCTTCACCAGCCGCTGCCCCAGCCACAGAACCTCCCTGAAGATCCCCGGCTCGAGCGCAAGCAGATCCCGATCACTCGCAAACATCACTCCCCCCAATCCCGACTTCGCGATTCGCCATTCGCGACTTCGCGCCTCTCCCAAACCCGAGGCGCCGATCTCCCGACGCCCCGGGCACGCGAGGTCCCCCCGAACCCAGCGCCAACGATTCAGATCGCCAGATGGCGGATTTGCAGATGGCAGATCAGTACCCGTCCCTCCCCGCTTTCATCTGCGATCTGCCATCTGCCATCTGGCCATCTCACCTTCTCACACCGCCAGCCCGCTGATCACCCCGTGCGCGTTCTCGTTCTTGAACTCCAGCGTGTACTCCCCGATCACCTGACCCCGGAACGAGTCCCCGTCCGCCGCCAACGGCTTGAACTGGAAGCTCCGCCCCTGCAGCGGCATCACCTCGATCCGCGACGAGTCGAGCAGCAAGAGCGAATCCGCCGGGACCCAGCGGCTCAGCACCACCCGGCACACCCCGAAGTCGCTCTCATACACCCCGATCATGTCGCGGAACGCGTCGTCCTCGGGCAGGTACGCCCGCGCCGCCGACGCAAACGCGTTGATCCGCCGCTTCTGCGCCCCCCCGACCACGATCGTGTCCACGCCCCCCGACGACTGGTCCCAGATCGCCTTGAGCGCCGCGTTGAGCACCGCCTCGTTCAGCTCGTCCGCGCCCCCGCCGTCCCCGTCCGGGATCTCGCCCACGCCCGGCTCGAACAGGTTTGTCGTCAGCGAGTGGATGATCCCGTTCATCGAGCGGCGAACGCTGGACGAGCCCTGCTGCGTGCTCGTCGGCGCCACGCCGTTGATCACGCAGTTTTCGAGGTCGCGGAGCAGCTCCCGCATCCGCTCCTGCTTCTGGTAGTCGACCTCGTCCTCGATCCCGTACGCGCGGCTCGCCTGCATCGACCCCGACACGTCCACCGTCGCCGTGAAGATCTGCGTGTAGTTCGACCGCCTGACGCGGCTCGTGAACCGCGCGTCCGGCGCCGCGTCACCCTCCAGCGCCGCATTCCCCAGGATCGTCAGCTCCATGTCGTCCGCCAGCGTTGCCGCCGACGTCCCCCCGTACCCTCGCGTCACGATGATCGTGTCCGTGCCGGTGTCGACCGTCGTGACCAGCATCACCTCGCCCGTCCCGCCCGGACGCACCAGATCGCCGACCCTGAAGATCGAGATGTCGTCGACCGTGATCGCGACCGCCGCCTCCGGGCTCGGCGTGAAGCTCGTCTGATCCACCGCTGTCACGTTCGCCAGCAGCGTGTCCTCGATCCACTCGTGCACCGTCGACATCGCCGCCCGCTTCGGATCCCCCAGGTGATCCAAGAGCGGCGTCTCGTGCGGGCTCACGATCCCGATCACATCCGACACGTCCTCCACCAGCTCCGGCAATCCCGCCCCCGCCCCGTACGTCGCCTTCCCCGTGAACGCCATCCGTTCTACTCCCCTTCAAGTGATTCGTACACGCGCCTTCCGCGCTCGTTGTCGTCCGCCTCCCCCTCCCCTCTGGGGAGAGGGCGGGGTGAGGGGCTCCCCCTCCTCCCCAAACTCCAATCCCTCCTCCCTCTCCCCTTGGGGGAGAGGGCCGGGGTGAGGGGCTCCGCCTCCTCCCCCCACTCCACTCCTCTTCCATCCCGACCTGCCGATCTCACGATCTGCCGACCTGCCTCACTCCCTCAACACACCCCCCGCCGCTTCCGCAGGTACTGCAGCAACGCCCGACGATCCCCGCTCGCCCGCGCATCCTCCGCCAGCTCGCGCAGCGCCTCGCGCCCCGTCTCGCCCGTGAACGCGCCCGCCGGACTCAGAGCCGTCGCCGACCGTGCGCTCGCGACCGATCCGTTCCCACCCGCGAACAGAAACGGCTTTCGCCGGCGCAGATCCTCGACCGCCAGCGCCACGTCCGGCGCGTCCATCGACTCGACCGCCGCCTCCGTCAGCAGGCGTGCCGTCTCCACGTCGATCGCGTCCGCCTCACCCAGCCGCTGCTCGATCTCGCGCCGGCGCTCGCTCGCGTCCAGCGCCTCGTGGGCCGCCGCCAGCTCGGACTCGAGCTGTGCCACCCGCGCCTCCAGCTCAGCCACCTTCTTCTTGTCGTCCTCGTCCTCGCGCGCCCGCTCCAGCAGCTCCTCGCTCACTGGATGATCCTGAACCACGGGCTCCTCGCCCCCGCCCACAGGCTGGTTGTCATTCCCGCCCTTCATCGCTCACTCCTTTCCTGTGCGCTGCTGCTCTGGTCGTTCGACCGATCACCGGATCGCCGGGTCCGTCGCCTCGTACCCCAGCTCGCTCAGCACCCGCTCCTCGCTCACGCCCAGCTCCACCTTCGCCCGCGCCGCCGCCACCTCCTCGCGCTCGTCCGATGGCAGCGGACTCGCCCACGCGACCCGCACGCCCCGCTCCGACTCGCGAGTCCGCACGATCCCCGCCGCGTCCAGCGCCTCCAGCACCACACGGCTCACCCCCGCGATCCCCCGCCCGTACGTCACGCGCTTGCGCTCCGTCTTGGCGAGCAGCCCCAGCAGCGTCACACGCAGCGCGTTCTCGCTCGACAGGTTCCCGATCCGCGCCCGCAGCACCCCGCTCGCCAGGGGCGGCACCCCGCTCACCTTGTCCATCGCCTCGCGGATCTCGCGGATGTGCGACTCCTCGCTCGGACTCGCCGCGTCCCCCCCGAACGACTCGATCGACGCCTCCATGTTGTCCGTCTGCCACAGCGCCCCCGGACCCACCGGCACGCGGTCGAACCCGTCGATCCCCTTGGCCAGGAACATCCGGAAGCTCTGCATCGTCACGCGGCTCGCCCGATCCGACAGCCGCGTGTTCAGTTCGTCCTGCAGCGGGATCAGCGACTCCACCTCGCCCAGCCCCGAGTACCGCAACGGCTGACTCATGTTCTGCACGTGCACGATCGGCAACGTCTCGGGCAGCAGCACGCTCCGAGACTCCTCGATCAGAACCTCGTCCTCGTACACCTGACGCACCCCGCGCCCGATCACTTCGACCACATCCACCCGCCGCCGCTCACGCTCGTCGTGCCCGCGCTTCCCCCCGCGCCCGAACAGCCGAGCCGCCTTTCTCCCTCTCCCCCTTGGGGAGAGGGCCGGGGTGAGGGGCTCCGCCTTCTCCGTCCTCTCCTCCCCCTCCACATGCACCACGAACGCATCAAGCTCCCGGTAGTCCGTCCTGGAAACGACCCCGATCCCGCGCGTCGCGTCGATCGGCTCGATCCGCACCCCACGCCGCGCCGCCGCCTCTGGATCACGCGAGCTCGCGCTCAATAACGCGTCCTCGTCCACGCGCACGTGCAGATCCACGTGCCCGTACACATGCCCGAGCGTCGCCACGTCCTGCAGCATCGCGATCCCGCCCGACGCCTCCCACACCGCCTCCAGCGCCCCCTCGACCCGCGTGCGCGTCTGCTCGTCCGCCGCCGTGCTCAGCACCCGGATCGGCTTCCCAAACAGAAAATCCACCATCGTCTGCACGCGCCACGCGATGTCGTTCTCGATCACCACCTCTCGCCGACCCGCCGCCCGGTCATCGAGCGCCGAGTCTCGCCGCCCCGTCACACGCGTCGGCAGCCCCGCCTCCTGCGCCAGGCGATACCACCCCCGCGACGACGTCTCGCCCAGCCCCACCGGCTCGAGCGGGTTCCGGAAGTACGCCCACAGCCTCTCGAGCGTGGGCCGCACCCTCACCCGGTGCTCGTCGAGCGCCCGCCGCAGCGACGCCTCGTCGAGCCCGATCCCGGAAAACGCGTCGAGCCGGTAGGACATGGGCTCCCCCTCCACTTCCCCGCGCCGGTCCGTGTCGGCCCCGGCGCCACCAACTGCCCTCGTCACGCCGCGACCACCCGCGGCCCACACCCCTCGCCCCGACGGCCCCCCACGCGCGCACAGACACCGCCCCCGTGCCTGACACGCCGAACGCAAATCCCCATGTGACCGCAAAATCAAAAAATCTCGGGATATCCCGAGATCACGCCCCGACCGAACTCAGCTTCTGCGCGCCGAACGCGCCCCTCACGCCGCTCCGCCGCCCTCCAGCACGTCCACGTGCGAGTACTGGTCCAGGTTCACGTACGCCAACTCCCCATCATCCTTGCGTAGCTCCACCCGGTCGATCCACAGCTTCTTGTCCTTGCTGTGCGCGAACCACGACCCGGTCTTCTGCTGACCCATCCGCAGCACGACCCCCTCGACCGTCGTCGACATCGACCCGCTCTGCCGCGGCACCTGCTGCGTGATCCGCACCCGCTGCCCGACCTGCATGTGCTCCATCGACATCATGACCCCACTATACGCCCCCACGCCTCTTCCTCACTCCCTCGGTGGGACGGGCGTCCCGCCCGTCTCCTCCCCTCTCCGCTCATCCCCCGATCACCCCCTCAACCTCCGCCAGAATCCGCTCGGCCTCCCCCGACGTCGGCGCCTCCGCGATCAGCCGCATGATCGGCTCCGTGTTGCTCGCCCGCACATGCACCCACGCCCCACGCTCGGACCAGTCCACCCGAACCCCGTCCTGCGTGTCCACGCTCGCCCCCGCCCGCCCCGAGTACGCCTTGACGATCTTCTCCACCGACGGCCTCGCCGCGTCCTTGCTTGCGATCTCCACCTTCCGCTTCACGATGGCGTACCCCCCGCCGCCCTCCCCGCCCATCGAGTTCACCCAATCGACCAGCTCCGACACCGACTTCCCCGTGCGCGCCATCAGCGCCAGCGTCAGCGCCATCGCGCCCAGCGAGTCGCGCACATACACGACCTCCGGCCAGATCACCCCCCCGTTCCCCTCACCGCCTAGAACCACGTCCTCCCCCGCCGCCCGAAGCATCATCATCCGCTCGACGACGTTCGCCTCCCCCACCGCCGTCCGCTCCACCCGCGCCCCGTACCGCGCCGCGACATCATCGATCATCCGCGACGTCGAAAGATTCGTCACGATCACCGGACTCCTCCCGGTGGGGCCGGTTTCCAACCGCCCGCCTTCCTCCCTCTCCCCTCCGGGGAGAGGGCCGGGGTGAGGGGCTCCGTCCCCTCCTCGTCCTTCCCCTCCTTCCGCCTTCCTCCCCTCCAACAGCGCCACCGCCGCCAGCACCAATGTGTACTCCTCCCCGATGTACCTCCCCGTCTCATCCACGATCGCCAGGCGATCCGCATCCGGATCCTGCGCAAACCCCACGTCCGCCCTCAAGCGCGGCACGGCATCGCACAACCCGCCGGCGCCCGACAAGTTCTCCCGCGTCGGTTCGGGCGTATGCGGGAAGACGCCGCTCCCATCACCAAACAGTTGCGTGCTGTGCGCCCGCATCGCTCGGCACAACGCCGCGGCCCCCTCTCCGCCCGACGCGTTCACCGAGTCGAGCACGACGCTTGCCCCCTCCCGCACGCCGATGCGCTGCGCTCGTTCCGCGACCCACGCCGCATGCGCTGTCGCGACACCGCCCGCGACTTCACGCACGCCCACACGATCCGCCTCGCCGCCCCGCGCCCCACCACCCATCTGGAACCGCTCGACGATCGCCCCCGCCTGCGCCGCCGTCGGCGCCGCCGTCACCCTCCCCTCCCCATCGCGCAACAACGCCTTCACGCCGTTCCACTGGCCCGGGTTGTGACTCGCCGTCACGACAACCCCACCCGTCAACCGCTCCGAATCGACGTACCACCCAACCGTCGGCGTCATCTGCACGCCCAGCGGACGCACGTCGCACCCCGCCCCCGCGAGCCCCGCGATCACCGCGTGATAGATCGCCTCGTACCCCGCCCGCCCGTCCGCCGCGACCGCGACCGCCGCGTCATCCTCTCGCTCACGAAACCACGCGCCCAGCACCCCCGCGTACCGCGCCGCAACCTCCGCCGTCAGCGACTCCCCCACGATCCCCCGCAACCCGCTCACCCCCAGAATCAACGGCGCCTCACCCATCCGCAGTTCCTTCCTCCCTCTCCCTCCGGGGAAGGGCCGGGTGAGGGCTCCGTCTCCTCCCCTCCTCCGCGTTCCACGCTCTTCACCAACCCTTCATCGGCCAATACCCGCCCAAACCCGACCCAACTCTACCCCACCCTACACTCCCACCTGCATGTACGAGATCCGCGTGGAGCACGAGTTCGCCGCCGCCCACGCCCTCTCCATCTCCGGCGCCCGCGAGCCGGTCCACGGGCACAACTGGCGCGTCACCCTCACCATCGTCGGCGCCCAGCTCGACGACGACGGCCTGCTCGCCGACTTCCACACCATCGAGCACGCCCTGCGCGAGACCTGCGCCCCCTTCCACAACGCCAACCTCAACGACACGCCCCCCTTCGACCGCGTGAACCCCACCGCCGAGCTCGTCGCCAAGCACATCGCCGACGCACTCGCCGACCAGCTCGACGACGCCCTCGCCCCCCACGCCCGTGTTGAGTCGGTGACCGTCACCGAGGCCCCGCGCTGCCGCGCGACTTACACCCGCCCGGGGAACCCAGAATGAGCCGGGCCAAGGACCACAAGAAATCCAAGCGCCCCCCTGACAACGCCGGCGTCGGCGCCCCCTCCGAATCCCTCCCCGGCGCCCCCGCCCCCGAGGCCCGCTACTTCAACCGCGACATCTCCTGGCTCGAGTTCAACCGGCGCGTCCTCGCCCAGGCCATCGACGACCGCGTCCCCCTCCTCGAACGCGTCAAGTTCCTCGCCATCTTCGCCTCCAACCTCGACGAGTTCTTCATGAAGCGCGTCGGCCTGCTCAAGCGCCGCATCGAGCTCGGGCGCGGCGCCGTCGCCCCGGGCGAGCTCCCGCCACGCCAGGTCCTCGCCGCCGTCCGTCGCATCATCCTCGACCACGTCAAGCTCCAGGCCGACACCTGGCAGAACGATCTGCGTCACGACCTCGCCGCCGCCGGCGTCCACGTCCTCGACTACGACCAGCTCTCCGAGCACGAGCGCGTCCGCGCCGACGACTGGTACGCCGCCTCCGTCTTCCCGATCCTCACCCCCCTCGCCGTCGACCCGGGGCACCGCTTCCCCTTCATCTCCAACCTCTCGGAGAACCTGGGCGTCCTCCTCGACGCGCCGGGCTCCCGGGAGCTCAAGTTCGCCCGCGTCAAGATCCCCGATGTTCTCCCCCAGTTCATCCGCGTCGATAACCCGGGCGCCCCCGCCCCCGACGAGCCCCCGGTCCGCCTGCTCGCTCTCGACGACCTGGTGCGTCACAACCTCGACGCGCTCTTCCCCGGCATGCGCATCGCCGACGTCCTCCCCTTCCGCCTCACGCGTGGCGCCGCCCTCGAGATGGAAGAAGAGGAAGAGGACGCCGATGACCTGCTCGAGGCCGTCGAGTCCGAGCTGCGCTCGCGCCGCTTCGCCGCCGCCGTGCGCATCCAGGTCGGACCCAACCCCTCCCCCGAGATCCTCCGCTTCGTTCTCGAGGAGCTCGACCTCGACGAGTCGGACGTCTACGAGCGCGCGGGCCCCCTCGCCTTCGCCGACCTCTTCGAGGTCGCGGCCCTCCCCCTCAAGCCCCTCCAGGACCCCGCCTGGACCCCCGTCGTCCCCAAACCCCTCGCCGCCCCGCCGTCAGAGCCTCCGCCCGACATCTTCGCCAAGATCCGCGAGGGCGACATCCTCCTGCATCACCCGTACGAGTCCTTCCGCCACTCGGTCGAGCGCTTCATCGACGAGGCCGCCGAGGACCCCAACGTCCTCGCCATCAAGCAGACGATCTACCGCACCAGCCGCGACTCGCCGTTCGTCGAGTCGCTGATCGAGGCCGCCGAGGACGGCAAGCAGGTCGCCTGCCTCGTCGAACTCCGCGCCCGCTTCGATGAAGAGAAGAATGTCCGCTTCGCCCGCGCCCTCGAGAAGGCCGGCGTCCACGTCGCCTACGGCGTCGTCGGCCTCAAGACCCATTGCAAGTGCTCGCTCGTCGTGAGGCGCGAGCAGAAAGACAACGGCGCCTGGGGCATACAGACCTACGCCCACATCGGCACCGGCAACTACCACCCCGCCACCGCCCAGCTCTACACCGACCTCGGCCTGCTCACCTGCGACCCCGCCATCACCGCCGACGTCCTCAGCCTCTTCAACACCCTCACCGGGCACGTCGCCCACCAAGACTACAAGCGTCTCCTCGTCGCCCCCGAGCACATGCGCGAGCGATACAACCAGCTCATAGATGCCGAGATCGCCGCGGCGAAGGGCGGACGCCCAGCGCGCATCATCGCCAAGATGAACGCGCTCGAAGACCGCAAGGTCACCGAACGCCTCTACGAAGCCTCCGCCGCCGGCGTCCAGATCGACCTCATCGTCCGGGGCTTCTGCTCGCTCCGCCCGGGCGTCCCCGGCCTCTCCGACAACATCCGAGTCCGCTCCATCATCGGACGCTTCCTGGAGCACTCCCGCGTCTTCTACTTCCGGGCGGGCGCCGACGACCCCGTCGAGGGCGAGTTCTACATCTCCTCGGGCGACTGGATGTACCGCAACCTCAACAACCGCGTCGAGGCCGCCTGCCCCGTCGCCGACCCCGACGCGCGCCGACGACTCTGGGACGTGCTCGACGCCATGCTCCGCGACCGACGCAGCGCCTGGACACTCAACCCCGACGGCGTGTACACCCAGCTCTTCCCGCGTGACAAGGACGCCGACGACTCCCCCGAGGCCCTCGGCGCCTTCGCCTACCTCATGCGCCGCGCCTCCGCCCCCGCCGCGGACGCCGCCTCGTCGCCCACAGACCTGAAATAACCCCGCGCCGCCTCACGACTCCTCCAGCCCCGTCGGCGCCTCGCGCACCTCCACGGCCACGCCCGTCAGCGCCCGCACGATCCGCCCCACGTGCGCGTGACTCGTCTCGATGAACACCCGCGTCCGGCGCTGACTCCCCCCGCACGCCGTCCCCGCGACGTACACCCCGGGCACGTTCGTCTCCATCGTCTCCGGGTCATGACGCGGGCGACGCTCCTCCCCAACCAGCTCCACCCCCGCCATCTCGAAGAGACTCGGATCCTGCACGTACCCCGTCAAGAGCAGCACGAAATCCGCATCGACCTCGACCCGCTGCCCGGGCGTGAGCGCCCTGACCGCCCGTCCCTCGATCGACATCCCCCACGCCTCGTCGTCCTCGCCCCGCTCGAGCTGGCGATCGTGCACGTCCGCCGGGTCGTGCTCCCCGCACGCCTCGTCCAGCTCACCACCCACGCGCTCGAGCGTGACCGAGTCCTCCCCGATCTCGATCACCTCCGTGCAGTGCAGGAACCCGATTTTCCCCTTGCGGATCAGCCACTCGATCTCGGGCAGCAGCCAGTACTTGACGCGCTCCGAGTCCAGACGCGCCCGCCGATAGCTCATCGTCACGTGCGCGCCGACGCGGTACAACCGGATCGCGGCCTCCACCGCCGAGTTCTTCCCCCCCACGATCAACACCCGCCGCCCCGCGTACACGTGCGGGTCCTGCAGGAAATGGCTCACGTGCGCCAGATCTTCCCCCGCCGCCCGCACGAGCCGCGGGCGGTGCATGTTCCCGATCGCCAGCACCACCTTGCGCGCAAACACCTCGCGCTCCCCCTCCCTCTCCCCCCCGGGGAGAGGGCCGGGGTGAGGGGCTCCGATTCCTCCTGTTTCTCCTCCCCCTTCACTCGCTCTCGCGCGCGCATACTCCTCCGCCCCCCCAACCCCATGCAGACTCCGGCGCACCCGCACCCGGAACCCATCCCCCTCCCGCTCGATCCCGACGACCCGCGTGTACGTCTCGACATCGACCCCGCGCGCGCCCACGACCTGACGCAGATACGCCAGATACTCCTCGCGTGTCGCCTTGTCCTGCGTCGGCGTCACCAACGGCACGCCCGCGATCTCGATCCGCTCCGGGCTCGAGAAGAATCGCGTCCCCGGCGCCCACCACGCCATCGTCGAGCCGATCACCCCCGCCTCGACCTGAAGCACCGACAGCCCAGACCCCCTCAGCCCCGCCGCCAGCTCGATCCCGATCGGCCCCGCCCCCACGATCAGCACGTCATGCGAGTCCATGCCCGACGGTAGCCCGTCTATGGACTCGCGGAGACAGAAGCCGCTGCAGACGCAGCCCGCTGTGGATCACCCCCCGCGTGGCACGCCACCAGACGCCCGCTCCAGCGAGGCGAGGCGTGTCGCCAGCGCATCGCGCAGGCTCCGCGCGTCATCGAGCACCCGACGCCCCTCGTCGACGAGCGCCCGCCCCTCGGGCGCCGCGGGGGGCGCCAGGTCCCCGAACGACAGCTCACCGATCCTCGCCGCCGGAGGAACAGCCGCTGTGCTTCCTCCCATGTCTCCCTCGGCACTCGCCAGAATCAGCAGACCGCCCAACCCGACGCCAAGGATCACGACAACCGCGCCGATCTCGACCGACCACCCCCTCGGACGCACGTGCTCACCCCCCGGCTCGCTCGTCCCGACCTCCTCCATCACGCTCGCCAGCGCGCGCCCATCGAGTCCACCCGCCCGAGGCGCCTCGGCGCGCAGCCGCCGCTCCAACCCGCTCTCTCGTCCGTCATGCCCGCTCACAGATCACCTCCCGCGCCGCCACGCGGATCTCTTGCCCGTTCAGTTCGGGTTCTTCCTCTTGAAACGCTGTCTCGTGACCCTCCAGGCGCGCCTGGAGCGTCCGTCTCGCCCGGTGAAGCAGCACGCGCACGCCGACTCGACTCCGCCCGAGCACCCTCGCGATCTGCCCCGGCTCCATGTCCTCCACGTACCGGAGCCACACCGCCTCGAACGCGTCGTCACCCAGCGCCTCGCGCGCCGTCTCCCAGATCGTCCCGGGCGCGACCTGGTCATCGCTCGTCTCGTCGTCCCCGCCGCGCCCATGCAGCCGTTCCGCCGGGTCCCGGTCCCGCGCCGACTTCTTCCGCCGCCGGATCACGTTGACGATCTCACGCCTCGCGATCGCCATCACCCACGCCCCGAACGCCTCTCCCTCCCGATACGTGAGGATCGAACGCCAAGCCCGCAGCAGCGTCTCCTGAGCAACCTCGTCGGCGTCGTGCCCGTCGCGCAGGCGCGCCAGCGCGTACCGCCTCACCCGCCCGCCATAGCGCTCCACCAGAACGCCGAAGGCGCCCCGGTCGCCGGCGCGCGCGCGCGACGCGAGCGTCTCGTCGCTCGCGTCGCCCGCCCCGATCTCACCGACCTGGCGATCAGTCGTCGTCATCGTCCCCCTGATCATCGTCGTCCCGGTCGTGCTCGTGCTCCTCGAGGAACTCGCGGACCTTCCCCGCGTCCACCGAGAGCGAGCCCCGCACCATCCGCCCCTCCGCCGAGAACTTCAGCCCCCTCGTCATCTCGACCAGCGGCTGCACGTCCGGCTGGTCCGACGCGATCAGACGCCCCAGCGCCACCAGCCCCCGGACCACGTCCGCGATCGACGAGGCGTCCTCCTCAGTCTCGGCACTCACCGCGACCGACACGTGCGCCTTCCCGTCACGCTCCGACAGCGAGCCGAACACCGCGTCCGCCTGACGCGCGATCTCGCTGGCCGGCTTGAACCCGGACAGACGGCTCAGGTCCGTCGCGACCACCACCGCCATCGCCCCCTCGGGCGGCGACGACAGCTCCAGGATCGGCGCCCCACCCCCCAGCGCGTCCCGGTCCCCGTCCATCACCTTCGCCGCCCGCTTGAGCCACTCCAGCTTGGGCGACGCGAGGAACACACGCTCGTTCCCAGCGCGCATCGCGATCACGTTCACCTGATCGTCATCCTCCCCCAGCACCATCACCTTGTGCCCGCCGGCCTTGATCGGCTCGTCGTCGCCGTGCAGGAACGCGTGCCCGTGCCACAGCCGCTCCTCCAGCTTGTCGAGCGACGCCGACCCATACACCACCGCGACGATCGACTCGTCGTCTTCCCCCTCGTCCTCCCAGCCGTACAGCGTCACACCATGCACGTCCTGCCCCCAGCGCAGGTCACCCCGCAGCGACGAAGCAATCTCGTCCTCGGCGATCTGCTCGTCGATGTGATGCAGGAACCACTGCCCGAGCTCGGCGTGGCTCGCCTGCTCGAGATCGATGTGCAGCACCCACTGCGCCCCGCCGTCCACATGATCGAATCGCGCCGGCCCCGCCAGCGCCACCCCGCACCCCACCGCCATCAACGTCACCATCGCACCGGTTCGCATCCTGTTTTCCTCCCGCGACCGCTTCGTGGGCGCTCGCGTCGTGAGTTTCCGCTCATCTTGTACGAATACGCCCGCTCGGCGTTACATCCATTTGCCAAAGACGTCACCCCCCTCCAGAATCACCTGAAGACGACCCCCGGGGGGAGAACAGGAGGCCCCATGCCCGGCTCCCGCACGAACCGCCTCCCCGCCGCCTGGTCCGACAAGGACAAGCGGATGTACGAGCACGTGAAGAAGACCTACCGCGACCGGGGTCGCTCCGAGGGCGACGCCGCCGAGATCGCCGCCCGGACCGTGAACGATTACCGCCGCGACGAGGGACGCGCCAAGTCCAAGACCTCCCGCCAGACCGGGAACCCGAACGTCCCGCTCGAGGACCGGAGCGTCGAGGAGCTGCGCAACCGTGCCGCCGAGCTGAAGATCAAGGGGCGGTCGTCCATGACCAAGGCCAAGCTCGTCCGGGCGATCCGCGCCCACAACGACTGATCGGCACACCGTTCGAACCCGCCCGGGTCATCGACGCCGAACACCTATACTCCCCTCCCACACGGAGGGCGCCATGGTGTCGACCACGATCAACGTCCGCGAGGTCCTCGGCTCAGACGCCGACAACCTCCTCAAGCACGAGTCCAAGACCGTCTCCAAGTCCGCCCTGCACCTGCCGGGCCCCGACTTCGTCGACCGCGTCCTCATGGACACGGACCGAAACCCCATCGTCCTGCGCAACTTCCAGACGATCCTCAACACCGGGCGCCTCGCCGGCACCGGCTTCGTCTCCATCCTCCCCGTCGACCAGGGCATCGAGCACGCCGCCGGCGCCTCCTTCGCCCCCAACCCCGCCTACTTCGACCCCGAGAACATCGTCAAGCTCGCCATCGAGGGCGGGTGCAATGCCGTCGCTTCGACCTTCGGCGTCCTCGGCGCCGTCGCACGCAAGTACGCCCACAAGATCCCCTTCCTCGTCAAGTTCAACCACAACGAACTGCTCACCTACCCAAACCAGTTCAACCAGATCCCCTTCGGCAACATCACCCAGTGCTACGAGATGGGCGCCATCGCCGTCGGCGCGACAATCTACTTCGGCTCTGAAGAGTCCACGGACCAGATCCAGTACGTCTCCGAGATGTTCCACCACGCCCACGAGCTGGGCCTCGTCACCGTCCTCTGGTGCTACCTCCGCAACCCGCATTTCAAGGTGGGCGGCGTCGACTACCACAGCTCCGCCGACCTTACCGGCCAGGCCAACCACCTCGGCGTCACCATCCAGGCCGACATCATCAAGCAGAAACTCCCCACCAACAACGGCGGCTACAAGGCCCTCAACACGGGCGACTCCTCCTACGGCAAGTTCAACACCAAGATCTACACCGACCTCGCCGGCTCCGACGAAACCGGCAAGGGCGGGCACCCCATCGACCTGTGCCGCTACCAGATCATCAACCAGTTCATGGGGCGCGCCCCCCTGATCAACTCGGGCGGGGAGAGCAAAGGCGCCTCCGACCTGGCCGACGCCGTCAAGACCGCCGTCATCAACAAACGCGCCGGCGGCATGGGCCTCATCTCCGGGCGCAAGGCCTTCCAACGCCCCATGAAGGAGGGCGCCGCCCTCCTCCACGCCATCCAGGATGTCTACCTCGACGACTCGATCACCATTGCGTAAGCCACACCCCCGCGTCCCCGCCCCGACGTGATGTCACACACGCCCCCCACAACCCCGAACTGGCCTGCTCACCTCTCCCACGATCACCGCCAGCGCTCGCCCTCCCTACTCATCCCCGGCATGCTCGTCGGCTCGCTCCTCTTCGCCCTCGGCTGCCTCTCCGGACTCTTCGTCGGCTTCCTCGGCGCCAAGACCAACCGCACCCTCTCCGCCCTCGAAGACCTCGCCTCGATGCCCTCCACGCCCCTCATGGCCGACATCGCCGTCGACTACCCCGCCTCCACCACGCTCGCCAAACCATTCGACCTCGTCGTCACCCTCTCCGACACCGGCGTCACCTCCCACCAGCTCTTCACCCTCGACCTCAACGATGCGATCTGCGACAACTTCGAGGTCGTCTCCATCACGCCCGAGCCCAGCGAAACCCAGCGTGAGTACGGCTGGCACGAGTACACCTACAACACCACCCTCGCTCCCAACTCCCAACTCGTCTTCACCCTCACCCTCCAGCCCAAGCACGAGGGCGTCTTCGAAGGGAGCGTCGACGCCTACTTCGACGACTGGGACTCGCTCTCCGCGCCCGTTTCCATCCGCGTCACCCCTCCAAACTGATGGCCCGACGCCCAAACTCGCCTCCCAGGGCCCATCACCCGGGGCTTCCATCGTTTCGATCAAGCGCGACCTTCGATTTCTAGAAGTCCCCCCATACAATGCCCGGCTGTCTCCCCAAGCCCCCCTGGAGGCGTCGGATGCGTGAATCTCGCTCGGTACCCAGTGCCCCTCAGCACGACAACGCCTCCGCCATCGAGTCCTACGACCCCACCGGCATCGCCGCCGCCATCGCCGACGACGCCGGCGTCGCCGTCATCATCCTCGACTCCGCCATCACCATCCGTCACGCCAACGCCAGCGCCGCCGACCTGCTCGCCCGCGAGGACGAGCTCTCCCACCGGCCCCTTACCGACCTCTGCCCCTCGCGCCTCGCCTCCGAGATGGCCGACGTCGCCAACGAGGCCTGCTCCACCTCCGCCCCCGTCGATCTGGTCGGCATGATCGCCGGCTCCTGGCGACGCATCTCCTTCCGCCCCGTCCGCTTCGAGGACAAGCGCTGCGTCATGATGGCCTGCCCCGTCGACGCCCCGCCCCTCGACGCCCCGCGCGATCACCGACCCATCCGGCGCGCCGCCCACGACGACCTCGGCGCCCTCGCCGACCTCACCGCCCGTGAGCTCGAGGTCATCCGCCTCATCGCCCTCGGCCTCACCACCACGCAGATCGCCCAGACCCTGTCGCGCTCCATCAAGACCATCGACGGGCACCTGCTCTCCATCCGCGCCAAGCTCGGCCCGCTCACGCGCACCGAGCTCGCCCGCCTCGCCATCGACGCCGGCCTCACCCGCATCGACGCCGACGAGGTCCGACGCGTCGCCCGCCAGGCCCGCAGCGCCCGGCGTGAGGCCACCGCCACCAACTGACTCACAGCCCCGAGTGGGCCCACCTCGACAGCATCGAGCGCATGTCGCCGACATGCACCGGGCGCACCATGACGTCATCGACGCCGTGCGCCCGCGCGCACGTCGCTTCCTCCGCCCGGTCCCGGTCGAGCACCGTCACCACCGCCCCACGGAACCCCGAGGCCCGCACCTCGTCCACCGCGCGCCAGGGCCGCTCCTCACCACCAAGCCACGCGCACACCGCCACCTCCGCCAGCTCCCCACCGAACCCGAGGCGAAGGCCCCCGCTCCCGCGCATCCGCACGCACCGCGCCCCGGCCTCGCGTGACGCCTCCGCCACGTCGTCCGCCGGGCACGTGTTCTCGTCCACGATCAGCACCCTGGGGCCCCCCTCCCCCGCACGCCCGAGCGGTTTTTCGCGCATCTCTGGGCCTCCGCAAACCATTCTCTAGCTTCACATCCGCCCGCGGGTTCGCCCGTGAAACAGGATTCATCTTCCGCCCATACCCTTGCATCGTGCGAACCCGCCCCGCCGTCTTCCTCGACCGCGACGACACGCTCAACCGGAACGCCGATCTCCCCGACGCCGCCTGGGGACACAGAACGCCCGGCGACCTCCTCGACCCCGCGTTCGTGGCGCTGATCCCCGGCGCCCACGACGCCTGCCGCGCGCTCAAACGCGCCGGTTACGCCCTCGTCGTCGTCACCAACCAGGGCGGCGTCGCGCGTGGAGGCGGTTCGCTCGCCGACGTCGACGCCTGCAACGACCGCCTGCGCGAGCTGCTCACTCCAGACGACGCCCCGATCGACACGAGCATCCCCCCCGCGCTCCGCCCCACGCTCATCGACGCCTTCTACGCCGCCCCTCATCATCCCCGGGGCGTCGTCCCGCCATTCAACGAAGAGAGCCGGTGGCGCAAGCCCAACCCGGGCATGATCGAGTCCGCCTGCGCCGAGCTGGCGCTCGACCCGGCGCGCTCATGGGCGGTCGGCGACAAGCGCCGCGACCTTGACGCCGCCGTCGCCGCCGGGATACCGCCCGACCGGTGTCTCATGGTCGGGCCAGACGCCGAGTTCCCCGACCTCGCTTCCGCCGCCAGACGAATCATCGCCGCCAACAAACCCAAGGGCCCGACCACGACCGTCACCCTGCGCGCCCGCGACGCGCGCCCCCTCGCCGACGCGCGCACGAAGGAGACCGTCCTCGCGACCGCCCGCGCCATCGCCGAGCGCACCGGCATCGAGCTCACCGACCTTGCCGCCACCGACTCGAGCGTGACCGCGACCCTCGCCGCCTCGCGACTGGCCGCCCTCGGCTTCCTCGCCGAACTCCGACGCCTGACCAACGCCTGGTCCCACGCCAAGCTCGACCAAGCCCTCTGGCCCGCCGCCGACCCCGACTGATCCCCACCCCGCGTCTAAGCCCATCGCCTCCCTCCCTCTCCCCTCCGGGGAAGGGCCGGGTGAGGGGATCCCTCCTCTCTCCCTCTTTGCCTTCAACCCGCGGCTTCGCAGACTCAGCCTCGGCGTCCCCCCACGCACTCTCGTCCGTACCCTCACCTACTCGTGCCTCCCCCTCCTGCCAAACCCCTGCGCCTGCTCGTCGTCCTCCCCTCCTGGGTCGGCGATGCGGTCATGGCCACACCCGCCCTCCGACGCCTGCGCCACGCCCTCCCCGGCGCCTTCGTCGGCGCGCTCGCACGACCCGGCATCGACCAGCTCCTCTCTGGCCTCGACCTCTTCGACGAGATCCACGTCGAGGCCCGCGCCGGCGTCATGGGCCCCAAGCACGCCGCCGCCAAGCTCAGGCCCCGTCGCTACGACACCGCACTCCTGCTCACCAACTCATTCTCCACGGCGTTGACCGCGCGCGTCGCCGGCATCCCGCGGCGCATCGGGTACGACCGCGACGCCAGACGTCTGCTCCTGACCGACCCCGTGCCTGCGCCAAAGACAAACTCGGGCGAGTGGGCCATCACCCCCGCCGTCAACTACTACTGGAGCCTCGTCTCCGTCCTTGCGGATGATGAGCCGCCCCCGCCTTCCCCAGACCAACCTCTCACAAACACCCACGCCCCGCTCGTGCTCCCGCCCGACGTGTACATGGAACTGGCGGTCACCGACGACGACCGCGCCGCCTCTGACGCGATCCTCGCTCGTGCCGGTCTCGCGCCGGGCGTCCCCTACGCGATCCTGAACCCCGGCGCCAACAACCCCGCCAAGCGCTGGCCCGCCGACCGCTTCGCCACCCTTGCCGACCATCTCGCCCGGGCGCACGACCTCCGCGTCCTGATCAACGGCTCCCCCGCCGAGCGCGAGCTGTGCGCCCACATCGCCGCAACCGCACAGTCCGATCCTGTCGCGCTGCCCGACCTCGGCGGGACGCTCGCCTCGCTCAAGGGCCTGCTCGCGGACGCTCGACTGCTCGTGACCAACGACACCGGCCCGCGACACATCGGCGCCGCCCTCGGCGTCCCCGTCGTCTCGCTCTTCGGCCCCACCGACCCGCGCTGGACGACCATCCCCGTGCGCCCAATCTCCACAGGAGCGCCGGGCGAGATCATCCTCGTCGCCGACCCAACGCTCGCGCCGAGCGAGTCGGCCAACGACCACCCCGCGCGCTGCGCGATCGAGCGTATCTCGTTGGATTCCGTGTTGGAGGCGTGCGACCGCCTGCTGGCTCAGACGAGCCCGAGCTCGGCGAGCCAGCGCACGCCCGGATAACGCGCGTCGAGCGCCTCGAGCACTTCCGCGCCCGGGAGCGTGCCGTCCACCGCCTCGACCCGACCGATCCCGCCCTGCGCGTCCACCCACCCGTGGGCGGCCCCCTCGCACGTCCGGGCGTCCTCGTGCACGCGCCCCTCGTGGTCCATGACCCACGCCTTGGCGCGCACCACGTCGAGACGCTGCGTGATCGTGTCTTGGGACATGCGGGGGTCTCCTCCGCGCCGCGCGGATCGCGCCGTCGGCGCCGTTCGTATCGACCCCGACCCGCCCACACCCCATTCCCCCGCCCGTGACCGCGACCACACCCGACATCTCGGACCGGCGCACCCGCCAACATCCCCCCACGCCGCGCGCCCGGCCCGATCTGCCCCCGCGGCGCCTCCCCCCCAGACCTCCCAGCCCGTCTTGACGCCCCCCGCCCGAACCCTACCATTGCTCCGTCCGGGCCCGCCCGGACGACAACGTCACACGTCGGGGGCGTAGCTCAGTCTGGTAGAGCGCTTCCATGGCATGGAAGAGGTCGTCGGTTCGAGCCCGATCGCCTCCACTCGACGAAAAGCCCCGGGTCGCCCCGGGGCTTTCTCATGCGCCGCGTCCGGATAAGGCGTCCGGAATCGGCTCCCTCCCCGAGGGGCGTCGGCCCAACGACAAATCCCCCAACGGGTGCCGACGCCGTTGAGCGACTGCGTCCACGCGTGTAGCGTGCTCGCAGGAGACGCACGACGGATGCATGTCCTCCCCGTCACGACGCTCGCCGTGCTGGTCACGCTCGCACTCGGAGCCGTGGTCGCGTCGCTGGTCTCTGCGGTCAAGGTCACCGGCTCGGACACCGAACACGATTCCGTGCGTTCGGGTCCCCTGTCCGAGGAGGTCGTCTTCCGGTGCCTGCCGGCGATCCTGCACGCCGTCATCATCCTCGCGATCATCGGTGTGGTCATCCTCACTCCGCACGATCCGCTCCAAATCGATGACCCGGCCGTGTGGACGATGGTTGGCATTATTGGGTCTTGTACGCTCGCGTGCTCATTCTTGGCCCGTGCCCTGGATGATCTTTTCTTGGAACCCGTCTGGGACAGTTACACCCATTTGATTTGGACGCGTCGCGCGATGCGCCCGCATCTGAGCAATCTCCACCAGATGCTGGCACTGGCGACCCTCGGCCTCGTCATCCGCCTCTTCTTTACCCACCCGGGGCGCGGCGTGCTCCTCGCGCTGATCTGCCTGGAAGGCGGAACGGCGTACGCCGCATGCCCGCCCAGCATCGGAAACGCCGTCGCAACTGCCGCCGCAGCCGCATTGATCGTCGTGATCGCGCACACCGCGTTCATCCTCTGGTTCTCGGCTCTCCAATTCGCGAACGCGCATTCGATGGACTCGCTCACTCGCATCACCATGGACCCCCATTCGTACGAATCACGGCTCCGACGCACCGCGATGCGCTGGGGCTTTCCGTACGCGACGGTTCTGATCGTTGCCTCCGGGCTCAGCGTGTTCGCGCTACTCGACCCCGCGCGGGAGACCGCCTCGCTATCTGGCGCCGCCACCACGCTGGCGCTGGGTCTGCCTTTGTGCTTATTGCTCACCACCCGCCTCCACCTGGGCGCCAACCGTCGGGCTCTGCAAACCAGAAAAAGCATTGACCCGCTCAACAAGCTCATGGCTCGTGTCGAGCAGCTCGTGGACGATGTGGATGACAAAAGACTCAAGGGCAGCGCGACGTGCGTGGTGAAATGGCTGTACGACCTCCGCTTGCACATGGGCCCGAGCGTGCAGTTGCCGCCCAACGACCGCCTGATCGCGTACCACTTGCTCGGGAGACTCAGTGGCCCAGACCAGCCTGCTCTGCGCCGTTATCGCCGTATTTTCGAGCTGACGGAAACGCTCGTCCGCGCATTTTGCGTGTACGACCCGCCGTGGGTGGACCGCTCCAGCGCCGCCGAGTTCTCGTCTTACGACAAGTTCAGCTCTCTCCTCGAACTCTTCAAGGAACTCGGCATCGAGATCCCGACCCACCCCACGACTAGGAACCCGCACCCCCCGACTCGTACGGCGAGATCGCAGGCCTGACCCAAGCAACACTTCTCGGGAGTTGGCCTGGCGGACCGGGTCCGAAAAGTCGTGGCCCGGGCTCCCACACGCCCCACGCCCGTACGACGACGCGCCGCCCCGGGAGACTCCCGGCGAACCCGCGCCACATTTCCCACCTTCATTCAGGCACGGTTACGCCGGTGGGAGATGCCCCATGTACGCCACCGACCCCATCCTCTCTTTGCACGTGCTCGACACCGCCATTAATACGCAGGCGACGTCGATCCTGCGCCTGTCGACCGGCCTCCAGATCAACCGCGCCGCGGACAACCCGAGCGGGATGATCGTCGCGGCCAACATCCGCGCGGTGCTCAGCGTCCTCGACGCGCAGTCGCGCGGGTACGAGCGTGCCGACGCCTACGCCTCGACCGCCGACAGCGCCCTGGGCGAGGCCTCCTCCATGCTCGCCGACGCCCACGCCCTCACCATCTCCGCCGCCAACACCGGCGCCCTCTCCGACGACGAGCTCGACGCGATGCAGCTCGAACTCGACACCATCGTCCAGGGCGTCGACCGTATCGGACAGACCACCGAGTTCGCCTCCACGCCGGTCTTCGATGGCGACGCGGTCATCTCAACGGGCGATGACTCGATCCGACTCGACGAACTCTCCAGCACCACGCTCGGCGTCATCGAGATCGACGGCGAGATCTACTCCCTCGCCGACGTCGCCTCGGGGGGCTCGGCCGACCTGAACGCCAACCCCGAGCTCGCCCAGCAGATCATCGCCGCCGCCCAGGACGACCTGGCGACGCGCCGGGGCGAGCTGGGCGCCTTCCAGTCTCACGCGATCGCCCCGGGCCTGCACGCGACCTCCGACGCCCTCCGCGATCTCGGGGGCGCCCTCTCGATCATCGCCGACACGAACTACGCCTCCGAGACCGCGAGCCTCACCCGCGCCTCGGTCCTGTCGGCGGGTTCGATCGCGTCGCTCGCGCTGGCCTCGGCGATCAGCCGCGGTCTGCTCCCGCTGCTCGCGCCCTGACGCTCAGATGTCTTTCTGGAAGAGGTCGTGCGCGTCATCGCGCTCGCCGAGCAGCTTGTCGAGGCTCGCGCGGGCCTCGTCGTGACGCCCATCGAGCAGCGCCCGCTCGATCTCCAGCGCCGTCGTGACCGCCTCGATCAAGTCCTCGCGCATGTCCTTGCGGTACGCGGCCTCGTCGTCGCCGAACTTCTCCTTCGCCTGCGGCGACATCTGCACGGACCCCGACTCGCTCTTGGCCATCACCAGCGCCGCCTCGAGGTCGCCGATCTGACGCAGGTCATCTTCGAGCGTGTCGGCGTTCATCTCCGAGGCGCGCAGCGCCTTGGCCGCATTCCCCGCGCGACGCATCTGACCCTCGAACCCCGCGCCGGGCCCGCCGCCTTGCCCGCCGACACGCGGACCTCCGCGCTCGGCGAACCGCTTCTCGGCGTACTTGGTCAGCTCCTCTCGGTCCAGCATCTGGTCGCCGTTCGTGTCCGCCTCCGCGAGCACCTGCTCCCCGAACCGACCCGGCATCTCCTCGCGCGTGAGCTTCCCGTCCCCGTTCGCGTCCGCCTCCATCAGGCGGTCCACGAACCGCTCGGCGCTGAAGGGCTGCCCGCCCCCACCGCCTGCAGGACGTCCCGACCCGGGCTGGGCCATCACCCCACTCACGACAAGGACGGACACCGCGAGCGCGGACACCAGCAATGGACGGGTCGGGGTCATGGTTGCGTTCCCTCGTGTTGGGTCTGGACTGAGTTCGACAGCACGGATTGATACCCGGCCCCGCGTCGCGGGGCACGCCAAGCCCGCCCAACGCCCCGGGAGGGCCCCCGATTGCACCGCCGAAGGCCGACGCCAACGAGAAAACCCCGGGCAAAACGCCCGGGGCCTTGTCAGTTCAAGACTTGCGTTGGCAGGATCAGCGGCGACGACGCGTCGCGGTCAGCCCGCCCAGGCCCAGCAGGGCGAGCGCGCCGGGCGTCGGCAGGTTCGCCGGCGAGCCCACGATGCTGATCATGTCCCCGGCGACGCCCAGGTTGTCGTTGAAGAACTGGTTCGACTCGTACGCCCCGTTCACGCCGAGCACGGAGTCGCTCTGGACGCCCGCGTCGTCGTACTGGAACGTGAAGACCATCGACCCGCTCAGGGTATGGTCGCCAACGGTGTTGACCGCGTCGACGAGCGTCCCGCCCCCGTCGAAGAGGGTGACGGCGTCGCCACTCTGGCCGAGGCCCGCGCCGCCGGTCGCCAGGCCGATGTTCCCGCCCGCGCCCCAGACGGAGGCGAAGGTTGCGATCTCGCCCGCGCCACCGATCAGGAAGACCGCCGAGTCGCCCGAGTTCAGGATGATGCTCGAGAGCTGGACGGCCGAGCCGAAGTCCGCCGAGTCGTCGTCGTACCACAGCGTGCCCGTGTCGAACGTGCCGACGCCTGTCCACGTGACCTCGAACCAGTCCGCGGTCCCGTCCTCGCCGTCGAGGCCAACGAACGCCTCGGTGATCTGCAGATCGGCCGACGCGACGGCGCACAGCCCCGCGACGCCCAGCAGGGAAACGATCGCCTTGCTCATGTCTGACTCCTCGATCTCTCTCAGTTGATCTCTCTCGTCCTGCGTGCGGACGCACGCCCCCGCCACGCGAGGGAAGAGAGACTACCCCCGCCCGGGCGCCCGACCGATCAAGGAACCTTGAGAGTTGCGCAAAGCTCGCGCGAATACGAAGAGGCCCCCGCCACGGACAACTTACGCTCGTCGCCCCAACAGTCTTTGCGCCGTCTTGACATTTGCAGGGCGCGAACTCGCGCGTTCTTGACGCAACCTTGACACTTCGCCCGAGGCCGGGTCGAGACACCCCCCATACGCTCCTCCCCTGTCTCCTTCCCCCGCGGAACACATCATGCCCACCCATGTTCTGCGTCCTGCTCGCGCCTTCACTCTCATCGAGCTCCTTGTCGTCATCGCGATCATCGCGCTGCTGATCGGCATCCTCCTGCCCGCCCTCGGCTCAGCGCGAGAGTCCGCCAAGCAGGCCGCCGGCGCCTCCAATCTCCGACAGCTCGGCATCGCCTCCACCGCCTACAACACCGACAACGACTCCTTCTACTGCTCCGGCGCCTGGTGGAACAAGACCAACCGCTCCTTCGGCCCACTCGACAAGGCCGGCTGGGTCGCCGACTTCGTCAACGGCGACTACGCCATCCCCGGCGCCCTCCTCTCCCCGGGCAACCCCGCTCGCTACAACAAAATGCTCATCATGAACGAGATCAACGACTCCCCCTCCTGGCGCCCGTTCACAGAGCAGGAACGCGACGAGCTCATCACCAAGGGTTACAACTCCAACTACTGCCAGTCCTGGTACATGGCCCACACCGGCCTCAAGAACCCCGCCAACGCCACGCCCACCGGCGGCACCACCAACCCCAACAACACCCTCGGTCCACTCAACGACCGCTTCCTCGCCAACGTCCTCACCTCCCGTGTCCCGCTCCTCGCCGACGGGCACACCGACGTCAGCGACCCCGGCGAGTACATCCATTACCAGGGCGAGTCCCTCCCCACCGCCAAGCACATGATCGACGGCCCCCTCTTCGACTTCGGCGACGCACACCGCTACCGCTGGCAGAACTACCAGGACTACGGGCCCGCCTACGGGCCCCGGGGACACGGGTACGTCAACGCCCGCGGACACTCCAAGACCGTCGGCCAGTTCGTCTTCGCCGACGCCCACGTCGACTCCTTCTCCGATTCCGACGCCTCGGGAGACTTCGAGCCCAAGGACGGGACCGCGGTCCGCCCCGTCGAGTACCCCGAACTCGAGGGCAAGGTCTTCTTCGGCACGCTCCCCGACGGCAAGCCCTGAACGCGTTCACACCGCGGGCGCCACCCCGCCCGCTCACTGAGGAGAGAACCCAACATGAGCATCCGTACCCCCCTCGCGATCGCCGCTCTCGCTGCGCTGGCGCCAGCGTCGCTCGCCCAGGTCGTCATCAACGAAGTCCTCGAGAACCCGCCGGGCTCCGACGACGAGCTCTTCGAGTACATCGAGCTCTACGGCAAGCCCAACACCCCCCTCGACGGCTACATCGTCTGCCTCCTCAAGGGCGGCTCCACCGACGTCGTCGAGATCGACGAGTCCTTCCAACTCGACGGACTCACCCTCGGCTCCAACGGGCTTCTCGTCATCTACAACAACACCGGGGGCGGCACCCTCCTGCCCCCCTTCGCCTCGGGCACAAACTCCGTCAGCTTCACCGCCGCCCACGTCCCCTCCACCGACACACCGGGCAAGCTCGGCAACGACGACTCCTCCACCTACGTCCTCCTCCGCGGACGCCCCAGCCCCGGCTCGGGCGGCTTCGCCACCGACTGGCGCAAGGACATCGCCCACGACGTCGACATGGACTCGCACGTCGACTTCCCCCACGTCATCGGCGCCGCAAAGCTCGAGCCCTACCAGATGGTCGACGACATCGCCTTCTCCAACAACATGGGCATGGAGTACACCCGCGAGGACCAGGACGAACTCGACGAAACCCCCGGCTTCAACCCCGACGCGCTCACCCGCATGCGTTACTACGGCAATCCCGGCCCAGGCCCGGGCATCCGCGCCGAAGAAGAATGGATCCGCGGCGAAATGCTCGACACCTCCACCTTCAACTACGACACCGCCGCCATGGGCCTGCCCGCCGGCGTCTCCTCCGCCGGCTCCCGTCTCACCCCGGGCGATTACAACGACTACGCCCTCGAGTCCCAGTTCCGCTTCCTCGACGGCGACATCAACTTCGACGGCGCCGTCAACAACGCCGACTACACCCTCGCCGTCTCTCTCCTCGGCGCCACCCGCGACGACCGCATCGACTGCGTCGACGACTTGGGCGCCCCCGTCATCGACCCCAACACCAGCATGCCCTACCAGTGCTACAAGTTCCAGGGACGCGCCTTCAACGCCCTCGAGGCCCTCCGCTGCCTCGATGCCACCGACGGCCCCGCCGGCGCCAACGATGACGCCGTCACCCAGCACGACATCGACGCCCTCGCCGCGCTCCTCACCGACTGCGCCGTCGACTACGCCCCGCCCTTCGGCACGCTCGACTTCTCCGACGTCATCTCCTTCCTCACCTTCTTCGGCACGATGAACCCCGCCGCCGACCTCGCCGCACCCTTCGGGACCTACGACTTCTCCGACGTCATCGCCTTCCTCACCCTCTTCGGCAACTGCTTCCCCTAACCCGCTCACCTTCCTCCAAACCTTGGGCCCCCTCCGGGGGCCTTTTTCGTGCGCACGAGCGGCACACGCCCCGAATGAGCGCGGATTCACCCCCGCCTCATCCGGCGTTCAGACACCCCCTGCATGATGCGCCTCGTCCATTCGAGAAAAGGAGGCGATATGAAACTCGACACGCTGAAGAAACTCTACGTGGAGCAGCTCAAGGACCTGCACAGCGCCGAATCGCAGATGATCGAGGCGTTGCCCAAGATGGCCGCGGCGGCCAGCGCCGCCAAGCTCCGCCAGGCCTTCGAACACCACCTGAAGGAGACCAGGGAGCACCGCGCCCGCATCGAGCGCATCTTCAAGAATCTCGACTTCAGCCCGGGCGGGCACAAGTGCAAGGCGATGGAGGGCCTGATTAAGGAGGGCGCCGAGATCATCAAGGAGGACGGCGACGCCAAGGTGAAGGACGCCGCCCTCGTCTGCGCCGCCCAGAAGGTCGAGCACTACGAGATCGGCTCGTACGGGTGCGTGCACGCGTACGCCCGTCTCCTGGGCGAGAACGAGGCCGCCGACCTCCTGGCCAAGACGCTCCAGGAGGAGAAGCACGCCGACGAGACGCTCAACGAGCTCGCCGAGGGCTGGATCAACACCTTTGCCAAGTCCGCCGGCCCCGCCTGACGCCCCCGCACGACCATTCCTCCTCGCGAACGCCCCGCGCCACATCGCGGGGTGTTCATTTTTTGCGTCCGGATCGGCTACCGTTCCGCCCTCATGGACATTGCCTGGTACATCCCCCCGCTCATCTTCGCCGCCCGCATCTGCGACGTCTCGCTCGGCACCTTCCGCATGGTGCTCGTCATCGCCAACCACCGCTACCTCGCCGCCCTCCTCGGCTTCTTCGAGGTCTGCATCTGGGCCCTCGCCGTCGGGGGCGTCATCAAGTTCCTCGACAACCCCATCGCCCTCGTCTCCTACGCCGGCGGGTTCGCCGCGGGCACCCTCGTCGGCATGATCATCGAGGACCGCGTCGCCCTCGGCTACCGCGTCGTGCAGGTCATCACGCGCGACGCGAGCGCGAACGCCGCGGGCAACCTCCGTGCGCGTGGCTACCAGGTCACCCGCCTCGAGGGCTCGGGCCGCGAGGGCCCGGTCGAGATCGCCTACACCGTCATCCGACGCCGTCGCCTGCGCGAGGTCCTGAGCGTCATCTCCGAGACCTGCCCGGACGCCTTCGTCACCGTCGAGCGCGCCGACCGCCCCAAGGGCGGCGCCTTCGGCCCATCCGCGACCACCAACAAATGGCGCCGACGCGCCCCGGTCGCCCCGGCGTCGCTCCGCAAATAGACGAGAACCTGTCGCTCCGGGCGCCTTCCATCACGCGCAAGCGCGATCGCTACGTCCCCTTCGTCCCGCTCCCCGTCTCGATCTCGCCTTCCTTGATCACATACAGCCCCATCAGCCACCCGCCCGAGATGAACGGGTCCACGTCCATCTTCCCCTTGATCGTCCCGTAATCGACGAACCCACGCCCGCCGACGTACGACTCGACGCTCTTGCGGAGCTTTACCTCTGCCGCGTCGTAGGGCGTCGGCGGCACGCCGATGCAGCACCCGTCCCACTGGTTCAGCATCACCACCAGCTCGTCCGTGTCCGACGCCATCACCGAGATCAACAGATACCCGCGCAGACGCACCCACTTGCCCTGCACCTCGCGCGTCCACGCCGGCAGCACCTTCCTGCCCTTCTCCGGCGCGTACGAACGCCCCGCCGACACGAGCAGATCCCAAGGCAGCTCGTACGGCGCCTCCTCCGTCCCCTTCCCCTTCACCACCACCGACCCGTTGACCAGCAGACTCCCGTCCTCGCGCCGCTCGACCGTCCCCTCGGGCCCGGGGGGCGCCTTCGCGGCGCTCTTGTTCACCAGGTCGCCGATCGCGCCCAGCCCGCCGCCGATGCCATCCGAGTTGCCCGCCGGCGTCGTGGCCTCGGTTGTCTCGATCTCCCCCTTGTCCGGGCCCGAAGTCGCGGCGTCCACCGCCGGCGTCTCGGACGTCGCTCCCTCGTCCGCCGCCGGCTCGACGGATCCCTCGTCAGCCGCGCTCTCATCCGCCGCTGCCTCGTCAGCGCTGTCGCCGTCGTCGCTCGTCGGCGTCTCGGGTGTCGGCGCCTCGGGCGCCGCCGACGCGTCCGACGTCGAGACGAGCCAATCGCTCTCGACACTGTTCTCCTTGGTGGCCGCCGGCTCGCCGTCGACGTCATCCCCACGCTGCGCAACGATCGCGTCGAGGACGACCTGGGCGCCGTCGCGCGTGTCCCCGTCACTCGCCGACGCCTCGACCTCCGGCGCCGACGCCTCGGGCGCCGCCTCCTCCACGACCACGATGCCCGCCTCCGCCAGCCCCGCCTCGACCGACTCGACTTCCGTGATCTCCGGATCCGCGGTCTGCACCGGCGGGCTCGACATCTCCGTCGCACTCTCCGCCGCGCCGACCACCGCATCGCTCGCCTGCTCTGCCGTCGGCGTCGCGCTCTGCCCGCTCGGCGCCGCGTCGGCGACACCACCCCCGCGCGCACGCAGCGCGAACAGCCCCCCCGTCACGAGCACCAGCACCCCGATGACCGCCCAGAACACCCGCATCCGCCACTCCTTGCCTCCCTCCCTCTCCCCTCTGGGGAGAGGGCCGGGGTGAGGGGCTCCGTCCACTCCTCACACTCCCACCCTCACACCTCTGTACCTCTCCTCACCCGAAATAGTGCCACCCCATCACCCGATCGGCCGCAGATTCCTCGCCACACTCGTCCTATACCCCGCCACCGCCGGCGCCACGCCCGCCAGCGCCGCCAGAGCCACCGCCCCGAGCACCACAGCCAACACGACGCGGGCCTCCATCTCCGCCTCGATGACCAGCCCCAGGCGCGCCCACATCACCGCCGACACGACCTCGCCCCCGACCCACGCCACCACGACCCCCGCCAGCCCCCCGGCGAGCCCGAGCAGCGCGCTCTCGGTCATCACCAGCCCGAAGATCCGCCCCTTGCTCGCCCCGAGCACGCGCAGCACCGCGACCTGGCGACGACGCTGCTCCATCGCGTTGTACATCGTCAGCATGATCGCCGTCGCGCTCGACACCATCACCACCACCGCCATCCCCAGCAGCACCTGGTCGATGTTCGAGACGATCCCGAACAGCCGCTGGATCTCCCCCCGCGGCTGCGCGACCGTGATCCCTTGTCGCGCCCGCAGCTGCGACAGGACCTGCGGCAGCGCCGCCGGTGTTCCCCCGTCTCGGGACGCCAGCCTCGCGTAGATCCCCGTGATCTTCTTGTCCGCGTCCGTCAGATCCGCCTCGGTCGTCAGCCCCGCCGCCTCTCCAAGCTCGCGCTCACGCCGATCGTGCGCATGCAGGATCCACGCACTCGTCAGATCCGTGAACAGCGCCCGGTCGTGCGGCCCCCCCGTCGCCTCCAGCACGCCTACGACCTCGTACTCGTAGTCCGCGTGCGCGTGCGCCCCCGGATCCCGCGGCGCCCCGTGAAACACGTTGATCCGATCCCCGATCTTCAGCCCCGTCCCCCGCGCCGCCTCCGCCCCAAGCACCACCTGGAACGGCCCGTCGAAGAGCTGCCCCTCCGCCAGGCGCCACGCTTTGCCCGCGTCCGGCTTGAACGCCGTGAAGAACTCCCGCGTCGTCGCCATCACCGGATGACCCCGGAACGAATCGCCCAACTGCGTCGGCACGGCGTACTCGAACGGGTACGCCCCGATCAGCTCCTGGTAGGTGTCCCAAGGGATGAAGTTCGCCGGCGCGTTGGCGTAGAAGATCCCGTCGAGCACCGAGACCATCGGGCTCGAGTCGTTCGAGATGAGCATGTGCATGTCGCCGCTGCCCCGCTCGAACGCTCGCTCGCCCGAGCGCCGCATCGAGACCAGCGTGAGCATCAGCCCGACCGAGACCGCGACCATGAGCACCGTGGTCACGCTGGAGAACATGCGTCCCGTCACGCTCCGCCGCACGATCGTCCAGTCGTTGACCGCCAAATCTCCTCCTTCTTCCTCCCTCTCCCCTCTGGGGAGAGGGCAGGGTGAGGGCTCTCCCTCCCCTCCCGCTTCTCTTTCCCTCCCTCTCCCCTCTCGGGAGAGGGCCGGGGTGAGGGGCTCCGTCTCCTACCTCCCCCTATCTCCTCTCCACCCCAACCTCCTCCAGCTCCACACTCCGCTCGAACAACCCCGCCACCGCCGGGTCGTGACTCACGCACACGAGCGCCGCCCCCTGCTCGGCGCACGCCCCGCGGATCAGCCCGATCGCGACCTCCGAGTTCTCGGGGTCGAGGCTCGCCGTCGGCTCGTCCGCGAGCACCAGCGCCGGACGGCACGCCAGCGCCCGCGCCACCGCCACCCGCTGCTGCTGGCCCACGCTCAGCTCGTCCGGGCGCGCATGCACCCGCTCGATCCCCAGTCTCTCGAGCAGCTCCCTCGCCCGCCCGGCGTGCTCGCCCCTGGGGATCTCGGAGAACATCAACGCCACCTCGACGTTCTCGAGCGCGCTGAACCCGTGCAGCAGATTGAAGCTCTGGAAGATCATCCCGATCTGGCGCCCGCGGAACGAATCCCGCCTCGCCCCGCGCAGCGCGTGGATGTCCTGCCCCGCCACCAGCACCTTCCCCGAGACGGGGTCGAGCACGCCCGCGATCAGATTCAAGAGCGTGCTCTTGCCCGACCCCGACCGCCCGACGAGCACGACCTGCTCCCCCTTGCCCACGTCCAGCTCGTCGAGTCGCACCACGTCGCCGGCGCCTCCGGAATACCCGAACCGCAGCGCGCGTATGCAAAGCGCCGCCGCCTCGTAACCCGGGCCCTCGTCGTGCATCCTGGTATTCTCGCTCCCATACCCCGCCCGGGCGACCCGGAGCCCACGACTTGTCGCCGATCGCGCTCATCCTCGCACTCGTCGCGGCGTATCTCGCCCTCGGCGTCCTCTTTTCCCTCGCCTTCCTCACGCGGGGGATCACCACGATCGACCACGCCAGCCGGGGCTCATCGCCCGCTTTTCGACTCCTGATCCTCCCCGCGGTCGCCGCCCTCTGGCCCGTCCTCGCCGTCAAGTGGCGCCGCGCCCGCGCGACCCACGCCCACGCCGGGGACGCCCCGTGACCCCCGCGCAGCGCAAGGCGCACCTGGTCGTCTGGCTCCTGCTCGCGCCGGCGTTGCTCGCCGCCCTGGTCACCCTGCTCGTGCTCGCCCCCGCCCCGATCGCCCCCGCCGACGCGCCTCACCCCCAGGACGCGCCCTCATGAGCACGCACTACGTCACCGTCCAGTGGAACCGCCACAAGCGCGTCTACGACCTGATCCTCTGGTCCGCGATCCTCACGTACGTCGCCGCCTTCGTCGCGATCTCGACGCTCACGAGCCCCCCGACGCATCACGTCTCGCTGCCCATCCTCCTCATGCGCGCGCTCGGGACCGGCGCCTTCATCCTGCTCACGATCACCCTCTCGATCGGCCCCGCCTGCCGCCTCGACCGGCGCTTCGCCCCGCTCCTCTACAACCGCCGCCACCTCGGCGTGTCGCTGTTCATGCTCGGGCTCGTCCACGCGGGCGCCGCCATCCTCTTCTACGGCGGCTTCGGCTCGCGCAACCCCCTCCTCGCCCTCGTCGACCGCCCCGCCGCCCTCAACTCCATCAGCGCCTTCCCCTTCGAACTCCTGGGCCTCGCCGCACTCGCCATCCTCTTTCTGATGGCCGCCACCAGCCACGACTTCTGGCTCAAGAACCTCACCCCGCGCTGGTGGAAGACCCTCCACATGCTCGTCTACGCCGCCTATGCGCTCCTCGTCCTGCACATCACGCTCGGCCCGCTCCAGGCGGAACGCTCGCTCCTCTACCCCGTCCTCCTCGGCGCGAGCGTGACGCTCGTCGGCGCCTTGCACATCGCGGCGGGACTCAAAACCCGGGGGGCGGACCGCGCCATGGCGCGCGACGTTGGCGACTGGCTCGACGTCTGCGCCGTCGCCGACATCCCGATGGACCGCGCCCACGCCGTCCGCCCCAGGGGCGCCGACCCCGTCGCCGTCTACCGATACACCGACGAACAGGGTGAATGTGTCAGCGCCATCTCAGGCGTCTGTGCGCACCAGGGCGGACCCCTGCACGAGGGCAAGATCGTCAACGGGTGCGCCACCTGCCCCTGGCACGGCTACCAGTACCTGGCCGCCAAGGGCCAGTCACCCCCGCCCTTCACCGAGAAGCTCCCCACCTACCGCGTCCGCATCACCAACGGACGCGTCCAACTCAACGCAGAGCCCCTCCCCCCCGGCACACCCGTCGAGCCCGCGCGCGTCGGCGCGCCATCCCCGGAGCACACCGATGCCTGAGCGCGACGACTTCTACGTCGGCTATCTCCCGATGCCGCTCTCGCACCGGCGTTTACTGCTGGTGGCTCTCCCACTCGCCCTGCTCGCGATGCTCTTCACCGGCGTCGCCATCGCCCTAACCCAGCGCGACCCGGGGCCCGCCACCTGGCAGAGGGGCGCCACCTCGACGTGGCAGGGCGTCCTCCGCCTCGAGCCCTACCCGGTCCTGCACGCAACGACGGGTGACGACTCGAACACGTACCTGCTCGTGCATACGGGCAAGTTCGGCGCCCGAGAGCTCGCCGAGCCCTTCGCCGAGCAACTCGTCTCCATCCACGGGCGTCTCCTCGAACGCGACGGAAGACGCATGATCGAACTCGCCGACGCCCCCATCGGCCTCGCCTCCGGCCCCCGCTCATTCGCGCCGTTCCCCACCCCGACCGTCCTCGGCGTCGTAGACCTCCGAGGCGAGATCATCGATTCCAAGTGCTACCTCGGCGCCATGAAGCCGGGCGACCGCAAGACCCACAAGGCCTGCGCCATGCTCTGCCTCCGGGGCGGCATCACCCCCATGTTCGTCTCTCACGCCGACGACGGCGCCACCCTGCTCTACATCCCCCTCGCCCGCGACGGTTCGCCCATGCCCGAAGAGCTCATCGACCTCGCCGGCGAGCCCATCCACGTCACCGGCATCGCCGAGACGCATGGCGGCCTGACCTACCTCCGCATCGCCACCGCCGAGCGCGAATGACGCCCGGGGCGCGGTACCCTCTGCCTCGCCCATGCACTGCGCCGACTGCGACTACGAGCTCTGGAATGTGCGCAACCGCGCCTGCCCCGAGTGCGGCAAGCCCTTCCTCCCTTCCGAGTTCACCTTCTACCCCAACGCCGTCGAGTTCCGGTGCCCTCACTGCGCCCAGCCCTACTTCGGGACGAGCAGGCGAGGACACCTCGAACCGCCCATGTTCAACTGCGTCGGGTGCGGGCGTCCCGTCACGATGGACGAGATGATCCTCGCCCCCGCCGAGGGCGTCGATCCCGAGAAGACCGGCCCGACGCGGGGCAACCCCTGGCTCCAACGCGACCGGCTGGGCCTGCGGCGCGCCTGGTGGCGCGCCGTCGTGATGGGACTCGTCAAGCCCGCCGACCTCGCGCGCGACACGCCCCCGGAAACCTCCATCTGGGAAGGCTGGAAGTTCGCCATCCTCAACATCACCATCGTCGGCGTCGTCGGCCTCGCGCTCGTCGTCGTGATGATGGGGCTCATGATGATCATCTTCTCGGCGTCTGGCGGCGGGAGTGGTGGCCCACCCGTCGGGGCCCTGCTCCTGGGTCAGGGCGTGCTCCAGGTCGCCGCTCAGTTCGCCATCCCGGTCGCGTACCTCGCGATCTGGATCGTCGTCACCCACGGCGTTCTCCTCTCGATCAGCGCCGCCAACGCCAAGTTCACCGTGACCGCCAACGCCCTCCTCTACACCTCCGGCGCCCACCTGCTCACCCTCGTCCCATGCGTCAGCAACCTCGCCTGGGTCTGGTGGATCGTCTCGGCGATCCTCGCCACCAAGCAGGCCCACGCCACGACCGGGACCAAGGCCTCGCTCGCCGTCCTCGTCTTCCCGATCACCCTGCTCGTCCTCGTCGTCGCCGGCTACGCCATTTTCTTCTATTTCATGTTCAGCTCGATCACTGCCACGCCGCCCTCCGCGCCGCCCACGCCCATGGAAGCGCCCTGAACCAGGACGCGACCCGCGGTACCCTCTCCCGCGACCATGCGCTGCCGTCGCTGTGACTACCAGCTCTGGAACCTCACCAGCCGCACCTGCCCCGAGTGCGGCGACCCCTTCCTCCCCTCTGACTACACCTTCCGCCCGGGCTCGGTCGAGTTCCACTGCCCCCATTGCAAGCAGCGCTACTTCGGCGCCAACGAACGGGGCCATCTCGAGCCCCCGATCTTCTCATGCGTCGGGTGTGGGCGCTCGGTCACCATGGACGAGATGATCCTCACCCCCGCCGAGGGGGTTGATCCGGAAGCGACCGTCATCGACCGCAACCCCTGGATCCGACGCGCCCAGCTCGGATCCAAGCGCGCCTGGTGGCAGACCTCCGTGCTCGGCATGATCAACCCGATCAAGCTCGCCCGCGTGACGCCCCACGACGCTGCCCTCGCCCCGGCGTGGGGGTTCGCCACCCTCAATATCGTGATCACGATCCTGCTCAGCATCGGCCTGCTGATGGCGCTGTTCGCCGTCATGATGCTCCTGTCCATGGCGACGAGCGGGGCCCGCGGCGCCGCCCTCGGCTTCGCCTACACCATGCTCGGCTTCCTCATCATGGGCGCCATCGGATTCGTCGTCCAGATGCTCTACATGCTCCTCTGGATCGGGTTCACTCACCTTCTCGTCAAATGCTCGGGCGGGGCGCCCCGGCCGATGCGAACGACGGCGCTCGCCATCCTCTACACCTCGGGCGCCAACCTCCCGGTCGCGATCCCCTGCGCCAACTACTTCGTCTGGCTCTGGTGGCCCATCACCGCCGGCATCGCCCTCAAGAGCATGCAGGGCATCGCCGCCTGGCGCGCCATCACCGCCAGCGTCGTCACCCCCGTCATCATCATCGCGGGCTTCGTCGCCGCCTACATCGCCTTCTTCATGTGGATGACGTCGCTCATGAGCAGCCTCAACACCTCCATGTCCACCAGGTTCGCCGAGATCAACCTCGCCAACGCGTACTCCGCGATCGTCCAGTACGAGAATGGGGCCAACCCTCCTCGCCATGCGCTCGAGATGATCAACTCCCACGCCCTCACTCCGTCCAGTCTCGTCCTCGCCTCCTCGTCCTCGCTCACCACACTCCCCGACATCCCCGCCGGCGGCGTCTCACTCGCCGAGTTCACGGCCCTCCCCTCCGACGAGCAGCAGGCCATCACTGACGTCGTCGCCGATTCACTCCCCGACGACGTCGTCGCCCACCGCCTGGGTGACCTCGTCTTCACCTACCACGGCTTCAACTCACGCACCGACCCCGACCTCTGGCTCGTCATCCTCTCGCCCGACCCCGACGCCAACCCGGGCGCCGAGGACATCGACGGCTTCCTCTGGGCACTGCACAGCGACGGCTCCGTCGAAGAAATCAACTTCTTCGATTTCGACGACATGCTCGCCGACCAGAACAAGCTCCGCGCCTCGCACAACCTCCCGCCCCTCCCCCATCCGTCCGAGGTGCGACACGCGATCCCCGCCGTCGCGCCCCCCGTCAGCGCGCCCTGAACCCGCCCTCGGTCTACGCTCCCCGCGCATGCCCGAGTCCCCGTCTCACCCAGTGCACGCCCTCCGCCTCGAGCCCCTCTCGGGCCCCGACATCGAGCCCATCACGCTCGAAGGACGCCACAGCCTCACCCTCGGACGCTCCACCCGCGCCGGCGTCGTCCTCGACGACCCGGGCGTCTCGCGCATGCACGCCCGCTTCTCCCGCATCGCCGGCGCCTGGGTCCTGGCGGACCTCACCTCGAAGCACGGCACCTTCATCAACGCCGCCGCCCTCACCCCGGGCGAGCCCACCCCCGTCGCCGTGGGCGACCTCATCCGCATCGGGCCCTGGACCTTCCGCGTCCGCGCCGACGACGCCGACTCCTCCAGCGTCCTCACCTCCGACGACCGCGCCCAGACCGCGACCCGCATCCGCTCGGTCTCCGACGACGAGCTGGGCGGCATCGCCCAGCACCGCCTCAATCTCCTCATCGACTGCGCCGCCTCCATCAGCGCCGCCTCCAGCATCGAGGCGCTGGCGGAGGTCGTTCTCGACGCCTGCCGCGCCGGCGCCGGCTACGCCCGCGCCGCCATGGTC
The DNA here is from genome assembly GCA_041402005.1 of Phycisphaerales bacterium. Classification (GTDB taxonomy): domain Bacteria; phylum Planctomycetota; class Phycisphaerae; order Phycisphaerales; family UBA1924; genus JAJRXR01. The sequence goes on along the minus strand of JAWKTB010000003.1, from coordinate 410,447 downwards.
CGCCCACTCAGCGCCGGGGGCGACGTCCAGGTCCTCGCCTCCCGCGCGCCGTCGTCAAAGCCCGACGAGCCCCTGCGCCTCAGCCGCTCGCTCATCGAGGGCGCCAGCCAGGGCCAGGTCGTCCGCCTCGAGGGCGACACCGCCGCCCCCAGCGACTCACACAGCATCCTCACCCTCGGCATCCACTCGGCGACCTGCGTCCCGATCATGCTCGGCGCCTCGGTCGAGGCCTGCCTCTACCTCGACGCCCGTGACGCCGAGCGACGCGTCTCCGCCGACGCCACCGCCTTCTGCCTCGCCCTCGCCCGACTCGCGGGCCTCGCGATCGCCAACATCAAGCGCGTCGAGACCGAGCGCAAGCGCGCCCTCATGGAGGGCGACCTCCGCGCCGCCCGCGTCGCCCAGCGCCTCATGCTCCCGCCCGCCGCCGCCACCCTCGGCGACATCCGCTACGCCATGACCACCCTCCCAGGACGCATCGTCGCCGGCGACCTCTTCGACGTCGTCCCCCTCTCCGACGGACGCGTCGCCGCCTTCTTGGGCGACGTCTCCGGCAAGGGCGCCGGCGCCGCCATGCTCATGGCCATGGTCCAGACCCACCTCGACCTCACCCTCCGCCACACCGACGACCCCGCCGCCGTCCTCGCCGATGTCAACGCCACCCTCGCCCCCAAGCTTTCACTTGGGCAGTTCATCTCACTCTGGCTCGGCGTCTTCGACCCCCGCGACAACACCGTCCGCTACGTCGACGCCGGGCACGGACACTGCCTCCAACGACGCGACGGCGAAACGCCCGAGCGCATCCAGTCCCCGGGCGGTCTGCCCATCGGCGTGCTCGAGACCTCTCAATACACCTCCGAGGTCCTCGAACTCGGGCCCGGCGGGCGCGTCATCCTCTTCTCCGACGGCGCCGTCGAGCAGCCCAACCCCTCGGGCGAACTCTTCACCCTCTGGCGCGTCCTCCGGTCGATCACCCGCTCGCCCACCCCCGAGGAGGACGTCCGCCGCCTCGTCGAGGCGGTCAAGGCCCACGCCGGGACCGACACCCTCGCCGACGACCTCACCGTCGCCTCGGTCGAGTTCCTACCCAAAAAATAAGCCCGCCCAGGCCCCAAACTTCGGGACGAACGGGCGAACCGCTCACCCGGGGCGTCCGAATCGGCCCGGTCGCCGCGGCACGAGGGGATCCCCTCCTTCCTCGCCGCGCTGGGTCGCCTCTGTCTCGAGAACCCGAAGAAGTGGAGCACACGCGCGCATGGCACGTCACCGGTCTCACGCCCTCATTGCCCCGTTGTGTTTGGTATTGTCCATCGCCTCCCCCGCGCTCGCCGCGGGCCCCGAGGCGTCCTCACCCCAGGCCGCCGGCCTGGCCGAGCGCCTCAACCTCGCCGCCATGCGAACGCTCGCCATCGGCCAGACAAAGGAAATCCACAACCTCGTCCTGCCCACCGGCGCGAGCGTCGACCTCGAGCTCGAGCGCGTGAACGTCCTCGCGCCCAACGCGCAGGTTGTCGTCGGCGACGTCGACGGCGAGCACCCCCTCGACCTCTCCGACGTCGTCATCCTCTCGGGTCACGTCGCGAACAACGCCGACAGCATCGCCTACGTCGCTCTCTCCCCCTACGCGACCAACGGCTACATCCAGCTCGACGGCGGCACGTACGTCATCTCCTCGGGCGCCTACGCCCCGGGCAAGGATCCCGCGCAGGCGATCGCGATCGCCGACATGGCCGACGTCGTCGATCCCGCCGCCGACCCCGTCGACTTCTGCGCCTTCGACCCCGCCAACCCCCAGCTCAGCCCCTTCGGCCCGATGATCGAGCCCGCGCCGGGACAGCGCGGCGTCTCCCAGTGCCGCATCGCCGGCATCGCCATCGAGACCGACTGGGAGTTCACCCAGCGCCTCTTCGGCGGCAACGCCAGCGCCGCCGCCGCTTACGCCGTCTCGCTCCTCGGCGCCATCTCCGAGATCTACGAGCGCGACGTCGACGTCCGCCTCTCCGTCTCCTTCCTCCGCGTCTGGGCCTCCAACTCCGACCCCTACGACCCCAGCGCCGGCGACCCACTCGACCTCGTCCGCAACGAGTGGCGCAGCAGCATGAACGGCGTCCAACGCCAGATCGTCCACTACCTCACCGGACGCACCGACACCGGCTACGGCGGCGTCGCCTACCTCTCCGTCATGTGCAACACCCAGTGGGGCTACGGCGTCTCCGCACACCTCAACGGCACCTTCCCCTACCCCCTCACCGACCACCACGCCGGCAACTGGGACCTCGTCGTCGCCGCCCACGAGATGGGCCACAACTTCGGCACCGGGCACACCCACGATTCCTACAACCCCGTCATCGACGGGTGCGGCAACGGCGACTGCTCCATGGCCTTCGGCGGCACCATCATGTCCTACTGCCACACCTGCTCGGGTGGCATGACCAACATCGTCCTCCAGTTCCACCCACGCGTGCAGGACACCATCGTCGCCTACCTCGACTCCATCGAGGGCGACGGGTGCGACCTGACCGCCGCCGGCTCCACCGCCGTCCCCGACTCCGTCAACGCCTACGAGGGCGCCTCGGTCGACCTCGACGTCCTCGCCAACGACTACTCGCAGTCCTGCGACCCCATCTCCATCGCCGGCTTCGACGCCACCAGCGGCGCGGGCGGCACGGTCACCCTCCTCGCCGGCGCCGGCCCGGGCGGACGCGACATGCTCCGCTACACCGCACCCCCCGCATACTCCGGCTTCGACTCCTTCTCCTACCAGCTCAACACCGGCCCCTCCACCAACGTCGGCATCGACGTCGCGCCCCTGCGCGACCCCGACCCGCGCGTCAACCCCCTGCCGGGCCTCGCCATCGACTACTACGCCCTCTCCAGCCCCAGCGCCCTGCCCGACTTCGACGCGCTCACCCCCTACGACTCCGACGTCGTCATGAGCGTCAACAACGCCTCGACCAACGGGAACTTCATCACCTCCGGACGCGCCGACGAAGTCGGCGCCGTCCTCACCGGCTACGTCCAGGCCGTCTCCGACGGGCTCTACACCTTCTACACCCACTCCGACGACGGCTCCCGCCTCTTCATCGGTGACACCCCCGTCGTCAACAACGACGGGCTCCACGGCATGGAGGAACGCTCCGGGCAGATCGCCCTCCACGCCGGCTGGCACAAGATCCGCATCGAGTTCTTCGAGAACGGCGGCGGCGCGGGCCTCATCGCCTCCATCAAGGGCCCCACTCTCTCGAAGACCCCCCTCATCAGCATCTTCCTCTCCCACGACGAGGGTGTGCCCGCCTGCTCGCCCGCGGACCTCGCCGAACCCTTCGGCGTCCTCGACTTCTCCGACGTCTCCGCCTTCCTCGTCGCCTTCGCCGCCCAGGAGCCCGAGGCCGACCTCGCGCCACCGAACGGCTCGTACGACTTCTCCGACGTTCTCGCCTACCTCGCCGCCTTCGGGGCAGGCTGCCCCTAAAGGCGAGTCAAGCACGCGGCGGGGCGTCCGACACGACGCCCCGCCGTTTTTCACCCTGTAGCTCTTGGGGAAACACACGCATGAACACGCGCACAACCGCCCTCGTCCTGCTCGCCGCGACCGCCACGTTCGCCAGCGCCCAGCGCCCTGATTCTGCCCACTTCCAGGTCATCGACGACCACACCATCGTCGTGGGCGACGTCACCTACCACTCCTGGGCGGACCTCGCCGCCTCCGGCTACTTCCGCGAGAACAACGCCCGGTGCGGGATGTCACTCCCCCTCGACCACGCCGACCAGCTCGTCGGCGCGCGAGGCAACGCCTCCGACTGCACCTACGACAACACCAACCCCAACGCCGCCTACGACCCCAGCGTCGCCAAGTACCGCATCCCCGTCGTCGTCCACGTCATCCAGCGCACCAACGGCACCGGCTTCCTCGACGCCGCCCAGATCCAGTCCCAGATCGACATCCTCAACGAGGACTACCTCGCCATCCCCGCCACCAACGGCTCGCTCGGCACCGACTGCCAGATCGAGTTCTACCTCGCCACCGAAGACCCCGATGGCGCCCCCACCACCGGCATCACCTACACCACCGACAACAACTGGTTCGACGACAACGGCTCTTACTGGAGCTCGCTTGCCTGGGACACCGACCGCTACCTCAACATCTACACCAACTCCGCCGCCGGCTACCTCGGCTACGTCCCCGACCTGCCACAGGGCGGCATCGCCGGCAACAACGCCGACCGCGTCGTCTGCCTCTACTCCGCCTTCGGGCGCAACTCCCCCCTCGACCCCTACGACCAAGGACGCACCGCCACCCACGAGATCGGGCACTACCTCGGCCTCTACCACACCTTCGACTACGGGTGCGGCTCCACCGCCGCCTGCTACACCACCGGCGACCGCATCTGCGACACCAACCGTGAGTCCGACCCCGTCTTCGGGTGCCCCGGCTCCTCCAACACCTGCTCCTCCCCAGACCCCTTCCGCAACTACATGGATTACTCCGACGACCTCTGCATGAACAACTTCACCCCCGAGCAGGGGAACCGGATGCGCTGCTCCCTGCTGAACTATCGCCCCATGCTCTACTCGATCGACGCGGGCGGGCCCTGCTCCCCCGCCGACCTCGCCGAGGCCTTCGGCACGCTCGACTTCTCCGACGTCCTCGCCTTCCTCACCGCCTTCGCCTCGCAGTCCTCCGAGGCCGACCTCGCGATGCCTGTCGGCACGTTCGATTTCTCCGACGTCCTCACCTTCCTGGGCCTCTTCGGCGCCGGCTGCCCGTGAGCCGGCCCTTTCCCCGACCGCGGAGATTCCCCCAGTTGACACCCCATTCCGCCCACCGACCTTCTCGCTGAGTCCGTCTTCCCGTACATTGGACGCTCGTTCCCGAGCCCCGACCCCAAGCCGAAAGGAGTCCCCAGTGGGGAGCAGTTCCATCACCCGAGCGATCGCTGTCTGTACCCTGCTCGCCGCCGTTGGCGCCGCCGCCGCCGCGGGGGACCCCGTTCCCTGGAAGAACGCCGAGCCCAACGCCGCCAGGCCCGTTGACCGCGAGGCCGCCCTCCAGCAACTGGCCGACCTGGCCGCCAGGCCCACCGCTCACCACGCCGTCATCCGCTTCGAGCGCGCCCTGTCGGCGCCCGAGCGCCAGACCCTCGCCAGCGCGGGCGTGCATCTGCTCCGACCCCTTGGCCCCGACGCCTACTTCGCAAAGCTCGGCGCCAACATCAACCGCGCCGCCGTCGCCGCCTCACCCTTCGTCGACGCCGCCGCCATCACCCGCGCCAACAAGCTCCACCCCGACCTGCTCACCGCCGCCCCCCCGAGCTGGTCCATCGTCTCCACCAAGCCACTCGCGGCCAACCCCGAGGCCGCCAACGCTGAGCCCATCAGCGAGACCAACCCCATGGTCGGCGTCTACCTCGTCTTCCACCCCGATTTCAGCGCCCTGGGCGTCCCCGCGACGAACCTCATCAACGCCGTCGGCGGAACCGTTCGCGACGTGCTCGTCAGCGTCAACGGCCTCGTCGTCGAGCTCCCACTGAGCTCCGTCGCACGCCTCGCCGATGACGACCGCGTCCAGTGGATCGAGCCCCCGCTCCCGCCCATGGACATCCTCAACTCCTCCAACCGCGCCCGCGTCCAGGCCGACATCGCCCAGGCGCCCCCCTACAACCTCGACGGCTCGGGCGTCACCGTCCTCATCTACGACGCCGGCACCGCCCGCTCCACCCACCTCGACTTCTCCGGGCGCGACACCGTCATCGACGCCTCCGGCACCAACTACCACTCCACCCACGTCGCCGGCACCGTCGGCGGCGACGGCTCCGTCATCTTCAACAACCGCGGCATGGCCCCGGGCGTCAGCCTCATCTCCGCCGGCTTCGAGTACGACGGCTCGGGCACCTTCCTCTACACCAACCCCGGCGACATCGAGGACGACTACGCCGCCGGCATGACCATGGGCGCCTCCATCTCCAACAACTCCATCGGCTCCAACGTCGCCCCCAACGGCTTCCCCTGCTCCTACGAGGGTGACTACGGCCTATGCGCCGCCACCATCGACAACATCATCCGTGGCGCCCTCGGCGACCACATCGTCATCTTCTGGTCCGCCGGCAACGAGCGCGGCGGCTTCCAGTCCTGCGGCGCCACCTACAACACCTCCCCGCCCCCCGCCAACAACAAGAACGCCATCACCGTCGGCGCCCTCAACTCCAATGACGACTCCATGACCGACTTCTCCAGCTGGGGCCCCTCCGACGACGGGCGCCTCCGCCCCGTCCTCGCCGGCCCCGGCTGCCAGTCCAACGACGACGGCGGCGTCACCTCCACCGACTCCGCCTCCGACACCGCCTACACCGTCCTGTGCGGCACCTCCATGAGTGGCCCCACCCTCGCCGGCATGGGCGCCCTCATCTACGAGGACTTCCGCCTCTCATTCCCCGCCTTCCCCGATCCCTCCAACCAGCTCATGAAAATCTGGCTCTGCCACACCTGCGTCGACCTCGGCAACCCGGGCCCCGACTACCAGTACGGCTACGGCTCCGCACGCGTCGTCGACGCCATCGACTTCATGCGCACCGGTCGCTGGATTGAAGAGAGCGTCGACCAGGGCGGCGTCGCGGCCTACACCGCCGACATCCCCGCCTCCACCCCCCAGCTCAAGATCACCATGGCCTGGGACGACCCCGCCGGCACCCCCAACGTCAACCCCAACCTCGTCAACAACCTCGACCTCGTCGTCATCTCTCCCTCCGGCGTCCGCCACTACCCCTGGACTCTCAACCCCTCGAGCCCCGCCTCCCCCGCGGTCCGCACCCAGGTCGACAACCTCAACAACATCGAGCAGGTCGTCGTCGACAACCCCGAGGCCGGCCTCTGGCGCGTCGAGGTTCACGGGACCAGCGTCCCCGACGGACCCCAGGGCTTCGCCCTCTGCGCCTCGCCCACCCTCAGCGCCGGGCTCCTCTCCGTCGGCCTGCTCACCCCCCTGCCGGCGCTCTACCCGCCCGACACCGCCTTCGACGTCGAGGCCCAGATCTTCGAGGGCGCCGACGCCCTCGTCCCCGGCTCCGTCACACTCCACTACCGCCACAACCCCGGCCCCTTCACCGACGTCGTGATGAGCGACCTCGGCTCGACCTACGGCGCCACCATCCCCGGCGCCTCCTGCGACGAGAACATCGAGTTCTACGTCTCCGCCCAGGGTGACCAGGCCGGCCTCATCACCATCCCCACCGCCGGCGCCTCCAGCCCCTACTCCACAAACATCGGCGTCATCAGCGTCCTCCTCGATGACAACATGGAGACCAACATGGGCTGGTCCGTCTCCGGCAACGCCAGCACCGGACAGTGGGAGCGCGGCGTCCCCGTCGGCGGTGGCGATCGCGGCGACCCCGCCTCCGACTACGACGGCTCCGGTCAGTGCTGGCTCACAGGCAACACCGACGGCGACTCCGACATCGACGGCGGTTCCACCGTCCTCACCAGCCCCGCCTACGACGTCTCCGCCTCACCCGAGGCCGTCATCTCCTATGCACGCTGGTACAACAACGTCGCCGGCGCCGCCCCCAACGAGGACACCTTCGTCGTCGAGATCTCCAACAACAACGGCGCCTCCTGGTCCAACCTCGAGACCGTCGGCCCCGCCGGCCCCGGCACCGCCGGCGGCTGGTTCGACGTCTCCTTCCGCATCGCCGACTACGTCGCGCCGACCAGCCAGGTCCGCCTCCGCTTCACCGCCTCCGACCTCGGCTCCGGCTCCGTCGTCGAGGCCGGCGTCGACGCCATCCACATCGAGGAGCAGACCTGCGAGGACGCCGGCGGGTGCAACGCCGCCGACCTCGCCCTCCCCTACGACCAGCTCGACTTCACCGACGTCACCACCTTCCTCGTCCTGTTCTCCCAGATGGATCCCGCCGCCGACCTCGCCCTCCCCTTCGCCCAGTGGGACTTCACCGACGTCACCACCTTCCTCACGATCTTCGGCGGCGGCTGCCCGTAACCCATCCCGCCCCCGAACGGGGCTGACAATCCGTGCCCTCTCACACCGCCCGGTCTTGTGCCGGGCGGTTTTTTCTTAACAATGTCTGAGAGAACGGCGACGAGGCCGCAGATCCATTTCTGGAACCCGGCCCGCCGCTCGTGACCGCGCCTGGGTTCAGAAAGGATCCGTCATGCGCTCCGCCATACCCGTGCTCGCACTCTGCGGCCTCTCCACCATCGCCCACGCCCAGTTCGGCTGGGACCCAAACTGCTCCACCTCCACCGCCACCATGAGCTCCTCCGTCAACGGGAACACCAACTCCGTCTCATGGTCCGACTGGGGCGTCGGCCCCGTCCCGCCCGGAGCCGACGAGGGCAACATGAACGGCTACATCGCCTCCTTCGGCGGCCCGGGCTGCAGCGACTACGCCTCCGTCGCCGGACGCGTCAGCGTTGTCGGCCTCGGCTCCAACGAGGTCACCATCCGTTTCTTCGCCAGCGTCCTGGCCGACCACTATTGCCTCGACCAGTGCGACCCCTGGCTCATCACCGCCAACTCCGCCGTCAACGCCGCCGCATGCCTCCTCGTCAACAACGCGGTGGGGCCCAACGTCACCATCAACTACAAGTACAACGCCGTCGCCCTCCTCTGGACCGTGCACGAGGGCTTCGCCGAGGACCCCGTCTCCATTCTCAATACACAGCTCGACATCGGGCCCGTCGGAATCGCCCCCAACGCCCTCAACCTCGACAGCGCCCTACTCCCCCCGGGCTACGCCTCCATCGGCGCCTCGGACGATGACTCCTTCTCCTTCGACCCCACCTCCGGCCCCCTCACCGTCGCCCTGGGCATGACCCTCGCCGCACGCCTCCAGGACCCGGGCGAGGGCCAGGACCGCTGCCCCGTCACCGGCTTCTACGACCAGTCCTCGGGCTGCATCTGGGGCGTCATCACCCTCGGCATCAACACCCCCGCCCCGCCCACCAACACCGGCTACACCTTCTCCGCCCCCACTGCGCCCCCGCCCGGCTACACGCCCCAGGCTTTCGACCTCGAGTGGGGCATCGACATCGGTTCCGACGCCGAACTCTCCGACACCAACTCACCTCTCAACAACGTCTTCGACCCCGGCGACATGTACGCACGCGCCCGAAGCCCGCTGCCCTTCGGCGGCGCCAACGGCGTCCGCGACGACTTCCCCTACTTCGCGCCCGCCCCCTTCTTCCCCGAGCCCGGCCCCGTCGGCCCGGCGCCTGTCTGCTCCTTCCCACCCCTGGCCGACCTCCCCAGCCTCAGCACCCAGTACCTAGACACCGACGCCTCCGACGCCCTCGACATCGACATCCGCACCGTCGTCGACCCCTTCCTCCCCCTGCGCAACCCCGCCGCACGCTACAGCTTCAACACCGCCACGATCCACGGCGCAAACCACCTGCTCCTCTCCTTCGACGAGGACGACTCCATCCACTACGCCCACTGCTCCCTGCCCACCAACGCCTTCTCCGGGCACGCGCCCTACGGCTCGACCGCACGCGCCGACGAGCTCTACGCCCAGGAACTCATCTACTTCCCCACCGCCGCCTTCCCACCCATCTCCGGCTTCGTCGGCGTCTCCGCCCCCGTCGCCGCCGAGAACGCCCTCCACCCCTCGCTCGCCTCCAACCCCGACCCCCTCGACCCCGCCACCTACGCCTTCAATGACGACGTCGACGCCCTCGACGCCCAGTGGAGCGCCGGCCAGGCCGACCACTGGTACTTCTCCGTCGACTCCGAGGCCCACTCCTTCGACCCCTTCCTCCGGCATCAACCTCGACCCCGGTGACGTCTATCTCGCCGTCGCTGCCCCGCCCGCCCGTCCCCGTCGTGGACCACCGCATCCACCTGGGCCTGCGCGACGGCGTGGACATCGACGCCTTCGAGTTCGTCTGGCTCCCCAACCCCAACGCCGTGCCCCCGCCGAGACCCTCGCCCTCCTCTTCTCCGTCGATGACGACGACCCCTTCACCACCCCGACGAGTCGGGCGGGCTCGACCCCGCCATGCTCTACGCCTCCTTCCTCGACGGCGTCAGCTTCCCCCTCCTCCTCCCCGCACACCGACATCGACGCCATCACCACCTGGTCGCGCACCCTGGCCCCCCTCCCCGCCCCCTGCGTCGCCGACCTCGCCCCGCCTTTCGGCCAGCTCGACTTCTCCGACGTCATCGCCTTCCTCACCGCCTTCGCGAACCAGACCCCCGCCGCCGACCTCACCCACGACGGCGCCTACGACTTCTCCGACGTCATCGCCTTCCTTGTCGCCTTCAGCGCCGGCTGCCCGTAAGCCAGACCCATCAACCCGCAGACACGCCGCCGACGGTCCCCAGGACCGTCGGCGTGTCTGTTTTTTGCCTCGGAATGCGAACTCAAGCCTGGCGATACGAACACAACCCCTTGCGGCTTCAGCTGGTTACGCAATTACAAGAGACACTTCTTGCAGCAAGGATGTGAAAATGGGACAATGATCATTACTAGCAGATCGGCTAGTCTGTTAGTTCTCGGGCCCCGCCCCGCTGGAGGAGAAACATGAGCCACGCCGCACGCCATGCCCCTCGTGTCATCCGCGTCGGGGCGGTTGCCCTCGTCGCCACAGCGCTCTTCGGCGCCATGCTCGGCCTCTCGCTCGCCCCGGACCCCGAGCCCGAGGCGGTCCCCGCCTACGTCGTCTTCGCCAACAACGACCTCGGCATGCACTGCATGCAGCGCGACTTCTCGCACATGCTCATCCTCCCGCCGTACAACACCGTTCAGGCCGTCGTCCTCAAGCGCGGCCCCGAGCCCGACATCATCACCGAGGGCGCCCCCGACTTCGAACTCCGCTACACCATCCCCTCCAACACCACCTCCGTCGGCAAGACCGATTGGTGGACCTACCAGCACGACCTCCTCGGCATCGACATGCCCGCCGACGTCGGCCTCACCGGCAACGGCCTCTTCGGCTCGCTCGAGCCAATACCCGCGCTGCGCAAGTGGGAGGTCACCGGCATCCCCCTCACCCCCATCAACGACGCCGGCCTCGACGACCCCTACCCCCTCGCCACCCTCAGCCTCTACCGCGAGGGCGCGCTCGTCGCCCAGACCCAGACCGTCCTGCCCGTCTCCTGGGAGGTCTCCTGCAACCTCTGCCACGGCGACGCTTCCACCGGCGTCGAGGACGACATCCTCCAGGACCACGACCGCCTCCACGCCACGAACCTCTTCAACAGCCAGCCAGTCTTCTGCGCTGGCTGTCACTCCGACCCCGCCCTCGGCGCTCCTGGGCAGCCCGGCATTTCCAGCTTCTCCTCGGCCATGCACACCGCCCACGCCCCGCGCCTCGACCAACTCCCCCCCGACTTCGGGAACTCCTGCTACTCGTGCCACCCCGGGCGACGCGCCCAGTGCCAGCGCGACGTCCACTACGCCAACGGCGTCCAGTGCATGGAGTGTCACGGCACGATGGCCGACGTCGGCTCACCCGCCCGCACCCCCTGGGTCGACGAGCCCCGCTGCGCCGACTGCCACTCCCGCCCGGGCTTCCAGTTCGAACAGCCCGGCACGCTCTACCGCAACTCCGTCGGGCACAAGGGTGTCGCCTGCTTCGCCTGCCACGGCTCGCCCCACGCGATCACGCCCACCGTCACCGAGCGCGACAACCTTCAGGCCATCCGCGCCCAGGGTCACTCGGGCATCATCGCCGAGTGCACCGCCTGCCACACCCAGACGCCGGGCGAGCCCTTCTTCCACAAGGTCGAGGACTGATCGCAACCTACAAGGAGCAGAGCCATGACACGCCGCACACGCCCCGTCATCACCGCCGCCATCGCGATCATCTGCACGAACGCGGCCGCCCAGCAGTACGCCATCACCGACCTCGGCGCCATCAACGCCGGCTCTCAGGCCAACAAGATCTCCGACTCCTCCCTCGCCGTCGGAATCGCGACCAACCTCGAGCAGCAGTTCAGCGCCTTCACCTGGGATGGTTCGTTCGTCACCCACCCGCCCCTCGCCGGCGACACCCAGACCGAGGGCATCGACGCCGCGGGCGACCTCGCCGTCTTCGCCTCATACTCCCTCGGAACGCTCGACGCCCGCGCCGTCCTGCTCGACTCGGGCGTGCCCTTCGAGCTCGACACCTTCCTCCCCCGGGGCGTCAACGCGACCGGGCAGGTCGTCGGCGAGCGCGACCGCGCCTTCGCCTCCGGCATGCACACCTCGCAGGCCGTCCTTTGGGACAAGGGCGTGCTCACGCCCCTCGCCGATCTTGGCGCCGGCGTCGAGTCCAGCGCCGCCGACATCAACGACGCCCTCTGGATCGTCGGCAAGTCCTTTCCCGCCGAGTCGCCCACGCCACGCGCCGCCCTCTGGATCGACGGCGCCGTCTCCGACCTCGGCACGCTCGGCGGCTCCGGCGCCCACGCGACCGCGATCTCCAACACCCGCTACGTCGTCGGCATGTCCCGCACCGCCGCAGGCCAACCCCACGCCTTCCGATATCTGCTCTCCCCCGCTGGCGCCGTCGTCAAACGCACCGACCTCGGCGTTCTCGACCTCGACTGGTCCGACGCCCGCGATGTCAACGACGCCGGTGACGTCGTGGGAACTTCTGCCTCCCGCGCGTTTCTCTACACGAACAACCAGATGCTCGATCTCAACGACCACATCCCCGCAAACTCCGGATGGAGGCTCACCACCGCCGCCGGCATCAACAACCAGGGTCAGATCGTCGGCTGGGGCGAGCACGGGCCGCTCGGCCTGCGCGCCTTCCTTCTCACCCCCGCCGCCGGCTGCAGCCCCGCCGACCTCGCCGAGCCCTTCGGCGCCCTCGATTTCTCCGACGTCCTCGCCTTCCTCGTCGCGTTCGGCTCGATGGACCCCGCCGCCGATCTCGCCCCACCGCTGGGCGTGTTCGACTTCTCCGACGTCATCGCCTTCCTGACTGCATTCGCCGCCGGCTGCCCTTGAGCTGTCTCGGACTGCTGGCGCGCGCACTACGCCGACCTCCGACCGCAAACCGGAGGTCGGTTTTCGTTGAGTCGACGCCATCCGCTGCTACACCGTCCCGAACAGCCGATCCCCCGCGTCCCCGAGCCCGGGCATGATGTACCCCTGCTCGTTGAGCCGCTCGTCCAGCGCCGCGGTGTAGATCGTCACGTCGGCATGGTCGCGCCGCATCCGCTCTACGCCCTCCGGCGCCGCGACCAGGCAGATCATCCGCAGGTCTCTCGCCCCCGCCTTGCGCAGCATCGACACCGCCGCCGACGCGCTCCCCCCCGTCGCCAGCATCGGGTCCACCAGAATCACCGGACCCGCGTCCAGATCCTTGGGCAGCTTGTTCAGGTACGCCTTGGGCTCAAGCGTCGCCTCGTCGCGCGCCAGGCCCAAATGCCCGATCCGCGCCTCGGGCATCACCTCCAGGATCCCCCCCGTCAGCCCCAGCCCCGCCCGCAGCACCGGCACCACCGTGATGGGCGTCTCGATCCGCCAACCCCTCGTCCGCTCCATCGGCGTCTCAACGTCTACTTCGATCGCCTCGAACGAACGCGTCACCTCGTACACCATTAGCCCGGCAATCTGTGCGAGCAACGCACGAAACGCCCGGAAGCTCGTCGTCCGGTCACGCGCCCATGTGAGCTTGTGCCGAATCAACGGGTGCTCGAACACCACGAGGTTGGGATGGACGGACCGAGACTGTCCCACCACGTCAGTCTAACGGCTCCTACCCACCCGGCGCCGCTGGCCGCCGGGTCAAGCCGCCGTCACTGGGTGAGCCGGTTCACGCGAAGGGCCAGGCCCTCCTCGCTCACCTTCGCCTGCACATTGGCGCCCTTGACGATCACCTGGGCACGGGTCGCCTCCTGCCCGTCCAGCGTGTACTGGGTCTTCTCGTTGGTCTTCACCGTGTGAGCGTTCTGCGAATCGTCCGTGATCACGAACGAGTTCTCCATGCCCACCGAGGTGATCGACCCATTGACGTCCTTGTCCTCACTCCACGCACGCTCCGCCTGCGGCGCCGCGAGCACCAGCCCCCCTGCCCCCACCAGCGGCGCCATGCCGCCGATGCCCAGGATCAGTCCACTCATCCGGTTCTTGAACAGGTTCATCGTGTGCTCCTTTCGAGACTCATGGCCCACGTCGGGCCGTCAGGAGCAAATATGGGCATCGCCCGAAAACCAGCGTGAACCCCCCGTGAATCTCACCTCATTCTCCCTCGATCCTGCGTCACGCCCCATGACGGCACTTCCAACCCGCCATGCCCTGCGAACAATCCGCCATGCCCGACGCCCTCACACCCCACGATCGTCTCGCGCTTGACGCCGCCTACGCCGAGGCCCGCGCCGGCCTCGACGAGGGTGGCATCCCCATCGGCAGCGCCCTCGTCTCGTCCGACGGCGTCATCGTCGCGCGCGGGCACAACCTCCGCGTCCAATCGGGCGACTCCACCGCCCACGCCGAGACCGTCTGCATCCGCAACGCCGGGCGCCGACGCGACTGGCACACTCTCACCCTCGCCTCCACCCTCTCCCCCTGCGCCATGTGCACCGGCACAGCGATCCTCCACCGCATCCCCCGCGTCGTCATCGCCGAGCACGACAACTTCATGGGACGCGAGGACTGGCTGCGAGCCGAGGGCGTCCAGGTCGTCCTCGCCCAGGATCAACGCTGCATCGACCTCATGCGCGACTTCATCGCCTCCCGCCCCGACCTCTGGGACGAGGACATCGGCGTCCCCCCCCCGCCGAGTGATCCCGCCCGATAAGCGCCCGCTACAACCCCCCCGCCCCCCTCAACAAGCCCACGCGCCTCGCCACGCGGCGGACCGCCCTTGTCCCGCGCCCGTCCGACACCCGAAACCCCCGAGTCAACACCGCCTGCTCCGGCGCCGGCGATTGCACGGACGCACCATGAGCCTCGAACGCGAAAAACAGCTCCTTGCCCGCTCTGACGACGAACTCGTCCGCCTCGTCGAGCGCCTCGACCGCGACAACAAGCTTCCCAGGAACGAGACACGACGCTCGAGCGAACGCTTCACATACCGCGTCGGCGTCATCCCCTGCATGACCTTCGACCAGAGCGGCTCCAGGCGCCAGTCCGTCATTTATCCCCGCAACATCTCCTCGGGCGGCATCTCGTTCGTCCACCGCGGCTTCCTGCACAACAACACCGAGGTCCACCTCGTCCTTCGAAAACTCGAGGGCGACCCCATGGTCATCAAGGGCCACGTCCGTTCCTGCCGCCACCTCTCAAAGATGCTCCACGAGGTCGGCGTCCAGTTCGATGAGAAGCTCGACCCCGCCCAGTTCTGCGAGCCCGCCGTCATCGAGGCCGCCCTTGCCGCGTCGCGAAAGCGCAACCCCCTCCCCAAGCTCTCCGGACGTGTCCTCTTCGTCACCAACTCAGGCGAGGAGCAACGCCAGTTCCGCACCTCCCTCGCCGATACCGGCGTTGCCATCGACGTCGCCGGGTGCATCGGCGCCGCCATCGACGCGATCAAGACCGCGCGCTATGACGTCGTCATCACCGACGACGAGCTCGCCGAGGTCCCCGCCGACAAGATCTTCCCGACCTTCCGTGCCCAGGGGCACAAGGGCCCGGTCGTCTGCCTCACCTGGACGCTCACAGACGAGCACATTGCCGAGTTCGCCGCCGACGAGCTGACCAGCTTCTCGCAGCGACCCATCGACCCACGCCAACTCGCCCAGCGCCTCTCCGAACTCCTCCCCAAGCCGAAGCCCGCCGCCGCGACCCCCGACGACGAAACCGCCGAGGGCGCCACCCCCGGGGGCAAGGCCGCCTGAACGCGTCCAACGAGCCTCGACTGCGGGCGACAGGACTCGAACCTGCACGGGCGATGCCCACGGGAACCTAAATCCCGCGCGTCTGCCAGTTCCGCCACGCCCGCGACGCCGAGAAATCCTACCCAGGCTCTGGTCCGTGCCCCGTTTGAAACCCGAAATTCAGAGGGGTCCCACCGGTATGATGCCTGGGGGGAGCCTGCAAGGAGTGCGCCATGCGATGCCGTGACCGTGCCGCCCTCACCCTCGGCCCGCTCTTCGTCCGCCTCCCCCTCGCCATCGTCTTCCTCTGGGCGGGGCTCGGCAAGCTCGTCGCCGACATCGAGGTCGGTCCCGAGCAGGCCGTCGTCCTCTCCGCCGCCGGCGTCCGCCTCCCCAAGGAGGCCGCCCCCGAGCCCAACCCCCCCACCCTCGATCAGCCCCTCGCCGAGCCCCCCCCGACCGACACCTCCGACCAGAGCGAGACGCCCTCGACGAAGCCCTCGCCGACACCGCCGTCGACATCTCCCCCCGCCGGTGGCGCCACGCAGCCCACGCCCGCCGACGACGAATCCGCCGCCCAGGCACGACGCGCCGATCCGACTGCCCCCCGCATCATCCTCGTTCAGAACCAGACCAACCCGACGCCAACGGAAACGCCAGCCGGGACCCCTGACACCACCATCGTCGACGATGGCACGTTCAAGGTCCGGCGCGTCAACGGCCTCATCCTCATCATGCACGAGCGCTCTGAGCCGGGCATCTCCACCAAGGACGGCTCGCCCACCCCCGCCGTCTGGCCCTCGTTCCTCGCCCAGGGCGTCTGGCCCAAGATCCTCGCCTGGGCCGCCTGCTTCACCGAGATCTTCGCCGGCTTCTTCCTCCTCATCGGCCTGCTCACCCGCCTCAGCGCCCTCGCCCTCGCCGGCGTCATGGGCGTCGCGATGTGGCTCACCACCTTCGGGCAAGCCATCCAGACCGACAACGCCCTGCTTGGCTTCATCCCCACCTACGGCGCCTGGAGCGAGGAATGGCTGAACCCCCTCCTCCAGTTCACCCTCTTCATGGCGGCCCTCGCCCTGGTCTGCATGGGCTCGGGCGCGATCGCCCTTGATCGCGCGATCTTCGCCCCCGCCCCCAACGAAGAAGACGACTGGGATGAAGGCGACTCCCTCCCCCAGAGCCTGCGTGACCGCCACGCCTTCGACCGCTCGCCGTAACGCCACGCAATGACGCGACCGAAACCGTCCACCCCACCCGCCGAGCCCAAGGCGCGCCCCGCGCCACGCGCCGCCACTCCCGTCCCGCCGACCATCGTTCCGGACGCCTCGTCGCGCCCCAGCGTCTGGCGCGACCTCCTCCCGACCGCGATCTCCCTGCTCATCCACGCCTCGCTGCTCGCGACGATCTTCTACATCAGCGCGACCACGCCGAGCGACGCCGCCCGACGCCTCCCGCTCGCCGAGGTCGACATCAATCCCGCCGTCGAGACCCCGCGCCCCCTCACGCCCCCCCTCGAATCCCCACCCATCCAAGCTTCGCCGAGCAACCCCTCTCCCAACGCGACGACCGTGCCGCGCGCCGTCTCGCCGCAGGTCCGCCCCACCGAGCTCGTCGGCCTCACCACCGAGCTCGACCCCCAGGCCCCCGACCTCCTCAGCGCGATCGGCTCCTCCGCCGGCCTGGGCAGCGCCGGCGCCATCGCCGCCGCCGACCCCGGCGCCCAGACCTTCGCCTCCTTCGCCGGCCTCCGCTCCAAGGCCGCGTCCCGCATCGTCTACGTCGTCGACGCCTCCGGCGCCATGGCCTCCTCCTTCTCCTTCGTCCAGGACAAGCTCAAACGCTCCATCGACCGCCTCGGCCCCACACAGCACTTCCAGGTCGTCCTCTTCGGCGACCGACGCGACCGCCCCGAGGGCTCGCCCCCCTACCAGTTCTTCACACCCAGGGGCATCGACCCCGAACTCGTCCGCGCCACACCCACCACCCAAAAGCTCGCCGCCAAATGGATCGACTCCGTCATCCCAGGCGGACGCTCCAACCCCGCCGACGGCCTACGCGCCGCCTTCGCCCTCAAGCCCGACCTCATCTTCCTCCTCTCCCGCTCCATCCAGCGCTCCGGGCCCAACGCCTCCTGGGGGCGGGGCAAGGACGCCATCCTCGCCGAGCTCGAAGAGCTCAACCCCGCCTCCAAGCACACCGGCCAACGCAAGGTCGTCATCAAGACCATCCAGTTCCTCGACGAGGACCCCACCGGCATCATGAAGGCCATCGCCTCGCTCCACGGCGACGGCGAAGGCTCCTACCGACTCCTCGCATGGGAAGATCTCCGCGACGAGCCCGACGAGGCCCAGCGCATGGCCCTCGCCGACGCACTCTCCGAGGACGACTCCGTCCGCCTCGAACGCGCCGCCCAGCGCCTCGCCTCGGTCGAGGAGGACGGCGCCGCCCTCTCCGTCCTCTTCGGCGTCCCCCTCGAAGAGCAGGCCGAGTCCGTCCGCCAAGCCTCCGAGTTCACGCTCCGCCTCCTCGCCTCCATCGACTCGAAGGGCGCCGACGACCCGCGCTCACCCACCGACGCGCGCGTCCCACTCCTGCGCGCCCGGGCCGCGATCCTGCTCGCGTCGCTCACCGACGAGCCGTCGTACCGCAAGTCGCTCGCCGAGACCGCGATCGCCAACGTCGAGCACCTCTCCGTCGCCGACTCGGACGCCGACGCCGCCCGTCGCGTCGCCCACGCCGTCGCCCTTGTCGAGGCGGGCGATGCGCTCGAGGCTCGCCGCGTCCTGCTCGCGCTCATCCGCGAGGCGCCCGCCCTGCGCGCCAGCCCCACGATCATCGGCGAGGCCCGCCTGGCGATGCTCCTGACCGCCCGCAACCCCGCCGAGCGCGCCGCCGCCACCGACGCCCTCCACCAGTCGCTCGACCAGGCGCCCTTCACGATCGACCGACTGCCCGACCCTCTGTGGCGCCTCGCCGCCGCCGAGGCCGTCGCGCGGACGCGTCTCCCAGAGCCTTCGCTCGCGCCGAGCGCCCTCGACGACCTGCTCGCACTCGCCGCCGACCCCGAGCTGATGCGCGACCCCACCCGCCGGCGCGCTCTCATTTACGCCAAGGTCGCGCGCGCCACCGACCCCTACGCCAACCAGATCACCTGGGAGCAGATGCCCCCCGAGGCCGCCTTCGCCCGCGCCGTGATCCTCGCCCACACCGTCGCCGGTGGGGTCGAGGCCCTCGACCTCTTCGACCTCGTCTCCAGGCGCGAGGACGCCGGCGAGCTCCGCGCCGAGGCCCTCTGGGAATCCGCGATCATCCTCCGCATCCAGAACACCGACGAATCCCGCGCCACGGCGACCGTCATGCTCGAGGAGATCGCCAGCGACTACCCGGACTCCCCCCGCGCCGCCGACGCCCGTGCCGCCGTCGTCGCCGAAGTGTCCTCGGACGCCTCGCTGCTCCCCGAGGCGTTCAAGCTGGACTCGCTGCGCCTGGCGGTCGAGCATGCCGGTTCGAGCCCGCAGGCCGACCTGTACCGCGTCAAGTACGCCGAGCGCATCGAGGGTCGTGGGCGCCTCGACGTCCTCGAGCCCGTCACGCCCGACACGCCGGAGGGGACCGCCGCCGCCGCCCTCTACCTGCAGACCGTGCGGGAGCTGCTCACCGCCACGCCGCCCCCGAGCGAGCGAGACCGGGTGGACCTGCTCCGGCGCGCCGTGAAGATGGCCGACCGCCACGATTTCCGACCGCGCGCCCAGCTCCTGGTCGAGCTGGGCGAGGCGGAGCTCGACTCGGGCGACCCCGGGCGCGCCATGCCTTTGCTCGTTCGGGCCGCCGCTCGCAACGAGCCCGTCGAGGGCGGCGCGGAGCGCATCGACATCGACCGCGCCCGCGCGCACCTCGCCGTCAACCAGAGCCCCGAGGCTTTCACCCTCCTGCGCGACGTCGCGGGTCGTCTCGACGCCGGCGCCCAGCGCGACGCCCGTTTCTGGCACGCCTGGACGCTCATGCTCGAGATCCTCGCCGACCGCGCCGAAGCGGGCGAGGGCGCCGGTGTGCAGGACGCACGCGCACACCTCGGGCGCCTCCGCCTCATCGACACCAAACTCGGCGGCGAGCCCTGGCGCTCGCGCCTCAACGCCGTCCGCCAGCGGCTAGACTCGCTCCCGTGAACGGCGCCGCGCACAAGGCTGTCCCCTCCACGCCCATGCGCGCCCTCACCCCGCAACTCGCCCGCGCCCTCGCCGGCAAGTTCCTCGTCTTCGACGGGCCCGACGGCTCGGGCAAGTCCACGCAGCTCCGCCGCTTCCTCGACGCCGCCCGCGACGCCGGGCTCGACCCCTGCGAGGTCCGCGAGCCCGGGGGCACCGAGATCGGCGAGAAGATCCGTCGCGCCCTCCTCGACCATCTCGAAGAGGACATGACCCTCCGGTGCGAGATGCTGCTCTACATGGCCAGCCGCGCCCAGCTCGTCGAGCAGACCATCCGCCCCGCCCTCGACGCCGGGCGCCTCGTCGTCGCCGACCGCTTCGTCAGTTCGACCCTCGCCTACCAGGGCGCCGCGGGGGGACTGCCGGAAGAGGACATCCGCGCCGCCGCCCGAATCGCCTGCGGCGACGTCACACCCGACCTCGTCGTCATCTTCGACGTGGACGAGGACACCGCCGCCGGTCGCCTGAACCCCCTGCTCGACCGCATGGAGTCCAAGGGGCGCGAGTACCACCGGCGCGTCCGCGAGGGGTACCTCGCCCAGATCCAACGCGACCCCAGACGCCACCTGCGAGTTGACGCGAGCAGGGGCGAGGACGAGGTGTTCGGGTCGCTCATCGAGGGTCTCAAAGAACGTCTCACCTGAATCTCGACCATGGGACTCCTGGGACCAAACGAACCTGCATTTCGTATCGCCATCGCCCGTCGCCCTCGAACCCTCTGGCTCGCCGCTCGTGGCATCTATCTCGCGCTCGGTTGGATGCTCATCCCTTGCACGGCAGTCATCGTCATCGTCGGCACCGGAGTCATCAAGAAGACCTTTGGGATCGAGACCCAGGTGGGGATCCTGCTTGCGCTCCTCGCCGCTGAACTCTCGCCGCTATGGCTGCTGTTGATCTGGACGCTGCGGATCCGCAAGCGGGTCGCACGTGCCAACTACCTCGCCTGCCCCAACTGCCTCTTCGACCTCTCCGACCTCGTGGAGCCGACGCGCTGCCCCGAGTGCGGCTTCGACGTGCGATACCTCGACCTCCCCGCCGCCTGGAAGGCCCTGTTCCGCTGGAGCATCCGCGGCTTCACGTCGAGCGAGGACCGGTACTGACCGCTATTCCCACGCGGCCGGGTGCCACGGCTTGTCCCGCAAGGGCAATCCGTGCCACCGTCCATACCCCAGAGGCCTTCTCAAACTCGATCAATCTCCCCCCACCGCGTCCCCAACCCGCGTAGCGCCCGCGCCGAAGACCACTCCCATTCCTCCTCCCGCCCAACGAGCCCCCGACGCACCGGGTTCTCGTGGATGTACCGGATCTTCTCGAACACTTCCTCCGCGGAGAAGACGTTCCGGTCGTATCCCCCGCCCGCCTGCCAGAACCGCTCGCGACCCGACCCATCACGCACGCGCTCCAGGATGGGCGCGTCAAGCTCTCGCCATCGTTCGAGCACTTTCGCCGAGAGTGGCCGCTTGACCGCCATGAGCACCGCCGAAACCGTCACCCGCGGCGGATCCGGCAGCACCAGCACATGCACGTGCTCGGGCATGACCACCCACGCGAGCAGCTTGAATCCGAGCCGCGACCGTGCGAGAAAGAGCTGATCCGCGAACGCGTCGCGGATCCGCGGGTTCTCGAACAGCGGGAGTCTGTGAAAGCACGAGAACGTGAGGTATCGTGCGTGCCCGCCAACCTCATGGCGCTTCAAGCGTTTGATGTGACGGGGCATCAAGGCAGGATGGCCGGGCGATCGGTTCAGAGCAACCCCACTGGCGAACCCTGCACGAGACACGGCTTGCCCTGACGGGACAAGCCGTGGCACCCAGCTGGACGAACAGTGACGCCCATTCTTGTGCCCCCCGCCGTAAGCTCCCCCCGTGCTCCCCTTGCTCCTCTTCATCCCCCTCGCCTACCTCGTCGGCGCCGTCCCCTTCGGCGTCCTCATCGCCCGCGCCAAAGGCGTCGACATCCGCGCGCACGGCTCAGGCAACACCGGCGCCACCAACGTCGGACGCGTCCTCGGCTTCCGCTACTTCCTCCTCTGCTTCCTCCTCGACATGGGCAAGGGCCTCGCGCCCACACTCGCCGCCGGCCTGACCGCGCACGCCGCCGGTCGGTGGGACGTCGCGCCCACCGACGCCTGGCTCTGGCTCGCGGTCGCCGCCGCCAGCGTGCTCGGGCACATGTTCAGCCCCTTCCTGGGTTTCAAAGGCGGCAAGGGCGTCGCGACGGGCCTCGGCGCCCTGCTCGCCGTCTTCCCGATCCTCACCCTCGCCGCCCTCGCCGCCGCCCTCGTCTGGGGACTCGTCTTCGCCCTGCGCCGGATCGTCAGCCTCGCCTCAATCGCCGCCGCCATCGCCCTCCCGATCGCCACCGGCGTCGTCGTCGGCGCCCGCGAGGCCTTCACCTGGCCCGCCGCCGCCCCCTTCCTGACGGTCTCGAGCGCCCTGGCCCTCCTGGTGATCCTCCGACACCGGGCCAACATCGCCCGCCTGCTGGCCGGCGAGGAACGCCCCATGGGCCGCCGATCGGGCGCCCCCTCGGTCAAGGTTCCCGCGCCTGATGACCGATAACCCTCGATGAGGGTCCGAGAACCCCTCGGCGCCCGCGCCAGACCCATCAGATCGCCCCATGACGCGGCGCCTCGCCCGCTTCATGAACTTCCCCGCTCCAGGGGCCGATCTACCCCGACGCCGTCGCTCCAGGAGGCGACCCATGCGCCTGCGACTTCACATCGACGACGACGCGGACAACCCCCCGGCGCCGATCCCCTTCCCGCGTGATCGCGTCGCCCCGGGGCGCCAGGACGACACCCGTCGTGCGCGCCCGGACGAGGACCGCCCCGCCGACCGCGTCGAGGACGCCCTGGAGGACGTCCAGCGCAACCTCGACGAGCTGGGCGAACTCCTCGACTCGTTGCCTTTCCCGCAGTTCAAGGACGACGACGGCCCCTACGCCGCCTGATCGCGTTTCGAGCCGCACATACGCATCTCTGAAGCGAGCCGCGAGCGTCAGCTCGCGATGCCCCGGCGGTCCGTCGCGAGCTCACGCTCGCGGCGACCTTCAATCAGGCCGGCCCGCGCTCAGGGCGCCGACTCGGGCGCCCACACGCGCCGAACCAGCTCGAGCAGGCGACGGTCGACGTCGAACACCTTGTCGTCCGCATGCTCGTCGGTGACCGACTCGAACGCGTCGAGGCCCTGGTCGATCGCCGCCGGGTCGTGGAACTGGTACCCGAAGTAGGCGAGCAGCAGGCCGCACTCACGCTGGAGCTGCGGGTCGCTCGTCGTCCCGACCTGCCCCTTCTCGTCGATGCCCGCCTTCTCGCGCAGACGCTGGAAGATCGCCTTCTGCCTGTTCTTGCCCGGCAGCAGCTTCTCGTCGTAGCGCACGCCCACGATCTCGGGGTGCTGCAAGAGCAGCACCCGCATGTTCAGCGCCGCCGACACGTACATCCCCGCGCCGATCTGCGCGTGGATCCGCCCAACCTGCGCCATCACGTCGCCAGACCGGACCCCGATCGCCCGCGTGAACCGCTCCTCGGCGTCGAAGAAACGCTCCTGCGTCAGGAGCCGCTGCCCGACCTCCATGTGCTCGGCGTACGGATCTCGCTTCTGAGCCGACGAGGGGTCCACCAGGTTCTTCACCGGCTCGCGCACGCTCCGCAGGAGCTCGACCGTCTCCTCGTCGTAGACCCCCAGCTCCTGGAGCTTGTCGAGGTCGTCGGGCTCGGTCTGCTCGGACTCGCCGCCCGAGGGCTCCTCGCCTGGCGTCGCCTCCCCGCCCTGCTGCTCCGTCGAGGGCTTGTTCCCCTCGCTCACCTGCTTCTGCAACTCCGCGATCCGGTCCATCCAGGACTTCTCGGTCGCCTGAACCTCGCGGTCCTCGCGCTCCTTCTGCAGCGCCTCGTCCGCCTCGGCGAACTGACGCATCACCGCGTCGTACCCCGTCTCGATCCGCCCCGTCCCCTCGACCGCCTGCTCTCCCCGCGCCGAATCGTCGATCCGCTGCTGCGCCGTCGGCGACTCGGTCCCTTCCGGCAACGCCGACAGGCGGATCCCCCGCAGCGTCGACGCCGTCACCCCGATGTCCGGCATCTGGTCCTGCGCTCCGAACCGGTTGAGCAGCACCGGCTGCAGGCTCATACTCGTCGTGTACGCCGCGGTCGAACGCAGCATCGCGTGCATCGAGCCGTCGTCCACCTCGGTCGTCGCCGGGCGTCGCGCCAGGGGCTTCGAATCCCCCACGTCCGCCGCCCGACCCTGCTCCGCCGACAGCGCCGGCGCGCGCGTCGTAAACGACCGGTCCACCACCAGATCGCCCACGAGCTGGGGCGGCAACTGCGACCCCGTCGTCATCGACATCTGGTACTGCAGCGCGTCCGTCCCGCGGATCCCGGCGCCGATCAGTCCCGAGTACAGCGAGTCACGTCTGTACGCGAACAGGTCGTCCGAGCCCAGGTCCCCGCGGAACGCCCGGGCCGCCCCGTACCCCGCGTCACCCCGGAACGACAGACCGCCCGGCGCGTTGCCCGTCACCACCGCGCTGCGGAACCGCATCTCCTGCAGCGGGTCCACGCGCGTCGTGTCGTTGTAGCGAGTCGTCAGGCTCAGGTTCTGGTCGAGCAGCCGCCCGTCCCCCATCGGGTTCAGGCCCGTGAACTGCCCGTAGGCCGACCGGTTGACCGAGTTGATCGGGCGCGCCCCACCCGCGTACGTGTCCACCCGCCCCGACGTAGGCGTGGCGGACTGGTACAGATCCTGGTCCAGCGCGTTCTGCGCCTGCGCCAGGGGGGCCACCCCCAGGCACGCCGCAAACGCCATCAGCGCGACGCCGCTCCGTCCGATCATGGCCTGCTCCTTCCGCGGCATGATATTCGGCCTCTCCCGCCCCCCGATCGCACAAACCCCGCCGCTCCACCGAGATAACACGAGCGGACGCGGGTCCCTCCCCTGCTACGACAGGTCGCCCCGCCGAGATCGCGATGTGCTCAGTGCCTCAGAGGCGACGGCTGGGCGAAGGACGCCCCAAACGCGCCAGGATCGAGGGGCAGGCGTCGTGGACCGTCCCCGAGACCACCACGTACAGCAGGCGACCATCCGTCCAGGCCAGCACGCGAGTCTTGCCCTCGCCGCACGCCTCCGTGTCGATGACGTACGTCGTGCCGACCTGCAGGGGCAGTTCCCCGGGGTCCGCACAGACGAACACGCTCACCGGCGTGACCGCGGCGCCGACCTTGACGTCGAGCTGGATGTGCGCCGAGGCGCCGGTCGCGCCGGGGACGTGGCAGTTGCCCGCCCCGCTGAACGCGCACCCGGCGGTGCTCTCGATGAGGTCCTTGACGTCCCCCTCCGGGGCGTCGATCACCTCGTCGAAGAACCGCTCGACCTCCTCGGGGTCGTGCATCACGAGCTTCTGATCGCGCGCCTCGGGGTCCTCCATCCGACGGTGCTCGTTGGCAACGTGGTGGACCAGCTCCGCCCGGTACGACTCCTGTGCCGCGTTCAGGGGCACACGCGTGATGCTCGCCATGCGCACGATGAAGACCGACGCGACCACCAGCACCGCGGCCGCCACCAGGGCGCCCATCGCGTGCCTCCGCGTCCAGAACGACCGCTGGCGTGTGTGTGACGCCAGGCGAGCCGGCCCGCGGTCCTCGTGTGACTGATGCGCCTGGTGGCTCACGACCGGGGTCTCGGCGCGCCCCGCAGCGTCCTCGCGCGACGCCGCGATGATCTCGCCCACGCGGGCCCGCAGGGACTCGGGCGCCCGCACGCCCCCCATCACCCGCCCGACCGAATCGCGCAGCTCCCGCTCGAACTGGATCCGCGCCCGGTCCTCGAGGCTGCGGGCCAAGTGCGACTCGAGCGCCTCGCGCTCGGGCTCGCCCAACTCGCTGTCGGCCGCCATCCGAAGACGCGCCGCCAGCGAGGGCTCCGTCCCGTCCTGTCTCGCCTCGTGCCCGCTCACGCCGTCCGTTCCTTCTCTTCCGATCGACGGGCCAGCCCCGTCACGCCCAGTTCGCCCGCGGCCTCCGTGTCCTCGAGCAGCTTGTCCGCCAGGGTCTTCCTGGCCCGGTGCAGGCGACTCATCACCGTCCCGATCGGAACGTCCAGGATCGCCGCGATCTCCCGGTACTTCAACCCGTCCACGCCCCACATCATCAGCACTTCGCGATATTCATCCCGCAGATCGTCGATCGCGCGCTTCAGACGCGAATCAACGTGTTCCCAATCCAAACCCGAGCGGTCGAAGACAGGTGGCGGCTCGTCCGGCGCCCGCTCCGTCCCCTCCTCCGCGTAGAACCCATCCACCGCCGTCGGCTGACGCTTCTCCCGCTTCAGACGCGTGTAGAACACGTTGTGCGTGATCGCGAACAGCCACGACCGCATCCCCCCCGACTCGCCGTCCTCCGAACGATCCTCGAACCGCTCGATCGTCCCCGGACGAAACGCCCTGGCGTACACCTCCTGCACCAGGTCCTCCGCCTCGCCCGGGTCGCGCGTCAGATGAACCGCCATCCGATAGACGGCGTCCAAGTGCTCGAGCGCGAGCTTCTCGAACTGATCGCGATCCAACCCGGAGCCCTTCCATCAGGGGGGCCAACACCCCATGCCCGGGCGCCTATTCCGCCCGAGTCGCCAGCATAAGGCCATAACGCGCCGAATGACCGAGTTCTCGGCCGCCCGCCGCCGGCGACACCCCGAGGAGGGGCCCACAGGGGCCTCCAGGGCCCCGTTCTCGCCCCTCATACCGAACCCACCCCTTCGGAGTTCTCCTGACGCGACCCGGTTACTCGCTCCCGTGCTCCCGCTGGTAGACCTCCTGGCGACGCAGCGGGGTCGCGTCGATCGTGTCCGCCAGCTCCTGGGCAGTCACGACCCGCGGCTTGCGGAGCCGCACCCCCCCGTCCTTGTCGATCAGCACCACCTCGAAGTCCCACCGCCCCGCCCGGTACCGGTCGTGCCAGCTCTTGGCCGACGCCGGGGAGAGGGGCTCGCCCCGATACCGCGAGACCCCGTCGCCGTAGATCTCGACCACGATCACCTCGCGGTCGTCGAGCAGATCCCCCGCCGAGCCCAGGACCGCGAGCTGCTCGAGCGCGTCCGCGTTCTGGGGCGTGTCGGCGTAGATCATCACCGGGCGGGTCTGACGCTGCTCGCCCTCGTAGGGGGCGTCCACGAACGCGAAGAGCGCAGGATCCGTGTCCTCGGGGAGCTTGGGCTCCGGGGGTGGCGGGCGCTTGCGTCGCCGCCGCTGCGCCACCTCGCTGCACCCCGATCCCGCGATCAGCACGCCCGCGAGACAGAGCACGCCCAGTCCCGCCAACCCACGCCCGAATCGTCTGTTGCCGCCCATCGCCCCATCCTAACGCCGATCGGCCCCGGTCCCACCCCCGTAGACTCCGACGATG
Organism: Phycisphaerales bacterium; assembly: GCA_041402005.1. GTDB lineage: Bacteria > Planctomycetota > Phycisphaerae > Phycisphaerales > UBA1924 > JAJRXR01. Next base: position 383,071 of record JAWKTB010000003.1, on the reverse strand, counting down.
GGCCCCTACTACGTCACCACGCCGATCTACTACGTCAACGACCGCCCCCACATCGGGCACTGCTACACCACCCTGATCGCCGACGTCGCCGCCCGGGCCCAGCGCCTCATCCGGGGCCAGGCCCTCCCCCACACCTCCCCGGACGACGCCTCCAAGGACGTCTTCCTCCTGACCGGCACCGACGAGCACGCCGAGAAGGTCGTCGCCTCCGCCCGCGAGCACGGGATGTCCCCCATGGAGTGGGCGACCCTGAACGCGGACCGGTTCCGCGAGGCCTTCGCCTTCATGAACTTCTCGAACGACGACTTCGTGCGCACGACCGAGGACCGCCACAAGGACAAGGCCAGCGCCTACATCAAGCGCCTCCTTGACCAGGGCGACATCGAGCTGGGCGACTACGAGGGATGGTTCGACGCCTCTCAAGAAGAATACCTGACCGAGACCGTCGCCAAGGAGAACGACTACAAGAGCCCGGTCACCGGCAAGCCCCTCGAGAAGCGCACCGAGCAGAACTACTTCTTCCGCCTCGACAAGTACGAGGGGTGGCTCAAGGCGCAGATCGAGTCGGGCGCGATCCGCGTGCTCCCCGAGCAGCGCAAGAACGAGGTGATGGGGCGGATCAACCAGGGCCTGCAGAAGGTCCCGGTCTCGCGGCGCATCAAGCCGGGCGACGAGGACTGGGGCATCAAGATGCCCGCCGACCCCGACCACCGGATCTACGTCTGGATCGAGGCGCTGTGCAACTACCTGACGACGATGGACACGGATGTCCGCCGGAGGTTCTGGCCGCCGCTCGAGCGCGGGGGGGCTGGAAGCCCCCCCCTCCGAGAAGCAGGAGCCGAGCCTCAGATCGTGCATCTGATGGCCAAGGACATCCTGTGGTTCCACGCGGTGATCTGGCCCGCGATGCTGCACGCGCTGGGGGAGCGCCCGCCGAGCGTGGTGTACGCGCACGCGTACTGGATCGCCGAGGGCAAGAAGATGAGCAAGTCCCTCGGCAACTTCATCGAGATCGACACGCTCCGCGCGTACGCCGACCGGTACTCGCTCGACGCGGTCCGCTGGTATCTCACCACCCAGGGCCCCCTGGGCGCGACCGACGCGGACTTCGCGTACCAGCGCTTCGTCGAGGTCTACAACGCCGACCTGGCCAACGGCATCGGCAACGCCACCAGCCGCGTGGCGAACATGATCGAGAAATATTTTGAGGGCATGCTGCCTGACCCACATGACACGGTGGGGTTTGGTTCTTTCACGGGCCCACCACCACCGGGCGGAGAATCCAAGACTCTCAAGCTCAGCGATATGGAACCTATCTACTCTCGTACCTACGCCGAGGACTATCCAGACGATTCGCCAGAGTTTGATATGCGCGACAACGCAACAGGGCTTGTGCGCCAATCACTGGAAGCATTGGAGCTACTGCGATTAGATCAAGCTTTACAGCAAGGAAAGCTGCTTGCCTCCTTCGTAGATCTGTATGTGGGCGTATCACGCCCATTCTCGATAGCGAAGGATCTCGATGGTGAACGGGTTGTGAAGCAGTTGGATAATCGAACGACTCTGGCCGCCATCCTTTATCACTGCGCCGAAGCCCTCCGCATCGCCTCGCTCCTCCTCTCCCCCGCGATGCCCGAAAAAATGGCCGAACTCTGGCGGAACTGGAACTGCAACCATCTCAACAATCCGAACGACCCCAACTCCGGCTTCGTCGCGCCCCTGGAAAAACTCGCCGAGTGGGGCGGCGATTACTCCCTCAAGCCGGGCCAGAAGATCTCCAAGGGCGACGCCCTCTTCATGCGCGCCGACGTGAAAGACCCCGCCCCCGGGTCGTAGGCCCTTCGTGCTCGACCACGACCTCATCATCTTCGACTGCGACGGCGTGCTCGTCGATACCGAGCCCCTGACCAACGCCCTCCTCGCCGCCTGCGTCAGCGAGGCCGGCTGGGCGATGACCCCGGACGAATCCGTCCGGCGCTTCAAGGGTCGCGACCTGCACGAGATCCGCGCCGAGGTCGAGGCGCGCCTTGGCCGCCAGCTCCCCGGCCTGATCGAGACCTACCGCGCGCGCATGTACGAGGCGTTCGAGCGCACGCCGCCCCCGCCCGTCGAGGGCGTGATCGAGCTGCTCGACACGCTCGACGCGATGGGCGGTCGCGCCCCCAAGCGCTGCGTCGCCTCCAACGGGCCCACCAAGAAAATGCTCGCCTCGCTCACGGGCGCCCGCCTGCTCGACCGCTTCGCGTGCCCGAGTACGCGGGCCCACCTGGACGGGCACGCCGTCTTCAGCGCCTACGACGTCGGCGTCTGGAAGCCCGCCCCCGACCTCTTCCTCCACGCCGCCCGCGCGATGGACGCGGACCCCGCGGCGTGCCTGGTCATCGAGGACAGCCCGAGCGGCGTGATCGCGGGCATCCGCGCGGGCATGCGCGTCGTCGCCCTCGCGGGCCTCACCCCCGCCGACGCCCTGCGCGATGCGGGCGCCCTTGAGATCATCTCCTCACTCCACGAGCTCCGCGGGGCGTCGTCAGCGTAAACCCCACGCGTCACGCCCGTCACAACCGTCACAGACCGGACCCCCCGGCGCACCGTGCCCGCACGACGCGCCCTCCCCGCGCCCCGCGTCGAGTCCCCCCTCCAATCGGCCGATCTTCCCCGTTGCACGCCCGGGGGGGCGCCCGAGCAGGGCCCGCGATCCCCGACAGCACGGAAGACCAGTACCCCGCCGATGAACGTCCTCCTCATCGACTCCAGCCCGATCGTCCGCGAGTGCATCGCGCTGCTGCTGCGCGCCCGCAAGGACCGCGTGCACCTGGCGTCCTCGCTCGAGGAAGCCCGCGCGTACCTGGCGACCCACCCGGTCGATCTGGTCATCATCGAGCCCAGCGTCGAGGACGCCAAGGGCATGGAGCTGATCCGCGCGATGCGCGCCGACCAGAAACTCGGCGCCATGCCCCTGCTCGTCCTGACCGACATGGAGGACAAGCGCGTCATCCTCGAGCTCGTCGAGCTGGGCGTGTCGCAGTGCCTGCTCAAGGCGAACTTCACGGTCGCCGCCTTCCTCAAGCGTCTGGCCGCCGCCTCCAAGTCGCGCCCGAAGCCCATCGCCCAAGCCGCGGGTGACGAGGCGCTCAAATCGCCCGCCGTCGAGCTCACCCCCGCCGAGACCAAGTCCAGCCTGCCCACCACCGAGCAGGCGGTCGAGGCCCTCAAGGCGCTCAAGCCCATCGTGGTGCGCACGGAGCTGCTCGAGCGCATCCAGGAGGTCAGCGAGCTGCGGGCCCTCTCGCCGGCGGTGGCGAACGTGATGCGTCTGGCCGCACGCAAGGAGACCTCGATCGACGCCCTGGTCAAGGCCGTCCGCGTCGACCACGCCATCGCGCTCAAGGTCATCAAGCTCGCCAACTCGAGCGCCTACACCCGGGGCGACCCGGTGACGAGCGTCAAGGACGCCGTCGTCCGCATCGGCACCGAGTCGATCCGCCAGGCGGTCACGAACATCGGCATCATCGAGCAGCTCTCGAACTCGAGCGCACTGCCCGACCTCACGCCCGGGCGTTTCTGGGAGCACGCGATCGCGGTCGCGATCACCGCCGCCGAGCTCGCCAGGCGTACCAATGCGATCGAGCCCGAGCAGGCGTTCACGATCGGGCTGCTGCACGACATCGGGCGGATCCTGCTCGCCGAGGCGATCCCGGAGCAGTACGCCCAGGTCGCCCAGCAGGCCAAGGCGCTCTCGCTGCCCCTCGAGCAGCTCGAGAAGCGCATGCTGCTGATGACCCACGCCGAGGTCGCCCAGGAGGCCATGCGCTCCTGGGCGATGCCCCGCGAGCTGATCGACCCGATCGTCTACCACCACCTCTCGGTCAGCAACCTGCGCTCCGCGAGCCCGAAGAACGCCAACGCCATCGCGGTCGTCGCGCTCGCCAATCGCCTGGTGCACGCGCTCGAGATCGGCGCCAGCGGCAACGACGCGGTCTACCCCACCGAGGACTTCTTCGACGCCCTGCGTCTGCCACCCGACGCCATGAACTCCCTCGTCGAGCAGATCCCCGACATGACCGAGGACCTGCGCATCGCGATGCTCACCGGCGCCGAATCGGGGCCCGCCCCCGCTCGCTTCGCCTCGACCCTCCCGCCACTCCTCTACGTCACCGCCTCCCCCTCCGACGCGATCCGCCTCGTCCTTGCGCCCGAGGGACGCAACCCGGAGGACCGCCCACAACTCGCCGTCGTCCGCGTGCGCGCGGCGGACGAACGCGCCCCGCTCACCCGCAAGCTGCTCGACATGGAGAAAGACGCCGGCGTCCAGGGCCTGCCCCTGCTGATCCTCTCGCCCGCGGGCAATCTGCTCATCCAGGAAAATCACCTCCAGGGCCGGACGTATCAGACGCTGGCGGCGCCGACGACGCGCGACCGGATCCGGTCCGCGGTGGACTCGCTGATGCAGAGCGTCGTCGCCAACGACGACGCCCGCCCCGCACACGCACACGCCGCCGCCTGACGACGCCCCGCCTTGCCAGGCCGACGCCCCCGAGCTATAGCTAGGGCAAGGACTTGGGATACTTTGCCCTTCCCCGCCCGCCCCCACGCGCCGCGGGCGCCTCGCGAGGACTCGACATGCCCCACATCATCGCCGAGCCCTGCATCGGCACCAAGGACACGAGCTGCGTCGACGCCTGCCCCGTCGACTGCATCCACCCCACCAAGGACGAGGCGTCCTACGAGACCGCCGAGCAGCTCTACATCGACCCCGACACCTGCATCGACTGCGGCCTGTGCGTCGACGAGTGCCCCGTCCAGGCCATCTACCAGGACGAGGACCTGCCCAAGGAGTGGGACCGCTACGTGCAGATCAACATCGACTACTACAAGGACAAGTAGGGACGGATCGCGGGGGGCGTGTCTCCGCACCCCGTCACGTACGCCCTCTGGAACGCGCGGATATCTCTGAGGTCGAACTCACCGTACGGCTCGGCGAGATCGGCGATCGGATCGCCCGCCGTGAACAGCTCGAAGTACGCGACCACATCCTGGTAGTCGAGCACGCCGTAGGGCGAGGCCCGGTCGGCAATCCCGCACCCGGGCTGGCGACGGGCCCGGACCTCGTAGTCGATGACCGCCCTCGAATCGGCGCTCTGCTCCCCCTCGCCCTCGAGCACGCCGTACAGCGCGATGCTGATCTCCAGTTCGTACCCCCCGTCCCCCCCCTGGCGGAGGAGCCGCACGTCGCTGGCGTCCGCGGACTGCCCGTCCTCGTCAGCCCGGAGATTGAGAGAGAAGTCCGACGCGCGGAGCACCAAGGACACATGCGGATCCGGGCCAGTCGCCTCAATGTGGGCGTTGAACTCGATGAGGTACACCTCCCCCGGCTCGCCCTCGATGTCGATCCCGACGTCGTCGTCCAGGTACGCCACGATGTACGCCGGCTCGGGCTGCTCCACGGACTGGAAGAGGCTGAACTCGGGTTGGAGTTCGATCCGCCCCCGCACGCCGTGATGGTCGGCGAACACCTCGCTCGTCTTCACGCCCCGCGTGACGACGCGCGCACGCGCCGTCTGCAGGCTGAACTCCTCGTGGAACGCCTGATCCACGCTGCCGTCCTTGTTCGGCTGGAATCGCCCGTTCCACGCGCGGGACTGGCCCCACTCAAACGGTTCGCCCCCGATCTGCCCAACCGCGGACACATCCATCTCGATCTCGTCGGAGACCTCTTGCAATGGACCCTTCGGGACGACCTCGTCTCCGCCCTGCGCCGTCGCCGCGAGGAAACACCCCGCCCCGATCCACAGCACCGCCGTCACGCGTCGCATCATGTTTCCCCTTCCCGCAGCCACCCCGAACGGGGCCTCGGATACCGTCCCGTTCGTCGTGCGTACACCGCCAGTTCCCCCCGATCGCGGACGAGCGGGGCCGCCGCCCGTCCGATCCATCCAAACGCCTTCTCTCGGCGACAACCAACGCATCGGCGCCACCGCTCCCCCCCTCGCCCACCCGGGGCGGGCTCGGGCCCCGCCACGTCAATCCGCCTCGTCCCGCTCCCCCACCACGAAGCTCCGCGACAGATCCTCCCGCGTCCGCTCATGCAGGTGATCCTCGGGCAGCGCGTCGATCACCTTCTCCGCCTTCTTCAGCGCCCGCGCCTTCGGATACGCCAGGTGGCACACCGCGTCCCCCGGCGCCACCGACGGCAGCGTCGTCATCCCCAACACAATCCCGTCCCGCGGCGACTCGATCACGTTCTGACGCTCGCCCGTCAGGCTCGTGCTCGTCGCGATCGCCTCGCCCTCGTCCACGATGTCCCCCGGCGCGACGTGGAACTGCAGGAAACCCCCCCGCTCGGCACGCACCCACTTGGTCGTGTCCGCCTCGATCTGGTACGCGGGGCGCCTCACCTCCCCCTCGATCATCCCCAGGTGCGCCAGGCAGTTCCGCACGCCCCGCACCGTGTACTCCATATACGCCGGCTCCACCTTCCAGACCTCGCCCGCCTCCAGGATGATCGTGGGCTTGCCGATCTTGCACGCCGCCCGTCGCAGCGACCCCTTGGGCCCCGTCCCCGACACGATCAGTTCCGTCCCGAACGCGCGTGCCAGCGCCGCCACTCGCGCATCGCTCATGTCGGCGCGCACGTTCGGGAAGTTCGTCCGTCGGATCGCCGCCGTGTGCAGGTCGATCCCGTAATCGCAGGGCGTCACGATCGCGTCGAACACCGCCCGCGCCATCCGACTCGCCTGACTCCCGTCCTTCATCCCCGGGAACGACCGATTCAGATCCCGCCGATCGGGCAGATACCTCGCGTGCTGCTCGAAGCCCAGGATGTTCACCACCGGCACGAGCACCAGCGTGCCACGGGCCAGCGAGAACGGATTGGTCGTGATGATCTCGCGGATCGCCCCGGTGCCGTTGATCTCGTCCCCGTGCACCGCGGCGGTCACGAAGACGCGTGGCCCGTCCGCCGCCCCGCGCCAGATGAACACCGGGATCTCGATCTGCGCCCCCGCGTAGCTGGTCGAGACGCGCAGCGTGACCTCGCCCCCCGTCCCGGGCGCCACCTTGTCCCCGATCCAGACGCCGCCCTCACCCATCGACGCCCCCTTCCGCCCGCGCCCGCTCCGAGCTCAGTTCGCGCACCTTGATCCGGCGTTTGCGCTTCTTCCGGTCCGTCACCAGGTCCCGCATCGAGTCCAGGCGCCCGTAGCACAGCAGGCGGTCCCCCGCCTCGATCACCCGCGACCCACGCGGGTTCGACACCACGCTCGTGCCCCTGTGGATCGTCAGCACCGCGATGTCCCGATCGCGAAGCCCCGAGTCGGCGATCGTCTTGCCCACGAACTCGAAGCCCTCAGGGATCGTCAGCTCCGCCACGCCGTACCCGCGCGCGACCGTGAGCCGCTGACGCACGTCGACCTCCGGGAAGTCCACCTGCCCCGCCATGTAGTCCACGATCGCCCCCGCGACGTCGAGCCCCGTCGCCGACTCGATCCCCTCGAGCCCGGGCGACGAGTTCACCTCCATCACCAGGGGCCCCGAGTCGCTCTCGAGCATATCGACGCCCGCGACGCGCAGGCCCATGATCTGCGCCGCGCGGACCGCCGTTTCCTCGTACGTCTCGTCGAGCTCGATCCGCTCGGTCGTCCCGCCCCGGTGCACGTTCGAGCGGAACTCGCCCCCCTGCGCGATGCGCCGCATCGCCGCCACGACCCGGTCCCCGACCACCAGCGCCCGGATGTCCCGCCCCTTGCTCTCCTTGATGAAGCTCTGGATCAGCACGTTCTGACGCGCGCTCTGCAGCGTCTCCACGATCGCCTCCGCGACCTTGTTCGTCTCTGCCAGGATCACCCCGACCCCCTGCGTCCCCTCCAGGATCTTGATGATGACCGGCGCCCCGCCCACCTCCTCGATCGCCGCCAGCACGTCCTTGCGGTCGCGCACGAACATCGTCCGCGGGATCCCGATGTCGTGGCGCGACAGGATCTGCAGGCTCCGCAGCTTGTCCCGCGAGTTCGTGATCCCGTTCGCCGAGTTCGGCGTGTACACGTCCATCTGCTCGAACTGGCGCACGACCGCGGTCCCGAAATATGTGATCGACGCCCCGATCCGGGGCAGCACCGCGTCGTAGTCGGAAAGCTGCTTGCCCTGGTAGAACAGGTCGGGCTCGCCGTGCTCCAGGGAGATCGAGAACCGGAGCGTGTTGAGCACGCGTGTGTCGTGCCCGCGGGTCTCAGCCGCCTCCTTGAGGCGCCTCGTGCTGTAGCACCTCGCCGCCGCCGACAGAATCCCAAGCTTCATCCCGCCCTCCCGCCACCCAGCACGTCCTTCACGCCCGGGTTCACCATGAGCCCCTTGACCGCCCGCCGCCCCAGCAGCATCCGGCAGAGCATCCCCTCCCGGCACACCAGCCCCATCTCGATCTCACGCTCCCACCCCCCGATCCGCACCAGCGTCCGCACCACCGGGCGGGGCTGGAGCTCGCCCGAGCTGGGGCGCACCCGCGCATCGCGCACGTGGTCGCCCTCGACCGTGACGACGCGCCGATGGGGCTTCTCGCGCGTCACCACCTCGAACCGCAGACGCCCGCCCTCGAGCCGCTCGATCTTCGAGACGTGGATCGCGCTCGTCCGCGCCCCCGTGTCGACCTTGGCGCGCACGCGCCCGATCCCCCACTCGGGCATCGCCACCCATTCACGCCACCCGATCACCGGGCCGCCATCGCCCACGCGCACGCCCTCCGAGCACGAACATGAAAAACGCCCCGCGACGGGGGCGTGGTTCGCCGCTGCAAGGATGGTACACGTCGGGGGTCGGCCCCCCGAGGGCGGGCCTAGGCGGCCTTCTTGCCCTTGCCGTAGCTCCGCTCGAACTCGTCGAGCGCCTCGTCGGTCAGCTCGCGCTCGGACTTTCCGCCCCGGGCGCCGAAGCCCCGGGCCGGCTTCTCGAACCGACGCTCCCACCCGTCGGGACGCACGTTCGACGGCGCGTTGGCCGCCTCCGTCCAGTCCTCCGCCCGGGTCAGGTTCAGCTCGCTCGGCATCGTCTTGCGATAGCCCAGCAGACGCACCACCTCCAGCACGTCCGTCCACGTCGGGAACGTCTTGTCGTTCGCCTGCTTGAACGTATCGATCGCGACCAGGAACAGGAACTGCTCCGTGGTCATCTCGCCTTCCTCGGCGGCCTTCGTGAAATCGCTCAGACGACGACCAGGCCCCCGACGACGCTCCAGCCCCGTCGGCGCGACCTCCTTGCCGTCCTTGATCATCCGCACGCGCCGACGATCTACGCCCACGCGCCGATCGATCACGCCATCCCCCCCCGATTCCCCCTCGGACTTCGAGTGCTCCTCGCGACCTGTCTTGCTCTTGTCCGCCCGTCCCATCGGAAAGCCTCCCGGTCGCCCACAGGGCGGGAGGCGTCTCAGGCGTCCCCGCGCGGCAACCTAGAGGTCTTCATCGTCCCCTTCGAGGTCCTCGTCCACTTCATCCTCGTCCTCGAACTCCTCGTAATCGTCATACTCCTCGTCGTCCTCGAAGACCTCATCGTCCTCCTCGTCGTCGTCCTCCTCGAGGAAGTACATCTCGTCATCATCCTCTTCCTCGCCAGCGAGCGGGATGTTCTGGGACCATCCGCCGACCCCGCCGTCCCGCGTCGGCTCGAGCACTCCCACCACGCTCAGTTCCAGCTCTTGCGCCATGACGTCTCGTCCTCGTTACACGCGTCCGGGGGGCGGCGCCTCCCTCGGCGCCCAGGTTCCGGTTTCCCGATCGGGCCGTACACTACCGCCCACCTCTCGTCTGTCAATCACCCACTCCACCCCTCCACGACGACCCCCGCCGCCCGCACCCCTGGGGCCACGCCCCCTCGCGCCGCTAGACTCCCCCTCCACCCCCTGAGACCCCCCGCTCCATGCCCCCATCCGACCCGCATCCCAAGGGCCTCGACCTCGTCGCCGGCATCCTCGCCTGCCTCCTCCCCGGCGCGGGCCAGTTCTACCGGGGCGAGCCCTACCGCGGCGTCATGGCCGCCGTCGGGGTCCTCGGCCTCTTCCTCGGCGGCATGCTCGTCGGCGGCATCGACGTCATCGACTCCCGCGAGGACAAGATCTGGTTCGTCGGCCAGGCCTTCGTCGGACCCGTCGCCTTCGGCATCAACTACGTCCACCAGACCCGCTTCAAGGCCCTCGACCCCGACACCCGACTCCCACGCTCGGGTCACCCCGACGAGATGCGCGTCTCCCGCGACCTCGATGCCGACGGCAAGACCGAGCCCGTGTGGGCCCCCGCCACCGACGGCAAGGGACCCCCCAACGTCAAGTCCGTCGCCAAGATGAACGAGATCGGCACCCTCGCCGCCACGCTCGCCGGCATGCTCAACTTCATCATCATCCTCGACGCGCTCTTGCCGACGAGCCGCAGCAAGAGGGGACGCCCGCATCCATCGACCCACCGAAGCGGCGGCCCCCTCGGGGCTCTCCTCGAGAAGGAAGCCCGGAAGTGACCACCCTCGCCTACACCCCCTTCATCGACCCCATCGCCCTGCACGAGTGGTGGTTCCTGCTGGTGATCCCCATCGCGTTCTTCATCGCGTGCGGGTACAAGGCCGTCCGCGTCCCCAACATGCGCAAGTACTGGCCCCAGGTGATCTCCTTCACCATCCAGATCGTGGGCGGCATCGCCCTCTTGGGCCTCGCCGCCTACCTCATCATCGGCTACGCCATCCCCGAGCTGGCGCCGATGCCGGGGACGTGAGAGATGGCCAGATGGCAGATCAGCAGATAGCAAATCAGAATCATCTGCCATCTGGCGATCTGCTATCTGCTATCTCCTCACGCGTAGCGTGAGTACCTCGTCTCGTACGCCGCGTCCAGGTTCTGCACCATGTAGCGCAGCGCATCGACCGCGTGGTCCGAGCCGTCCTTGACGGGCTCGATCGACTCGGGTCGGTCCGCGTGGTACCGGTACGTCTCGAGCGACTCGATCAGCTTCGCGCAGCGCCGGTGCACGAGCAGGCGCGGGCCCCCCGACGCCGGCCGCAGGCGCGCCCGCACCAGCTCCAGCCCCTCCGCGACGCCCATCCGCCGATGCTTGACCACCAGCCCTGCCTGGCGCATCGCCTGGATGTCGGACAGGCCCGTCTGTCCGGAGCGCTGGCCACCGGCCGGGTCCACCCCGATCCACGCGAGCGCCGCCCACGGCGCGGTCTTGATCGCCTCGACGTGCGTCCCGAGCGTCTGCCCCGCCTCCACCCGCTCGTCCACCACCCACAGCACCCCCGACGGATCGAGCCCCGCCCACAGGACCACCGTTGGCGACCGGATCCCGAAGTCCATCCCCCCGACCCAGAGCCACCCCTCGCGCGACTCGGGGAGGGCGTCCACCACGTGCACGCGCGGGTCGAACTCGGGAAGCACGCAGTCGCTCCGCCTGGGCTCGAGGCAGAGCATCTCCGACCGCCACGTCCCCTCGCCGACGCGCCGCTTCTGCGTGATCGCGTCCTCCACCTCCACGTGCCCGGGCGTCACGCCACGCGCGTCGCGCGACTTGGCCCGCCCCGCGCACTCCTCCAATAGCGCACAAGGCGAGTCGCACACTCGCTCCTCTCCGCACCGTCCCAAGACGTCCACCAATCCCCAGCGGAACAGTCGCCGCGTCGCGTTCTCCCCCTCACACTCGCGGACGAGCCTGTGCATCAGCCCGTACGGCACATGCATCGTGCTCAGGCACTCAACCGAGCCTCGCACCGAGATCCCGCCGCAATCCTTCGAGCGCGTCACCAGCTGCGCCGCCTCCCACACGTCAGGGTCGAACAGCTCCACCTCGTCGCACCGGAGCTTCTGCACGCGAGTCCCACGCACCGACGTCTGCGACTGGGCCAAGAGCTCCAGGCTCGACCCGTTGACCAGGCGCACCCGCCGCTGCGTGATCCGCCCCTCCACCAGGCGATCGAGCCCCGGGCGCGACAGGAACGCCCGCAGATGCGCGTGCATCCGCTTGGCCTGCTCGAGCGATCCTCCCAGCACGCGGATCTCTATGCCGTCCTTGAAGACCATGTCCGCGAGCGTCGCGATCGCCGCCAGGAACGTCTTGCCACCGCCGCGGTTGGCCCACACGACCAGATCGCGGGGCGAACGCGCCTCGAAGTACGCGTGACAGAGATAGTCGAACGGCGCCGCGTGCCCCTCGATCAACGCCTCGCGCGCGATCTCCACCCCGAGCGCGTCGCGCACCCACGCGTGCAGTTCGTCCGCCGTCTCGGGGCGCGGCCCTCGGATCTCCTCGACCAGGGCGCGCCCGCCACCATCCCCGCCGCCCGCGCTCTCGGCGCGCGCGGCGTCCCCGTCCACTCCAGGACGCTCATCCATCAACTCACCCCCTACCCCACCCCGAGCACACGCAAAAGCGCCCGCGCCCGATCCTCGTCCACCCGCCGCAGCGCCCGTAGCACCGCCGTCCGCTGCGCCGACGTCAGGAAGAACGTCAACGCGTGGGGCAACTCCCCCGCATCCCCCGCATCCCTCGGCGCGGGCACGCCCCCGCATCCCGCTCCCCCCGGTGGGGCCGGTTTCCAACCGGCCCTCCCTCGGCTTCTCTTTGCTTCCTTCCCCATCACATCCCGCCCACCACGTGCGCGTACCCGATCGCCCTCGCCGCCAGGCGCGCCCCCGCCGCCCGCGCCATCTGGCCCCAGCTCTCCCCGAGCACGCCCCGTGTCGCGCGCGACACGTTCGCCCACCGCCGCAGCTCCCGCCGAACGAACGCGTCACGCGCCGCATCGTCCGCTCGCTCGCCGACGAGCAACTCATCCGGCGAGAAACCGGCGTGCGCCAGCGCATCCTCGAGACGCGCGTCCGCCCGACGTATCCCCACGCGGTACGCCCGCATCCCGCTCCGCTCGAAGAAGGGGCATACCGCCCCCATCGCCGCCAGCGCCTCGGTCGCCGGCGTCTGCGGGTTGTCCAGGTACGCCTCGACGAGGCGGCGCGCGATCCCCATCCCGCGCGATCGCGGCTCGACCACCACCCGCGAGATGCAGCGCAGCTCCCGATTGATCCGGTGCGCCCGCGCCCGCAGCGACCCCGTCGTGTACCGCCCGGGCCAGGGCTGGTCGCGCCACGCCGCGTTGAGCGTCGGGCGGCTCACCACCAGCACCCCCGCGAGCAGACGCCCGTGCACCGTGCGCCGCCACGCCCGCAGCACGCGCGTCCAGGTCGCCGGTCGCCCGCCCCGGTAATGTCGATCGCCCAGCGCGTCGTAGTCCTCGATCGCGCCCTCCTCGATCCGCACAATGCCCCGCCGACGCGGGCGCCCATCCACGACCTGCGCCTCTCCCTCGAGCGAGACATGCACGTGCAAGTCCGGGCGGAGCAGCCCCGCCATGTCCTCGTGGGCCGTCGCGCACACGACTCGCACGCCCGGGCGGCGCGACGCCCAGCGGCGCACGCACACCGCCACGCTCTCGGCGGTCGCGCGATCAAGGGTGGAACAGAACTCGTCGGCGATCACCCAAGCCCGGCCCCGCCCCGCGTGCGCGCCGACCATCGCCTTTGCCAGCGTCAACCGCCACCGCTCCCCCTCGGACAATCGCCGCGCCTCTCGCGCGAGCAGCGCCGCCTCGCCGAGCCCGGCGCTGCCCATCGCGCCCAGCGCCGTCTCCAGCGAGCCCCCGACAACCTCGATCGCCGGACGTCTCGATCGCGAGAAGGCGCCCGCGCCCACCGTCTCCACGCGCTGCCCGCGTGCACGCGCCGACTCGATCAGGGCGCGCAACAACGTCGACTTGCCACATCCGCTCGCCCCGCTCACCAACGCGACACGCCCATCCCTGAGCGATTCGAGGCGCGCCAGCGCCCCGTGATCCGGGTGGGGCGCGTCACACGCCATCCCCTCCAGCGTGATCCCGAACGGCGCCACGGCACGCCGAACGCGCGCACTCGGCCCCCGATCCCCGCCCCCCCGCGACATCGATCACGCCCCAGCCGACTCGGACTCGAAGAGCGCCCGCACCGCGTCGTGATGCCGGCGGACCGTGTGCAAGCTCAGGCCAAGGCGCTCACCCGTCTCTCGCATCGAGCGCCCCTCGAGCACAAGCGAGGTCGCGACGCGCCGGCGCGTGCCCGACCACGACCCGCGACGACGTGCGACGAACGCGAACAGCGGATCCAGCTCGCGCTCGACGACGCGCTTGAGACGACGCCTGAGCGACCGGGGCGAGCCCCCACCCAGGCGCGCGATCTCCACGACGCTCCGTCCGTCGCGGTAGTGGGCGTGGACCAGGGCCCGGTCCGCGGGAGAGAGCAGGTCCGACCGTTCCACGATCCGCTCCACCAACTCCCGTCGACGCTTCCGGCGGAGATCCGTCGCCTCCGACGGTGAGAAGGTCCCATACCCATCTCCGTCTCCCTGCCCTTTCCCGCGACTCGCCATGCCTCTTCCCCCCGCATCCCGGGTGTTTCGTGGTTGACAAACGACGTCGAGCGGAGTTTACTATTGAGTAAACACGCCACCGGTTATAGCTCGCAAGAGAACCATTTGCAAGGTGTCTGTATGGGAGATCAAGAAACCAGCGCACGGGGGCGGTCAGCCGCTGCTGGATCGAAGGCGCCCGAACCTTCGTCAGGTTCAGGTGAGCCCGGCGTCGCCTCGCTCATCCGCACTCGGCGTCGCCAGCTCTCGCTCACGCTCGATGATCTCGCCGCGCGCGTCGGATGCGCCAAGGGGTACCTGTCGCAGGTAGAGAACGCTCGTCGCGGCCCGCCCAGCGACACGATCCTGGCGGCGCTCGAGCAAGCGCTCGACCTGCCACGCGGGCGTCTGGTCAGCGCGGCGGGCTGGGAGCGGACGCCGCCCACGCTGAAGCGCGATCTCGCGCAGCTGCAGAGCGAGCGGCGCCTCGTCAGGCGCCTCGCCGATCTTGCCGCCGCGGGCTCGGGCTCGCTCGACGAGGCGTTCAAGTCGGGAGAGCTGCGTCGCCTGGTCGAAACGCTCGCGCCCATGAGCGACGAGCCGGCGCACGTCGCCCTCCCCCTCGAAGTTCCACTGATCAACTCCGTGAGCGCGGGCTACCCGACCGACTTCACGGACATGGGCTACCCGGCACGAGTCGCCGACGAGTACGTCCGCTGCCCGGACCTGCACGACCCGGACGCCTTTGCCGCCCGCGTCGTCGGCGACTCGATGGAGCCCGACTACCGCGAGGGGGACATCGTCGTCTTCAGCCCGGCGAGGGACGTCCGCCAGGGCGCCGACTGCTTCGTCCGTCTCGAGCCCGACCACGAGAGCACCTTCAAGCGGGTGTATTTCGAGTCGGGCGAGGGGGGCGCCGAGCTGATCAGGATCCAGCCGGTGAACCCCGAGTACCCGCCTCGGGTGGTCCCCCGCGAGCAGGTCGCGGGTCTGTACCCGGCGGTCTCCGTCACGCGCTCGATCCAGCCCTGAGGGGTCTGGACGAGTGACCCGAGCCTTCGCTCGAAGACTCGCTCAGACTCGGCGTCCGCATGACTGGACGCCGAGGCTGAGTCCTCGAAGCCTCGGGTCAACCCCCCCCACCGCCCCCGAGAACCCCCGGAACCCGCCCCAGACCCGGGCGTACCATTGGGGGAGGCCCGCCGGTGAGGGGTGGGCCCCCAAGCACCCACAGCGGGGAGGCTCGCCGACATGGCCAAGATGTTCTACACGCTCGAGGAGGCCGCCCAACGCCTCGGCATGTCCGAGGACGAGGTCCAGGCCCTCGCCGAGAGCGGGCAGCTCCAGGAGTTCCGCGACCGCGACCGCCTCGTCTTCAAGGTCGACCAGGTCGATCTGCTCGCGGGCGGGGGCGACGAGGACGCGGACATCACCCTCGCCGAGAGCTCCGAACTCGAGCCCATCAGCCTCTCGTCCTCCGGCTCAGGCTCCGCGTTCGCCGTCGAGAGCTCGGGCGAGTCCACCGGCATCAGCATTTTCGACCCCGACGCGGACGAGCAGGCCGACCCGTCGGCAGACACGCTCGTCACGGGCGCCGTCAACATCCCGGACCTGAGCATGGACTCGAGCGCCTCGGGCTCGGGCCTCGCGCAGCTCACGCTCGAGCCCGACGACACGTCGCTCGGGGCGAACCTCCTCGAGGACGTCTACGGCGACGAGGGCTCCGACGCGGGCGAGAGCGCCATCGGTGGCTCCGCGATCGCGGCGGCCTCTGGCGGCGCGCTCTTTGAGTCCGCGGGCGAGCCGGAGTTCGGCGGGACGCAAGCCGCGGCCCAGGCGGCGCTCATGCCCGCCCAAGAGGCCTACGACGGGCCCTGGTCGGGCCTGGCCGGTGGGCTGGCGCTGGCGATGGTCATCATCCTCGCCGCCACTCTCGGCGTCACGATCCTGGGCCTGGCCGGCTCCTCGGGCGTCCTCGCCGGCCTCACCGGCAGCGTCTACATGGTGCTCGGCGGCGCGCTCGTCCTCGTGCTCATCTTCGCCGGCATCGGCTGGGCAGCCCTGCGCAAAAGCTGACCCCTGACATCGACACGGACCCACACAGCCCCTCGCCCACGCGAGGGGTTTTTCATGCGCACCGGGGTTGAACTCGAAGATCGCGAAGAGCGCGAAGGTCTCGAAGTCGATTCATTTCCATTTCCCTTCGAGCCCTTCGCGACCTTCGTGTTCGAACGTGCGAGCGCACTCGCCCGGACCCTCTCACTCGCGCGAGGGGTCGTAGGGGGGTCTGAGACCCGGATCGAGCGTCACCGATCCTTGGCCTTGTCGAGCGTCGCCTTGGCGAGCAGCTTGGCCGCCGCCTGGAGGCCCTGGCCGCTCGGACCCGCGAAGCGCTCGCCGAGCATCGCGACCAGCTCGAAGACCTCCTGCATCTCCGCCAGCCGCTCATCGAGGGCGCGGGCGGAGGCGTGCGCGTCGCGCCCGCCCGTCGGCGTCAACTCACGCACTTCCTTGAGCGACTCGAGCAGAGGCTCGACCTCTCGCTTCACGCGCTCCCTCAGGATCGCGCGGAACATCGCCCACACATCCTGCTCGGCCTCGAAGTAGTCCCGGCGCTCGCCACGCTTGCGCGCCTTGGCGATCACCCCCCACTCGACCAAGGCCCGAAGCGACATCGACGCGTTGCCCCGGCTGATGTGCAACCGCTCCATGATCTCGTCGGCGCCCATCGCATCGCCCGTCACGAACAGGAGCGCGTGCACCTCCGCCATTGTCCGCGAGATCCCCCAGACCGACCCCATCCGACCCCAGGCGTCGATGAATCGGTCCTGGGCCTTCAAGAGCTGGGCGGACGCGTCGTCGCGGGGCATGGCGTGATCCTCTGCGTAAGGCTTCACATGAGCACGTCGACGACGCCCGCGCCCCCGAGCACGAGCGCGACCACGCCGTTGAGCGTGAAGAAGGCCATGAGGGATCCCGGCCCGCCCTCGCCTGGCAATCACGAGATGCTCCCAAACGAGCACACCCGCGACAGCCGACCCCCGCGAGGAAGACCCACGCGAGCCTGGGATCGACCCACCATGCCGCCAGCAGAGCCACGACGGCGCCCGCGTGCAACGCGGCTGATCCAGACCGCGCCGCAACCCGAACGCCGGCACGCTCTTGAGCCTCGCTCACGGTCGTTCCAGATCCTGCAGCAGCGGATCACGTCAAAGCCGGCGACGCCAGACGAGGACCATCGCCGACAGCCAAAGCACGCCGATCGGCGCATCAGGACCGCCCCACCGCGATCGCCGCGGCGATCGGACTGACCCGCCAACGCCCCGCCCAGGAAGACATGACAGAGCCACGTGAACCGCTTCGTGAACGAGTAGAACGCGATCCATGCGAGCACGACCCAGGACAGCAGGACGGGCCATGGGTTGGCAAGAGACCCAGAAGAGGCGAGCAGCACGCGACGAACGCCAGCGCGCGCCCGGCCATCACCGCAGCGCCGTCGCGCACCAGGAGCCCGACCGCGAACGCCCGACGAGACGTCCTCGGGTTCGCGGCGTCGATCTCCCGATCCGCGACCCGGTTGACGACCATCGCCCAGGTCCGCGCGAAGAACATGCAGGCGACGACGAGGACGAGCTGGCCGGCGAATCGACCCCAGTCGATCCCCCCCGCCTCGCGCTCCCCCGCGACCAGGAACGCCGCCAGCAGCGCGAACGGGAGCGCAAACACCGAGTGCGCCAGCTTGATGTCCGCCCCGACCAGGCGGAGCTTTGCGCCCCACCCGAGCCCGTGGGGCGCTTCCCCGACGCCCGCCACACTCGTGCTCATCGCCCAAGGCTACGCCCAAAGAAAACGCCCGGACGGCTCGTCACCGCCCGGGCGCGACCCAGCACTCTCGAGGCGCCCCACCTTTCAGGGGCACCCCACGCCGAACGCCCCCAGGAAGGCGATCACGTCGGAGAAGTCCCAGGTCCCGAATGGCTCCGCCAGGTCCGCGGGCGCCCCCATCGTCCCGAACGCCGTCAGGAAGGCGATCACGTCGGAGAAGTCGAGCGTCCCGAATGGCTCTGCGAGGTCCGCCTCGTTGCACCCCCCGGCGTCGCACGCGTTGAGGACGACGGACACGTCCCCGCTCGCATTGTTGAGGAAGACCAGGTCGGGAAACCCGTCGCCCACGAGGTCCCCCAGGGCGACCGAGGTGGGCTGGCCCGCGAAGGGCATCCTGACCTGGGGCTGGAGCGTGCCGTCCCCGACGCCGTAGAGCACCGACAGCTCGCTCGTGTCGATGTTGCTCTCGACGACGTCGAGATGCCCGTCCCCGTTGAGGTCCGCGATGGCGCACGAATGGGGACGCTGTCCGACGGTGTAGCTCACGGGCGGGGCGAACGTCCCGTCACCGCCGCCGAGCAGCACGCTCAGCGTCGCGTCCGTCGGCGGGACGCTGACGACGCCGTGCACCACAACGATGTCCATCGTCCCGTTCTCGTCGAGGTCGCCCAGGGCGATGAAGTTGGCGCCGAAGCCCGCGTCGTAGCTCACCGGGGTCTCGAACGTCCCGTCGCCCACACCGAGCAGCACGTCCACCTTCGAGGGCGAAGAGCGCGGGCAGACGAGATCCGGGATCCCGTCCGCGTTGAAGTCGGCGGCGAGCACCTGGCGCAGGTCGTCGATCGTGATGGGGGGCTGCGCCGCGAAGGCGCCGGTCCCGTCGCCCAGAAAGATCCGCAGCGTGTCGTCCAGCCCGGCGCTGACAGCCAGGTCCGGGTGTGTGTCCATGTTCAGGTCCACGATCGCGATGCTTGAGGGCCCATCGCCCGCGGGGTAGCGGACCTGCTCGCCGAAGAAGTCCGTGTCGGCGAGGATCACGGAGATGTCGTCGTTGAGCCCGTTGGCAGTCACGATGTCCGGGCGCCCGTCGTGGTTGAGGTCGCCGACCGCGACGCCGCCGCCCGCGCCGGCGGGGATGGTGATGGGAGAGTTGAAGCCGCCCATCCCGTCGGCGTACATCACGTTCACGCCATTCGTGGTGAAGAGGCCAACGACCGCGTCGAGATCGCCGTCGACGTCGAGGTCGGCCAGGACGATCCGCTGGTCGTTGACGCCGGACGGGTACGTCTGCTCCCCGCCCAGTTCGGGCACGCAGGGCGCCAGGGCGGGCAAGACACAGATGGCAAGCTGGGCGAGCATGGGGTTCCTCCTGGTTGGTGATCAGGAGGAGGGACGCCGTCCACCCGGGGCGCGCCCGATCGGGGTCCAAAAAAACGCCCGGGCGGTCGGCCGGCCCGGACGTGATCTCACTGAACTATCCGCCCGATCGCCTCAGGGGCACCCCTCGCCGAAGGAGGTGAGGAAGGTGAGCACGTCGGAGAAGTCGAAGACGCCGAAGGGCTCACCCAGATCGGCGGCCGGGTCCATCGACCCGAAGGCGCTGAGGAAGGCGAGCACGTCGGAGAAGTCGAGCGTCCCGAAGGGCGCCGCCAGGTCCGCGGGGCAGGGCGTCGGCGCCAGCTCGGTCGCGAGCAGGACGTCGTCGATCCGCCACGAGCCCGAGTCCGCCGTCGAGACGAATCGAATGTCCAGGGTGTCGTGGTACGCCACGACCGGGAGCGTGATCACCCGCGCCTGGTACGCGTCCGAACCGTCCGCGACGACCTGCTCGAGCAGGTCGTAGGTGTCCAGGATCGTGCGGTACTCGACGCGGAGCGTCTGGCCGTTGGGCACGCCCTCGCCCTTGACCTTGTAGCTCAGATACAAGGGCTCGGGGAAGACGCGCGAGTCGACCTCCTGCGTCGTGATGCTCCCATCGACGCCCAGCGCCATCGCGAGCGACCCGCCCACGCCCCCGCCCGTCACGGACGCCCCCTCGCTCGACGACCAGCGCGTCTGCGACAGCACGCCCGACTCGAAGTCGTCCGCCAACGGCAGGTGGGCGCCCGCGAAGACGCCGACGAACGCGTCGTCCACGAACCAATCGTCCGACGCGTCCGAGCCCTGGGCGCGGAAGCGGACCTTGAGCCCATTGCGCAGGTCCGACTGCGGGAAGACGAAGTCGTAGTCCCTCGGGGCCGCCTGGTCGCCGCCATCGGAGACGATCGTCACCGCCGGCTGCCACACATCGCTCGCATCCAGGTACTCGACGGCGAGCGACTTGCCCGCCTCGACGCCCTCACGACGCGCGGTGAACGTCAGCACGACGAGCTTCCCGAGCAGCGTCGCCGCGTGCGTCCCCGCCGACTCGATCGAGTCCGTCCCGTCGAGGTCGAGGGCCTGCGAACCCGAATCGGACGCCAGCTCGACGCCCGAGACGCTCGTCCAGGTCGCCCCATCGATCACGCCCGACTCGAAGTCGTCGTCGATCGGCAGGGGGACGCGGGCGACCCAGGTCTGCGCGATCGTCACGGAGTTGAACGTGTTGACGCGCCCGTGCCCGAAGATGTCGTCCTCGCCCGGGGCGCCCAGGTCGTCGGCGCCCGCGTACAGGATGTCCTGGATGTCCGTCGGGTGCAGGTCGGGCCTGGCGGCGAAGATCATCGCCCCCACCCCGGCGGCGATCGGCGACGCGAAGCTCGTCCCCGACCCCGTCCCGTACCCCCCGCCACGCTGCGTCGAACGCACGCCCGAGCCCGGCGCCGCCACGTCGATCGGGGCCCGTAGTTGCTGAACCCGCTCTTGTTGTCGCTCGACGTCGTCGAGGCCACGATCACGTAGTCCGGGCGGTAGACGTCCGGGAGCAGCGCGTTGTCATTGCCCGCGGCGTAAAACAGCAGCCCGCCCATCGCCTTGATCTCGGCGCCTGCGGTCTGGATGCTCGCCGACGTCCCGCCCGAGTAGCTGGCGTTGATCGCCTTGGCGCCGTGCTCCGCGGCCCAGCGGGCGCCCCCCAGAATGTCGAACGCGCTGGCCGTCCCGTTCGTGTTGTTGGTTACGCGGACGGGCATGATGTGGAAGTTCCAGCCGGCGCCGACGACCCCGGTCCCGTTGTTCCCGATCGCCGCGGCACACCCGGCGACGAACGTCCCGTGCCCGTTGACGTCGTCCACGTCCGCGCCATCGGCCTGCGTCTGGCGGCTGCGCGCGTTGTACCCCGAGACCAGCGCCGCCTGCAGGTCCGGGTGGTCCTGATCAACGCCCGTGTCGCAGACCGCGACGATCACGCTGGGGTCGCCCGTCTCCAGGTCCCACGCCGCCGCCGACTGTATCCGCGTGTGCTGCCAGCTCGTCGCGAAGAACGGGTCGTTGGGGACGGTGCTGGCGGGGTAGAGGAGCCAGTTGGGCTCGGCGTACTCGTAGTCGCCCGTCGCCATCAGCACCGCCGCCAGCTCGTTCTCCGTCATCCCCTCGGGGACGCGGACCACGTACTCGTGCGTGAGGCGGGCCTTCTCGACGATCAGGGGGCGGATGCGGTCGAGCGCCCGGCTCATCGTCCGCGCCGTCGCGTGCGAGACCCCCAGCACCTCGCCCTTGGGGCGGACCAGGAGCTCGCCCGTGAACTCGTGGTCGCCGACGCGCTCGCTGTACTGCACGGGCGCGTGCGCCGCGACCCCGAGGATCGCCTCGTCACCGATCTGGAGCTTCAGGCTCGCGCGAGCAGCGCCGACCGGATCATTGCCTTCCGCCCCCATTGCGCCGCCCGTGAGCACCGCCAGCCCGATAAACGCGGGCACGATCCGACACCGATTCACCGTCATCGTCGCCTCCGATGATTCAGCAAGACCCCGCCGTCGGCGCCTACGGGCACCCGGCGCCGAACGCGGAAAGGAAAGCGATCACGTCAGAGAAGTCGAACACCCCGGTGGGCGACGCGAAGTCCGCCGCCGGGTCCATCGAGCCGAACGCCGTCAGGAACGAGATCACGTCGGAGAAATCGAGCGTGCCATGTGGCTCGGCCAGGTCGGCGATGTTGCACCCGCCGTCGAGCACGAGCTCGTCCGGCCCCACGTACAGATCATCGACGTACCACGTCCCCGCGCCCGACGTCCTGCGGAGCCGCACCCGGAGCCCGTCCCAGAAGCCGAGCTCGGGCAGCGTGACCTGCGCCAGCTCGAACTCGCTCTGGCTCACGCCATCGGACGAGAGCTGGGCCAGCACCTGCCACGTCCCGATGACGCTCTTGTACTCGAAGTAGAGCGATCCACCGTTCGGCACGCCCGATCGCTCCGCCCAGATCCGGGCGTACTGCGTCGTGCCCGACAAGCTCTGCATCGGGATGTCGAACGTCTCGATCACGTCGTTGCCGGCCATCGCGAGCGACTGCGACCCGCTGGGCTCGTCGGTTGCCCCGTTCGAGATCGCCGCCCCGGTGTTGGACGCGTACAGCGAGATCGTGTCGAGGTTCCCCTCGTAGTTGTCGGCGACGGGCACGCCGATGGGCAGGGCCGACCCGACGCGGACGTCGTCCACGAACCACTCACCGCCGGCGGGGCCGGTCGCCCGGATCCGCAGGCGCATGCTGTCCCAGGCCGCGAGCGGGCTGAGCTGGGCGATCCAGTGCCCGTACACGCCGCTGTCCGTCCCGTCCGAGACAATCGTCGCGATGTTGCGCCAGACGCTGACGACGTCGAGCGTCTCGACGGTCAGCGTGCCGCCCGAGGGCACGCCCTGATGCTCGGCCCAGAACGAGACGTACACGGGGACCGACATCCCCGAGTGCGCCCGGATGACCTCGCTGATGATCTCGTCCGATGAGGTCAGCGAGAGCGACGAGGACCCGCTGGGCTCGTTCTCGCCCGCGCTCGAGGTCGCCGCCCCCGTGATCGTCGTCCAGTCGTGCGGATCGAGCCCGCTCTCGAAGTCGTCGGTGAAGGGCAGGGGCCTGGGCCCCTCGCCTGTGGCGGCGTAGCGCACCGACGCGCCCGCGTCCGCGCGCCCGTGCCCGGAGCTGTCGTCCTCGCCCGCCGTGCCCACGTCGACCGCCTGGTCGTACATCAACTGCTCGACCTCGTCGGCGGTCATCGACAGATCGGTGGACCAGATCAGCGCGAGTAGGCCGTTGATCAGTGGCGTCGAGAGGCTGGTCCCCGAAACCGAGCCATACCCGCCGCCGTTGGCCGTCGTCCGGATGTTGACGCCCGGCGCGACGATGTCGATGCCCGGCCCGAAGTTGCTGAAGCCGGCGATCCCGTCGCCGTTGGTGCTGGCGCCCACGACGATGACGTCGGGCCAGTCGAACCCGCCGAGGTAGCTGCCCTCATTGCCCGCGGCCCAGCAGAGCAGATGGTTCTCGCCCTTGATGTGGGTGCCGGTGTTGTTGACGCTGGAGGACTCGACGCCGCCGAAGCTCACGCTGACCACGCGGGCCCCATTGTCGGAGGCCCAGCGCGCCCCCTGCACGAGGTCGCTGATGAGGGCCGTCCCGTCGGGGTTCTCGCTGACCTTGACGGGGCGGATCATGAAGTTCCAGCCCATGCCGACGACGCCGACGCCGTTGTTCCCGATCGCCGCCGCGGCGCCCGTCGTCGCGGTGCCGTGCCCGTTGAAGTCCGCGATGATGCCGCCCGAGCCCTGCTCGAGATTGCTCACCGCGTTGAACCCGGTCAGCAGCGCCCCCTGCAGGTCCGGGTGGTCCGTGTCCACGCCCGTGTCGCAGACGCCCACGACCATCGTCGGGTCGCCCGTCGTGTAGTCCCACGCGTCGCGCGAGTGCATCACCGTGTGGTGCTGCTGGTTGCCCAGCTGCGGGTCGTTGGGCGCCAGCGCCGGGTACACCAGCCAATCAGGCTCGGCGTACTCGTAGTCCCCCGTCGCCATCAAGAACGCCGACAGCGAGTCCGCGTCCCACCCCGCGGGGATGTTGATCGAGTACTCGTCCACGTCGGGGAAGGCCTCGGACATCGATGGCGTCAGCCGCGCCCGCGCCCGCGACGCCCGCACCTCGCCCGCCTCACGCGCCGCGTCGCTCACGCGCTCGCCCGGACGCGCCCCGGCGAACGCCTCGACCGTCCGCACCTTCGCCAGCAGCTTGCCCGAGAACTTGCGCACGCCCGCCTTCTCGACGAATCGCACCGGCGGACGCTCGAACGTGTCCAGGATCGCCAGGTCCGACGGGGACAGGTCGAGGCCCGTCCGCAGGCTCTGCGCGGGCAGCGTCGCCCGTGCCTGCCCGAAGGCCGGTGAGCCCGCCGCCATCGCCACCGCCAACACCACCGCCGCCCGACCCAGCCGCCTGTCCATGCCCGAATCCTCCGCGTCAGACCGCGTCAGCCGGCCTCCCGCCGACGAACGCGACGCCACAACCCTACACGCCAACCACGGGGCGACAAAGCCCCTCCAGACGCGAGCCGGACTCGGCGGACGAGGCCCGAGAATCTCGGGCCTGATCGCCCAGGGGCCCGCCCCTTGGAGGGGCCCCCCGGCGGGCCGAACGCCTTGTCGCCGATTCCCGGACGCCACCCCCTTGTACGCCGCCCCGTCTCGCCCTGTTCCCCCTCTGAAGGGTGGGTCGCTACCCTCCCCGCTGGGAGGCGATCGTCGCCAGGATGACCCAGGACGCCACGCGATTGCTCGCCCTCCTCCGCGCCAAGCACCCCGCGCTGTGGATCTGCACCCACGAGGAGTGCGACGCCCTGGACGTCGTCCGTGACGCGGCCTCGGGCCTCGACGCCAACCTCTGGCGCTGGTCAGTGACCGACGGCGTGCGCAACCAGCGCGAGCCCCACGCCGCCCCCATCCCCGACACCCTCAACCCCGCCGGCGCGCTCGTCTGGCTCCAACGCCGCGACGAGACCAGCCTCTGCACCCTCCTCGACCTGGGCGCCCACCTCGACGACCCGCACGTCCGGCGCGCCCTGCTCGACCTCGTCGACAAGGCGAGGGCGACCGGATCGCACGTCGTGCTCATCGACCGCGAGCCGCGCCTGCCCGACTCCGTGCGCGCCCACGTCACCCCCTTCGAGCTGTCGCTCCCGGACGAGGACGAGATCGAGCCGATTGTCCGCGAGGCGCTCAAGCGGATGCACCGGGAGAAGCCGGTCAAGATCGACCTGACCAAGCGGGACTACCGGATCCTGATCAAGAACCTCGCGGGGCTGAGCCGTCGCCAGATCGAGCAGGTGGTCTACGACCTGGTCGCGGAGGATCGCACGTTCGACGCCGCCGACCTCAACCGGGCGCTGGCCCGCAAGCGCATCCTGGTCTCGGGGGCAGGGCTGCTCGACTCGGTCGAGTCCCCGACGACGCTCGACGACGTGGGCGGGCTCGACCAGCTCAAGGCGTGGCTCGCGGCCCGCGAGCGCTCGTTCACCGACGAGGCCGCCGAGTTCGGGCTGACCCCGCCCCGGGGCGTCCTGCTCCTGGGCGTCCAGGGCGCGGGAAAGAGCTTGTGCGCCAAGGCGATCGCCACCGCCTGGCGACGCCCGCTCCTGCGCATGGACCCGGGCTCCCTCTACGACAAGTTCGTCGGCGAGTCCGAGCGCCGCCTGCGCGACGCGCTGCGCCAGGCCGAGGCGATGGCCCCCAACGTCCTCTGGATCGACGAGATCGAGAAGGCGTTCGCCTCGGCCGCCGCCCACTCCACCGACGGCGGGCTCTCCCAGCGCATGTTCGGCACGCTCCTCACCTGGATGCAGGACCACGAGGCGCCCGTCTTCCTCGTCGCCACCGCCAACAACATCGACGCGCTCCCCCCGGAGCTGCTCCGCAAGGGACGCTTCGACGAAATCTTCTTCGTCGACCTGCCGAGCGAAGAGGCCCGGCGCCAGATCCTCGAGATCCACCTGCGTCGTCGTCACCGAGACTCGGCGATGTTCGACCTCGACGCCCTCGCCGCCGCCTGCGACGGGTACTCGGGCGCGGAGATCGAGTCCGCCGTCCTCGCCGCCCTGCACGTCGCCTTCCACGAGAACCGCGAGCCGACCTCGCTCGACATCGAGCGCGCGCTGCGGGGCAGCCCGCCCCTCTCCATCACGATGGCTGAGCAGGTTGCCCGCCTCCGCGCCTGGGCCGAGGGACGCTGCGTCCCGGCTGGCTGAGGTCTCACCCGCCGGTCACAGAACGGATCGTCGCGGGGTCCACCTTCACCACGTGCACCGCGTTCGCGCTTGTCCCCTGCTGAAACTCGATCCGCCTCGCTTCGAAGTCGTACCGGAGGAACCTCAGGTCCGACAGGGTCTCACCCCCGGCGTCGAGTTCGATCGACGCATCGGGACGCTGCATCGAAAGCTTCCACGCCCGGTATGCCGCCCAGGGGTCACCTCCACCCGATGTCGTCCCTCGGCGCGGGGGCCACTCGCGGGTGTCCCCGACGACTTCGGCGCGTCGCGCCTCGATGCGCTGCGAGAACGCGTCACCTCCCTTGATCAGCCCCGATTCGTAGGCGACGCGTGCCAACTCGAGCGCGTCGGCGAGGTCCTGTGCCGCAGCCTGCTCCCGCGCCGCCTGCCAAGACCCTTCCGGGCTGGTCACCATCGCTCCAAGTCCCGAGAGAACGCTCCAGGCAGGGTCCCCGACCGCCTGCGCCCCCCTTCTTCGCGCGAGCGCGTCCTTCGCAAGGGCGGTGAGATGCTCACCCACCTCGTCGTGGAATGCCGCAGCGATCGAGTCGAGCAACGCCAGTGGAGCGGACACCACCCGCTCTCGACCCGTGTCGGCCACATACAGACGCGCACGATCCATCCCGACCCACGTGCGGAACACCCCGCTCAGACCCGCATGCGACTCCAGCTCACCCTTGACTTGGCTCGAGAGCGCCCGGGCGTCCTTCGTGATGAGCTCCCAGTATTTGTTCTCGATCGGGGAGGTCTGTCCGTACTCACCGGGCACGACGATGGGTTGCTGCAGACGCGAGCCGTTCTCCCATTCGATCGTTGGCGTGCTCGCGCCCCCGGACTGGCGGCGTCGTTCGTACTCTTCCAGCTTGGCGAGTTGCCATACCGCATAGAGCGGGAAATCAGGCCATGCCGCGTCGCGTTCGAACCGCATGCCGATGTCCAACGCCCGCTCCGCCCGATACATCCCCTCGAGGGCGCCCCCGCCGCCCCCGGCGCGACGGATCGACTCGAGGCGTTCACGCACCTCTTTGCGCTTCAGCATCGCCTCCAGGTGTGCAATCGAATCCGCCAGGCTCCCGTGCTCGTCCCGCTCCTCCTCGGGCGTGCCGAGCCACGCCGCGTGCTGCGCCCGCAGCGCCTCGAGGATCAGGTCCACCCGATCGAGAAACAGACTCGTCGGCTGCACCAGCTCCGGCTGCTTGGCGCACTGCGAGATCGCGGCGTCGTCCTGCCCCTCGCAGTGCTCGTGGATGTGCGTCGTCAGCGCGTCCAGCGCGCTCGCCTCGCCCTCCTGCGCCCACGCCGACGCGCCCAGCATCATCAGGACGCACACCCCGACCCTCGTGACCCCGCCCATCACTCGCTCTCCCGGGTCGCCCCGAACATCGCCTCGAACGCATCGAGTTCCTCGTCGCTTGCGGGCGCCTTGGGCTCGGGCTCGCTCAACCCGTCCTGAAAACGCCCCCCCGTAAAGGCGCCGAGCGCCTCGACATAACCCTGACCAAGCGGGAGGTTGCCCGGCAGTTGCCCCGAGCCGATCTTCAGCGGTGTGTCGCGGACCATCGCCAGCGCCAGCAGCCCGGCCGCGAGCGTGAAACACAGCAGCCCCGGCGCCGAGCCCTGAAGGACCACCGACCCTTGTGTCCCGGCGGTCCCATGGACCGTGAATGCCCCGTCGATCCCGATCACGAACAGCGCGAACCCGATCGCCAGCAACGCCGTCGCCCCGCCCAGCGCCACCGCGTTGAGCGCCTGCTCGTTGAGCACTCTCCGGACCTGCACGAGCAGATTCAGGTTGTGGACGAGGATGAACGTGTCGTGCGCCGTGTTCGTGCGCGTCAGCTCGTACATGTGCTCGACCTGGCGGTACTCCTCGGGCGTGATGCGGCTGTTCTGGGAGAACGTCGCCCACCCGTACACGCCCGCCAGCAGGCTCGCCCCCGCGATCAGCCCCGCCATCACCGCGATCAGCGTCTTCGCCCGCCCGGTCAGCGGACGGTACCCCCCAGGCGCCTGGGTCTGCGGCTCGCTCATCGATCCCCCCTTCGCGCCCCATCGTACAACAGACACGCCCGCGTGCGCAGACCCGCGCGAAGCAAACAACACAACTTCACGCAGCTTCTAGAGATACCGCGACCGAGAGGGCGCCGACGCGATCAGGGCTCGTCGTCCTTCTTCTTGTCGCCCCCCAGGATCCCGCCCAGCGTGTCCTTCGCCTTCTTGGCGGCGTCGTCGACGGCCTTGCCGACGTCCTCCGACGCCTTGCCGACCGCGTCGTCCACCTGCTTCTGGGCGTCCCCCATGACCTCTTTGCCCATGTCGCCGATCTTCCCGCCGAAGTCGCCCAGCACGTCCACGCCCATGTCGGAGATGGAGGTGAGCTGCCCCAGCCCGCCACTCAGCTCGCCCAGGATGTCGCCCGGGATGATCCCGCCTCCGGCCTCGACGGCCGCCGACAGCACCGTCTTTACGACCAGGTTCGTCAGCTCGCCGAACGTCATCCCCTTGTCGCCCCCGACGTTCTTCATCTCGACGAGGGGAACCTTGACGTTGACGTCGCCCGCGAGCTGCGAGACGCCGGGAACCCCGACCAGGCTGACCGAAATGTTCTCGATCTTCAGGTCGTCGATGACGACCTTCTGCCCCTCGCCGGAGCTGGGCTTGGGCTTGCCCGTCGGCTCGCCCGACTCGAACCTTTTGAGGTTGTCGAGGATCACCTGGTAGTTGGCCTTGCCCGCCGATTTGTCGAGGTTGACGTCGATGCCCGACAAGGTCACCTCGGGGACGCGGATCGCCGGCTTGCTGATCGTGGAGTAGTCCACGCTCGTGAACGCCGAGCCCAGCGCCAGGAAGTGGTCGGACTTGTACCCCTCGGGGTTGTCGATCTCGAGGGCGGTCATGGTCAGCGTGCCCTTGCCGATGCTGACGTCCACCCCGTCCACGCTGGTCTGCACGCCCGTCGCGTACGTCCCCCCCTCCTCGACGAGGCGCTTGGCCAGCGAGTCGATCTGGGAGAACCCGAGGGCGACGAGCCCGATGATCGCGACGACGACGATCAACACGAGCACGCCCAGAATGATCAGGAGCTTCTTCATCACGCCCTCCCTTCGAAGCCGCGCCGTCACGCTTCCCGGGCGACGGGTCGGCTCGGGAAGGGTATCTCCCTCGCGCCTCGCCCGCCCGGGGCAGACGCTCCCCCCGTCCCCAGGCGTCTTCTAGACGCCGTAGAACGCCAGGAAGAGCAGCACGTCGTCGATCGTGAACATCGAGTCGCCGCTCAGGTCCGCCGACGGGTCCTGAGCCGCGAACGCGAGGATGAACGCCAGCACGTCGCCGAACCCCGCGACCCCGTCCCCGTCGAAGTCGGCGCCGGCGACCAGCACGCGGACCACGGGGCTGGGCATCAACGTCACCGGGCGAACGCCGTCGTCCACCGTCACGACCAGCCTGTCCTCCCCCGCCTGCTCGCCGATCTCGAGAACGATGTCGTACCTCCCGGGCCCGACGCGCTCGACGCCCTGGACCTGCGTCACCGCGTCCGAGCCCGTCGCGTGCGCGACACTGAACGCCGAGGCGTCGAGGTCCACGGGCACGCGCCGCCAGTCGAACAGGTTGACGCGCACGCGGGCCGTCGTCCCACCCACCCCGCCGCCGTCGCCCGAGGCGATCAGCCCCGTCGGCACGCTCACGCTCGACTGCACCGCGTCCGGGCGCCCGGTCTGGTCGATCCTGAACTGATCGAAGAGTCCCCGCATCTGGAGGACCGGGTCGGGGTCGTTCGCGTGCGAGCCCGCGATGTTGAACACCATGTAGTAGTCGCCGCCCGCGTACCCGTCGATCGACTGGAAGACGCCCCCGCCCAGATTGTCGGCGATCTCCGCCCCGCCCACGCCCACCGCCCCCTCGAGCACGTCGTCCAGCCCGTCGCCGTTGAAGTCCGCGACCGCCAGGCTCCGCGGGCCCGCCCCCTGCTTGAAGGCGCCGACGAGGTCGAAGCCCCCCATCCCGTCGCCCAGGTACGTCGAGAGCGTCGAGCCCCCGCTGATCAGCACGACAAGATCGGGGTCGTCGTCCCCATCCAGGTTCGCCAGCTCGAGCCGCAACGGGTTGCGCCCGTCCGCGGAGGGGATCTGCATATCGAAGAACGCACCGCCCAGGTTCCGCAGCACCGAGACCGACGCCGAGGCGTTGTTCGCGACCAAGATCTCGTCGAGCCCGTCGTGGTCGATGTCGCCCGCCGTCATGTCCATCGGGTTGGCGCCCACCGACGTCAGGGCGCCGGGCGTGAAGTTCCCCGCCCCGTCGTTGAACAGCACGCTGACCTGCGCCGTCGCCTTGTGCAGCACCGCCAGGTCGATGCCGGGCATCCCGTCGAACTCGCCCGCGACGATCAGCGAGCACGCCCCGCCCAGGGGCGCGATCTCGGATGTCTTGAACGTCCCGTCCCCCGCGCCCATCAGCAGGCTGACCGTCCCGCCCAGCTCGTTGGCGGTCGCCGCGTCCAGCCCGCCCATCCCATCGAGATCCGCGATTACAACGTCCCGCGGCCCGTCGCCCACCGGGATCGAGACGCCCGGCGCGAACGCGCCCCCGCCCTGGCCCGCGAGCATCTGCACGCTGTCGCCCGCGAACGAGACCGTGAGCAGGTCGGTCTGCGCGTCCCCGGTCAGTTCGCCGCACGCGATCGACTGCAGGTCCGACGCCCCCGCGTCGCCCGCGACCTCGACGCCGAACAGGCTCAGGGGAACGCCGACACCCGTCAGATTGCGGAACACGACGGCGTTGTTGCTCGCCGTCGAAAGCGAGCCGACGACGTCCGGGCGTCCGTCCGAGTCGATGTCGAGCACGCACATCCCCGTGGGCCAGCCCTCGGTGTCGAAGAACCCGTTGGCGGCGTCGGTGTCGCCGGCCCGGGCGATGAGCATGTACCCGACGTGGGCGCTCTTGTCGAAGTCCCCGCCGTTGGGGGGCGACCCGCAATCCTGGGGGCCCTGGTCGCACGAGCAGCGACCATCCCCGCCGAACATGTACGCCCCCTCCATCGCCGCCATCAGCTTCTCGGGGATGTCGCCGGGCGTCATGAGGATCGCGTCCACCGCCGCCTGCACCACGGGCGCCCCCGTCAAGATGTTGCCCTGCACCGCGTAGACGAGGTCCCCGATCTGCCCCGTTTGCCCGCCGGCCCACTGGGAGTCCTGCGACCCGGAGAACGTTGCGACGCCCCCGGTGACGTCGATGATGCCGTACTGACGCGTCTGATGCCCCGCGTCGAACGCCTCGAGATCGACGAGGATCTGCTGGGGATCGACGCCCGCGAGCAGCAGGTTGCGGATCAGGCCCCGGTTGCGCCCCGAGGTATCGACGGCGGACTGCGCCGTCGCCCCACCCACGCCCGTGATGAGCACGGGCGTGTCCTCGCGCATGTCGAACCCGGTCAGGCAGGTCGCCGACGCGAGCGCGACCTCACCCGTGCGTACGTTGACGATGCAGATGGACCACGTCGCGTCCGCGGACGCCGCCGCCAGTCCGACGCACGCGCCCGCCGCCATCGCCAGACGCCCGACCCGCCCGCCGCTCCCCGTCGCACGCATGCCCACCTCCGATCCATGTCCGGGCGGCCAGATCGCCGCGCCATCAACCCTACCCGGGGGCGTCCGCGTCGCCAAGACCCTCGGGCGCGCGTCGGGCTTGGGACAGCCGCGGCGCAAAGAAAAGCCCCGCGCCGGGAACGGCGCGGGGCGGGAAATCACTTGCGGGTTATCACCCTCTGACGATCAGGGGCAGCCGCCGCCGAAGAGCACGAGGAACGCCGTCACGTCGGAGAAGTCCCACTGCCCGAAGGGAGCGGCCAGGTCGGCCTCGGGCTGCATGCTCCCGAAGGCGACGAGGAACGCCGTCACGTCGGAGAAGTCGAGCTGCTCGTAGGGCTCGGCGAGGTCGGCGCCGTTGCAGGGTTGCGGGCCGAAGTTCTCGTTGACCTTGCCGCGGATCACCAGGGCGTACCCCTGGGAACCCGAGTTGACGGCGGTCGCCTTCACGCGGGCGGTGTACATGCCCGTGCTTGTCGCGATGGTGTGGACCATCTCGACGTTGTTGCTCGGGTCGGCGCTGCCGCCGGGAGTGCTCGAGCCGCCCGCGGAGAACACGTTGCCGAGGTAGGTCGTCGCGGGGGTGACGACCTCGAGGTCGAGGTTGTTCACCGCCGCCGGGTTGGCGCCCATCGCCGCGGGTGGGTCGTGCCAGACCAGGGTGACGCGGATCGCCGACAGGTTGTCCGTGACCTCGAAGGGCACCTCGATCACGTCGCCCGTCGAGAGCGAGTCGCCCGAGTTGTTGCGGACGTCACGCACGATGATGGTCTCGGCGCCCGGATCGTCGAACACGAGCACCTCGTCGAGCTTGACGCGCCCCCACCCCTCGCGGGTGCTCGGGTACCCGGACAGCCCGGTGACGTCCTGGCCCGAGTTGAGCAGCATCGCCTTCATGAGGGGGCCCGAAGGCGTGAAGGCGTCGTTGGCGTTGGCCGCCCCGCTCGGGTAGAAGCCGTCCATGAAGTACTGACGCACGAGGGCCGCGCACGCGTTGATGTGCGGACAGGCCATCGAGGTGCCGGTCAGCGCGACGGTCGAGCACCCCGACCCGTTCGAGGAGCGGATGCCGCACCCGGGGGCCATGATCTCGGGCTTGCGCCGTCCGTCGTTGGTGGGGCCGACGCCGCCCGAGCAAAAGCTGTTCTGGCTCGGGGCGTCGCCGCACGCCGCGACCGCCATCAGGTTCTTGGCGTTCTCAGGGTTGCGGAGCGTGCTCTGGTTGGTCTCGGCGAAGCAGACGAGGTTATCGTCGTTGTCGTAGCTGAAGCGGTCGATGCCGCGGCACAGGCCGTCGTAGCTCGTCGTGCCGTCGTTGCCCCAACTGTTGGAGTGGACCGTCGCGCCCTGCCCGTAGTGCTGGGCCAGGCGGTTGTACATCGCGGTGTCCGAGAACGAGGGGATGTTCCCGAAGACGAGGCGGGCCATGTACGCCACGCCCCGGGTGTCGTCGAAGACGCCCGCGTCACCGATGGACGTGCCGGCGGTGTGCGTCCCGTGCGTGTCCGAGCCGGTCGTCGTGTTGTACGCCTCGATCTTGCGGTGATTCGGCCCGAACGGGTCGCCCTCGGGATCGCTGAACGAGCAGTGGTTCGGGTTCGGCTTGCCGTCCATCAGACCGATGAGCTGGCCCTCGCCCCGGATCCCGTGGTCGTAGACCGGGTAGAAGTTGCTCACGTTGCTCTGGACGACCCAGCGCGAGGTGTTGTTGCGGAGCGTCAGCTCGGGCGCCTCCTCGACCCAACGCACGCCGTCGATCTCGGCGAGTTGCTCACCGATGAGCCCCCGCGGCGCCGTCAGCTGCACCAGACGCATGTCGCCCTCGAGCGAGTCCGCCACGATCGTCACGCCCGGGATCTGCGCGATCTGGGCCAGCGTCTGGGCCCGGTCCGCGCCGGGGAACAGCCACGCGTGGACCGCCAACTGGCCCTGGGCCTGGATCTTCAGCAGCATGGGGTCCGACTCGCGGACCGCCAGCCCGAGGTCGGGCGAGACCTTCCACTCCGCCTTGAACGAGCCCGCCCAGCCCACGAACCCCAGCCCGCCGAGCTGCGCCATGTCCGCACGGGAAAGGTCCGCGACGAAGGCGAAGTCGGGCAGGTACTCGCCGACCTGAACGCCGGCGGCCTCGAGCTTCTGATGACGCTCGGGCGTCATGGGCCCGTCGATCGCGATCAGCCCGTGCACGGGCGCTTCGCCCTGGGCCCGCAGACCGACCAGCAGGTTGTCTGAATCGCCCAGCTCGTAGGTCCCCATGACGAGCTTCAGCTTCGGCGTGGACGCCGAGGCCGCCCCGGCGACATCCGAGGCCTCCGCGAGCCCGCACGCAAGGAACAGAGCCAGACACACACCACACGCCGCCGCGTTGCGCCGACCTTGAGACATCACAAGCCCTCTCTTTATCCGGGGCCGCGGCCCCGCACACCAGTTTTTGCACGACCCAGGTCGGCCCGAACGCCGACCACCGGACGATCGCCCAGCGTTCACCTTATTCGATGCTCACCCTGACTGGTGTCCCAAAAACCCGGACTTGGCCAGCGGAATTCATCCCGCGACGATCGGATTCCGTTCGGAGTCGGGCTCTCACGCCCGATCACACGCCTCCGGAACCCTTCAGCCGCTCGATCACGCGCCGCAACGCCCGGATCGTCTGATCCGAGACGTGGTGCTCGATCCCCTCCGCGTCGATCTCCGCCTGCCTCGCGCCCACCCCAATCGCACGCAGGAACCCCACCACGACCTCGTGCCTCCGCCCCGCGGCCTCCGCCACCCGCCTCCCCTTCGCCGTCAGCTCGATCGGGCGGTGCGCCTCGAAGACCACCAGCCCCTCGTCATGCAGGCGACGCATGATGCGGCTGACCGTCACGTGACTCACCCCCATCATCCGCGCCAGGTCCCGGTTCCGAGCCTCGCCGTGCTCGGCGATCAGCCCCGCGATCGCCTCCACGTAGTCCTCCCCCGTCTCGTCGCGGTGCGCCGCCCTCGTCCGCTCGAACCGTTCGGCCTGCTCCATCGCCGCCCTCCGTCCGTACACGTACGGACACGGTACGCGCACGGACAGGGCTCGGCCCTTGGGCTACTTCGGAACGAGACGCGCGATCGCTTCCTCCGCCGACGACCCCTCGACCCGCACCGTCTTCTCCGGGTTCGTCTGCCCCGCGACGACGACGACCGCCGCGGCGCGCACGCCGAGCGTCCCTGCGATCAGGCGGCAGACCGCCTTGTTCGCCTTCCCGCCCTCGGGCGGCGCGCTCACCCGCACCTTGAGGCGATCCCCACCCGGAAGCTTGAGCACGCCGACGACCTCGTCGCGCTTCGCCCCCGGCACGACCTTCAGGTCGATCAGGACTCCGCCGCTCCCGTCGTCGCGCACCACGCGCCGAGCCTATCTCACCCGCACCCACGCGCGAACGCCTCGAGCAGACGCATCGCGTCCAGGATGTCGAGGGCGCCCGACCCGTCCAGATCCGCGCCGAGGTCGCCGAGGGCGAAGAGCGCCAGGAACCGGTACACGTCGAGGTAATCGAGCCCCCCCGAATGGTCCAGGTCCGCCTCGTGGTAGGCGACCACCTCGACCTCCCCCGCGGCGACGTCCGTCAGGCGCGTGACCGAGCCGTCCGCCCAGTGCAGTTCCACCTCGCCGGCGACCGTCGCACCCCCCAGCCCGATGTGAACACGTAAATCAGACTGGCCTTCGTACGACCCCCCGCCGTCCACGACCCGCACCATCACTCGCGCTCCCACGCGGACGACGACGCGCGTCCCGAAGCCCTGGGGCGCCAGGCACGGGTTGTGCCGCGTCTCCAGGAGGAGCGTCAGCGAGTTCGCCCCGCCACCACCCCCATTCAGGTTGTTGCGGTACAGGCGCATCGTGGACCCGTTGTTCACCATCGCCAGGTCGAGATCCCCGTCCCGGTCGTAGTCGAGCGTCACGAGCGCCCGCCCGAAGCCGGTGAAGTTGAACCCCGTCTGTGCCGCCACCTCGTCAAAATCGAGCCCCGCCCCCAACTCCGACCGGTTCAGGTACAGATCCGCCGGCCTGGGCGGGTAGTTGAAATATCCCCCGGTCGCGGCGATGTCCAAATCCCCGTCATTGTCGACGTCGCCCATCACCGCGCCCCACCCCCAGCCCACGTCGAGCACGCCCGTCTCGCGCGCCATCTCCGTGAACGTGACCGGGTATCCCCCATCGTTGACGTACAGCGTGTTGCCGCACGAATCCGACGGGGGCGGGTAGTAGATGTTCGTCATGAACCAGTCGAGGTCGCCGTCCCCGTCGACGTCCCCGACCGCGGCGCCCATGCCGTTGCAGTCGAACACGATCCCCGCCTGGGCGGTCTTGTCCGTGAACGTGACGACGCCCTGGGCGTCGAGCCCGTTGCTCTCGAAGTAACGGCTGGTCCCGAAGTCGTCGGTCAAGAGCAGCTCGGGGTACCGATCCCCCGTCATGTCGACGAAGCGGGGCGTGAACCCGCGCAGGTTGTCGGTGTGCAGTCCCGACGCCGAGGTCGCGTCCACGAACCGCGGCACGCCGTCCGGGCCGACCCCGTCGTTGCGGAACAGCTTGTTGCCGCCGGCGGTGTTGATCCACGCGCAGACGAACAGGTCGAGGTCCCCGTCGAGGTCGTAGTCACCGAAGCAGGCGCCCGTCCCGTCGGTAACCGCCGCGACGCGGTTGACCCCCGCCGTCTGCGCCACCTCGCGGAACGAGCACAGCCCCTCGGTGTCGGGCCCATTGTTCAGGTACAGGCGGCTGGCGAACGCGCTGAGCCCCTCGCCGACGGGCCCGTACGAGACGACGAACAGGTCGGGGTACCCATTGCGATCGACGTCGCCGACGGCGCACCCCGCGCCCCGGTGGGGCCCGACGATCCCCCACGCCGCCGCCTCGTCGTGGAACGTCCCGTCGTGCTGGTTGATCAGCAGGTGGTCGGGCGCCAGCCCCCCGCCCGGGGCGAACAGGTCGGGCCACCCGTCCATGTTGAAGTCCCCGACCGCGAGCCCGCCCGACATCTCCCCCAGAACCGAGGGCGAGCCCGAGGCGTGCAGGTAGGGCACGTTGGCCCCCGCCTGGGCCGCGACCTCCGTGAACGAGAGCGTCTGGGCGCCCACGCCCGGGGCGAGAACCCAGACCAGAGCGAGCCAGAGCCAGCCGCCAGATCTCATGCCCATGTCTGTACCACCTGCCGCGGGCGCGATCAAGAGGCGCCCGCCCGCTACCCCTCGGCGTCGGCGCTCTCGGGCGACCGGGCGGACTTGCGCCGGGGCCCGTGGATCGCCGTCGAGTCGTGGCGCATCGCCTCCAGGTCCCGGATGGGGCCGGCGACGATCCGCTCGCAGGCGTGCTGGGCGTTCACCTTGGAGTACTCGCACCCGATGAACCGTCGCCCCAGCGCGTGCGCCACCACCCCCGTCGTCCCAGAACCAAGGAACGGGTCGAGCACGAGGTCATCCGGGTTCGAGCTGCACGAGATCACCCGGTCCAGGTAGACCTCGGGGAGCTGGTTGTCGTGCTTCTCTCGGCGTTCCTTGTTGTTGCCCTGCACGCGCCCCCAGAAGCGACCGTACCAGACGTCCATGGGAACGCGTAGCCCCGCCGGCATCCCGTCGCGCTTGTCCTCGGTCCGCGCGTCGAAGTAGATCGACCGACGATCGGAGACCTCGAGCACCGGGTCTGGGTTCCACGTCTTGTTCGACGGGTCCTTGCAGAAGTAGAGCACGTGGACTTTCGAGTTGATGAACTTCCCCCGTGTGTTCTGGCCGAAGCGGTAATGCCAGACGCACCAGTTCACCATCGTCATCGACTTCTTGAGGTGGACGACGATTTCGGCGGCCCAGGTATCGGGGATGTTCACCCACATCGACCCGGAGTCCTTGAGCGCGCCGACGCACAGGTCGAGCCACGCATAGGTGAACGCGAGGTACTCCTCGGCGCCGCGCTTGTCGTCCCAGACCTCGTTGCCCCGCTTGTTGCCCACCCCGAAG
This sequence comes from Phycisphaerales bacterium, assembly GCA_041402005.1. Classification (GTDB taxonomy): domain Bacteria; phylum Planctomycetota; class Phycisphaerae; order Phycisphaerales; family UBA1924; genus JAJRXR01. The sequence goes on along the minus strand of JAWKTB010000003.1, from coordinate 345,118 downwards.
CGGTCGTAGTCGCGCGCCCAGTTGAAAGGCGGGTCGGCGAACACCAGGTCCACCTGGCCCTTGGCCACCTCGGGGATCGTGGGCAGGACCTCACGGCAATCCCCGAGATACACCCGCGCCTCGGGTCTGCCCCGCGGCTTGTACACCCAGGGCGTCCCCTTCGTCGGCCCCTTCACCGCCCCATTGGACGTGCCCGACGCGGCGCGCGCCGAACCCCTCTTCCGCTTCGCTGAAGCCTTCGTGGGAGCCATGAGTGGCCAGCAGCATAGCGCTTCACCCAAGCCAGCGCCATTGCGCACGTGCCTCACGGAGGGGTGGGCTTCCAGCCCACCCGCATGAGCCACACGCCTCACGATCCCCCCGACGCCCTCCCCCCGGCAGGGCCGGTTTCCAACCGGCCAGAACGCGAAAGCGGATCATGCTCTGGCGTCGGATCCCCATGTGACTCGATCAACCATCCCACCTCACGCCAGAGTTCATCCCGAAACTCGCGCCACTGGCCTGTCTTGGGAGTGTGCTTAGATCCGGCGAGCAGTTCCTGATGAAGGCGTCGACACACTCGCATTCTGGTGGCTCGCGAGGGAATGACGCCGCATCCGAACGGTTCGAGCATCAAGTCGCGGCACGCGCGATGCCAATCGTGCTCTTCAATCCACGCTCGACGCCGTACGCCTACCAGGTCTACAAGCGCGATCCGAAGCTCATCACCATCAATCACCATCAGGTTTGACGGCTTGCCATCCCGATTCGTCAGGCCCTGGCGCCACATCGTCGAGAGGTACGACCCAATGGCACAGCACAACTCCGCCTTTTGCTTGAACTCTGACGCCTCGGACATCCACGCAAGCACCGTCTTGCCCTCCAGCGCCTCCATCACCAGGCACTCGATCGTCTGCCCGTCCCGCCGGCCGTACACGATCGCCTTGGGCTCGGCCGTCCTGAACCCATGACGCGTCAGCAACTCCGCCCCCCGCCAATGACGATGGGCGTGCGTCTTGGCCAAGAGCACCTGCACGCGGCGCTTCAGGGTGTCGATCGGCTCGCACTTGATCACCAGGGCCTGGGGACGCTTCTGCACGACCAGCGTCGCCCGCCACACGCTCGAGCCGGGCTTGTCGGAGAGCAGTTCCGCCTTCGACCAGTCCACCCCCTCCAGCGCCCTGGCCCACTGGTCCGGCGAATACCCCGCCCCCTGGGCGTATCTCGCAACTCGCAACCCCTCCGTCGGCGGCACGATCATCGCGGATAGCCTACCCACACCCCGATCACCACCATGCCCCGCGACCTCTCCATCGCCATCGTCTGCAAGGACAACGCCGACACCATCGGGCGCGTCCTCGACTCGGTCGCGGGCCTCGCCGACGAGATCGTCGCCGTCGACTCGGGCTCGACCGACGCGACCCTCGACCTGCTCGACAAGGCCGGCGCCCGCGTCATCGACTCCCCCTGGCTCGGGCACGTGAAAACCAAGCAGCTCGCCCTGACCTCGTGCGCCACCGAGTGGGTCCTCTGCCTCGACTCCGACGAGCCGGTGATGCCCGACCTGCGCGCCGCGATCGAGAAGTGCGTGGACGCAAACGACCCGAGCGTCGTCGGCGCCCGCGTCAACCGCAAGGTCTGGTACGCGCCCGGCGAGCGCGGCGGCGAGCACGGCCGCTTCCTGAACCACGCCTGGCAGCCCGAATACCGCCTCCGCCTCGTCCGGCGCACGCGTGCACAATGGACCGGCCTCGACCCCCATGACCAGCTCGTCGTCGAGACCACGCCCGGCACGCGCGTCATCGATTTGGCGGGCACGCTCCGTCACGACTCCTTCGCGACGTTCGCCCAGCAGCTCGCCAAGGAGGTGACATACGCGAGGCTGATGGCGACCAGCCTGCACGCCTCGGGCGTCCGAGGCTCGCGCCTCCACGTCCTCACCTCCCCCCCGGGCGCGTTGCTCAAGCAGTTGATCCTGAAGCAGGCCTGGCGCGACGGCGTCCCGGGCTGGCTCGCCGCCGGCTCCACCGCCGCCGCCACACTCATGAAGCACCTCGCCCTCCTCGAACTCACCCACTCTCCCCCGCGCCCCTCGGGGGAGACCGGTCCAAGCGAAGCGCCGGACCAGAAGGGGTGAGCCGCACCTGTCCCGCCGGCGGACCTTCGATCACTCGAGCACTTCACGAGCCGCCTCACGCACAACCCTCGGCGACGCTACGATCTGACTGACCCCTCCCCCTGTGGCGCCGAGGCGCGCCGGGTGGGACGGGTCGGGTCGGCAAGCCCGCTCTGCGGGCCTCGTGTGGGCCATTTCCCGCCGACCCTGACGGCCCCGGTCATGCGAACTCCCATGGCCGGACACACGGGCGCACCGCCTCGCGCGCCCCGGGAGAACGCATGTCCGACGACGCCGACCGCGCCCCGCGCGACGACTCCGCCAGCCCCGACGCCTCCAAGAAGAAGCGCCGACGCCGACGCAAGAAGCGCTCGAGCGAGGGCGCCCCCGAGTCAACCAGCAACAACTCTTCCAGCCCCGATCACGGGCACGACCGAGGCCCCGACCGCCCACGCCGCGACCGCGACGACCGTCACTCGGGCGATGGACGCAAACGCAAGCGGAAGCGCTCGCGCACTCGGCGCGACGACGCCGAGGTCGAGCCCGAGCGCCATCGCACGCGCACGCCCGCGGTCCACACCGCCGAGAGCTTCGAGCTCGACAAAACCTTCGCCGACCTGGGTCTCAAGGAGGACATTGTCAGCGGCATCGAGGCCCTGGGCTTCAAGCACCCGACCAAGATCCAGGCCGAGCTGATCCCGGTCGCGATCACGGGCAAGGACGTGCTGGGCCAGGCCAAGACGGGCACGGGCAAGACCGCCGCCTTCGCGATCCCGCTGCTACAGCTCGTCGAGAAGGGCAAGCCATTCCAGGCGCTGATCCTCGGCCCCACACGCGAGCTGGCGATCCAGATCCGCCAGGACATCGACGAGCTGGGCGCGCACACGGGCTTGAAAGCCGTCGCCGTCTACGGCGGGCAGTCCATCAACACCCAGGCCGACAAGCTCGCCCGCCACCCGGAGATCATCGTCGGCACCCCCGGACGCGTCATGGACATGGTCCAGCGCGGGCACATGCGCTTCGACACCGTCAAGTTCGCGGTCCTCGACGAGGTGGACCGCATGTTCGACATCGGCTTCCGCGACGACATCCGCAAGATCCTCAGCCAGTGCCCCACCGACCGCCAGACGATTTTCGTCTCGGCGACCATCACCGACGAGATCGAGCGCCTTGCCCGCAAGCACATGCGCAACCCCGAGAAGCTGGTGATCACCTCGGGCTCGCTGACCGTCGACCTCGTCGAGCAGCACTACCTGACCGTCGAGCCCTGGGACAAGCGCCGCCTGCTGGCTCACCTGCTGACGCACGAGGAGCCGGCCCTGACGCTCGTCTTCTGCCGCATGAAGCGGACGGTCGATGACGTCGTCCGCTCGCTCGCCCGTCACGACATCCAGGCCCACGCGATCCACGGCGACCTCTCGCAGGGCGCCCGCAACCGAGTCATGGACAAGTTCCGCTCGGGCGACCTCGCCGTCCTCGTCGCCTCCGACCTGGCCTCCCGGGGACTCGACGTCGAGAACATCTCGCACGTCGTCAACTACGACCTGCCCGACGACCCGGACCTGTACGTCCACCGCATCGGGCGCACCGCCCGCGCCGGTCGCCGCGGCGTCGCCTGGAGCCTCGTCACCCCCGAGCAGGGCAAACTGCTGACTCAAATTGAACTGCTCATCAACGCCGAGATCCCCAAGCTCGACTACCCCGACTTCGACCACCGCGAGCGTCCGAGCGACTGGAAGGACGAGCCCAAGCCCAACCAGTACATCGTCGAGGGCGTCGAGCGCAAGGAGCACAAGCCCCGACACGAGATCGACGACCCGGCCGAGATCGCCAAGAAGCTCTCCGACGAGGAACTCGCCAAGAAGTTCCCCGGGGGCGTGATCCCCAAGCTCCCCCCCAAGCGCCTCGGCGGGCGCATGCGCACAGGGCGCAAGTAGGTCGCGACTCCTGCTTGTCTCACGGAGGGGGGGGCTTCCAGCCCTCCCTTTTTTGGTGGGACCGGCTTCCAGCCGGTCCTCTACCATCCCCCATGCCCCTCCCCCCCGGCCGCGCCGACACCTACACCGACTGGCTCAAGCAGATCACGATGCTCCCCACCGCCGCCGGACACGAGCGGCGCGTCGTCGCCTGGATCGAGCGCTGGGTCAACGAGCGCGACGACCTCACCCTCACACGCGACGGGCACAACAACCTCACCCTCGCCTTCAAGTCCCCCGACCCCGCCGCCACCCAGGGCCCGATCTACTTCACCGCCCACCTCGACCACCCCGCCTTCGTCGTCCGCGATTGCGACGGGGCGAGCCTCACCCTCGAGTTCCGCGGCGGCGTCATGGACGACTACTTCCCCGACGCCCCCATCATCGTCCACACGGACGACACCACGCGCCGCGCCGTCATCACCGAGCGCGTCGGCGACGAAGAAATACCCTTCAAACTCTTCCGCGCCACGCTCGACGACGCGGGCGCCAACGTCTCGCCGGGCGACATCGCCACCTGGCAGCTCCCCGCTCCAGAGGTCCTTGACGCCCCCGACGAGGGCCCACCCGTCGAGGGCGGCGTCCTCTTCACGAGCGCTTGTGACGATCTCGCCGCCGTCGCCGCCGCCCTCAGCGCCATCGAGGAGCTCCGCCTCACCAAGCGCGAGGGCAAGCCCGTCGGCGACATCCGCGTCCTGTTCACGCTCGCCGAGGAGATCGGCTTCGTCGGCGCCATCGCCGCCTGCCGCAACGCCTCGATCCCCAAGACCGCCCGGCTGATCTGTCTCGAGAACTCGCGCTCGTTCCCGACGGACTCGCCCATCGGCGCCGGCCCGATCGTCCGCGTGGGCGACCGCGTGAGCGTCTTCACGCCCGAGCTGACGGCGGCCGTCGCGAGCGTCGCCGAGTCGCTCGCGGGCAAGGGCGCCCACCCCCTCGCGATCGAGAAACAGGTCGACTCACCCTTCCGCTGGCAGCGCAAGCTCATGCCCGGGGGCGCGTGCGAGGCGTCGGTCTTCTGCGCCTTCGGGTACAGCGCCACCTGCGTCTGTCTGCCACTGGGGAACTACCACAACATGGCGGACCTCGCCGCCGTCCAGGCCAAGACCAATACGGCCCGCCCGCGTGTCGGGCGCGAGCACATCGCGATCCGCGATTTCCTGGGCCTGGTCGAGCTCCTGGCCGCCGCGGGCCTCAGCCTCCCCGACAAGCCCAGTTTCCGCGAGAAGCTCGACAAACTCTGGGACGAGCGCCGGTTCGTGCTGGAAGAAGGACTCACCGCGGAGGGCCGCTGAGGGCCGCGGAGTGGAGGCAGACAGGTCAGAACACGAAGGACGCGAAGCCCACAAAGAGAGCCGTTGATGCTGATGCGCGCATCAGTTCTTTCTTGAAGATCTTCGCGACCTTCGTGTTCCCGTCTCTCTCCGCGGCCCTCAGCGGCCTCCGCGGTGAATCGTCTTATTTTCCCCACTCGAACGTATCCAAGTGGTTTCGCAGCTTCACCGCCGTCGGGAAGCGCTCCATGACCAGGTCCCGGCGTAGTCCGCAGCAGATCGTCTTGATCTCCTTGGGCATCGACGCGTACTGCTTCTTGCCGCCCAGCACGTCGTAGAACACGCGCACGAGGTCGACGACGTCCGAGCGGATGTTCCACCCGCTCGACCTGCCGTGATCGTGCAGGTCCACGAGCTTGACGTTGAAATGCACGCCCCGGCGGCTGACGATGATGTTGCCCGCGTGCAGGTCGCCGTGATACTCGCGCCGCTCGTGGATCTCCGCCAGCCCCGCCGCCATCTCGCGCAGGAGCACCAGCGCCTCGAACACGGGCAGTCGCCCCCCGCGATGCCCCGCCGCGAATCGTCCGAGCAGCTCCCCCTCCACGTACTCCGAGATGAGGGCCGTCGCGTCGCCCCGCTTGAGGCGCACCGTCTCTGAATGGTGGTACTGGATGACCAGGCGGCACCCTCGCAGCCGCTCGAGCTTGCGCGCGTAGAACTTGACCGCCCGATCCCGCTGGTTGCGACTGGGGTAGAAGATCTTCGCCGCCCGGAGCAGGTCCGTCCGGCGCTCGCGGACGCGGTAGACCTCCCCCTCCGTCCCGGCGCCGAGAAAATCCTCGACGACGTACTTGCCGCCGATCACGCGACCAGGCTTGAGGTTGAACCGCTCGCCCTCGTTCATGCCCGTCGCCCGATCACCCGCCGCCGCCGATGCCCTTGAAGATGTCCCGGATCGCGTCGCCCGGCTTGCGATCTTGCCCGCCCCCGCCGAGCTTCAACTCCCACCCCTGCTGGCCCATCGGGCCCTTGTTCACAAGGCTCACGCCGAGCGCCTGGTCGAAGATCCGCCCGATGGCGCCCTCGCCCCCCGCGGCCTCCGCCGCCAGCCCCCCCGCCGGCACGCCCACACGCACGTCCTGCGTCTTGTTGACCAGGTCCACCTTCCCGCTCACGTTCAGCGCGAACTCGCCCACGGGGACCTGCACCCCGTCGTAACTCACCGCGCCCTTGTCGACGTTCACCGGGAACCCGGGCATCCGTCGCCCGATCTTCAGCCCATCGCCCCCCTTGAGGAACTTGCCTAGCCCGCCCGCGAGCTTCAATGTCGCGTCCCCCGGCGTGATCCGCATCGCCGCCGACAGGTTCGAGACGAAGTCCCGCCCATCGACGGGCAGGCTCAGCGTGTCGATCACGACCGTCGCCGGCGCGTCCGTCCCCGCCGTCTTCTCGATCGAGCCGAACACCGGGATGACCTTGGCCAGCTCGAAGCCGAAGTCCTTGGTGACCGCGTTGACCGTCAGCTCCGTCGGCTTGGTCGAGACGAGCGAGCCATCCTTCACGCGCCCCTCGTACGACGCCTTCGTGTTCGTGGTCGCCAGGCTCATCGTCAACTCGCCCGCCGACTTCGAGAGACCGCGTGCCCGCACGTGCGCACTGGACCGGTCCCCGAGAAGCCCGAGCAGTTTCCCGTTCATCCCCGTCGCCGCGTCGATGAACGCGGTCGGCGTGTTGCGCAAGTTCGCGTACCCGGTCACGACCGGGTCGCTCCCCGCCTCGCCCAGCCCGCTCACGCTCGCGACGACCTCGACCGCCTTGGGCGCATCCGCCGCCGCCCCCTTCTCGACCATCGTCGCCTTGACGTCGATGACGCCCGTGTCGCTGGCGGTCTTCGCCGTCGCGTCCAGCCCGGTGTACTCGATCTTCGACCCGTCCTCCATCGCGACCGAGACCGCGTCCGACTTGAACGCCGCCTCGATCACCGGGCGCCCGCTCCCCTCGATCGGCGCCTCCAGGCGGTCGACACGCACGTCCATCGCGATCGGCTTGTCGAGCTTGACTTTCGAGTCCTTGCCCAGCGCCATCGTCGTCGCCCACGCCGGGTCCACCGTCCAACTCGCCTTCGCGGGCTGGTTCAGGCGCACCACGCCGTCGCGGGCGCTTGCCTTGATCGGGCCCTGCGTCTTCAGGCGGGGCGATTCGATCGACGCCGACACGTCCCACGACGCCATCGGGTCCGCGGGATCGAACGCGTCGGCGGTCAGCGTCGCGTCGAACGTCGCGCTCTGACCCAGCGCCCCCGTCAGCACCCCCTCGCGCCCGATCGCCTTCTCGACGCGGGCCAGGCTCTCGACGCTCCCGCGCGCCGTCGCGTTGACCCCGCCGGCCTGACGGATCGGCGCCGTCGCGTTGATTGTGATCTCGCCCAGGCGCGACCCGCCCCCGGGCTCGCTGAGCGTCGCCTTGGCGTCGAGCGTGGCGACGCCGCCCTGCCCCTCGACGAGCATCGCCCAGGGCGCCTCGGCGCCGACGTTCACGCTCCCCGCCACCGCCTCGCCCGTCTTCGAGCGCACCTCCAGTGTGCCGAGTGTCAGCGAGCACGTCGCGGGCTTGCCCGCGTCCCGCTTCAAGCTCGCCGCCAGGGAATCCGCCCGGAACGTCCCGCCGTCGCCGAACGTGCCCGAGCCGCCCGCGAAGCTCACGCTCGCGCCCAAGCTCGCCCCCGCGAGGTTCGCCGACCCGTCCAGCATGGGCACGGTCAATGACGCCACCCGCACCTCGACCGCCGACGACACCCGCTCGAACTTGGCCTCTAGCGGCAGCACACCCAGACGGTTGACGAGCCGCCCCACGCCGTTCTGCTTGATAAGCAGACCGTCGCCCCGCGTGCGCACGCCTGTTGCGTCGTACGCGAGCGCGCCGGTCACGCGCGTTCCCGTCCCGCCGGCGTTGACGTCCAGGTTGATCGGGGCGTCGCCGCCCGCCTTCTTGTCCGCCACGATCGTCGCGTCGATCGTCGGGCCGATGTCGCTGGCGACGTCAAGCGTCCCCGAGGGCGTGAACGCCTGCGCCGCCGACGCGGGCACGCCCGTCAGCGTCACCGTCGCCCCGAGCGAGGCAGCCTCTCCCGTGATGGCGCCCTTGGCATCGAACAGGTCGCCCGCATGCGCCACGATCGAGACCGTCCCGCCAGGGTTCCCGTCGACGACCGCCTGCGCGTTCGCCGACGCGCTCACGCCCTTGGCCAGGTCGCTCGCATCAACGTTTATCGTCAGTTGGTGCACCCCCAGCAGGTGCGAGCCCTCCCCCGAGCCGATCCGGACGGCGCCCCCGGGCACGTCCGCGCTCGCCGTCGCGTTCACGCCGCGCAGGTCCACCCCGCCCGAGCCCATCACGCGATCGAGGTCAACCACGAGCGACTCGATCGTCAGTGTCAGCGGCCCCTGCGCCGACGCGAGCGTCACGCTCGAGTCCCCCAGCAGCCCTGCGATCGTCGGCCCGGGCTCACGAAGCGTGACCGAGCCCGCCTTGGCGCTCCCCCGGATCACCCGCCCCACAACGTCGGCGTCCAGCGCCGCCCCGACCTTCGCCGACTCGAGCGAGAGGGCGACGTGGTTCGAATCGCCCCCGGCGCGCGAGGCCGTCGCGTGCACCGTGACCTCGTCCCCCAGGTCGCGCGTCACGACCAGCCCCGTCCCCTCGACGAAGGGCTGGATCGTCTGGGCCGCGACGCCCGAGAGCGTCACCGACCCCGACACCGGCGCCGACCCGGGGTCGAGCAGCGCCCCGCCCTCGCCCAGCAGCGTCGGCGCGTTCAGCGCGATCGCCAGCTCGCCCGCGTCCTTCCCGTCCAGGGTCGCGCTCGCCCCGCCCTTGACCGAGACCGCGCCCGCGAGGTCCGGCGCATCGAGCGTCAGCTCCAGCCCCGAGACCTCGAGCGTGCCCCGCTCCACGCCGCCCCCCGACGTCGGCACGAGCGCCCGCGTCGGCGTCGACACCACCCGCACGTGCGCGCCCAGACCCCGATAGTCCCCCTTCTCGATCGAGTCGAGCCCAGCCCGCAGCCCCTCGACCTCCAGCGTCACCTCGGGCCACGCTTGCACGTCGATGCTCGCGCTCTCGATCAGCGCCTGGCGGAGCGAGGGCAGCGCCCGCGCGACACGCGCCCCGTCCGCGCGCACGCTGATGACCCCGTCCTGCGTGATATTCTGGCCCGTCTTCTTGACCGCCGCCTCCGCGCTCACGCCCGCCGACTCGATCGAGAACGACGCGCCCAGGTCGTCCATCGTCCCCTTCGCGTTCACGCCCGCGTCGAGGCGGTCGCCGAGCAGCTCGACCAGGGAGAGGTTCAGGGGCGCGAGCACGTCGAGGATCGCCGTCGGCGCCCCCGCGAGCCAGCCCTGCGCGTCCAGCGTCGCGCTGCTCAGCGTGATCGACCCGTCCGCGCCGACCAGGCCCGTCAGCGTCGCGTCCAGGCCCATGACCTGCTTGTCGCCCTCGCTCCCGGTCAGGGCGACCTTGACGGGCTGGCCCGGCGTGAGGCCCGCCGTCGCGTCGAGCACCACGTCGCCCGCCCCCGTGCGCACCTCGAAGGTGTCGAGCTTCACGCTCGCCCGCAGGCTCTTGGGAATCGAGGTCGACCCGCCCCCACTCGCGCTCGGCGTCCCTTGGATCGTCGTGGGCGTGCTCGGAGCGCTGGCGCGCTCGATCGCGGACGTCCCGTCGGGCCCGGGCTCGACCGAGGCCCACCCCGAGACGATCACCTCACCCAGGTTCAGGTTCCCGGTGAGCAGTCCGAGCAGCCCAGCGTCCGTGCGCACGGACACGTCCGCCGCCTCGGCGCCCGCCGGGTCGAACAGATGCACCGACTCGACCCGCAGGGGCCCGCCCCACGATAGCGACACCCCCCGGACCTCGACGCGCCCGGCGATCTTCGCGTTGACCTTGCTCTCGATGATGCCCGGGGCGACGCCCGACGCGATCTTCGGCGCCAGCGCCACGAGCACGAACACCAGCACCACCACGACGCCGAACCCGATCAGCAGGCGACGCCCGCGCCGACGCTTTCGCCTCGAGCCCGCGCCGCCCCCGGACTTGTCGGCAGGCTTGTCTTCAGATCGCACGCGGCCGCCTCCGCCCGGCGCGCCCGACGACGCGCCCCCTGGGACCTACCACCCGGGATGCCCGCCGACGACGACCCCTTCGCGAACTCAGCCCCCGTCGGCCTTGGAGATCTGCCACTCCTCGAGGTCCACGGGCGCCTGGCGACCGAAGATCGTCACCAGCACGCGGACCTGCCCCTTCTCCGGGAACAGCTCGTCGACCGTGCCCTCGTAGTTCGCGAACGGCCCCTCGCGGATCACCACCGGCTCGCCCTTCTCGAACGTCATCTTGACGATCGGCTCCTCGTCGGGCTTGCGCGAGTCCATGAGCATCTTCTGGATCTCGTGCTCGGCCATCGGCGTCGGACGCCCGGCGGTGCCCACGAAGTCACCCACCCCCGTCGTCTCCTTGATCAGGAAGAAGACGTCCTGCGGGATCCGCCCGTCGTCCTCGAGCTGCATCTCGACGAACACGTACCCGGGGTACAGCTTCGTCTCGGTGATCTTCTGCTTGCCGCCCTTGATCGTCTTGGTCTTCTCGGTCGGCACCAGGATTCGCCCGACCAGGTGCGTCATGTTCTCGATCTGCACCTTGCGGAGCAGCGTCTGCTGCACCGACTTCTCCTTGTTCGACGCCACGCGCAGGACGAACCAGTCCATCCCGCCCTGGCGGATCGGCTCGTCCTCCTTGAGGACGTCGCCCTTCTCGTCGGGGCGACCGTCCATCGCCGACTCGTCGGGCTTGGCGGCGCCCGAGGAGATCTCGGGCGTGTCGGTGCTGACCGCGTCGGGCGCTTCGACGCGCACGGGCTCGCCCGCGCTCGTCCCGGTCGCCTCGTCCGTCTTGTGCTCTTCGGTCATGGAGTCACCCCGAGTCTGTGTCAGGTTTGCAGGACGTCGATCACGCCGAAGAACCAGCGGAACACCAGGTCCACCCCGAAGAGGATCCCGGAGATCAGGAACGCCGCCACGATCACGACGATCGTCGAGCCCCGGATCTCCCTGGGCGTCGACCAGTTGACCTTCTTCATCTCCCCGTCGGTCGCGACCAGGAAGTCGACCGGCTTGCGTCCGACGGCGGTGAACCAGTAGATCACCACCGTCGCGATCAGGAGGATGCCGCACGCGATCCCCGCCTGCAGGTAGATCTGCGGGAAGATCGGGTTGGCGGTGACGGCGCCGTCGCGAATGCTCCCGTTGAACCCCGTCGCCCGCAGCTGCTTCGCGTCCAGCGCCCGGTCGCGCGTGTCGTCGGAGGAGAAGCCCCCGACCCGCACGTGCGCCCCGCCCAGCCCGCGTGAGGTGTACTCCTCGACGACGCCCGTGCCCACGCTGTTCAGGACCGGGTTCTCGCCCTTGTCGAACGCGAGGATGTCCACACTCGTGCCGGGCGTCAGCTCGCCCTCGACGCCCGTGATCTCGTACTGGTACGAGGCGATCGGGAGGCGGACGGCGGCGGCCTGGCCCCACCCCCACGCCGCGCCGGCCATCGCCAGCACGCCGATCGTCACCGCGGTCATCACCCGCACCCAGTACCCCTGACCCGACTTGTAGATCCCGAGCGCCATCCGCGTCTGTTCCTCGGTTTGCGGCTCGCCGTCTTGCGAGCCCCGATCCTCTTGGCGGGCTCCGAAGCCCGTCTCACGAAGCACGGCAGGAGGGACTCGAACCCCCGACCGGTGGATTTGGAATCCACTGCTCTACCAACTGAGCTACTGCCGTAGCAGGCATCAGGGATCAGGCAATGGGCATTCGGAAGACGATCCGGCCTGATGCCTCATGCCTGATCCCGGATGCCTCGCGGGCAACGCCCGCGCTACTTCCGCTTGATCTTGTGCAGCGTGTGCTTGCGCAGCAGCGGGTTGTACTTCATCACCCCGTCCTTGAGCTTCTCGGGCAGACCGCCCTTGACGTTCACGGACGTGCGGTAGTTCAGATCGCCCGACTCCGAGCACTGCAGCCACACGTACTCGCGCGCCTGGGCCTTCTTCTTGGCCATCGCGTCAACTCCTTACCCGTGCGAGCGAGACGCCTCCCGAGCACCCCGCCCCCTTCGGAAAAGCGGCCCGGGAGCTCTCGCCCCCGGGCCGGTCGATTCTAGCGCTGTCGCCCCGCCTTCAAGCCGGCGGAGCACCTCAAATCCCCCCCGCGAGACGCCTACTCGAGGATCTCGGTGACCGTGCCCGAGCCGATCGTCCGCCCGCCCTCGCGCACCGCGAAACGCAGGCCCGGCTCCATCGCCACGGGCTTGTCGCCCAGGTCGATCTCCATCGTGATGTTGTCGCCGGGCATGCACATCTCGGCCTTGGCCCCGCCCTCGCCGGTCAGCTCCTTGACCTGGCCGGTCACGTCCGTCGTGCGGAAGTAGAACTGCGGCTTGTAGCCGGCGAAGAACGGCGTGTGACGCCCGCCCTCCTCCTTCGAGAGGACGTAGACCTGGCCCTTGAACTTCGTGTGCGGCTTGATCGAGCCGGGCTTGCAGATCACCTGCCCGCGCTGGACCTCGTCCTTTTCAACGCCACGCAGCAGCACGCCCGCGTTGTCGCCCGCGATCGCCGACTCCAGCGTCTTGTTGAACATCTCGACGCCCGTGATGGTCGTCTTCTTGTTCTCCTTCGAGAGCCCGACGATCTCGGCCTCGTCGCCGACCTTCACCTCGCCACGCTCCACGCGACCCGTCGCCACCGTGCCGCGACCCTTGATCGAGAACACGTCCTCGACCGAGATCAGGAACGGCTTGTCGGTCTCACGCGGGGGCTCGGGGATGTACGAGTCGATCGCGTTGAACAGCTCGTCGATCGGCTTGCAGATCTCGTCGTCCTTCGGGTTCTCGAGGGCCGCCTTGGACTGCCCGCGGATCACCGGCGTGTCGTCGCCCGGGAAGTCGTACTTGTCCAAGAGCTCGCGGACCTCCATCTCGACCAGCTCGAGCAGCTCGGGGTCGTCGACAAGGTCCACCTTGTTCAGGAAGACCACGATGTGCGGCACGCCGACCTGGCGGGCGAGCAGCACGTGCTCACGCGTCTGGGGCATCGGGCCCGAGTCGGCGGCGACCACCAGGATCGCGCCGTCCATCTGGGCCGCGCCCGTGATCATGTTCTTCACGAAGTCCGCGTGCCCCGGGCAGTCCACGTGGGCGTAGTGACGCGTCTCCGTCTCGTACTCGACGTGCGAGGAGTGGATGGTCACCGTCTTGTTGGCGTCACGCACGGTGCCGCCCTTGGTGATCTCCGCGTACGTCTTGGCGCCCTGCACCAGGCCCTTGGCGTCGGCCCGCGCGACCATGGCGGCCGTCAGTGTCGACTTGCCGTGGTCGATGTGCCCGATCGTGCCGACGTTGACGTGCGGCTTGGTGCGCTCGAACGTTCCCTTCGCCATCTCGTGATCCTCTGCTTGAGAGCCTCCCGGCTCCCGTTGAGTCTGTTTCCTGCCAACCCCCGCCAACGCGGGCCCACACCGTCGGGCCCGGGCGCCCGGGTCCCGCTCCTCCATGCTCGGATCGGCGGGCCCGGAGTGTAGCGCCGCCGTCCCGCCCCGCGGAGCGACGACACCCTCACGAACACCCGAAGGCGCCCCGCGGGGTGCCCGACTTCCGATCCACAGCCGCTGGTGGGACTTGAACCCGCGACCTCACCCTTACCAAGGGTGCGCTCTACCACTGAGCTACAGCGGCGAATCCCCGAGTTGCGAACCCTTGGCCGCCGCCCGGACACTGCCTCCCCGCAAAGAGAGTCCGGATCGTAGTCCCCCCTCCCGACCGTCAACACAACGCCCTGGGAGGCGATCAGGAGGAATCCCCCGGATTCCCTTCTGCAATTTCTAGAAAATTGCTAGATTGAAATGGAGCCTCGATTCTGGGGCCGCGTATGGGGAAGAGAGCCATGCACCGCCTCACCGCCATCCTGCTCGCCGTCGGCCTTGCGGCCACCGCCTCGGGCCAATCCCTCCACCCCGACGCCCGGGAGGGACGCACGCGCCTCGCCCGCCCGGTCGCCAACATCTACTACAACGTCGCGACGGGCGAGCGGATCGCGATGCGCTTCGACCAGTCCACACTCCCCGTGCCGAGCGAGGGGCGGGGGCACGAGAAGGGCGCCAACGGCTTCTTCACCGTCGCGCCCTACGGGTGCACCGCCTCGCCCTGCCCCGCGCCCACCGACCCGCCGGGCGTCCAGGACTTCACCGACATCTACGAGTCAGGCCCGAGCTGCCCGCCCTCGATCACGCCCTACATCGGCGCATTCCAGTTCGGCGGCTTCGACTGCGCCACCGGCACGACCCACAGCTCCGCCTACATCGAGCTCTACGGCTCGACGGGCTGCCCGACCACCGGGTGTTCTCCCGCCGACACGGCTCCGCACTGGGCACGCTCGATTTTTCCGACGTGCCCGGGTTCCTCACGCTCTTTGGCGCCTGCGACCCCGCGCCGGAGTGCGCCACACCCGCCGACCTCGCCGAGCCCTTCGGCGTCTGCAACTTCAACGATGTTCTCGCCTTCCTGACTGCGTTTGCAGACGGCTGTCCATGACCCCGTGCAGGAGACTCCCCATGCGTTCGCTCTCCCTCCTCTCGATCGTGCTCGCCTCCCGCGCCGCGCTCGCGGGCGACGAGCCACTCAAGACCGTGTTCGTCGGCGAGATCTACTACAACGTCGCGACAGGCGAGCAGATCGTCACGCCGATCGGCGCCACCCCTCGCAACACCAGCGGGCACATCTGGTTCAACGCCGCCCCTCCACCCTGCTTCATCGACTTCCTCTACATCGACAACCCCGACTTCAACAACGACTCCCTCCCCGACTACACCGGTCGCGGCGCCATCCCCGCCGAGCTCAACGCCCCGCCCGAGGGCGCCTGGCTCGTCGACTGGGGCGACCTCCGCTTCGACGCTGTCGTCGATTGCGTCCGCATCGCCTACGTCACCTCCGTGCCCGACACGGACACCAACGGCGACCTCATCGGCGACGGCGTCGACGGCTTCGACATGACCATCTCCTTCGCCGACGCCGACAACGGACACGACTCCGACCGCGTCTGCATCTACGACCTCACGCTCGAGTCGCTCCCGGGCGCCACCTCTGCCGTCCCCCCCGGCTACACAACCTCCTACGTCCTCACCCTCGACTTCGCCTCGCTCGCCCCGAGCCAGATCTTCGAGCTCGGCGACTCCGACAACGTCGACCAGGCCGGCACGGGATTCTCCGGGGGCGCGATCTACGGCTCACCCACCGGCGCCGATCTCGACGCCGACGGACGCAACGACTTTTCCATCGGCATCAGCTTCGACCAGTCCACCATCCCCCTCGCGCAACGCGGCCTCGCGGGCGTGCAGCTCAACATGCCCGAGATCGAGGACGCGCCCGGCGCCGAGGACGCCCTCGACCTCTACGCCTCGGGCCCCTCCTGCCCGCCCGCGGGCGCGCCGTACCTGGGCACGTTCAACCTCGGCGGGTTCACCTGCGAGCCCGGGTTCGAACGCCCCTTCGCCTCGATCTGGTACGCGCTCTACGGCCCCGACTCCGTCGTCAACCCTTGCCGCTACTCGGGAGGGTGCAGCGACGCCGACCTCGCCTTCCCCGGCGGCGTCATCAGCATCGACGACGTCCTCGCCTTCCTCGTCTACTTCAGCGAGCAGGACGCCTGCGCCGACTACGCGCCACCCATCGGCCAGTGGGACATCAACGACGTCCTCGCGTACCTGGTCCTGTTCAGTCAAGGCTGCTTCTAGCACACAGGAGCTCTGATGCGCGCCGCCCCCCTCGCCTCGATCGTCCTTCTCGCCGGCCTCGCGAGTGGGGCGCGCGCTCAGGGCGCCACACCCGCCTCACGCACACTCAAGGCATGGCCCGTCGCCAACATCTACTGGAACCTCCGCACCGGCGAGCGCCTCGCCATGCCCTGGGGCGCCCGCCCACGCGACACGGCTTCCCCCCTCTGGATCAACAACAACACCGACCCGTGTGGCACGGGCGGGACCGTCGGCATCATGGACAACCCTGACGCCGACGGCGACGGCGAGGCCGACCTCGTCTTCGGCGGCGTCCCAACCGTCTGCGACGCCATGCCGACCTTCCCCTGCGAGGGACAGTGGCGCAACTGGTGGGGCGACGTCCCCCATGACTCTGTCGTCTCCTGCGTCGTGATCGCCTACGGCATCCTCGCCCCGGACACCGACACCGACCTCGACTCCATCGGCGACGGCATCGTCGGCTACAACCTCAGCATCACCTTCTCAGACAACGACGATGGCTTCGGCGCCGACGGGGCGGGCGTCTCGGGTCGATCGTGCATCCTCGACCTGACCCTCTCCACCATCCCCGGCGCGCTGCCCGGCCTCCCCGAGGGGTATCTCGCCGTCTACACGATCACCCTCGACTTCGCCTCCCTCGCACCCAGCCTCATCTTCGAACTGGGCGACTCTGACGGCATCGACAACACACCTGGCATGACCGGGATCTCCGGCGGCTCCGAGTACGGTCACCCAACCTTCGGCGACCGTGACGCCGACGGACTCAACGACTTCTCGTACGCGCTGCGCTTCGACCAGTCCTCACTCCCCGTCCCGGGTGAAGGGCCCGGGCGGACCAAGGGCGCCAACGGCTTCCTCCACGTCGCCCCCGCCGGGTGCACCGCTTCCCCCTGCCCCGCCCCCACCGACCCCCCGGGCCTCGACAACGCCTCCGACATCTACGTCACCGGCCCGAGCTGCCCACCCACCATCACCTCCTACGTCGGCGCCTTCTTCTTCAGTTGGAGTTGCGCCACCGGCTCGCCGGCGTTCGACTCGTCATACCTCGAGCTCTATGACGTCAGCGATATCTGTGACTGTTGCGTCCCGCCCGGCGCCTGCAACGCCGCGGACCTCGCCCTCCCCACGGGCGTCCTCAACTTTGACGACGCCCTCGCGTTTCTCGTGGACTTCGGGAGCAACGGCTTCTGCTCCGACCTCGCCGACCCCTTCGGCGTTTGGAGCTTCTCCGACGTCCTCGCCTTTCTCACCGTCTTCGGGATGGGCTGCCCATAGGCGCGAGGAGCGATCGCCATGCGCCGAACCATCTCGCTCGCCCTCGCGTCAGGCCTCGGCGCTGCGGCGTCAGCGCAACCGACATCAATCGCGCCCCGCACCCTCAAGCCTTGGCCTGTCGCCAACATCTCCTACAACCTGCGCACAGGCGAGCGCCTCGTCACGCCCCTCGACGCCAGGCCGCGAAACAACGCCGAGGCCCTCTGGCTCAACACCAACGCCGACCCCTGTGGCGAGGGCGGCGTCGTCTTCCTCATCGACAACCCCGACGCCGACGGCGACGGCCTCGGCGACATCGTCTTCTCCGCGAGCCCGACAGTCTGTGACGCCATGCCCACCGTCCCCTGCGAGGGCTCCTGGTTCGTCTGGCCGGGCGATGTCGGGCCCGACACCGTCGTCGACTGCGTCGTCATCGCCTACGCCATCGCGGCGCCCGACACCGACGACGACCACGACGGCGTCGGCGACGGCATCGAGGGCTACGACCTCTTCCTCACCTTCTCCGACGACGACCAGGGCTACGGCACGTCGGCCCGCTCCTGCATCCTCGACCTCCGTATCCCCGACCTGCCCGGAGCGCCCCCGGGCATCCCACCCGGTTACATGGCCCTCTACCACCTCACGCTCGACCTCGCCAACACCGCCCCCAGCTTCGTCTTTGAGCTCGGCGACTCCGACGCCATCGATGACGCGGGCACGGGATTCTCTGGGGGCGCCATCTACGCCCACCCCACCTTCAGCGACCGCGACGGCGACGGCCTCGACGACTTCTCGTACGCCGTGCGCTTCGACCAGTCCGCGCTGCCCGTCCCGGGCCAGGGACCGGGGCGCACCAGGGGCGCCAACGGATTCCTCCGAACCGTACCCGTCGGGTGCACCGACGATTCCTGCGCATTCCCACTCGACCCGCCGGGCATCCAGTGCATGCCCGACATCTACACATCCGGCCCGAGCTGCCCCCCCGACATCACTGATATCACCCCCATGAACTTCCCGCTCTGCTTCATCTGTGAGTGGTCGTATTTCATGTCCAACTACATCGAGCTCTACGGCGCCCCCAGCCCCTCGTGCTCGCTCGCCGACAACGCTCTCCCGTTGGGCGTCCTCGATTTCTCCGACGTGCTTGGCTTCATGTTCGCCGCGACCCCTTCGGACCCCTCCCCCTACGCGGAGGAGTTCGCCCCCCCTCGCAACGTCTTCAACATCGACGACGTCCTCGCCTTCCTCACCCTCTTCGCGCAGGGCTGCCCGTAGCCCAAGGAGCTCGACCGATGACAAAGTCTGCGACGCTCTGCCTTCTGCTCGCCGCCGGCGTCCCGACCCCGGCACTCGCCACCAATGAGCCGCTCGAACCCTGGCCGATCGCCAACATT
This sequence comes from Phycisphaerales bacterium, assembly GCA_041402005.1. Classification (GTDB taxonomy): domain Bacteria; phylum Planctomycetota; class Phycisphaerae; order Phycisphaerales; family UBA1924; genus JAJRXR01. Next base: position 326,272 of record JAWKTB010000003.1, on the reverse strand, counting down.
TACTACAACGTACGCACCGGCGAACGTCTCATGACGCCAATCGGAGCAGGCCCGCGCGACGTCGTCGGACCGCTCTGGGTCAACAATGGCCCGAACTGCGGACCAAGCATCCTGATCGTCGAGAACCCCGACTTCGATGGCGACACGCTCCCCGACCTCGTCGCCCCCAACACGCTCCCGCCGTCACTGAACCCACCACCGGAAGGCGCGTGGATCCTGGACTGGGGCGACATCGACACGGAGACGGCGATCAACTCGATCACGTTTGCGTACGCGACAAGCGTGCCAGACACGGACACCGACGGCGACGACATCGGTGATGGCGTCGTCGGCTACAGCATGAGCATCACCTTCTCCGACGGCGACAACGGGCACGACGCGGATCGGTACTGCATCCTCGACCTGACGCTGACGACACTCCCGGGCGCCCCCCCGAGCCTCCCGCCCGGATCCATGGCCGTCTACACCCTCACGCTTGATTTCTGGTCGCTGGCCCCAAGCCTCGTCTTCGAACTCGGGGACACCAACGGGTACGACGACGTCGGCACGGGGCTCTCGGGCGGCGCCATCTACGGACATCCGACCGGCGCGGACCTCGATGGAGACAGTCGCTCCGATTTCTCATACGGATTCCGGTTCGATCAATCTTCGCTTCCGCTCGAATCCCGTGGTCTCACCGGCGTCCTCTTGGTCGCCCCCCCGACCGAGTATCACCTGGGCCTGCCCGAGGGCATCGAGGACGCCCTCGACCTCTTCGCCACTGGTCCGGATTGCCCGCCCGGTCAATCGACCTCGTACCTCGGAACGTTCGACCTCGGGGGCTATGGATGCGAACCCGGCGGCGAGATCCCCTTCGCCTCGATCTACATCGAGCTGGGCGGGTACACGTGCCTCGGAGTGTGCAACCCCATCAACGCGTGCAGCGTCGCCGACACCGCCCACCCCGCCGGCGTGCTCAACTTCGACGACGTCCTCGCCTTCCTCGTCGAGTTCGGGTCGTTGAGCTTCTGCGCTGACCTCGCGCCGCCGATCAATGTGTGGGACTTCTCCGACGTCCTTGCGTTCCTGACCGCCTTCGGTCAGGGCTGCCCCTAGACCTCACCCGCCCGCCGAGCCCACCAGCTGCGCGTTGGTCGCCATCCGATCGAGCGCCGCGAGCAGCTGCTCGATCTGCTGGGGTGGTGGCATGTTCATCAGGCGACGACGCAACGCCGTCACTGTCTTGAATGTCTGGTCGTCGAGCAGCAGGTGCTCCTTGCGCGTCCCGCTGGCCGCCAGGTTCATCGCCGGGAACAGCCGCCGCTCCGCGACCTTCCGGTCCAGGATCAGCTCCATGTTTCCCGTGCCCTTGAACTCCTCGAAGATCACCTGGTCGCCCTGCGAGCCCGTGTCCACCAGGCACGAGGCCAGGATCGTCAGGCTCCCGGCTTCTTCCGTGTTGCGGGCGGCGCCGAAGATCTGCTTGGGCACCTCCAGCGCCCGCGAGTCGATCCCGCCCGTCATCGTCCGCCCCGAACTGGCGTGCTTGTTCGAGCGGTTGAACGCCCGCCCGAGGCGCGTCAGGGAGTCCAGCATCACGACCACGTGCTTGCCCGACTCGACCATCCGCTTGCAGCGCTCGAGCGTCAACGTCGAGATCTGAATGTGCCGCTCGACGTCGTGGTCGTTGCTCGACGCGATCACCTGCACCCGCTCGGGGTCCCAGGGCTTGTCCCAGTCCCCGTTGTCCCCCTCGCGCCGGACGAAGGCCCGCTTGAAGTCCGTGACCTCCTCGGGACGCTCGTCCACAAGGAGCAGGATCACCTGCAGGTCCGGGTGGTTGATCAAGAGCGACCGGGTGATGTCCTTGAGCAGCGTCGTCTTGCCCGCCTTGGGCGGGCTCACGATCAGGCCGCGCTGGCCCCGCCCGATCGGGCAGAACAGATCGATCAGGCGGCACGAGGCGGGGCACCCCGGGTACTCGAGCGTCAGCCGCGGCTGCGGGTCGATGCTCGTTAGCTCCTCGAAGCTCTTGGCCCGACCCGCGAACTCCTCCGGGCTCATCCCCTCGATCTCGATGAACCGCTCGACGACGGGCCTGGGCTTGCGCGGGGCGGAGCTGTTCCCGCCCCCCCGTCCCTTGCGACGACGACGCTTCGAGAGGCGTTCCACGACCTCGACCGTCACCTCGAGCCCATTGCGCAATGGCAACTCGTCCCCGAACGCCACGGGGACGAAGGGGTCGTCAGCGCTCTGGAGCACCGTCGAATGGTCGCTGAGCCGACGCACGCGACCCTCGGAGCGCTCCGGCCATTCAAGAATGCCGGTCAGCGTCTTGAGAGACATGCTCGATTGCCGTCTGCCAGTCGGCGGCGCGGGCGGTCAGCCGCCCAGCTCCCCCGCCCCGGGGTGCGCCCCGACTCGGGGCGCCCTGGAGTCCCCCAATCACACCCGCCCCGCGCCCCCGAGTCAACCCGTCCAGACAATCTGGACTCGCGACGCCTCCGATCCGCCCGCCCGCTTCCCGTACCATCTGCCCTCGGCGTGGGTCGTTCCCACCCCCGCAACCCCCGATAACGCCCGCCCATGCGCACCATCAAGGGCATCCCGGTCTCCTCCGGCGTCGTCATCGGCGTCGCCTACGTCCTCGACGAGGACTTCGTGCATATCCCCCGGCGCGCCATCGCCTCCTCCGCCGCCGACGCCGAGGTCGCTCGATTCAACGAGGCCCGCGCCGCCGCCATCGTCCAGCTCGCCCAGCTCCACGCCGCCGCCGAGAAGGAGATGGGCCCCGACTCCGCCAAGGTCTTCCTCTTCCACGTCGGCGCCCTGAACGACAAGAAGCTCCTCGACACGATCCACGAGACGATCCGCACCAAGCGCGTCAACGCCGAATGGGCCGTCTCCAGCGCCCTCCAGAAGTGGATCGACCTCTTCCGGTCGAAGGCGGACCCCACCTTCGCCACAAAGGTCTCGGACATCGAGGACATCCGCCGTCGCCTGCTCTCGCTGTTGCTGGGCGAGCGACTGGACGTCCTCCAGGAGACCGCCGAGAACGCCGTCATCATCGCCCGCGACCTCACCCCGACCCAGACCGCCACCTTCGACCGCTCCAAAGTCCTCGCCTTCGTCACCGACCTGGGGGGCAAGACCTCGCACACCGCGATCTTCGCCCGCGCCCTCGCCCTGCCCGCCATCGTCGGCGCCCAGAACGCCACCCAGACCGTCCACGACGGCCAGAGCGTCATCGTCGACGCCGATCGCGGCTCCCTGATCCTCGACCCCGACGAGGAGACGCTCGAGCGCTACCGACACGAGCGGGAGCGCGTCGAGGCCTACCGCCTCTCGCTCGCCGAACTCGCCGACCAGCCCGCCCTCACCGCCGACGGCGTCCAGATCGAGATTCAGGGCAACATCGAGTTCCCCGCCGAGGTCGACTCCGTCCTCTCCCACGGCGGCTCGGGCATCGGCCTCTACCGCACCGAGTTCCTGTACCTCACCAGCCGCACGATCCCCTCCGAGAAGACCCACTTCGACGCCTACGCCCAGTGCATCGAGAAGCTCGCGGGCAAACCCCTCACCATCCGCACCGTGGACCTTGGCGCCGACAAGTACACGCAGGAGCGTGCCCAGGTCCCCGAGCGCAACCCCTTCCTCGGCCTGCGCTCCATCCGCTACTGCCTCGAAAACCTCGACATGTTCAAGACGCAGTTACGCGCGCTGCTTCGCGCCTCGGCCCTGGGCCCGTGCAAGATCATGTTCCCCCTCATCACCTCGGTCTCCGAGTTCCGCAAGGCGCGCATGGTCCTGCGCGACGCGATGGAGGACCTCGAGGAGGAGGGCCTCCCCTTCGACAAGAACATCCCCGTCGGCATGATGGTCGAGGTCCCATCGGCCGCCATTCAGGCCGCCGTCTTCGCCCGCGAGGCGGATTTCTTCTCGATCGGGACCAACGACCTCGTGCAGTACACCCTGGCGGTCGATAGAACGAACGAGCGGGTCGCCTCCCTCTACAACCCCGCCCACCCCGCCGTGACCAAGCTCATCCGTGACGTCGCCCGGGCCGCCAGGAGGTCCGATATCCCGGTCTCGTGCTGCGGCGAGGCCGCGGGCGAGCCCGAGTTCGCCGCGTTGCTCCTCGGTCTCGGCCTGCGTACCCTTTCCGTGACGGCGTCGGACATCCCGCCCCTCAAGCGGCTGATCCGGAGCCTGTCCATCCCCCAGTGCGAGCGGATCGCCAAGAAAGCGATCTCACTCGATTCGGAGTCCGAGGCCTCGGCCTACCTCCGTGACCGAATCCAAAGACTTGTCCCCGAAGCGTTCGACGGTCGGACCGCCGAACCGCGAGGCTGATTGGCCCCGCAACCGGGACTCAGAACAACCGCGGCTCGCCAGGCCGCCGACGACAACCGGACCCCCGCCCCGGACGCGCCCGACACATGTCGAGGCCCCGGGCGAACGCGGGGGGTCCGACCGGCGAAGTCAGGCCAGCCGCACGATGCGAGTGAACGCGCGTGCGCGCCTCTCCGAGCAACCAGACCGAACGACCCCCGGGGCTCGCGCCGCCGGGTGTCCTGTCACAGAGCTCGCCCGCCGCCCGTTCGCCCGCGTCCTCACACGAATAGGACGCATCCGTGAACCAGGACCCCGTCGCCGAGGCGACCCCAGAGAACCAGACCGACAACCCGATCGTTGAGACCCAGGGCGAGGCCCAGGTCGATGCCCCCGTCGAGTCCGCCCCCGAGGCGCCCGACGAAGCTCCCACCCCCAAGAAGAAGCGGTCGCGCAAGCGCCGCAGCTCCAAGAAGGCCGCGCCGCCCACGCAGGACGCCGACGCCGACGGCGAAGACTCGGACGACGAACCGAGCGCCGCCGACAAGAAGCCCAAGCGCAAGCGCTCCCGCAAGTCCAAGAGCGCCGACAAGGCGCCCGAGAGCGCCCCCGGCGCCCGGATGCTCATCAACTACGACCCCGGCGGGGACTGCCGCGTCGCCATCGTCGAGAACGGACGACTCGAGGAGTTCTTCTCCGAGCCCACCACCCAGGTCTCGCGCGTCAACAACATCTACGTCGGCAAGGTCACCAACGTCGAGCCCGCCATCCAGGCCGCCTTCGTGGACTTCGGCGTCGAGGAGAACGGCTTCCTCCACGTCTCCGACCTCCACCCCAAGTACTTCCCTGGCGAGGACGAGGACACCACCGAACGCGTCGGCAAGAAGATCCCGCGCCGCTCGCGCCCGCCGATCCAGGACTGCCTCAGACGCGGCCAGGAGGTCGTCGTCCAGGTCCTCAAGGAAGGCGTCGGCACCAAGGGCCCCACGCTGACGTCGTACCTCTCCATCCCCGGGCGCTACATCGTCATGATGCCCGACATGGACCGCGTCGGCGTCTCCCGCAAGGAGGAGGACGACGACAAGCGACGCGAGGCGAGGGAAGTCCTCAGCTCCCTCGAGCTCCCCGACGGCTTCGGATTCATCCTCCGAACCGCCGGCATGGGACGCACCAAGACCGAGCTCAAGCGCGACCTCGCCTACCTCCAGCGACTCTGGAAGGACATGGAGCGCCGGCGCGACTCGGGCAAGCGCCCACGCCTGCTCTACTCCGAGTCCGACCTGCTCGTCCGCTCCATCCGCGACCTGCTGACCTCAGACGTCACGGGCGTCGTCATCGACAACGAGTCCGCCCTGCACCGCGCCGCCGGTTTCCTCAAGATCGTCGCCCCGCGCACCCAGGCGACGCTCGTCCAGTACACCGGCAAGGCCCCCATCTTCCACGCCTTCAACATCGAGGAGCAGATCCAGACGATCCACTCCCGCGAGGTCCCCCTGCCCTCCGGCGGGCGCCTCGTGATCGACGAGACCGAGGCCCTCGTCGCCATCGACGTCAACTCGGGCAAGTCTCGCTCCGCCCGCGACGCCGAGACCAACGCCTACCGCACCAACCTCGAGGCCACCGACGAGATCTGCCGCCAGCTTCGCCTGCGCGACCTGGGCGGGCTCGTCATCTGCGACCTCATCGACATGCGCTTCGCCTCGCACCGCAAGGAGATCGAGAACCTCTTCAAGGAGCGCTTCAAGAAGGACCGCGCCCGCACCACGGTCCTGCCCATCTCCCAGTTCGGCATCCTCGAGCTCACGCGCCAGCGCATGCGGGGCTCGCAGGAGTCGCTCCACTTCGCGACCTGCACCACCTGCCGGGGTCGGGGCCTGCTCCGTCGCCCCGAGTCGGTCGCCGCCACCGCGCTGCGAGAGCTCGCCGCCCTGCTCGACCGCGACAAGGTCGCCAAGGTCGAGCTCGTGGTCTCCCCCCGTGTCGCGGGCGCCCTGCTCTCGCACAGCCGCGCGAGCATGACGAGGCTCGAGCTGCTCTCCGGCAAGCACATGGACGTCCGCGTCTCCGAGACGCTCCCGCCCGACCGGTACGCGATGTACGCCTACGACGAGTCGGGCTCGGACATCGACATCGAGAAGCTGCCCAAGCTCAAGCGCGAGCCGGAGACGGTTGAGTGGGGCTCGGCGTCCGACGCCGCCCCCGACGAGGAGGAGGGCTGGGCGGTCGATATGAAGGAGGAGGCCGCCGAGGCCGTCTCCGTCGCGGCGACCGCCGAGCTCGCCCTCCAGCGCGCCGAGGCCGACGGCGTCGAGTTCGAGCTCTTCGAGGACGACGAACCCGACGAGGCGCAAGACCAGCCCAAGAAGAAGCGTCGCCGTCGTCGTCGCCGTCGTCGGGGCGGAGGCGGGGGCGAGGACAGGCCCGCCGACTCGACGACCGAATCTGGCTCCGCCCCCGTGAAGGAGCCAGAGGCTTCGGACACTGGCGCGCCCGACGACCATCCCGAGCACGACGCCGAAGCGCCGAAGAAGAAGCGTCGCCGGCGCCGACGCGGGCGCCGCAAGTCCGGGGGCGAGGGCGCCGACACCGGCGCGCCCAACAACGAAGTCACCAAGCCCGAGGCCAAGTCCGAAGCCAGCTCCGAGGCTGGCCCCGAACTCACCGAGGCGACCGACGCCGCGCCCAAGAAGAAGCGCCGCCGTCGTCGTGGCTCGGGCAAGGGCAAGGACAACGGCTCGGTCGCCGCGCCCGAGTCCAAGCCCGTCACTCCCGCGAGCGAACCCGCCAAGCCCAAGGCCCCCCGCACCCTCTACTCCAGAGGGCGACGCAAGCTCAGCCCCTCCGAGCTGGGCCAGATCGCCAAGGATGACTGAACCTCTCCCGGTGGGACGGGCTTCCAACCCGTCGTGAACGAGCCGCGACCGTCAGGGAGCGAGCCCCGCGCGATGACCCAGACCGACACACGCCGCCTGATCATCCTCGGCTCCACCGGCTCCATCGGCGCGCAGACCCTCGCCGTCGTCGACCATCTCAACGATCTTCACGCCAGGGGCGCCTTGCCCACGCGGTACCAGATCCTCGCCCTCGCCGCCGGTCGCAACGCCGACACGCTCACCGGGCAGGCCGCCCGCTACGACGTGCCGCGTCTCGCCCTCGCGGACGAGTCCGTCGACACCGACCTCCGGTGTGCGCGCGGGCCCGACGCCGCGATCGAACTCCTCCACTCCCTCGACCTGAACCCCGAGACGGACCTCATCGTCTCGGCGATGGTCGGCGTCGCGGGCCTCGCCCCGACCCTCGCCGCCCTCGAACGGGGCATCGACGTCGCGCTCGCCAACAAGGAGCCCCTCGTCGCCGCCGGCGACCTGGTGACGCAGATCGCGCGCACGAACCACGCCGCCCTCCTCCCCATCGACTCCGAGCACTCCGCCATCTGGCAGTGCCTCGTCGGCGCCAGGCAAGATCACGACCTCGTCCCGCCGCTCGACGCGCCGCCCGCGGGCGTGAAGCGTCTCATCCTCACCGCCTCGGGCGGCCCGTTCCGCGACTGGCCCGCCGACAGAATCGCCGCCGCCACCCGCGACCAGGCCCTCGCCCACCCGACCTGGGACATGGGCCCCAAGATCACCATCGACTGCGCCAGCCTCACCAACAAGGCCCTCGAGCTCATCGAGGCCCACCACCTCTTCGCGATGCCCGCCTCCAGGCTCGATGTCCTCGTCCATCCGCAATCCATCATCCACTCCATGGTCGAGATGGACGACGCCTCGACCCTCGCGCAGCTCGCCACGACCGACATGCGCACGCCGATCCAACTCGCCCTGACCCACCCGCGTCGCGCCCCCGCGCCCGCCCCGCGCCTCGACCTCGCCTCGATCGCCCGCCTCGACTTCGAGGCGCCCGACCCCGAGCGCTTCCCCGCCCTCGCGTGCGCCAAGCGCGTCATCGAGCGTGGCGGGACGAGCGGCGCGATCTTCAACGCCGCCAACGAGGCCGCCGTCGAGGCATTCCTTGCCGACGACTCGGCGCTTCCCTTCGGCGTCATCGCCGACCTCACCATCGCGGCCCTCGACGAGCTCGAGCCCCGCCCCCTGCGCACGCTGCAAGACGCCCTGGACGCGGACGCCGAGGCCCGTGAGTTCGTCTCGCGCCGCCTCGTGGAGGCGTAGGGGTGGCGCCCCCGCAACGCCCCGCGCCGGGCCAGACCGCCAGCGACCGCATCGCCACGCTCGTGCATCAGCGTCGTCACGCCGAGGCGATCGCCCAGGCGCGGCGCGCCCTGCAGAAGTCTCCGAGCGACGCCGCCCTAAACCGTCTGCTCGCCGAGGCGCTCTTGGCAACGGGCGAGGGCGAGCAGGCCCTCTTCGCCCTGGAGCGCGCGGGGGACGACCCCGAGGCTCTCGTGCTCGCGTCAAACACGTTGCGAGCGCTCCGCCGACACGAACAGTCGTTGGCACGCGCCGAACGCGCCGTCGAGCTCTCCCCCAGGAGCGCCGACGCGCACGCGGCCCTGGGCGCCGCCCTCATCGCCGTCGGTCGCCCCGAGGCAGGTCTCGAAGCCACCCGCGCCGCCGCGGCGCTCGACCCGACCAACCCCGCGCGCACGCTCACGACCGTCGGAGCTCTCTTAGAGACCGCCCGCCCGCGCGAGGCGGCCGACCTCATGCGCACGATCGTGCGTGCCCGCCCGACCGACATCGCCGCCCTGGGCGCCTACGCCTCGATCCTCAACTACGACGACCGGGCTTCCGCCCGCGAGGTCTTCGAGGCCCACGCCGCCTTCGGACGAGCCCTCGAACGCGCCACCCCCGACCCCGGCGTGACAATCGCCAACCCAGACCCGGACCGCCCCCTGCGCGTCGCGTTCATCGCCCGCGAGCTTCACCGCCACTCGATCTCGTACTTCCTCGAGCCCCTGCTCCTGGCCCTGCGCGATCACGCGATCGAGACGACCTGCTACTCGCTCGGCTCGATCAATGACGACTACACCGCCCGCCTGCGAAGCGCCAGCGACCACTGGCGCGACCTCGCCCCGCTCGACGCGGCCCGACGCCTCGAGACGATCCGCGCCGACAGGATCGACGTCCTGATCGAGCTGATGGGCCTGGGCTTCGGCGCCCGCCTGGCCCTGCTCGCCGCCCGCCCCGCGCCCGTGCAGGTCACCTACCTCTCGTACCCAAACACGCTGGGCATGACCCGCCTCAACGCCCGCGTCGTCGACGACCTCACCGACCCCCAGGGCAGCGACGTCCTCGCGACCGAGCGACTTGTCAGGCTTCCCCGATGCTTCCTCTGCTACCGCCCTGATGACCGGGCGCCGAGCGTGCAAGCACGCAAGCCTGGCGACCCTTTCACGTTCGTCTCCTTCAACACCGTCCAGAAGATCAACCCGACGACGCTGGACCTGTGGGCGCGCGTGCTGGCCGCCAGCCCGGGCGCGAGGCTCCTGCTCAAGCACCGGGGCGCCTCGGAAGAGGCCACCCGCGCCCGCCTCGGGCACGAACTCACCACCCGCGGCGCCCCGCCCAACTCGGTCGAGCTCGTCGGGCACATCAAGCCCATGGACGAGCACCTCGCCCAGTACCACAGGGCCGACCTCGCCCTCGACACGTATCCGTACCACGGCACGACGACGACGTGCGAGGGCGCGTGGATGGGCGTGCCGACGCTCACGCTCCGGGGCGATCGTCACGCGGCCCGCGTCGGCGCCTCGCTCAACGGGACACTCGGGCTGCCCGAGTTCGTCGCCCAGTCGCTCGACGAATTCGTCGCCAAGGCCGCCGCCCACGCCGCCGACCCCTCGGGCGTCCGCGCCCTCCGCCTGCAGATGCGCGAGCGGATGCGCTTGTCCCCCCTGATGGACGCCCCCGCCCACGGCGCGGCGTTCGCCGACGCCCTGCGCGCGCTCTGGCACGACGCCTGCGCCCGAGCGAAGAGCTAGACCGACGACCCGGTACCATCCCCCCCGTGAGCGCGACGCCCCGCCCCAACCCACAGTTGCAACAGGCCCTCGAGCGCCATCGCGCGGGCCAGCACGAGCAGGCCCTGGCGATCGTGCGCCGGTATCTGACGAAGAACCCGAACGACCCCGACGCGAACCAGATGGGCGCGCTCCTGAGTGCCCAGCTCAAGCAGGTGGACCAGGGCCTCTACTTCGCCCAGCGGGCGGCTAGGAGCGCCCCCGATCGCGCCGACGTCCAGACGACCTTGGGCAAGATGCTCCACTTCAAGGGCGACACCGAGGGCGCGGTCGGCGCCTTCGAGCGCGCGATCGCGCTCGACCCGACGCTCGCCGACGCGTACATGTCCCTCGGCGCCTGCCTGCAGCACACGGGTCGCCTGGACGAGGCTCTCGCCGCCGCCGCCCGGGCCGCCGAGCTGCGCCCGGACCACGCCGAGACTCGCGTCAACCTGGCCCTCCTGCACCTCGACCGGGGCGAGGCGGACGCCGCGGTGGACACGCTGCGCGAGGCCACTCGCCTCGATCCCCGCTCGATCCTCGCGTGGGACACGCTGGCGCTGGCGCTCAACTACGACCAGCGGGCGACGTCCGAGGAGGTGTTCACCGCCCACAAGCGTTTCGGCGAGCTGGTCGAGGGCGCCGTCCGCCCCATGCGCACGCACACGAACCCGCCTGACCCTGAGCGCCGCCTGCGAATCGGGTACCTCTCCCGCGACATGCGTCGCCACTCGGTCGCGTACTTCCTCCAGACGATCTTCGAGGCCCACGACCGCGATCAGGTCGAGGTGTGCGCCTACTCGACCACGCTCTCGCCCGACGACATGACCGAGCGCCTGCGGGGCCTCACGGACCTGTGGCGCGACGCGGGGGAGCTGGACGACGGGGCGCTCGCCGAGCGGATCCGCCAGGACCGCGTCGACGTCCTCGTCGAGCTGTCCGGGCATTTCTCGGGGCATCGCCTGGGGGTCATGGCCCTGTGCCCGGCTCCCGTGCAGGCGACGTACCTCGGGTATCCGAACACGACCGGCCTCACGCGCATCAACGCCCGCCTCGTCGACGAGCGGACGGATCCCCAGGGCGCCGATCGGTTCGCGACCGAGTCGCTCGTGCGCCTGGCGGGCTGCTTCCTCTGCTACGCGCCCTCGCCCGAGGCGCCTGGAGCCGACGAGGCGACGAGCCCGCTCCCGATGGCCGCGGCGGGACACGTCACGCTCGGCTCCTTCAACGACCTCAAGAAGCTCTCGCCGACCACGCTCGACCTCTGGTCGCGGATCATGCGCGAGCTGCCGACCACCCGGTTGATCCTCAAGAACCGTGGGTTCGACACGCCGGCGCTGCGCGCGCGCGTCGCGTCGATGCTCCGCGAGCGTGGCGTCGACGAGCAACGCGTCGAGATCATCCCCCACGTCCGGTCCATGCGCGAGCACCTGGCGGTGTACGACCGAATCGACCTCGCCCTCGACACCTTCCCCTACCACGGCACGACGACGACGTGCGAGGCGGCATGGATGGGCGTACCCACGCTCACACTCGCGGGCAAGACGCACGCCGGTCGTGTCGGCGTGAGTCTGAACACGACCCTCGGGCTCGATGGGTTCATCGCGACGACGCCGGACGAGTATGTCTCGAAGGCGGTGACGCTCGCGGGCGATGCTGGCCGCCTCGCCGAGGTGCGCCGGGGCCTGCGCACCCGGATGAGCCGATCTCCCCTGTGCGACCGCCCCGGGTTCGCCCGACGCCTCGAGGGCGCCTACAGAGAGTTGTGGCGCGCCTGGTGCGCCCGCCAGACCGGAGGCAACCGGGCATGACGATCACCTGGCTGGCCTCGTACCCCAAGAGCGGCAACACTTGGGTCCGCTTCATCCTCTATCAGTGCCTCTTCGGCGAGCCCAAAGAATCCATGGACATCAACCGGCGGATCCCGGACATCCATCGCCGCCTCGCGGGCGACGCCCTGGAGAACCCGGGCTCAGGCGAGCCGATCTTCGTCAAGACGCACTACGAGCTGACGCCCAAGCACCCCGAGCTGGCGCGCACGGCCCGCGCCCTGCACATCATCCGCGACCCACGCGACGTCCTGCTCAGTGCGCTCAACTACCGTCGTCTCAACGGCGTCACCGAGGCCCAGCTCTCCGACCGCTCGTACGCCGAGCAGTTCATCCGCGTCGGGGGCGACGCCACGTGGCGTCAGCAGGGCATGGGCACGTGGGCGTCGCACGCCGACTCGTGGAGCGCCGCCGACTTCCCGGTCCTGACGATCCGGTACGAGGATCTGAAGCGCGACGCGAGGGACGTGATGCGGGGGGTGATCGACTTCCTCGGGCTCGAGGTCGCAGACGACGCGCTGGCGAGGGCGGTCGAGGGCTCGAGCTTCGAGCGCCTGCGCGCCATGGAGATCCGCGAGAAGGCGGACGCAAGGAAGAAGGACGGCCTGTTCCTGGGCGACACCCGGACCAGTCGCAAGGGTGTCTTCTTCATGAACAAGGGGCGCTCGGGTCAGTCGCTCGACGGCGCGATCGGACCCGGCGTCGATGCGATGTTTGACGCCGCCTTCGGCAAATCACTGGCCCGCTTCGGGTACGATCGCCCCGCGTCCCGTTGAATGCGCCAGACCCGGACACGCCGCGATGATCACCTGGATCGCCTCGTACCCCAAGAGCGGCAACACCTGGGTGCGATTTTTGCTGCACAACGCGCTTCACGAGCCGACCGACGAGCTCACGCTGGTCGAGGAGCGGATCCCCTATGTCCTTCGCGTGCGGGATCGGTACCGCCCCGAGTCGGAGCGCGAGGACCTGCTCAAGACGCACTTGCTGCGTCGTGACGAGCATCCGTTCGTCGCGCACACTCGTCGAGCGATCTACGTGATCCGCGACCCCCGGGACGTGCTGATGAGCAACCTGAACTACAGACGCCTGCGCCGCAGCGAGGCCGAGACGGGCGTGCGGGAGATGACCGACGCCGACTACGCCCGGGCGTTCATCGACGCCGGCGGCGACCCAGTTTGGGCGGGCAACCAGCTCGGCACGTGGGCGGACAACGCCGAGTCGTGGGCGCGCGGCGCCGGCTTCCCGGTGCTGCTCGTCCGGTACGAGGACCTCGGCGCCGATGCGCACGCCGAGCTCGCCAGGATGCTCGCCTTCCTCGAACGCCCGACCGACGAGGGCGTGATCGCCCGGGCGGTCGAGACGTCGAGCTTCGCGAGGCTCCGCGAGGGCGAGGCGCGTCGGCGGGGCGATACGCCGGGCGAGGCCCCCTACTTCTTCAACCGAGGCGTCTCGGGCGCCTCGCTCGACGAGCTGATCGCCCCCGGGCTCGACGCGGCGTTCGACCAAGTGTTCGGCGAGGCGATGGGCGCCTTCGGGTATCCGCTCCGAGCCCGGTAGGCGCCAAAGCCGAGCCGCGAGCGTGAGCTCGCGATTCTGACAAAGGCATCGCGAGCTCACGCTCGCGGCTGTGACTCGGAGCCCTAGCGCGTTCGAAGTGAGTTCAGGGTTCATACCCGAGCAACGCGCACGCCCGCTGATAGTCCTCGCTCGCACGCAGCCGTTCGACAATCGCGGGGTCGGCGTGCCGTCGCGCGAGCGGCTTGATGTCCCGCCGCCCGCTTCCGCGGCTCTCCAACTCGGGACGATCGCCCGTCACGTTCTTGAACGCGAACCACTTGGTCCGGTACGACGGGTCGAAATCCAGACGGAGGCGCTCGCACAGCGTGCGCAATGTTGAATCCGGCTCGCGCGTCAAGTCCTCGAAGCGGACGAAGCCGACCCGGACCGCCTCCTCGCTGAACGCGACGAACCCACGCAGGTACGCTTCGAGTGTCACATTCCCACGAATCACGTCGAGGTCGTTGAAGCTCAGCCACTGGTCGAGGGGGTGACGCACGCTGGCGGTCTCGACGATCTCGAACGAGGGCGCGAGCACGTCGTGCAGCACCGGACGCATCGTCGGGACGGCGTAGGGGACGCCCACATAGTCGATGTGCGACCACTCGCGGATCACGAGCGAGCGTCCCTTGGCCCGCGCGCGCTCCTCGCAGAGCGTGACGAACTCGACGAACGAGGCGCCGGGGCGCTCCAGCCTCACCCGCTCGCCCTTTGAAATCAGCGCCAGCCACTCCTGGGCCTGCCAGACGGGATTCGTGACCCGCATCGCCCGGGGGTGGACCTCGGACAGCAGCGCCACCCCCTTCATCGAGGCGAGACAGCGCGCGATCATCGTCCCGCCCGAGCGGGCGAGGTGGCGCAGCACGCGGATGGTCGGCTTCTCGCCCACGTCACGATGCTACCTCCCCCAACGAAAACGGGCGGGCCCGAAGGCCCGCCCGGCTGTGGGAGTCAGATCAGGTCAGGGGTCACGGGCGGTCGTCGCCCTTGTTCGTCTGCCCGAAGAGCATCTGCAGCGCGCTCAGGTCGGGCATCGCCGGCATGTTGTAGATGTACTGCGCCTCGAGCGCCCGGGCGATCCGGATGCTCGACTCCTCGAGGTGCGCCTTGGTGTAGTCGTCGATGCGACCCGCCCCGCCATCGTTGAGGATCCCGTCGATCTTCCGCTGCAGCTCTCGCAACTTGGCGGCGGCCAGGGTCGAGATCGGCTTCTGCGACGCGACGTAGTCGTCGGACTGCAGCGCCAGGTCGATCAGCCGCTGCAGGTGCTCACGCTGGAGATTCCGACGCAGCGACGAGATCATCGGCTCGCGGTTGGTGAACTTCTTGGTGGGCGAGTTGTCGAGCTCCTCCCAGACGGCGCCCGTCACGTCGTTCATGACCTCGGGGAGCGTCAGGGCGTCCTCGTCGCTCGGGATGAACGACTCGTTGTCGAGCACGCGTCCGAGGGTCATGGGATTGAGGATGTCCGTCAACGCCGAGGCCTGGATCGCCAGGATCCGGTCGTTGAGGTGGAACGTCGGGTCCTCGAAGATGGTCTGCCACCCGTCGTCGTCGAACCACTTGTCCAGGGTCATGTGGTTGAGCATCTCGGGAGTGAGGCCGAACGAGTCGTCATAGAACGCGTTCTTGATGACGAACTCGAGGGCGGCCCGCTGCTGGTCGGCGGGGACGACCTCGATGGGGGCGCGCCCGTTGGGGTCGCCCTTCTTGTCGCGGTAGACGTGCGCGCCACCCAGCCAGTTCGACATCATGCTGATCGCCTGGGTCTGCTGGCTCAGGGTGATCAGGTAGCCCCGACGCGCCCGCGACCAGCTGTCGCCTTCCTTGACGAACTTGTCGAGGAGCTTCTCGCGGTGGACCTTGCACAGGGCCATCTGGTTCTCGGCGTACTCGAGGGGGTCGGACGACATGTCGTACCGACGCGCGAAGGGATCCGGTCCCCACGTGTCCTCGTCGGTGCCGTACTGGTGGTCGGGGTCGGCGACGCCCTCGAGGACTTTCTCGGGCTTGCCGAAGGTGTACCCGTACTCGATGGCCCACATGTCGTAGGGGCCGATGTCGATGACGCCCCAGTCGCCCTGCTCGTCGCCGAAGTCCGCGACGCGGATGTTGACCGGGTTGTAGTCCATCACGGTCGTGGACCAGGGCTTCTTGCCCTTGAGCTCCTCGGAGTTGATCTCGCTCAGGGAGTAACGGCTCGAGCCCTTGAAGTTGTGACGCAGGCCGAGCGTGTGCCCGACCTCGTGGGCGACCAGCTCCGAGAGCATGGGCCCGATGAAGGACTCGGGCAGGCCGTCGATCGTGTCCTCGCCGTCCTCGTTCTTGGCCTTGTCCTTCTCCTCGTCCTGAGCGGCGGTGTCGTCGCCCTCGTCGTCGGGCTCGTCGGCCTGGGGCTGGGCGTCCAAGAGCGCCCGGTACTCGGGCGGGATCATCGCCTTGAGCTCCGGGTTCTGCTCGAGCTGCTTCTTGATCATCTCGAGCATCTCGGGCGTGATCTCGGGCGGCTCGGCGCTGGTCGCGGCCTTCGCCTTGGTAGCGTCGGCCTTCTTCTGGTCCGCCGCCAGGGACGCCGCGAGCTCCAGGTGCATCCGCATCGAGGCCAGCGACAGGGCCTTGCCCTTGGCTGCGGCGCACGCGCCCGCGACCTGGCTGGTCCGCCCGTAGAGCCCGTCGTACTCGTCGTCGCCGATGAGCGTGGGGTCGGCCTGCGCCGCGGGGTGACCGCCGTAGGCCTGCACGCCCTTGCGGGCGCGCTCGGCGAGCATCACCTCGCGCTCGCCCGGGTCCGCCATGCGGACGCGGGGATCCCAGTTCGGATGCTGGTCCAGCCAGGCGTACAACTGCGGGGAGTACCCCTCGGTCGCCAGGTCCGGCATCAGCTCCTTCCACCAGTACTGGTAGACGCGCATCCACCCGTCGGTCAGCACGACGTCGGCGTCGAGGATCTCGCCGGTCATCGGGTTCACCCGGCTTGGGCCGATCGCGGTCGAGACGTCGTTGCTCAGCCACCGGATGAAGTTGTACCGGACGTCCTCGGGGTCCTTGTCCATGTGGGCGCCGGTCGTCTTGTCCTGGAAGCGGACCTCGATCGCGTCGACGATGCCGACGTTCTCGAACGCCTTGTTCCAGTACTCGATGCCCTCGCGGATGTAGCGCCGGTAGCGCACCGGGCAGGTGTTCTCGACGTAGAAGACGATCGGCTCCTTGGGCGGGCTCTTCTTCAGGCTCGGGTCACGCTTCTCCAGGTTCCACCTGTTGATGTACCGGACCGGCACGTCGTTGCGGTCGATCTGCCCCAGGTCGCGGAAGCTGGTCGTGAAGAACCCGACTCGCTCGTCCGCCTTGCGCGGGCGGTACCCGGGCGTCCCGCGCATCTCCGAGATCGAGTAGTGGAATGTCTTGAAAGTACCGTCGTAGATCGGCGCCTTGAAGGCGATCTCGACGTTCTGGGGGAAGGCCTTGGCCTCCTCGATGGTCGCCAAGCCCGACTGCAGGCCGCGGGCCGAGCCCCCGAAGAACTTGCTGGCGCTGCCGACCAGCAGGTCGTCCATGTCGATGACGGGCTGCCCGTTTGGCCCCATCGCGACGATGGGAACGCTCAGGATCACCCGGTCGGTGAAGATCATGTCCACGGAGTCCTTGGACTCCTGGTCGCCCGTCGAGCGGACGGAGATCTGCGGGGCGATGAGCGCGAGCTTGTCGTCGTACCGCTTCCAGTAGACGTACATGTCGCCCGCCTGGAGGCCGGCGAAGATCTCGCCGCCCGCGACCGTCATCGCGAAGAACTGCTTCTGGCGCTCGTACCCCCGGGGCATCTCGGCGAGCATCTGCTGCTCTTTGTCGTTGACCCACAGGCCGTAGTAGCTCCCACCATCGCCCGAGGCGTTCACCTGGTGGTAGCCCTCGGAGACTTCCTTCCAGGGCTTGAAGTCCTGCTTCTGGCGAGGCGCCGGGCGCCCCCCGCCCATCATCGCCTGGATCGCGCCCAGGTCGATCTCGAGGTTCTCCGTCCCGTCGGTCGGCTGGGTGGTCTCCTCGGTCGGGGGGTCGGCGAGGGCGATCGTCGCGGGCGCGAGCCCGATCACTGTCCCCACCACGCCCGCGATCAGGAGGGGCGTCTTCCGTCCGGTCTCGCTCATTCCGCGCATCGAGTTCGCTCCTGTCTGTCGTCGCGACACCCGTTCTGGGGCGACGCTGCCTCGTGCGCGTCGCCCGCGTTCGCGTGTGTCGCCATCGTCCGTTCCATCGTCGGCGGCGGCCTGCCGTCGGAGATTCCACGTGGCCCACCCGCCTGGAGGCACTGCAACCTCCTACCAGGCAAGTGGTTGTCAGGCTATACCGGCGTCGGACCCCGCGGGTTCATTCGCCGTCCGCCCACACTATCGGCCCTTGGGCCCGATTCACTCGGCCATTCCGGCGAATTCCCACGCCCGACGGGGCCATCCCTCCCTCAGGAAGCCCCCCCAGCGGGGCTCCAGAAGGCCAAGACCGCCGTGATCGCCACGAACAGCACCGCCGCCGCCTGGAACGGGGGGTCGCGCATCGCCAGCTCCGTCGGGTCGTCCTGCTCGCCCCGTTCCAGGAGGGTGATCGCGCGGAGCAGGGCGTAGATCGCCGGCAGGATCGTCAGCCAGAGCAGGTTCAGCCCGAAGCCCCCCTCGCCGACCGCGTGCAGCGTCAGGGTGTAGTCCCCCTCGCGCGCCTGGACGTACCCGGCATAGGTCAGCAGCGTCGCGACCGCCGTCACGACCACGACCATGCGCAGGAGCTGGTCGGAGTACACGCCCTGGACGAGGCGGACGTCGGCGGCGACGGCGCCGAGCGACCGACGCTCGCCCAGACGCTTGCCGAAGGCCAGGAACATGCTCAAAAACAGGGTCGAGTTGAGCAGCCACGTCGAGGGCGTGACCGAGACCGCCGCACACCCTCCGAGCACCCGGAGCACGAAGCCCAGCGACAGGATGAGCACGTCCAGGATCGCGATGTGCTTGAGACGCAGGGAGTAGAGCTGCACGCTGACGACGTAGGTCCCGACGATCGCGCCCAGCCAGGCCGCCGACTTCGGCGGCAGCGCGAGCAGCAGCGCCCCCGCCCCGACGAACAGGACGAGACCGAAGACGATCGCCTGCCCCTTCGAGACGGCGCCCGAGGCGATCGGGCGTCTCCGCTTGCGGGGGTGGGCCCGGTCCTCCTCGGCGTCCATGAGGTCGTTGAAGACGTAGCACCCGCTGGAGGCCAGGGCGAAGCAGGCCGCGGCGACGAGGGTCCGCAGGGCCAGGTCGCCCAGTTCGAGCCCGGCCCCGCCCTGGGTGTAGGCGTAGAAGGGGCCGATGAAGACGAAGACGCTCTTGCTCCACTGGTGGACCCTCGCCAGCCGAAGCAGGGAGAGCGCCAGGGGGGGGTGTGCGGGGTTCACGTCGGTCATACGCGTGGCGCCGGGGGCGTGGGCGTGGGATCGGCTAGGTCGGGGCCCCGCGTGCACTCCCGGGGCGACGAGGGAGCAACGATCCAGCCCATGAGCCCCCCCGCGACCCAGGCCGAGCCCGTCCAGACGCCCGGGGGTGGCGTGTCGATGTCGGCGGCGGAGATCTCCCGCCTGGGGGGCGAGCTGTACGCCGACGCCGGGCTCCTGACCCGCCTGATGTGCCGATACCGATCGAACATCTGCCCCCTCGAGCTGGTCATCGAGCAGACGCCCCCGGGGTCGAGCGTGCTCGACATCGGGTGTGGCTCGGGGCTGGTGCTGCTGAGCCTGGCGGCGAGCGGGCGGCTGGCGAGCGGGCACGGGTTCGATGCCTCGCCCGGGGCGATCGAGGCCGCCAAGGGCGCCGCGGCCCGCTTGGCGGCGAAGGGGACGCCGGCGCCCAGTTTCGAGCACCGGCGCGTCGAGCAGGGACTCCCCGATGGCCCCTTCGAGGCGGTGCTGCTGATCGATGTCATGCACCACGTGGACCCCGAGGCGCGTCGGGAGCTTTTCTCGCACGCCTGTAAGCGCGTCGCGCCGGGCGGGCGGCTTATTTACAAGGACATGGTGGACCACCCGCGCTGGCGCGCGCTCGCGAACCAGGCGCACGACCTCGTCATGGCCCGCCAGTTGATCCGGTACTGCGCGATCGAAGAAATCGAGGCGTGGGCGGGTGAGGAGTCGCTGACGCTCGTGCATCGCGAGGACGCGACCCGTCTTTGGTACGGGCACGAGCTGCGCGTATTCGAGAGGAGCGCGGGCGATGCCTGAGCAGACGGGAGACAATCGCCCCCGCTCCGCGTGGCTCGCGCCGGCGATCGTCGTCGCGCTCTACCTCCTCGTCGCGCTGCCCTTCATCCTCTCCGGGCACGAGGGCGGGCGGGGCGCCTGGGACTCGGTCCAGTACCACGAGCCCGCGATCCGGCAGTTCGCCAAAGAGCTGCCCAGCCCGGACGTCAGCGACTATCTCTCCGCGACCACGCCGGGGTACCACCTCATCCTCGCCAACGTCGCCCGTTGGATCGACGACTCGACGATGGCCCTTCAGCTCGCCGGCGCGGTATTCACGGTCATCCTACTTGCGCTGCTCGCATGGCTCGCGGACCGGGACGCGGGCTGGGGGATGGGCGCCTTGTTGTGCCTGCCCATGATCGCTTCGATGTACGTGCTCTTCCCCGGGATCTGGCTCCTGCCCGACAACAGCGCCTGGTTGTGCGTGCTCGGCATCATCGCGCTGGCGCTGTGCCGACCACCGACCGACGGCTCGCTTCTCACCGCCGGCCTGGTGCTCGTCGCCCTCGTCCTCTTCCGTCAGATCCACATCTGGGCCGCGTGCGTGATCTGGGCCCACGCGTGGATCAACGCCCCCTGCGCCGAGGGTGTCTTCGACTGGCATCGGGTGAAGCGTGCGTTCGTCGGCGTGCTCGTCACGCTCCCCGCGTTCCTCGTGCTCGCCCTGTTCGCGATGCTCTGGGGCGGGCTCAGCCCCCCCACGTTCCAGGGCAAGGTGCAGGGGGTGAACCTCGCGACGCCGGCGTTCATGCTGATGGAGTTCGCGATCCTGTCGATCCCGCTGATCGCGTTCGTGCTGCCGCGGGCGCGGGCGATGGACCGGCGTGTCTGGGCGCTCGCGGGCGGCGCGTTCGTGCTCGGGCTCGTGATCGCGCTCGTCCCCGAGACGACCTGGAGCACCAGCGCCGGGCGGTACTCGGGTTGGTGGAACATCATCCGGTCGGCGCCCGTCGTCGGCGGGCGCACGAGCGTGGTCGTCCTCGCCCTGGCGCCGATCGGCGCGGCGCTGCTCACGATCTGGTTCGCCTGCACGCCCGCGCGGACGCGCTGGGTCCTGCTCGCGGCCCTGGCTGGCTTTGCCGCCGCCCAGACCGCGTCCTTCAACGTCTGGCAGCGGTACCACGAGCCGTTCCTGCTGATGTTCCTGGCGATCATGGCCTCGGCGATCCTGTCGAGCGAGTCGCCAAGACCCGGCGGGCTCGTCCGCCTCGCCCGCGTCGGGGGCGTCCTGGCTCTGACGGGCCTGCTCGCCCTGCTGACGGCGAGGTCGTTGATCGTCGGACCCGAGGTTGAGCCGGAGGGCGGGCGGGCCGATACCGCGAGGGGCGAACCCACCCCCGACCCGGGGGCGTAGTGCCCACGACGCCGGGAGCCCAGGACCTGGCGTCTACCCTTGGACCCACGCCATCCCAGACGGAGCGACCCGACGTGAGCGACAAGAACCCCCAGGCCCGGCGGGCCATCATCACCGGCATCACCGGCCAGGACGGCTCCTACCTCACCGAGCTCCTCCTCGACAAGGGCTACGAGGTCCACGGCATCGTCCGACGCGCCTCCACCTTTAACACCGACCGCATCGACCACTGCTACCAGGACCCGCACATCAAGGGCACCCACCTCTTCCTCCACTACGGCGACCTGTGCGACGCCAACGTCCTGGCCAAGCTCCTCGACGAGACCAAGCCCCACGAGGTCTACAACCTCGGCGCCCAGTCGCACGTCCGCGTCAGCTTCGACATGCCCATCTACACCGCCGACACTGTCGGGATGGGCGCCCTCAAGCTCCTCGAGGCCGTCCGTGACTTCCAGCAGAAGTCGGGACAGCAGGTCCGCTACTACCAGGCGTCCAGCTCCGAGATGTACGGCAAGGTCGTCGAGACCCCGCAGCGCGAGTCCACGCCCTTCTACCCCCGCTCGCCCTACGCCTGCGCGAAGGTCATGGCCCACTGGGCGACCGTCAACTACCGCGAGTCGTACGACATGCACGCCTCGTGCGGCATCCTCTTCAACCACGAGAGCCCGCGCCGCGGCGAGACCTTCGTCACCCGCAAGATCACAAGGGCCGTCGGTCGCATCAAGATGGGCCTGCAGAAGAAGGTCTACCTCGGCAACCTGGACTCCAAGCGCGACTGGGGCTTCGCGGGCGACTACGTCGAGATGATGTGGCGGATGCTCCAGCAGGACACACCCGACGACTACGTGGTCGCGACCGGGCAGACCTGGTCGGTCCGCGAGTTCGCCGAGAAGGCGTTCACGCACGCGGGCCTCGACTTCCAGGAGTTCGTCGAGTTCGACCCGCGGTACCTGCGTCCCGCGGAGGTGGAGCTGCTGCTGGGCGACCCGGCGAAGGCGAAGAAGAAGCTCGGGTGGGAGCCGACCACGAGCTTCGACGAGCTGGTCGCGATGATGGTCGAGCACGACGTGGAGCTTGCCAAGCGCGAGAAGACCCTGAAGGACGCGGGTCACGAGCTACCGGCGTTCACGGGACACGATCAGTAGGCAAGACCGGTCAGGCGGACGGAGCCGCGCGAGTGAAGAGAGGAGGGTCGCGTGGCCCGCGTCGAGTGTCGCCTGTGCGGCAGCGAGACCAGCGAGAAGTTCCGACGCACCGTCATGGCGCGGCACGACGTCGGGTACCACGAGTGTGCGACGTGCGGCTCGCTCATGACCGACGCCCCGACCTGGCTCGACGAGGCGTACAACGCCCCGTTCCGTGGCGCGGACACCGGCGCCGTCCTCCGGGCGCAGATGCTCCAGGTCGCCCTCCCACTCATCGCGCGGGCGACCAAGCTCCCGAAGGACGCCAAGGTCCTGGACTTCGGCGCCGGCGACGGGCTGCTCGTCCGCATGCTGCGGGACGTCGGGATGGACGCGTACCACGCCGACAAGTACGTGGAAAACGTCTACGCCGCCCCGTTCGACTTCGACCCGGCGCAGAAGTACGCGATGATCACCGCGTTCGAGGTGTACGAGCACCTGCCCAACCCGGCTCAGGACATCGAGGCGATCTTCTCGCTCGACCCGGACGTGCACGTCATCACGACGCAGCTCTACCGTGGCCAGGGCGCCGACTGGGACTACCTGAGCGTGAACTCGGGGCGTCATGTGTTCTTTTGGTCCCCGCGCGCCCTGCGCCTCGTGGGCGAGAAGCGCGGGTACCAGGTCCGCTCGTTCCCGAACCAGATCTCGTTCTTCCACAAGCGTCCGATCTCGGGGCCCGCCTCGGCGCTGCTGAGCTTCCTCTTCAAGAAGGGCGCCATCCGACGCCCGCTCCTCCAGGCCTTCGGCATGGCCCTGCGGGATCGACGCCTGATCGGCCAGGACAACGACCTGATCAATCGCCTTCGCCGAGAGGCCAACGAGGCGAGAGCCCAGGGCGCGAGCGCGTAGAGTTCACAGATTCCGCCGGGATCCGACTCCTCGATGGCGAACAAAGCCCGCCCCCGGGGCGTTGGGGCTGGCATGGAGCCGGGGATGCATGCCACGGACACAACCCGGCGGCAGGGCGCGCAGATCGCGCCGGCGGACCCGGGCGTCTGGCTCGACGAGCACGGCGACGTGATGTACCGGTACGCCCTGCTCCGCCTGGGCGCCGAGGACCAGGCCGAGGACGCCGTCCAAGAGGCCCTGCTCGCGGCGATCGGGGCCCTCAACACCTTTGACGGGCGGTCCAGCATCCGGACCTGGCTGATCGGGATCCTGCGTCACAAGGTGCTTGACCAGTTGCGTCGGCGTCGGCGCGAGCACCCGATCGCGGAGGACCTGGCGGGCGTCCTCGACCATCGGGACGAGGCCTTTCGGGCGGACGGGCAGTGGAAGGGTCGGATCTCGCCGTCGGAGCCCGGCCCCGAGGGCCGCGCCGACCGGGCGGAGCTTCGCCGGGCCCTGGTGCGAAGGATTGCCCAACTCCCCGAGGCGATGCGGGAGACGTTCTGCCTGCGAGAGCTGGACGGGCTCGATTCACAAAGTGTTTGTGAGATTTTGGGCATCACGCCGACCAATCTGTGGACGATTATCCACCGGGCAAAGCTGCGTTTGCGTGAGGGCTTGGAGGAGGACGGCTTCGGTCGCGGGACGGAACCCGGGGGGCGATCGTGATGCGCTGGCTCCGTGTCATCTGGTATGTCCTGACCCTGCGGTGCGAGGAAGCCGACCGCGTGAGGTCGTACGCGCGCAAGGGCGAGCAACTCCGCCCGGGCTCGAGAGTGGGCGAGTGGCTGCACTCCTCCCTGTGCAGCAACTGTCGTCGGGCACGCAAGCGGCTGCGTGAGCTGGACAGACTCGTCGCCGAGCTGCGTCAAGACCCCGACGCGGCGCCCGCGGGCGCGATGCCGCCAGACGCGCGGGCGCGGATTCTCGACGCGATCCAGAAAACTCGGGAAAACGACGAGTAGGGCTGCAAGGCGCGCCGGGGGCGTCTGACTCACGTCGGGGTCGTCCGGGTGCGAGCCCGGCGTCAGTGTGTGCAGCTTCAGACAGGAGAATCGACATGAGGAGCAGAGTCGTCGCCGCGCTCGGCGCGGGCGCGATCGCCGCGTCCACCGCCGGGGCCCAGGTCACCATCACCGTTCAGAACATGCAGGGCGCCGGTGGGTTCACCCTCTCACCCTTCTGGCTCGGCCTGCACGACGGGTCGTTCGACGTGTTCGACGCCGGGTCGATGGCGTCGGGCGGGATCGTCGAGATCGCGGAGCTCGCCGACACCTCCGCCCTCACCGCGAGGTTCTCGAGTGAGCAGGCGATGGGCGTGCAGACGACACTCGTCCAGCCCGACGGCATCCCCCCCTTCACCCCGGGCGAGTCGGCGAGCATCGTCCTCGACCCGGGCGACGCGAGCGTCAACCGCTTCTTCAACTACGCCGCCATGGTCGTGCCCAGCAACGACATGTTCGTGGGCAACGACGGCGCGATCGAGCTCTTCGACGCCGCCGGAAACTTCAACGGGCCGCTGGTCATCAACATCTACGGGCGCGACGTCTGGGACGCCGGCTCGGAGGTCAACGACATCACCGACGGCGCGGCCTTCATCATGGGCTCCGATGCAACGCTCGGCACGGACGAGAACGGCTTCGTCACCCACATCCTCCCGGGTGGGGCGTCCTACCTCGACTCGATCGTCGGCCTGACCACCGCGACCGGGGACACCATCGACGCCGCCTTCGGGCCCGATGATCTGATCGCCCGCATCACCATCACGCCGGCGCCGGGTGGGGTCTCGGCGATGCTGCTGGCGTGCGGCCTGGGCGTGGTGCGTCGCCGGCGCTGAGCCGCCCCGGTCCTGACCCCGTGATGTCCGACAAGTAGACGCCGTCGCTCGCCCGACCCGGGTGGGCGGCGGCGTTCTCGTTGAGACATCCCGAACCCCTCTGGTATCATGCTTTCGTGCAGCCCAGGCGTGGCCTTCTTCCCATCACGTGCGTCGTCGTCGGTCTTGGTGTCCTCGCGCCGATATCGATCCAGCTGGGGCGCCGCGCGAACGCCGAGGAGTTCGTCGTCGGCGCCCTCCGCCTCGTCCCCCTCGCACTCGGCCTCATGGCACTGGGAATCGGGGCGGTTATGTACACGTTCCAGCGCCGCCTGCGTGTCGGCTCGGCGCCCTCGTGCCGTCGGTGCGGGTATCCCTACCCGGATACGGAGAAGCTGATCAAGGTGTGCTGCGAGTGCGGGGCGCCGTGGCGCTGGTACGGCGGGCTGGTCAAGGGCACGCCGATCCACACGGAGAATGTCCGACGCGTCGGCCTCGCGCTGGCGCTCATCGGGCTACCCCTGACGCTGCTCGCGTTGACGCCGACGTCGCTCGTCGTCTCGGTCACGCCCACTCGGATCGTCGCCGCCCGCCTTGCGCTCGCCCCGGACACCCGCGCCGGCGTCTGGTGGAACGAGCTCGACCTGCGCCAACTCAGCCCGACGCAGCGCGAGGCGATCGCGGTCCATCTTCTCGACCGTCGCCAATCGCGGGGCGAGCTCGGCGTCCGCAGCGCCCGCT
Source organism: Phycisphaerales bacterium (assembly GCA_041402005.1). Taxonomy (GTDB): domain Bacteria; phylum Planctomycetota; class Phycisphaerae; order Phycisphaerales; family UBA1924; genus JAJRXR01. The sequence continues at coordinate 300,368 of JAWKTB010000003.1, read as the reverse complement.
GGCTCGAGGAGAGCGTCACGCGCCTGCCCACGCAGTCGATCGCGGTCAGGCGGTACGCCAACGAGGTCGCGGCGCCCGCGACGAACAACACGCTGGCCTCGAGGACGGTACGGGCGCCCGCAAGCCCGACACCGCCGATCACGCTTGCAGCGCCCCGTCCAACGCCCGCGTCAACACCCGCCCCGAGCAGCCCGGAGCGCGCGGTCGAGGAGTTCCTCGCGAGTCTGCGGTCGTTCCCGACTGGCGCCATCGCCGACGCATCGCCCGAGCCGGGCAAGATCCCCGCATGGCGTCGCCCGATGGCGAACGACATGCGTCACGACGGGTGGCTCGACGAGCTGCTGGGTGCTGGCGGCGCCTCGGGCGCGTGGTCGATCGACCTCCACCAGGGCTCGCTCCCCGACCCGGTCCCCTACCTCTCACTGGGCGAGGTGCGCGAGCAGATCTCCGCGCGACGCGCCGGCGACGCCTGGCTCTCGCGCCAGGTTCACCTCGCCCCAAGCTCCATCAGTGTCGGCTGGTCGCTCCCGCCGCCCTGATGGGACTCAGCGCGTCGGCATCTCGTCGTCGAAGTGCTCGATGTGCGCCAGGTCCCACGAGCGGGCGTCGCCCTTGTCGAGCCCAAAGCGCTCGATGAGGCGCACGCAGGTGTTCCAGCGGAGGACGGCGTCCTCGTTGTGCTCGGGCGCCGCGCGCTGGGCCTCGTCGTACAGGTCCATCGCCTTGTGCAGCCGCTCGAGCACGACCTCGCGCCCGTAGTCGGCGCGGAGCAGCCGCTTGGCCCAGCGCTCCGCGATCACCCCGCCGTAGTAGGCGCGACGGTACGGGTCCTTGATCCGCGACAGCACCGCCTCGGCGTCCGACTCCCCGATGCCCTTGCGACGCGCGAACTGGTCCGTGATCGCCAGCACCAGGAGCGCCAGCACCTCCTGGTTGTCGGGCTCCACCGCCAAAATGTCCCGACAGATGCTCTCCGACTCCCACGGCTCGTTGAGCAGGCGGTACCGCTCCGCCTTGGAGATCGCCCGGGGAATCGTGTCCGAATGGATTCGCTTCAGCTCGCCCATCGACGCCTCCCGGCGGGGTCGTCGCCCGCCTCTCGTGCGTGTGCTCAGGCCTTCTTGTTGGCGGGGCGGAAGATGCGGAAGAGCTTGGTGAGCGGATCGTAGAACTCGTCCACGACGCGTTCCTTCAGCGGGATGATCCCGTTGTCCGTGATCGTGATGTGCTCCGGGCAGACCTTGGTGCAGCACTTGGTGATGTTGCACAAGCCAATGTTCCCCTCGTCCTTGAGCTGGCCCAGCCTGTTCTCGGTGTCCAGGGGATGCATCTCGAGGGCGGCGGTGTAGATGAAGTGCCTGGGCCCCGCGAACTTCTCGTGCAGCTCGTGCTCACGCAACACGTGGCAGACGTTCTGGCACAGGAAGCACTCGATGCACTTGCGGAACTCCTGGACCCGCTCGACGTCGGCCTGGGCCATGTTCCACGTGCCGTCGGGGTTGTCGGGCTTGCGGGGCTTGAACTTCTTGATGCGCTTCTTGACCTCGTAGTTCCAGCTCACGTCCGTGACCAGGTCGCGGATCGGGGGGAACGTCTGCATCGGGCGGAGCGTGACGGGCTCGGACGTGTCGATCTCGTCCATGCGGGTCATGCACATGAGGCGGGGCTTGCCGTTGATCTCCGCCGAGCACGACCCGCACTTGCCCGCCTTGCAGTTCCAGCGGCAGGCCAGGTCCGGCGCGGACTCGGCCTGGATCTGGTGCACCGCGTCGAGGACGACCATGCCGTCGGTGATCCCGGTGGTGTACGCCTTGAGCTCGCCGCCCGAGGCGTCGCCCCGCCAGATCTGGAAGGTGACGTTGCGAGATTCCGCCATCACCCCATCTCCTTGATGATCTGGGCGAGTTCCTCGCGGATGGGCGGGATGTCGCGGCGCTGGACGGACATGTGCCCATCGGGCCCACGCGCGGTGACGGAGTTGTGCCTGCCGTGCGCTTCGTCCTTGCTCGGATAGTCCTCGCGGAAGTGGGCGCCGCGGCTCTCGCGACGGTCGAGGGCGGAGCGCACGACCGCCTCGGCGACAGTGAGCAGATTCTTGAGGTCGAGAGCGGTGTGCCAGCCCGGGTTGTACTCGCGGTTGCCGTCGGCCCGGGCCCGCGAGGCCCGCTCGCGCAGCCTCGCCAGCCCGTCAACCGCCTTGGCCATCTCCGCCTCGTTGCGGACGATGCCGGCCTCCGACTGCATCATGTCCTGGAGGTCGTGCTGGATGTCGTAGGGGTTTTCGCCGTCGACGCGCTCGAAGGGGGCGAGGGCGTCGTGCATGGCGTCCTCGATCTGGCCCGCGTCGGCGTGCCCGGGGCCGTGCTGCTTGGCGTAGACGGCCGCGTGCTCGCCGGCGAGCTTGCCGAAGACGAGAAGATCACTGAGCGAGTTGCCGCCGAGTCGGTTGGCGCCGTGCAGCCCGCCCGCGACCTCGCCGGCGGCGAACAACCCGGGCACGGACGACATCTGCGTGTCGCCATCGACCTTCACACCGCCCATGACGTAATGCGTCGTCGGGCCGACCTCCATGGGCTCGGCCGTGATGTCGACATTGGCCAGCTCCTTGAACTGGTGGTACATGCTCGGGAGCTTCTTCTTGATGTGCTCGCCGGCGTTGGGGATCTTCTCCTTGATCCAGGCGATGTCGAGGAAGACGCCGCCGTGGGGGCTGCCGCGCCCGGCCTTGATCTCGCGAACGATGCACCGGGCGACGTGGTCGCGCGTGAGCAGCTCCGGCGGACGCAGCGCGTTCTTGTCGCCCGTGACGTACCGCCAGCCCTCCTCCTCGTTGTCGGCGGTCTGGTCCTTGTACAAAGGAGGTATGTCCTCGAACATGAACCGCTTGCCGTCCTTGTTCCGCAGCACCCCGCCCTCACCCCGGACGCCCTCGGTCACGAGGATCCCCCGCACGCTCGGCGGCCAGACCATCCCCGTCGGGTGGAACTGCACGAACTCCATGTCGACCAGCTCGGCGCCCGCGTGGTAGGCCAGCGAGTGCCCGTCGCCCGTGTACTCCCAGCTGTTGGACGTGATCTTGAACGCCCGCCCGATGCCCCCGGTGCAGAGCACGACCGCGCCCGCCTTCCAAACATGAAAGCGCCCGCGCTCGCGGTCGTACCCGACCGCGCCCACCACGCGCCCGCCGTCCTTGAGCAGGGTGGTGATGGTGAACTCCATGAAGACCTCGATGCCCTGGTGGATGCCGTGGTCTTGAAGAGTCCGGATCATCTCGAGCCCGGTCCGGTCGCCGACGTGGGCAAGGCGTGGGTACTTGTGCCCGCCGAAGTTCCGCTGGAGGATCGTGCCCTTGGGCGTGCGGTCCATGACGGCGCCCCAGGCCTCGAGTTCGCGGACGCGGTCGGGCGCCTGCTGGGCGTGCAGCTCGGCCATGCGCCAGTTGTTCAGGTACTGCCCGCCGCGCATCGTGTCCGAGAAGTGAACGCGCCAGTTGTCGCGGTCGTCCACGTTCGCCAGCGCCGCCGCGACGCCGCCCTCGGCCATCACGGTGTGCGCCTTGCCGAGCAACGATTTGCAGACGAGACCCACCCGCACACCCGCCGCCGACGCCTCGATGGCGGCGCGAAGCCCGGCGCCCCCGGCGCCGATGACGAGGACGTCGTGCTCGTGCGTGGTGTACGACTCGCTCATCGGGAACCCCGGGATTCACCACAGAGGACACGGCGGGCCACGGAGATGGGTTTCGTGGCACGCATGCCTTGTCTTTGAGCAAAGCTCATCCTCCGTGCCACTCCGTGTCCTCCGTGGTGAAAGTCAGAAAAGCCGGACATCGTGGATCACCCCCGAGGCGCACAGCCGCACGTACAGGTCCGTGAACCCCACCCAGAACAAGCTCGCCCACGCCCAGCGCATGTGCGCGCGGTTGAGGCAGCTCACGCAATCGTACGCCGTCTTGCGGGCGCCATTGGCGGAGATGCAGTCCTTCTTGCCACCCACGAGATGCCGCAGCGAGTGGCATCCGAGCGTGTACCCCCCGAGCAGGATCGGATTGACGATGAGGACGATCGTGCCCAGGCCGAAGCCGAAGGTCTTGGCGCCCTCGGGCGTCTCAAACCACATCGCCTTCCACGCGTCGTGCGCGAGGATGAGCAGGAACAGAAGGGCCAAGTACAGGAAGTACCGGTGCACGTTCTGGAGGATGAGCGGGAAGCGGCGCTCGCCCCGGTACCGCTTCGTGTGGGGCCCCCCCACGGCACACGCGGGCGGCGCGCCCCAGAACGACTTGTAGTACGCCCCGCGGTAGTAGTAGCAGGTGAAGCGGAACCCGCCCGGCGCCCAAAGAATCAGCAACGCCGGCGTCGCCGGGATGAACGCTGGCCACCAGCTCGGCCACGCCCCGAACCACGACACGCCGCTGGGCGGCTGCCCCGCCGCGTCAAACAATAGAGGCGAGTAGAACGGGCTCAAGTAGTCCGCCCCCCCGCCCGCGTAGTGGTAGTTCGTTCCGACGAAGGCCGCCCAGGTCGAATAGACGACGAAGGTCAACAGCCCCAGCAGGACGAGCCCGGGCTGGACGTACCACGCGTCGTGTCGGGCGGTCTTGAGGAAGCCGATGCCGGCGCGTCGTTGCGGCAGGTGAACGTCTGGCTGGGCCATCCCCGCTCCTCGCTCGGTGTTCAGGGCGGGTCAGCCTACCGGGTGAGGACCGCGAATGCGACCACCATCCCGGGCCCTACTCGCACGCGCCGCCGAACGCCTGCAGGAACGCAAGGACATCGGAGAAATCGAACACGCCCAGGGGCGGCGCCAGATCCGCCTCGGTCGCCCCCGACCCGAACGCGACCAGGAAGGCGAGCACGTCGGAGAAGTCGAGCGACCCAAAGGGCGGGGCGAGGTCGGCGGGCGACGGGAACGCAAAGTCCGCGACGAGCATGTCATGGTCGCTCGCGCCCGAGTCGCCCGCCTGCAAACCCAGAGCCGCGAGTTGCGAGGGGCTCAGTAGACGCGAGTCGAGCACGAACCGGTTCAGCACTCCCAGCTTGTCGGCGGAGAAGACGATGTAGTCGAGGATCCCGGGCGGGTACGCCGTGCCCGCCGAGTTGGCCTGCCAGGTCGTCGCGTCGTCGGCGCCGATCTTGGGGATGTGGAGCCACTCGACCCCGGGCAGGCTTGGGTCGGTCAGCATGTCGAGGGGCGTCCGTGAGCCGACGAGATTCCAGTCGCCCGCGACGATCACGGGCGCGTCGCGGTAGGGGAACAGGGGCGACGCGGGCAGGGCGTTGCGCACCTCGTCGATCGTCTGGAGCATGAATCCCGCTTGCTCGATGCGACGCAGGTCCTCGGACGAGCCGATCGACCCGCAGCACTTGGGGTGGATCGCCAGCACGAGCACGCTGCGCGCGGGCGAGCCCATGTCCACGACCGCCGCGACGTACGAGTTGTCGTACGAAGGCGCCGAGACGAGCGTGTGCTGGGACGCAATGACGCAGTCGTTGTTCTTGCGCACGTTCCAGGGCAGTCCGTTCTCGGTCGGGTCGATCGAGTTCAGAACGTTCATGACCGCGGTCGCCGACCCGCCGTACTCCTCCACGAAGCAGTACACGTCCGCGTCGACACTGTCTACGACGCGCAGCAGCCCCGGCGTTTGGTCCTGAAAGCCCGTGTTCAGCGTGTTCAGGCTGGCGAGGCGGAAGTCGGCGCAGGGCGCCCGATCGGTCGAGCCCTCGTGCAGGACGGGCCCGTCCCCGCCGAGCGTCAGCGCGATCGGGGGCGTTGTCGAGTCCGAGGCGGACGCGCCGCCGAATGTGATGTTCACCATGTCGCCCGCCGAAGCGCCCGCGATCGCCAGATCTGTCCGAAGCTCGAAACGGTCCGAGGCGAACGAGGGCTGGGCGATCAGGGGCCCCGTGTTCCACGTGAACACCTGCGTGGGGTTGGTCGCGGTCATCGAGTTCGTCCCGCCCAGGCGAACCTCGACCGTGCGCCCGATCGCGGGCAGCTCGAACTGGATGCGAACCTCCTGGTTGACGCCCGGGATCGTCGAGATGTTGATGACGTTGGTCGCGTCGAACTCGAGGTAGACGACGGTCCCCGCCGCCACGCCCCGGACGTGTGTGACGTCAAACAATCCAAGCGCATCACCCGACGGATCGGTCAGCGCGACCGGGACCGAGTCCCACTCCGAGAAGTCGGCGTCGATCGCGAAGGGCTGGGCGAGCGCGAGCCCGTGACCCACGCCCACCGCCACGAACGCCCCGAACCCGCTCGCCAGACAACGACTCTTCATGCCGACCTCCATGCCGCGCCCGGAAGCGGGCGTGGCCCTGCATCACACACGCAGACGCCCCGCGAATCAAGCCCGTGGATTCTCGGACGCCGGTCGCCCCGCGCCCCCGCCTGGCCCCTTGCCCTCAAGACGCCCCCCCGCCCGACCGACCGATATCCACGTCCCTTCAGACTTCCCCCTTGTGGAGCCGTGGCGATGGGTGACGCCCAGTCAGACACGCCGTCAGACGAGGTCCGGCCCGCCCAGGCTCCGAGGCCTGACGCCTCGCTCGGGCGTCACGCCGCTCGGGGCGTCTCCTGGCTCCTCGCCCAGTCGCTCGCCTCCAAGGTTGCCGGCGTCGCGGGCAACCTCGCGCTCGGGTGGCTGCTCATGCCCGAGGCCTTCGGCCTCATCGGCATGGCCTACTCCGTCTCCACCTTCGTCTCGCTCGTCTCCCAGGCCGGCCTGCGCGAGATCCTCACCCAGCGACACAAGCGATCCGCCCTCTGGGTCACGCCCGGGTTCTGGCTCAGCGTCGTCGGCGGACTTCTCGGCATGCTCGCCATGCTCGGGATCGCGCCTCTGGTCGCGAAGGCCTACGGCGAGCCGGAGCTCGTCGGACTCCTCGCCGTCCTCGCCCTCACCACCTTCCTGCACTCACTCGCCGCCGGCGCCGACGCGCAGCTGCACGGGCAGCTCCGCTTCGGGTTCCTCGGCGCCTTCGGCGTCCTCACCACCGTCGGCAAGGTCCTGCTCACCATCGCACTCGCCGCCCTCGGCTTCGGCGCGTACTCGGTCGTCCTGCCCGCGCTCGTCTTCGCGGGCGTCAACGCCGCCGTCCTCTGGTGGCACGCCCCGATCCGACCTACCTGGAACCTCCAGTTCCGGCGCTGGAAGTACCTCGTCGCCTCGAGCCTCTTCGTCTTCGGCGCGACCGGGCTGTACACCCTGATGACCCAGTCCGGGTCGATCTTCCTGGGCCTGTTCTCGACGGCGGCCGCCGTCGGCCTGTTCTACTTCGCCTTCGCCCTCGCGCTGCAGCCCCTGATGCTGCTGGGGCACGCGCTGCGTCGCGTGCTGCTGCCGACGCTGGCGCGGATGAACACGCAGCCCTCGCGCCAGGCCGCCGCCCTGGAGCGCGCCACGCGCCTGCTCATCCTCCTGGTCATCCCGCTCGCCTGGTTCCAGATCCCCTTGGCGCGCGACTTCATGAGCGCGGTCTTCCCGGAGCGCTGGGAGCCGGCGGTGCTGGTGCTCCAGATGCTCTCGATCGCGATCCCGCTGCGCGCCTTCGGGTGGACCGGGGGCGCCGCGCTGCAGGCCCAGGGACGCTTCAAGCTCCAGTTCGGCCTGTCCGTCATCGGCGTGACCGGCTCGTTCGCCGTCGCGGCGCTCACCGCCTGGATCGGGCCCGTCTGGCTCGTCGCGCTCGGCTTCAGCCTGTTCGTCATGGTGCTCGAGCCCGCGACGTACGCGATCGCCTCGCGCCAGCCCGTGGGCCAGGCGATGACGCCCTTCATGCGCCCGCTGTCGGTGGGGGCGCTGGGTACGTTCGCGTGTCTGCTCGCCGCCGAGAGCGCCCGCCCGTTCACGGAGAGTCCCTGGGCGCCCCTTCTCGTCGGCGCCTCGCTGGGCTCGATCGCGTACGCCGTCCTGGTGCGCGTGATGCTCCCCGAGTCATGGCACGACATGCGGGCGCAGCTCAAGCACGTCGTGCCGACGCGTCTGCGCCGCCTGATCCCGTTCGCCCGCCCCGCGCCCGCGCCGATTCCTTTCGACGCCGACGCGGTCGATCCGATCGCCGACCCGACCCCCGCCCGGAGGGCCTCATGAACATCTCCGTCGTCATCCCCACCTACAACCGATCGCGCGACATGGTCCGCGCGATCGAGTCCTGCCTGACGCAGCTGGGCGACTACGACGAGATCGTCGTCGTGGACGACGGCTCCACCGACGACACCGCCGAGGTCCTCCAGGGCTTCGTCGACCGCCTGCCCGGCGTCGTCCGCGCCGTCCGACAGGACAACGCGGGCGTCGGCGCCGCACGCAACACCGGCTTCGAGCACGCCGCCGGCGACTACATCCTCGTCCTCGACTCCGACGATCTTCTGCTCCCCTGGGCGTTCGAGCGCCTCCGCGAGGCGATCGACCGCTTCGACAAGCCGGCGATCATCACCAGCAAGACCGCGTACTTCGAGAATCCAGACGAGCTCGACACCACGACCGTCCCCGACCCCGCCGCCGACGTCTACCCGGACCTGTACGCCGCCTGGCGCAACCCGCCCTACATGCCCGGCTCGGGCGTCGCGATGCTGCGGAGCGCGCTCGACCGCGTCGGCGACATGTTCACCCACCGCCACCTGGGTGAGGATGCGGACCTGTTCATCCGCTTCGGGCGTGAGCGCGGCTTCGTCGTCTACCACGAGCCCTTCTACGCCCAGCACCGCCCCCGCTCGACGCGACACACCGGCATCAGCATGAACCCCCACAGCGTCTACCGGGGCGCCCAGTACCTCCTCCAGCAGCGCGCCGTCGGCGCCTACGGGCCCTCCACCGACCGCGGGCGTGACCGCGACGCCTGGGTCACCGCCACCACACGCCCCAGCACGATCTTCCTCGCCAAGAACGGGTACGCCCGCGAGGCGATGGATATCTACAAGCGGACCCTGGGCATGAATATCTCGCTCGGGCGCTGGCGGTACGTCCTGGCGCTGCCCATGATCGCCGTCTTCGGGCGTATCCGCCCGGCGCACACGCCCCCCACGCCCCAGCATCCCGCCCAAGTCGCGCGAACCGAGGCGCCCTCGGCTCGTAAGGCGGCCTGAAGACCACGCTACGATTGGGCCCGCGGGGTGTCCCGCGCCCGTCCCATCGCGCGCCACACGGAGAGCCCGAGGGTGTCCTTGCTGCGTCAAACGGCGCGCCGAGTCCGAGGCGCCGCCAGCCCCGCGCTCCGACAGGCCGGTCGCCTGATCGGTCCACGCGCCGCCAGATCCCTCGGCCCGCCCGCCGACTACTTCCACTCCCACCACATCGCCGGCTACATCGGCTGGGTTCGACACGCGAACCTCGGGGACGAGGCCCTCTTCGACGCCTTCGTCCGCCTCTTCGAGCCGCTCCGCCTCGTCATGTTCGAGACCGCGCCACCCCTCGAGCTCTCGCTCTACCGCGCGCTCGTCAAGAAGGGTCCCGCCTACGACGCCGTCTTCCTCGGCGGGGGCACCCTCATCCTCCACACCGAGTACCTCGAACTCGCCCACCTCGCGCTCCGCAAGAACTACCCCCTCATCGCCTTCGGCACGGGCGTCGCCGACCACGAGTTCCGGCGCGCCCGCGGCGCCGACCGCGATTGGCACGGGCGCCTCCGCGAATGGGGCGAGACCCTCAAGCAATTCCGTTTCGTCGGCGTGCGCGGCGAGGACTCCGCCGCCGCCCTCGAGTCCGTCGGCGTCCCCGACGTCCGCGTCGTCGGCGACCCTGCGATCTCCGCCTGCACGCCCGCCCCCGCCGACCGCCCCGCCTCCGGACGCGTCGCGGTGAACGTCGGGAGCTTCGGCCCGATGTTCGGCTCGCAGGACGACGTCACCCGCGCCGTCGCCGAGGTCGTGGGCGCCCTCCGCGACAAAGGCTTCGAGGTCGACGCCTTCGCGCTGCACACCGCCGACGAACGCGCCGGACAGGCCCTCGTCGATTCAGGCATCGGCGTCCGGAATATCTGGACCGAGCGGACCTCCGTCGATCGCTTCAGCGAACGGATCGGGGGCTACGACCTGGTGATCGCCCAGAAGCTCCACGGCGCCGTCCTGGCCCTCGCCCGGGGCGTGCCTGTCATCTCGCTCGCCTACGAGCCCAAGTGCCTCGACTTCATGCGCTCGGTGAATATGGCGGAGCTCTGTGTCCGCACCGACGAGCTCGACGCCCAGCACATCGCCTCGACCGCGCTGAGCCTGCTCGCCGACCTGGGCGCCTCGCGCGAGCGTGCGATCCGCGAGACCAACACGTGGCGCGACGTCCAGTCTCGGCACGCGAGAGAGCTGCTGGCCGGTCTCGGCCTCGGATCGAGCGAGACCTCGAACCACTCGCCATGAGCGCGCTCCGCCGAGACAACTCGAGCCGGAACAACGACGACCGGGGGGATCGCGCGTGAGCACCCACCTCGCCAAGCGCACCACTCGCGGCTTCCTCTACATGTTCGGGCAAACGCTCGCCTCCAAGGTCGTCTCGCTCGTTGGCCAGCTCGTCCTCGCGTACCTCCTCGCGCCGGCGGCGTTCGGCCTCTTCGCCACCGCGATGGCCATCACCGCCCTCACCGCCGTCATCCAGGAGATCGGCCTGCGCGAGATCCTGATCCGCAAACGCCGCGCCTTCAACCGCTGGGCCAGCTCCGCGGTCTGGCTCTCGCTCACGCTCGGCGCCGTCGCCGGCACGGCCCTCCTCGTCGCCTCCCCCTTCCTTGCCGATCTGAAGGGTGATCCCAGGCTGCTGCCCATGCTCGTCGTGCTGGCGGCCTCGATCCCCTTCTGGGGCGGGGCCCTCCCCTTCGCCGCCGCCATCGAACGCGACCTCCGCTTCACCCTCAGCGCCAACGCCCAGTTCGGCTTCGCGACGCTGCTGATCGTCCTCCAAGTCATCCTCGCCTGGATGGGCATGGGCCCGCTCGCGTTCGTGCTCCCGCGCCTGATCGTCGGCGTCGTCCGCTTCATGACGCTCTGGAAGCTCTCGGGTGTGCGCGTCCGACCTCGCCCGGAGCTCCGCCTGTGGCGCTTCTTCGCGCGCGACGGCATCCCCCTGACCTTCTCCACACTGCTGGACATCGTCGTCCGCCAGGCCGACTACCTCATCCTCGGCTTCTTCGCGAACGACGCCGTCGTCGGCTTCTACTTCTTTGCGTACAACCAGTCCACGCAGGTCGCGCAGCTCCTGATGCTCAACCTCACCCGCGTGCTGCTGCCCAGCCTGAGCACGCTCTCGCACGACGCCGTGCGCCAGGTCCGCGCCTTCCTGAAGGCGATCAGCGTGCTCGCGCTCGTCTGCACGCCCCTGTGCGTCCTCCAGGGCGCCCTCGCCGGGCCCGTCCTCCGACTCCTCTACCAGGACCGCTGGGCGGACTCGATCCCACTGCTGCAGATCCTCAGCGTCGCGCTCGCGATCGCAATCGTCGGCTGGCCCTCGGCGAGCCTCCTGCTCGCCCAGGGACGCTACAAGACCAAGCTCCTGCTCTCCGCGATCGGCGCCGCCTGCTTCGTCGCCTTCGTCACCCTCGGCTCATGGCTGGGCGGGGCGGTCGGGACCGCCCTGGGCGTCATGGCGTACCGCGTCACGCTCGACCCCATCCGCCTCTACGTCGCAACGCGTCCGGGAAGCGTCCACTTCATCCGCGTTGTTCCTGTTTTCATGACGCCGCTGACGGGATCGATTCTCACGATCGGCGCCGGCTGGCTGGCCGCGGAGCAGATCCCGGACTCGATCCTCCAGCATGCATGGCTCGTCGAGGTCGTCCGCATCGCCGCCACATGCGCCGTGGGCTTGCCCCTCTACCTGCTCTGGGCGCGTTTTGTCTCGGCGAGCGAATGGCGGGAGCTGATGGCTCGTCTGCGCACCGCCGCCCCGGCCCGCTTCGCCGACCGCATTCCCGCCTGGCTCGACTGAGCTACGAGCAGGCCCACTCCCAGGTCCGCAGTTCCAGGTCCGCCCCGAGCCCCAGACGCGCGCGCAGATGCGACACGAACGTCCGGCGCGAGTTCGCCTGCGAGTGGAACTCGAGCAGCCTCCCCGCCTGCTCGCCCCGCGTGAAGCTTGGCGCCTCGTCGAGCGACCGCGCGATCGCCCCCGAGAACGCCCCCGGGTCCGTCACTCGGCACGTCCAACCGAGCTTGAACCCCCCGACCACGCGCTCGAACCACCCGTAGTCGCCCGACAGCACCGGTCGCCCGGCGGCCGCCGCCCGCAGACAGATGTTGCTCAACCCCACGTGCGAGGGGTGGGCCGTGCAAACCACATCGCAGGCCGCCAGCGTGAGCGACAGCTCCTCGTCGGACAGGTACCGTGTCAAGGGGATGACGCGCCCCGAATTCACGAGGGGCTCGAACTCCCCGTTGAGCGCCGCCGTGATCCCGGGCGAGGGACGCCCCGCGAGGAGCAAACGATCGTTGGACGCCAGCTTCGCGCCCCCGAACGCGCGCACAAGCAAGTCCACGCCCTTGCGCGCATCCAGGTGCCCGCTCGTCCCGATCAGGCGCCCGTCCTCGGGGATGCCCAGGCGACGACGCGCCTCGACCTGCTCGACAGGCTCCACCGGATCGACCGGGTCGGCGAGCACAGACGCCCGACGAGCCAACGCGTGCCCATGATCGCGAAGCCACTCGTACGCCATCACGTCCACGAACTGCACCCGCGCCAAGGGTGATCGCGCCAGCGCCCACAAGCCCAACCTGTTCTGCGCGCGCGACCGACGCGAGCCCATCGTGTACGCAAAGCTCCCCCGGTGCATCCCGGCCTCGCACTCGACGCCACTGGGGATCACCCCTCGCCCCCCGAACCCCGGCGCCCCGAGCAGCTGCGCGAGCCCGTCCCCCGACGGCAGGAAGATGTGCTCGGGCTTGGTCGCCCCGATCGCGACGCGCAGGGCCTCGAGGCGCGCCCTCGCCTTGCCGACGAGCCCGCCTTGGGGCTCGAAGTTCACGCTCTCGAAGCGGTACTTGTCGCGCAGAGGCCCGAGCTGGTGCCTGAACGCCTCACCGCCGATCGCCTGCTCGCCCACGACGACCGACACCTCGCCCAGCCCGTCGAGCGCGGGCAGGAGTTGCCTGAGGTAGGTCAGCCGGTGCCCGCCGGCGTCGGGCTCGAACATGAGGATCCGCACGCTGCCCCCGTCAGCCCTTTCGGGCCTCCCACTGGCGGCGAAGCCCCTCGCCGAGCGCGACGTGCGGCTCGTACCCGAGCTCGGCGCGCGAGCGCGTCAGATCCGCGAACGTGCGCTCGACGTCCCCCGCCTGCGCGGGGCGCCGATCGAGCCTGGCCTTCTTCCCGACGACCTTCTCGATCGCCTCGACGAGCTGCGTGAGCGTGACGGGGCTCGACCCCCCGAGGTTGTAGATCCGGAACCGGTCGCACCGCTCCAGCGCCGCCATCAGGCCGTCCACGATGTCGTCGATGTAGGTGTAATCCCGGCTGGATGTCCCGTCGCCAAAGTACGGGATCTCCTCACCCGCGTCGATCATGCGCATGAACTTGGAGATCGCCAGGTCCGGGCGTTGGCTCGGCCCATAGACCGTGAAGAACCGCATGCAGAAGACCGGCAGCTTGTGCAGCGCCCAGTACGTGTGGCAGAGCAACTCGCATGCCCGCTTGGTGGCGGCGTACGGGCTGATCGGCTCGTCCACCGGGTCGTCCTCGCTGAACGGGACCTTCTCATTGTTGCCGTACACGCTCGAGCTGGACGCGAAGACGAGCCGCTTCACCCCGAAGCTGGCCGCCGCGTCGAGCATGTTGACGGTCCCGTCCACGTTGACCTCGGCGTACAGCTTCGGGTTCTCGATGGAGGGGCGGACGCCGGCCATCGCCGCGATGTGGACGACGGCATCGGGGCGGAACTCCTCATGCAGAGCGCGCACCACGCCGGAGTCGCGGATGTCCCCCTCGCGCACGACGACGTTCAGCTTCACGAGACGCTCGGCTCTCGCCCGCTTGATGGCCGGGTCGTAGAAATCGCAGAAGTTGTCGAGGACGACGACGCGCGAGCCGCGGGCGGCGAGCCTCGTCGCGGCGTGCGACCCGATGAAGCCGGCGCCGCCTGTGATCAGGACCGTCTCGGGCATGCGCCTTCCCATGGGCATCGGGACCCCGACGAGGGACCCCGGGCGTCGATGATACGTGCCGCGTCCCGCGTCGTTCGCCCGCCCCGAGCTAGGGCAGCCCCGAGATATCGGACGCTCCGTCGCCCGCTTCCCGTCTGCGCCGCTCCGAGGCGCCCCTCGCGCCCCGAGCCTCACCACGACGCCTCGATCCGCCCGCGTCAACGTCCGATCCACCCGACGGGGCCGCACCCGGGGGGCGGCCTCACGGAGGGGTCGCCCGCATGGACGCGTTCACGTCGACGCGACGGATTGCCTGGGTCTGCGCCGGGGTCGAGGTCTACGGCCTGCGTCAGGCCATCCTCAACCTCGCCGGTGGTCTTCGCGCCCGAGGCTGGAAGCCCCAGATCATCTCGCTCGCCCACGGCCCCTTCGCCGACGAGTGTGACGAACTGGGTTTCGAGAACATCACCATCGGCCTCGAGCCCCCGCCGAAGCTCAGTGGCTCGCTCCTCGACCGGGCGCTGATCTTCAAGGACCTGCTCTCTTACCGGCGTCGCGCCGTCAAGCAGATCCGCCTGGCGCTGGGGCGTGAGAAGCCCGACGCGGTCCACTTCCTCCAGCCGAACCTCGTCCCCGTCGCCGGCGCCCTGGCCAAGAGCCTCAAGGTCCCCTGCTTCTGGGAGATGCCCAACTACGTCGGGGACAACTACCCCCTGCACGTGAACAAGATCCTCCTCCGCGCCATGTGCGCCCGGTACAACGTCCAGCCCCTGTCGAACTCCGCGTTCACCGCCTCGACGCTCGGCTCGGGCATGGTCAAGCCCATCGTCTTCCACCTGGGCGTGGACGCCGACCGCTTCAACCCCGATATCGTGATCCCGTTCACGCGCGCCGAGGTGGGCATCCCCGAGGACGCCGTCACGCTCGGCATCTTCGCGCGCATCTGCCCCGCCAAGGGCCAGCACATCGTCCTCCGCGCCGCCCTCGAACTCGAGCAGGAGCTGGGCACGCCCCTGCACCTCGTCCTCCTCGGCGGCCCCACCGTCGGCCCCGAGGCCGACCAGCTCACGCAGATCACGAACGAGTTCCACCGCCCCCACTCCCTCCACATGTTCGGCCAGGTCCCCGACCCCGAGCGCTACTACGGGCTCGTCGACATCCCCGTCAACGCCCGCGTCGATCCCGAGCCCTTCGGCCTGTCGGTCGTCGAGGCGATGATGATGCGCAAGCCCGTCCTCGTCCACGCCTCGGGCGGGCCCGCCGAGACCGTCGCCGACGCCAAGACCGGCTGGCACGTCACCGCCCCCACAGTCGAGGCCTTCAAGGAAGGCATCCGTCGCGCCCTGAACGACCGCGGCCGCTGGGCCCAGATGGGCGACGCCGCCCGCGCCGAGGCGCTCGAGAAGTACAGCCTCGAGTCCATGACCTCCCGGTACGAGCGGATCGTCACCCGCCGCCTCGCGGCGTGATCCTTGCCCGAGCCGGCGCGACGCAATAATCGCCCATGACGGGCCACCGCGCTTCCCTCCTCGAACGCATCACCTCGCGCCACGCCCTCGTCGGCGTCGTCGGCCTGGGATACGTCGGCCTCCCCCTCGTCCGCGCCTTCCACAACGCCGGCTTCCCCACGCTCGGCTTTGACATCGACCCCCAGAAGATCCTGGCCCTGAACGCCGGGCGCGACTACCTCAAGCACCCGGAGCCGGGCCTGGCGCGCAAGCTGCTCGACTCGGGGCGATTCGGGGCGACTGGCGACTTCGCGCGTCTCGCCGAGCCCGACGCGATCCTGGTCTGTGTCCCGACACCCCTTGCCGAGTCGCGCGAGCCGGATCTGTCCTACGTCGAGCAGACGGTCGAACGCATCGCCAGGACCCTCCGCCCGGGCCAGCTCGTCGTGCTCGAATCGACGACCTACCCCGGCACGACGCGCGACGTCGTCCTCCCGCGCCTGGCGAGATCGGGCCTGAACGTCGGCGACGATTTCTTCCTCGCGTACTCGCCCGAGCGCGAGGACCCGGGCTCGCCCGGACGCACCGCCCAGCACATCCCCAAGCTCGTGGGCAGTCTCGACGAGGCCTCGAGCGAAGTCGCAACGACCCTGTACGCCGCGGCGGTCGAACGGGTCGTCCGCGTGCGCACGCCCGAGGTCGCCGAGGCCGCCAAGCTGCTGGAGAACGTCTACCGCTCGGTCAACATCGCGCTGGTCAACGAGATGAAGGTGGTCCTCGAAACGCTCGGCATCGACGCGTGGGAAGTGATCGACGCCGCCGCCACCAAGCCCTTCGGCTTCCAGCGCTTCGACCCGGGCCCGGGCATGGGCGGGCACTGCATCCCGATCGACCCGTTCTACCTCTCCTGGAAGGCCCGCCAGGTCGGCGCCGACGCCCGCTTCATCGAGCTGGCGGGCGAGGTCAACCACGCGATGCCCGCACGCGTGGTCGCCAAGACGATCGACTCGCTCCGCGCGCGCAAAGTAGACCCCGCGAAGGCTCGCGTGCTCGTCCTAGGCCTGGCGTACAAGAAGAACATCGACGACGTGCGCGAGAGCCCGAGCTTCGAGATCATCAGCCTGCTGCGGGAGCACGTTGCGCACATCGACTACGCGGACCCGCACGTGCCCTCGACCCACCCCGGGCGTCGGGGCGACCTGGGCATGACCGCCGTCGAGCTGGCGCCCGGGTCGCTGGCCTCGTACGACGCCGTCGTCGTCGCGACCGACCACGACGCCTTCGACTGGCCCACGATCGGCGAGCACGCGAGGCTCATCATCGACGCCCGAGGGCGCATGCGAACCCTGTCGAACGTCAAGGCTCCCGTCGTCCCCGCCTGACCCTCCTCGAGACCTTCGCGCCCTTCGCGTTCAACCGATCGGCGCACAATCGCGCATAAAAGGAAGAACACGCCGCCCAGTGGCTCACCGGGCGGCGTGGTCGAGGGGGAATCGTGGTTCGTCGAGTCGGTTACGGGCAGCCCGTCCCGAACTGGCTCAGGAACTCCACCACGTCGGAGAAGTCCCACTGCCCGAAGGGCTCCGCGAGGTCCGCGCCCGCCTCCATGTTTCCGAACGCGGTCAGGAAGGCGACGACGTCGGAGAAGTCGAGCTGCCCGAAGGGCTCGGCGAGGTCCGCGCCGTTGCACCCGCCCGCGTCCGTCGTCTGAATCCGGATGTTGTCGACCTGGATGTTGAAGTTGGTGAACCCGTAGAAGAAGCCGGGCACGTAGGTGGTGAACAGCACCTGGTCGGCGCCCGCGAGGACGTCGCTGAACGTCCGGTCGGCGGGGAGGATCGGCTCGAAGGTGTTGGGGTCCTCGTCGCCATACCCGCCCCACCCGGCGGGCAGCTCGGACGAGTTGGGGTCGAAGGTCGCCGAGTACGTGGTCCACCCGCTCTCGCTGGGCGCCCCGGGCAGGATGCCCAGATTGACCCAGACCGAGCAGTAGGGGTACCCGGTCGAGACGTTGTCGTAGTCGCGGATCTCGACGATGAGGTCGCGGTCAGCGGGCGACCCGAAGAACTGGATGTAGTTCACCTTGACGTCCACGCTGAGCGTGACGCTCTGGTGCGTGGTCAGGTCGTGAACGAAGTCGGTGTTGGGGGCGCCCTCGTCGGTGCGGATCTCGAGGCCGAAGGTTTCGACGAAGTCGTCCCAGTGCAGGTTCTCGTTGGGGTTGCCACCGGCCAGGTCCGGGGTGGTCCACCCGTTGATCGACCAGCCCTCGGCGCCATTGGCGAAGCTGACGACCTTGTCGCCGGCGGTCGCGGCGGACGCGAGCCCGGCCAGGGCGAGGATGCACATCGCGTGTCTCATCGTGAATCTCCTGTCTTGCGAGAGGTGTGCCGTGGGGTCTTTCCGGTCGCCGGCCCCGCCGCCCCGCGCCCGCCTGGTTCGAGGCGGGAGAACGCGGTCGGGCGAGCCACAAACAGCACGGCGAGTCCGCCCGAGCCCGGGCGCCGCCGGGCCATCAACCCTGTTGTATCCGCCCGGAAGACCCGGGTCGAGAGTTTCCTGGAAACTTCTCTGATTTTCTTCCACGCGGCGTAACACCCGCTATACTGGGGTTGTTCGGGGTTCTCAGCCCCGGGCTTCGCTCGTGTCCGCATCGGCCATTTCGGAGTTCCCTTCGTGCCCCAGCTCCCAGACGCCGCCCAGGCCCGTGACGACGCTCCCGTGACCAGCGAGCAGGGGCTGGAGGGGCGTGTGATCGACGTGGGGGGCGCCCTGC
Organism: Phycisphaerales bacterium; assembly: GCA_041402005.1. GTDB lineage: Bacteria > Planctomycetota > Phycisphaerae > Phycisphaerales > UBA1924 > JAJRXR01. Next base: position 282,083 of record JAWKTB010000003.1, on the reverse strand, counting down.
TGGGATCGATGGGGGAGTTGCTCCGGTCCCTGCCGACGCCCGCCCCGGGCCCTCAGGCCCTGGCGATGCTGCTGCGGATCGACAAGGTGCTGGCCAGCCGGGTGCTCAAGATGACCAGGGCGGCGGACGGGCTGGAGGCGATCCACAGGGCGCCGGGGCCCGAGCCCATGCGCCGGGTGATCCGGGCATGCGAGCGGGCGGGCTCTGCGAGCGAGGTGACCGATCGCGCGCGAGAGGCGGTGGACAACTTCGAGCGCCTGATTCGGCACGAGGCGGGGGACCGCAGCGCGCTGGACGCCGTGCTCAGCGCCTGGGTCCCCGAGGCGCGCCGAGAGTTCGAGGTGCGGCGCAAGCAGGCCGCCTTCCGCGCGATGAGCCAGCTCAAGGGCGCCCAGACCGAGACGCTGTATGCGGGCGTCTTCCTCCATCCCGGCGCCGACCTCGACCGGATCGACATCGCGTGGCTCAACGCGCTCTTCGGCGTGCAGCGCCTGCGCCCGGGCGCGACGGTCAAGCTCGCGGCGCGATGGATGCGGGCCGGGCCCGACGCGCCCCCCAAGCAGGCGATCCCGGGCGATTCGCCCAACGCCTCGGGCTCGCTGCTGCTCGAGCGCTTCTGCTCGACCCCCATGCCCCCGATCGCGTTCCAGCGCGTGGGAGAGGTGACGCACTGCGTGCTGGGGGGTGATTCGTTCGGGGCGTCGGCCTCGGCGGACGTCGTCTTCGCGGAGCTTGGCGCGGGGGACATGCCCCGGTACGTCCCGCGCGAGGCGAACCGCAAGCGCTACGTCTACGCCGAGGTCTCCGTCCCCGCGAAGACCCTCGTGCTCGACGCGTTCGTGCACAAGGACCTGGTCACGCGACCGGCGGAGCTGCGGATCTACGACACCGCGTTCGACGGCGTCGCCAGCGCGAACGACCCCACGCGCGACATCGACCGCCTCGACCTCGCTGAGAGCGTCGAGAGCCTCGGACGCGGCATCGCCCGAGCCCGCGCCCAAGGCGTTCCCCGCCACGCGGAGATGACCGCCGACGTCTGCCAGCGACTCGCCTGGGACCCCCAAGCCTTCGAGGTCTTCCGCACGCGGATCGACTACCCGCTCTACGGCTCGCAGGTCACGATCACCTTCCCCACCCGCGAGCGCGGCGAGGGCTGAGCGTCTAGGGGCACCCGCCCGCGAACGTCGTCAGGAAGGCGATGACATCGGAGAAGTCCCAGACGCCGATCGGTAGGTCGAGGTCCGCGTCCGGATCCATCGCGCCGAACGCGGTCAGGTACGCGATCACATCGGAGAAGTCGAACACGCCGAACGGCGGCGCGAGGTCGGCGGCGTTGCAGGGGCCCGTCCGCTCCACGACGACGTTGTCGATCAGCGTGAAGAGCAGCGACGCCGCGTTGGCGTTGGTCGACACCGAAGAGTTGACGTCCGCGTGCCCGAAGCAGATGTTCCCGCCGGCGATCGTGAGGCCCGCGATCGGGACCGCGGCGATGAGGAGGTTGTCAACCGTCCACGTGACCACACCATCGGCTTTCGCGATCTCGACGCGATGCCAGGCCATGGCGGGCGTGCCGACGGCGGTAAGCCCCGTCTGCTGCGGGAACAGCAGGACCTGGGCCGCGGGCGCGGCGACGCCCCCGAACCCCGCGTAGTAGGGGTCGGTGTTGTTGATGGACGACGAGATGTAGACGGCGTTCCCGCCTGGGTAGCTGGTCGGGGCGGCGGAGGAATACGCCCGGTAGTCGCTCCCGCTCCCGCCATCACCGGTGGCGGCGAACCAGACGCAGTCCGCCGAGCCCGGGAACTGGACGAGCGTGCCCGAGGTGCCGATGCCGAAGGTGGAGAGGTTGGTGGAGGTGTTGCCGGATGTCGGGAACGGCCCGTTGACGTTGGCCCACCAGTCGAAGCGCAGGCGGAAATCACCCGAGGCGACGTTGAGGCCGACGGGCGAGACGCTGAGCCCGCCGAAGACCGCGCTGGTCAGGTTCGCCTGGAGCTTGAGCCCGTGCGTGCCGGCGCCGCTCGGCGCCGTGGGGATGCCGACCGTGGAATAGTCAAAGAAAAAGTCGGTGTGCCCGTCGGTGGGAGCGGCGACGGGGCCGACGTGGACGACCCACGACGCGGTGGTGTTCGTCTCGAAGTTCTGCGAGTACACCACCTGGGCCGAGGCGGGCGCGCCGAGCCAGATCCACGCGCCCACGATCGTCGCCCTGCCACACATCGATGTCTTCATGCGCCACTCTCCGTCTGCGCCTTGCGCTGGTGCGGGACTCGCTAGGGGCATCCGGACCCGAACGCTGTCAGGAAGGCGATCACGTCGGAGAAGTCCCACTGCCCGAAGGGCGCCGCCAGGTCCGCGGCGGGGCTCATCGTGCCGAAGGCGGTCAAGAACGCGATGACGTCGGAGAAGTCGAGCTGCCCGAACGGGAGGGCGAGGTCGGCGACCCCACACACGCCCGGCCTCGTGATCACCACGTTGTCGATCAGCGTGAACAGCAAGAACTGGGCGTTGACATCGGGCGATGACGTCGAGGCGTTGATGTCGGAGTGCCCGAAGAAGATGTTGCCCCCTCCCAGGCTCACGGTGGACAGATCGATCGTCGCGATGGGCAGGGCGTCGATCTCCCACGTCACGAGCCCGTTGTCCTTGGTGATCTTCACCCTGTGCCAGGCCATCCCAGCCGAGCCGACCGCGGTCAGGCCGGTCTGGTTGGGGAAGAGCGCCAGTTGGGCGGCGGGGGCGGGAACGTGCCCGAACCCGGCGTAATAGGTGTCGGTGTTGTCATTGACATGGGATGGCGCCACATAGACGGGATCGCCCGAGGGGTAGCTGGTCGGCGCGGCGGTGGAGTACGCGCGGTAGTCGCGCCCGCTCCCGCCATCGCCCGTCGCGCCGAACCAGACGCAGTCCGGTCCGCCCCCTGGCCACTGAGCGAACGTGCCGGCGGTGCCGACGCCGAACGTGGAGAGGTTGGTCGAGCCGCTGCCCCCGCCCGGGAAGGGGCCATTGAAGTCCGCCCACCAATCGAAGCGGAGGACGTAGTCGCCCGTAAAGTTCAGGCCCATGGGCGAGACGCTGATGCCGCCGAAGTTGCCATTGAACAAGTTCGCCTGCAGCTTGAGCCCATGTGTGCCCGCCCCACTCGGGGCGGGAGGGATGCCGACGGTCGCATAGTTGAAGAAGAAGTCGGCGTACCCGTCCGTGGGGAAGGGATCTCCCCCTATTTTGACGGTCCAGAGGGCGGTGGTGTCCGTCTCGAAGTTCTGGGTGTACAGCTGGGCCGACGCCGCGGGCGCGAGCAAGGAGACCGCGCCCACGAACGTCATCCCGACGCGGAGCAACCAATGCATGGATAGTCCTCCCGCTCGCTCCCGATCGGGGCGGCGCCTCACAGTGTCCCCGGCGTCCGCCCGGGGAACAAGAGGGAGCCGGACATGAGCCGCCCACCCCAACGGGGGGAGGGAAATCCCCGACGCGGGTCACTCCCGTCGGAGGTCCACGACCTGCATCCGGTGCTCGCTCATCCCCGGGTTGAGGATTCGGTACCGGGTCGCCTCGACGTCGCCCCCGACGAACGCCTGGTCGATCTGCCAGAGGGGGAAGCGACGGGGCCAGGTCCCGACGGCGCCCCGACCGGCCTGCGCGAACGCGCCGTCCATGTCGCCGACCAGGGCGCGCACCGAGTGCGAGCCTCGCGGCGTGTTGAAGTCGCCGATCACAAGGTCGGGCTTGGGAAACCCCGTGGCCTCATCGGGTGTGACATCGACCAGATCACTCGGGATCCAGCGCCCGATCCCGTCCGGCGCGTAGACAGGCCCCTGCCAGTTCTTGACAGCGCGTGCCGCGGCTCGCATCACCTCGGCGCGAGACATCGTTGGGTCCGACGGCAGGTCCAGGGCCCACACGATCAGCGGCCTCCCACCCATCGACGCCTCGCCCGACGTGTCCAACTCCAAAAAGTAGACACGCCCCGGGTCCCAGCCCGAGCGCCACTCCTCCAGCTTCGACTCGACGGCGTCGAGGGCGACCACGCCCCAACGCCGAATTGGCAAGCGCGTGGCGACGACCAGCGTGCCGCGATTCAGGAAGTGGACATCGGCGCCCGCCGACTCGCCCTCGGCAGGCTTGCCCCCGAGCGTCGCCAACTGCTCGTACAGCGACTGGCGGAGGTCGTCTGTGCGGATGTTCACGACCAGCGCGACGTCCGGGTGTTGAGCGAGGATGACATCGCCGGCGCCCCGGGCGCGCTGCGCGACGGACATGTTCCAGTGCACGACGCGGAGGTCCGTCGGCCGCGCGTCGCTGGGCATGAAGTACCGCTGCACGCGCCACTCGCCGAAGAGCATCCAGACTGTCAACAACAGACACGCCAGCGCCAGGAACGGGCGCAGCATTACGCCCCCCATCCGCAGCGACATCCGCGAGCAGATCCCCGAGACGAGCACCAACACCCACCCGATCACAACGACGGCGAGGGTCGGGATCCAGAACAGGAACTGGCTCCAGAGATGATCGTCGTTGAACCAGCGCCCCGCGCCCCAGGCGCCGACCATTGCCAGACCGATGAGAGCCGCGAGCTTCGACGCCCACGACATCGGGCGCCGACGCACCCAGGCGATGATCCCCTTCGGGCGCTGGTCGCTCATGACGCATTGTTCACACGCTGGGACGGGCGCGGAAACCAAGATTCACCACGGAGGTCACGGAGAGGCACGGAGAAAGAGACTCATGGTGATGAATTCTGGTGTGATTTTCGCCGCGCGTGGGCATTTTCCTCACCACACCATTCGCTTCACCCCGTGCCCCTCCGTGACCTCCGAGGTGAAATCCCAATCGCCTACGATCGCCTCCCGAGCCAGGAGCCCGTTCATGCCCGAGTACGCCACCTTCGACTGGTCCACCGCCCGCGTGATCGTCACGGGCGGGGCGGGCTTCCTCGGGCGCCACGTGCTCCAGGGTCTCGAGGCCCGGGGCGTCTCGCGCGACCGGGTCTTCGTCCCCCTCATCGACGACTACAACCTGACCGAGAAGGACGACGTCGTCCGCCTGTACGACAGCGCGTTCGACGGGCATTGGAACATGGTCATCCACCTCGCCGCCGAGGTCGGGGGCATCGGCGCCAACCGCGAGAACCCGGGGCGATACTTCTACGCCAACATGGCGATGGCGATGCACCTCATCGAGCAGGCCCGCGTCCACGGCCTGGCCAAACGCGACGGGCGCTTCGTCCAGATCGGGACCATCTGCGCCTACCCGAAGTTCACGCCGGTGCCCTTCAAGGAAGAGAACCTCTGGGAGGGGTACCCCGAGGAGACCAACGCCCCGTACGGCGTCGCCAAGAAGGCCGCGTGGCAGATGCTCGACGCGTACAAGACGCAGTACGACATGGAGGGCGTGTACGTCCTGCCGGTGAACCTCTACGGCCCGTGGGACAACTTCAACCTGCACTCGTCGCACGTGATCCCCGCCCTGATCCGCAAGTGCATCGAGGCGACGGACCGGGGGGACGACTTCCTGCCCGTCTGGGGCACGGGGTCGGCCAGCCGCGAGTTCCTGTTCGTCGAGGACGCCGCCGACGGCCTGCTCACCGCCGCCGAGCGCATGGACACCCCGACCCCGATCAACCTCGGCACGAACATGGAGATCACGATCAGGGACCTCGTCCACCTGATCGCCCGCCTGACCGGCTTCTGCGCTGATGACGCGGAACTGGAGGAGAAGATCCGCTGGGACCCGACCAAGCCCGACGGCCAGCCCCGGCGGTGCCTGGACGTCAGCCGTGCCAAGGAGCTGATCGGCTGGCAGGCGAAGGTCGGCTTCGAGGAGGGGCTCAAGCGCACGATCGCGTGGTTCCGGGAGCACCGGGGCGACGCGGACGCGCGGATGTAGGCCCGCCTCCGGGCGCCCTGTTCGATTTCTGTTGGCCTCCCTCACCGCCCGTGGTACCCTTGGGTTGTCCCGGTGGCGACTTGGCCAGATCACGTCTCGATTCACTGGGAATCGCGATTTCTTCACGCGGACGGGGTCTTGACGATGCGGGTCTCGATCGTGTTGTTCTCGGGTCTTGTTGCGCTGGCGCCCACCTCCCTTGCGCCCGCCCAATCACTCTTCTTCAGCAACGCCACCGCCGCCAGCGGCGTGAGTTGCTCGTTCCAGGACAGCCGCGCTTCGTCGTCTTCATGGCCGGCGAGCGCCGCCGCGAGCTTCAGCGCGACGGATTCGAGACCTCTTCGTCCTCTCCAGGGAGGCGACGGGCCCGGAAACCTCTACATCAGCAATGGTGACGGCGTTCACCAACCGATCCACTGCCTGGAGGCCATCGACGTCGCGCACATCCGGGGCGGCATCGCCGTCGGCGACGTCGATCCTGTGGGTATCTCGACGTCTTCCGTCGCCAGCTTCGAGCCCTTCGGCGCCCGACCCCGAGACGCACCACCTCCTCTACCTCAACAACGGCCCTGACGACGAGGGCCACTTCTCCTTCACCCAGGTCGCCGCCGCCGCCGGCGTCTCCACCTCCACCCCAACCGTCTCCGACGCCTTCGGCGCCTGCTTCGGCGACTACGACCTCGACGGCGACCTCGACCTCGTCATCTCCGGGTGGATGGCCGGCTCGACGGGCAACCGCCTCTTCCGCAACGACGGCGTCGGACCCGACGGGATCCCCCACTTCACCGACGTCACCTCCGCCGCCATCCCCATCGACCTCACCTCCACCCACGGCTTCAGCCCCCGCCTCGTCGACACCGACGGCGACCTCTACCCCGAACTCCTCTGGGCCGCCGACTTCCGCACCAGCAAGTACTTCATCAACAACCACGACGGCACGTTCACCAACTACACCACCGAGTCCGGCACCGCCCTCGACCTCAACGGCATGGGCTCGGCCATCGGCGATGTCAACAACGACGGCGTCCTCGACTGGTACGTCACCTCCATCCAGGCCGCCGGCATCGGCAACATGCTCTATGTCGGCCAGGGCGATCACCACTTCGTCGAGTCGTCGCACGACGCCGGCGTCTGGCAGGACGACTGGGGCTGGGGCGCCGTCATCGTCGACCTCGACCTCGACGCCGACTCCGACATCATCGCGACCAACGGGTGGTCCACCCCCGTCGGGCGGACGCGCGTCTTCGTGAACAACGCCGACATGACCTTCACCGAGTCCTCCGCCGCCGTCGGGATCAACCACGTCACGCAGGGGCGGGGCGTGGTGACGCTCGACATTGACAACGACGGCGACGAGGACGTGCTGCTCACCTCCAACCACTCGCCCGCCGTCCTGTACCGCAACAAGGCGATCGACGATGTCGAGGGCGCCCACAACGCCTGGCTCCGCGTCGTGCTGGACACGTCCGCCGACCCGCGCTCCGCGCCCGACGGCTTCGGCGCCCGCATCGAGGCGACCACGGGCGCCCTCACACAGACCCGCTGGATGTCCGTCGGCTCCAACTACCTTTCGCAGTCCGAACTCACCGCCCATTTCGGCCTCGCCGAGGCGACGACCATCGACACTCTCCGCGTCGTCTGGAACACGGGGCTCACCACGACGCTCCACGACGTCGGCGTGAATCAGACGATCACGGTCCACGCCTGCCCCGCGGACTTCACAGGCGACGGCGTGCTCGACTTCGACGACGTCCTGGGCTTCATGATCAGCTTCGCCGGGGCCGACCGGCGGGCCGACCTCAACCCCGACGACGCCTACGACTTCCTCGACGTCTTCGCCTTCCTGGTCGCGTTCGGCGAGGGGTGCCCCTGAGCGCTCCTAGCCGATGATCGCGGCGACCACGATCGAGACAACCCACATCGCCACCGCGAAGATCACCCCGCCCCAGCAGAGCGCAACCAGGCGGAATCGCCGCTCGTCGTCCATCTTGTCAAACCGTCGGCGTGTGAGGATCCAGACGGGGAGCATGACCGCGGCAAAGGTGAGCCAGACCATCCCGCCGACGCCGAGCACGATCGACGACCACGCAGCGCCGGGGGAGACGGTTCTCGAGACCGAGCCCTGCCAGGGTGCGAGCGTGATCGTGGACTGCGCCCCGATGCCCAGCGTGAGGAGCAGCCCCCACAGCCCACTCCAGAAGTGGACACGCTGCAGGCGGGTCCGCCGCGGCTTCTCGATCCCTGAATCGTCCATCGGTCCCCCTGGCACGCCCCATTGTTACACATGCGGGCGGAGGTGTCATGGCCGAGCCCGCCCGCCCCCGCTACGCTGCCCGCGATGAGCCCGCGTCCGACGCTCGCCCTTGGTCTGACCGCCCTCGCCCTCTCGCTGGGTGGGTGCATCGAGCGCACGATCCGTGTCACCACCGAGCCCCCCGGGGCGCGCGTCTGGATCAACGACGTCGAGGTCGGACGCTCGCCTGTTGAGACTGCGTTCACGTTCTACGGCGACTACGACATCCAACTCCAGCTCGACGGGTACGAGCCCGTGCAGACCTGCCGACACGCTGCGGCCCCCGTGCACGAGTGGCCCGGGATCGACCTGGTCGCCGAGGCGATCCCCCACCGCTTCCAGAACCGGATCGAGTGGCACTTCGAGCTCCAGCCCGAGCCCGAGAGCGTGACGTCGCCCGACGAGTTCGACGCCGAGCTGATCTCGCGCGCCAAGGAGCTCGAGGCCCAGCTCAATGGCGAGACGCCCGAGGGCGCCCCGTCCGAGCAGGACTAGGCATTCCAATCGGGCCCGATCTCCCGCGCCGGCACGCCCGCGACGCGCCGCCCGACGGGCACGTCCTCGATCACGACCGCGCCAGCGCCGACGAGCGCCCCCGCCCCCACACGCACGCCGGGCAGCACTCTCGCGCCGAGCCCGACCAGCGCGTCCTCCCCGACTCGCGCCCCCCCGCCGAGCGCGACGCCCGGCGCCAGGTGCGCCCCACGCCCGACCTCGACGTCGTGCTCGACGATCGCGCCCGAGTTGATGATCGCGTGCGCGCCCAGGCGGGCGCCCGTGTTCACGATCGCCCCGGGCCCGACGAACACACCCGGGCCGATCTGGGCGTCCGACGACACGATCGCCCCGGGATGGACGACCCGCCCGCCCCGCTCGTCGAAGCCGTCGGGCAGGGCGTCGAGCAGGCGACGACGCAGCGTGATCGAGCCGAGCGCGAGGATGAACCAGACGCCGTCGGCAAGGCTCGTGCTCAGCGAATCGAGGGGCCCGAGGCGTTCGATCGAGTTTGACTCACAGAGGGCGGGTCGTTCGTGGTCGTCGAGGACGCCGACGATCTTCCAGCCCTCGAGGCGCGCCGCCTCGGCGAGGACGCGGGCGTGCCCCCCGCCCCCGACGAGTGTCAGCCTGCCGCGTGACGCGTTGTCGCCCGTCCCCATGCGCCCGAGTGTACCGAGAGGCGGCGGGCGCTCGCGGGCGACCAAAAAAGCGACGCCGGGCTGAACGAGCAGCCCGACGCCGGGTGGGTAGGCATTCTCGCGTGGATCTCGCCCGCCGCGGCAAGCGATACTACTGGCAGGCGGTGGACCTGTGCGCCGGGCTATCGGCGGCCCAGCGCGAAAGGCTTGTCAAACACACCGCATGATCCCGCGAGCGCCCTCCCTGATTGTCCTCGACGCCCCCTGCACACGCGGGGCGTCTGGCTTGATCTCGAGCGGACGGGGCCCCTACCCACTGCATGACGCCCCGTCCGCTGGCAACGACTGTGACGGATGTTCCGCCGACGGACCACAAATCCTGGAGTTCGCCCATAAAATTCCCTGGGCACGGGGCGAATCCGCCCTCCGGACCGGGCGGGGACCGGGCTCGCCCTTCCTAGAGTCACACATGGACGAGCCGGTCCGCGTCGCGTGCGTCAGCTTTCTCAACACCGCCCCCCTGATCGAGGGCCTGGACGTCTGCCGAGACATCCGCCTCGAAGCCGCGGTCCCCTCGACGCTCGCGGGACGTTTGTTCAACGAACAGAACCCGGCGGACATCGCGCTGGTCTCCGTCATCGACGCCGCCACCAGCCCCGAGCCTTTGGCGTTGCTACCCGTGGGGATGATCGGGTGCGAGGGGCAGACACTGACCGTCCGCCTGTTTTCGAGGGTCGAGCCGAGCACGATCACCCGCCTGCACGCGGACACGGACAGCCACACGTCGGTGGTATTGGCCCGGATCGTGCTCGCCGAGCGCTTCGGCGTCACGCCCGAGGTCGTCGCCCTCGACGCGACAGCACGGTTCGCGTCCGACGACCAGGACTGGCCCGAGGCGGTGCTGCTGATCGGGGACAAGGTGGTCTCGGGCGCGTTTCCCGCCGGCACGTATGAATACCAGCTCGACCTGGGCGAGCAGTGGCGCGAGCTGACGGGGCTGCCCTTCGTCTACGCCGTCTGGGCCTGCCTGGCGAGCGCGAGCGGGGACGAGCGGATCATGGCGGCGGCGGCGCTGCTCGATCGCCAGCGTCGGCGCAACGCGGCACGCCTGGACCGCGTCGTCAGCGAGCGGGCGCCCGAGAAGGGCTGGCCGAGCGAGCTGGCCAGGGGGTACGTGGGCGAGCTGCTGCGCTACGAGGTCGGCCCGCGCGAGCGCGAGGCGGTGGGCGAGTTCCTGAGACGGGCGGCGGACCTGGGACTCGCGCCCCGCGTCGAGCCGGTGTGGGGCGAGGTCGAAGCGTCGCTCGCGCCGGGCGTCTAGAGCGAGCAATGCCCCCACGAACCCGCCTGCGCACGCCGGCGCTCGACGACCTTGCCAGGCAGTTGCGGTACGCGCCACGTGAGGCGCTCGATCGGCACATCGCGGCGGCCGAGCAGCTCGCGGGCGAGCTCGAGGCGGGCAAGGCCTATCCCGAGGACTGGTTCATCTTCCGGTTGACGGGGTACCGCCCCGAGATCGACGAGCCGTCGTCATTGGTGGGCGAGGCGCTGCTGGGCGATCTGTCGGCGTTGGTGGAGCGTCTGACGGTGGCCGCCGGGCGCACGCCGAAGGACGCCGGGGCGGGGGCGCTCGACCTCGACGCCCTGAGCGCCCGCTGGGGCGTGGGCGCCAAGTCGATCGAGCGGTACCGTCGGCGGGGGCTGATCGCGCACCGGGTGATCGACGAGGCGGGCGTAGAGCGTCTCTATTTCCCGATCGCCAACGTCGAGGCGTTCGAGGCGCGCGAGGGGGAGCGACTGCGCACCGCCGCCGACTTCTCCCGCATCGACACGCGACTCGAGGCGACGCTGGTTCGTCGGGCGGCCAGGTACCACACGTCGCTGGGGTGGTCGCTGAACCAGGCCGCGGCCCGCCTGGCGGAGCGCTTCGGGCGATCGCACGAGGGCGTGCGCAAGCTGTTGCGACGCCACGACGAGCGGGCAGTCGAGCGGGGCGAGGCGCCCGTGTTCGACGAGAGCGACCCGCCGAGCGCGCGCGAGCGGGCGGTCTGGGCGCGAGCCGTGCGCCGGGGGATCGAGCCCTCGCTGATCGCCGATCGCACCGCGCGGACGCGCCCCAGCGTGATCCGGGCGATCAACATCGAACGGGGGGCCCGCCTGCGCGCCCTGGACCTGACCGGGCCGACGCTGGCGACGTTCCCGCGCGAGGACGCGCGGGAGGTGCTGCTCGCCGACCCGCGTGTGCGCACGGGGCTGGACGTCACAGGCCCCCGGACTCTGGGCAAACTGGTCACGACGGCTCGCGAGCACATCGTCGTCCCCGCGCCCGACGAGGCGGCCCGGGCCGTCGCCTACCACTTCCTCCGCTTCGACGCGGCTCGCCTGATCGCGTCGCTGGAGCCCTCGGCGCCGAAGGCGAGGGCGCTCGATGACGCTGAGACCGCGCTGCGCTGGGCGGGGCGACTCAAGGCAATGCTCGTGCGACCGCACCTGCGCCTGATCCTGACCTCGCTCGAGTCGGAGGGGGTCTCGCCCGAAACGCACGGGACGTCCGGGCTTCGACGCCTGGTGCTCGAGGGCGTTGGCGTGCTCGCGGGGGTGGTGGACCGGTTCGACGCGTCGCGGGGCGGGCGACTGGCGGCGGCGTGCTCCATCGCGATGGGTCGGCACGTCAGCGCCTGGAAGCGCGCGCACGAGAGCGCCCCAGCCGCGGCGGGACGCGCGACCCGACGCTTCCGTCCCGAGGCGCCGACGCCGGATTGGACACGCCTGGTCGCGCCCTGGCAGGCGTGGCTCGAGCCCGACCCGCGACTGGCGCCCGTGCTCGACAGGCTCGACGAGCGGGACCGTGTCGTCCTGTCGCGCCGGTTCGCGCTCGACGGGGAGCCGCCTGAGACGCTAAGCGACCTCGCTGAGCGCCTGGGGACGACCCGCGTCCACGCGGCGCGGTATGAGCGCGAGGCGGTCCGCGCCGGGCTCGCTCTGGCCCGTCAGGCGTTCTCGCCCGGGTCCACCTCGGACCGACGCCGATAGACGTTCGGGGTGGGCGTGTTGCTCTGAACGTCAGTTGCGAGACGCCGCCCGCCCGATGCCCTCGTCGGGATCGGCCCCGAAGCCCTCCGGGTAGAGGTATCGCCCGCGTTCGTCGCCTGATTTTTCCTGCTCGACGATGACCGGGTTTTCGCGGGCATACACGTCCTTGCGGATGCCGGTCAGCTGCCATGAGACACGCAGCCCCGGCGTGCCGCCGGCGATGGAGAAGGAACTGTTGCTGACCTCGTGTTCGATGTAGACCTGGGCGTACCCGCCGATGCAGGTGAGCTGGTACCGGAAGTCCTGATTGAGGGCTTGGAAGTAGTCCGGGAGGGTGACGACGGCGCGCCCGTCGTCATCGAGCGCGACGACGCCGTCGTAGATGTTCTTCATGTCTGGGGATTCGACGAAGGAGTGTGAGAGGTATTTGTTGGTGGGGTCGAGTGGGTGATCGATTTTGAAGGAGCCGGCGGACTTGGAGAGTGTGCCCTGGACGTGGACGTTGCCGTCAAAGTAGCCGGCCCAGGCGAAGTTGACGCCACGTCCATAGACGCCCGCGCCGTTGCCACCGGTCGCCGAACCGAAGACGCCGCGCCCCGCGCCGGAAGCGACGCCGTAGACGCCCCATCCGCTGCCGTTCTGGGAGCCCCAAACTCCGATGCCCGCGCCGCTCGTGCTGAAGTTCTCGCCGCGGACGGCGGCGGAGTTGGCGCCGGCGCTCGGGTTCTCGATGACGCCGTGGACGGCGTAGATGGAAGCCTGTGTGCTGGCGTGGCGGACGGTGAGGGCGTCGGCGAAGCTGGAGGTATTGGCGATCTCGATGAGTGCGCCGGCGCCGGTTCCCGCGGTGTGGGCCCAGCGGGCGATGCCGGAGTTCACACCGTTCACTGTGAACTCGCCGCCGAAGCCCGAGTTGGTGTTCCCGAAAACGCCGGAGCCGGAGCCGCTGGAGCCGCCGGCGCCGACGCTCTCGCCGACGCCGAAGACGCCTGCGGGAGTGTTGATGGGCGGGTAGGGCGCGTAGTCACCGCCGAGCCCGAGGACGCCGCCATGGGGCGCCTCCCCGCGGACGGCGTACCCGCTGAGACCCAAGTTGGTGACCGACAAGACAGGCCCGCCCATGATGGTCGGCGTGCCGTACGCGTCGATTGGCAACCGCAGCCCGGAGGCGAAGTTTGCGTGGCGTGCGTTGGGCGTGTCGCCGACGCGTTGGCGTGGGGAGAGGGTGGAGTAGTCCCCGCCGCCGCCCGCGGGGCGCACACTGATCTCGAGGTAGCGGTCGGCGCCTATCGAAGGAACCCTCGGGGAGGTCGATCTCAGCGGTGAAGAGGCCGTCGGTGACGGTGACGCCCGTGACCTCCGCGGAGGAAACGATCGTGTCGGGCAGGCCGGGGTTGAGATCGTCGAAGAGGAGGAACAGCATGTCATAGGAGCCGTTGGCGGGAACTCCGCTCTCGTTGAGGAAGCCTTGATATGTGATGGGACTCGCAGGAGCGACAGAGCGGGCAACGCATATCGCGGCGACGGCGGCTAGCGGCAAGCGCATGGTGGTTCCTCCCTTTGGCCTGAGGCGTCTCAGCCTACCGGGAAGGGCGGCGCTGACCAAACAAGATCGGAATACCGGGCTAGGCCTGGGCGAGTCTCGTGCGGACGTTGTCCAGCACGTTCATGAAGTTGATGTAGCTGTCGTAGGGGGAGTCGTAGGGGCTGAAGTACTTGTGGACGTCGCCGTCCGACCAGAACTTGGTGCACATGTAGTAGAAGTGGTCGGAGGTCGTGAGCTTGCGCCAGTCGTTCAGGACGTGGCTCATGTGCTCGATGCGCTTTGGGTCGGCGGAGGCCTTGATCTCGACCTCGCGGCTCTTGATCTGGCGTTCGAGCTTGTAGGTCTCTTCGAGGGCGTTCCACTGCATCGCGTTGCCGCGCCAGGCGGTGAGGTCTCGCTCCATGTCGGCCCAGGAGATGAACTCGGGGACGTCGTAGACGCCGACGGGGTCGAACTGCTGGAGGGCCTCGCTAGGCGTGTTGAAGTGGTTCTCGCCCGGGGCGACGTCGAAGACGGCCTCGGGGAGTTTGTCGAGGAAGTCGAAGATGCCGGTGTCGGCCCACTGGTGCTCGCCGAAGGTCTCGTAGTCCATGAAGAGGTTGCAGAGGAAGCCGTCGCCGTTGATCTGGTGGACCCACTTGGCGAACTTCTCGGCGGACAGTGGCCACTCGGACCAGCCGCGGTTGGAGAATCGGAAGGCGATGTCGTCGGAGAGTTGGTAGTTCTTGAGGAGGAGGCCGAACGGGCGCCCGCCACGTCCCTTGAGGGGCTCGCCGTCCTCACCGGGCGGTGGGGCGTAGACGTAGTTTGGCGAGCGGTACCCGAGGTACCGGTCGGCGCCCTCGCAGATGGCGCCGAAGAAGCGCGGCTCGCCCTTGTCGTCGGTCATCGACGCCAGCTCGCGGGCCAGCTCGTTCGAGTAGATCAGCTCGGTGTTGCGGAAGACGGTCGGCGTCTGCCCGAACAGCTTCTGGATGCGCTTCGTGTGCATCTCCACCTGCTCGCGGAACTCGGGACGCGAGTAGATGAAGCTCAGCGAGTGGAAGTAGGTCTCGGCGACGAACTCGCAGCACCCGGTCTCGGCGAGCTTCTGGAAGATCTCGATCACGTCCGGCGTGAACCGCTCGA
The DNA here is from genome assembly GCA_041402005.1 of Phycisphaerales bacterium. Taxonomy (GTDB): domain Bacteria; phylum Planctomycetota; class Phycisphaerae; order Phycisphaerales; family UBA1924; genus JAJRXR01. The sequence continues at coordinate 267,058 of JAWKTB010000003.1, read as the reverse complement.
GCTGGTCGAGCACCGTCCCCGTGATCGAGTAGCTGACCCGGAAGCGTCCCTCGTGCCGCCGGACGAGGTCGAGGAGCTTGGAGGTCGTCGGGCGGTAGCACTTCTCGGCGACCTTCTCGCAGATCTTCCGGTTGTTCGCGTCGTCAAAGTAGAAGGGGTCGGTGTGGAAGACGGAGTACCGCTTGAGGCGGTGGGGCTGGTGGACCTGAAAGTAGAAGACGACCGACGCCATCACGCCTCCAAAGGGGGGGCCGTGGTCCCCTCACACCATTGTGGCAGCGCGGAGCCCCCGAGCAAGCCCCAGGCCCGTCAGGTTTTGACGAGGCTGATCATCGCGACGGCGATGGTGGACAGGGCCATGACGGGCAGGAATGCCCCGAGCCAGGGGGGGATCCCGGGCAGCGCCGCCGACGAGCCCAGCACCCCGAGCACCAGGGCGCCGATCGAGATGGGGGCGCACTTGAGCGATTGGAGGAGCATGTTGCCCGGGACACGAGTGACGAAGAAGGGGGTGGCGATGACGAGGGTGAGCAGGGCGCTGAGCATCATGGAGATCCGTCCCCAACGGACGCGGGAGAGGTCACGCCTGGTCTGGGGGTCGAGGCCGGCGCTCTTCTTGAGCATGTGCCCGGCCTGGCTGAAGCTCAGGGCGTTGCGGTATTCGCGGTAGCGGTTCATCTTGAGCGTCGCCGGGTCGAGGGCGGTCTCGACGCGGTGGACGCGCCGTGGCTTCTCGTCGCGCAGGGCGGTGTCGGAGCGTCGGATGTACTGCTCGAGGCCGTCCTCGAGGTCCCAGCCGCCATCGTTCCAGGTGGCCCTGGTCGCGGTGATCTGGCGGATGGCCTGCTTGGTGGTCTCGTCGCGTTCGAGGATGTAGACGCCGGTGAGCACGCCCGCGTCGGCGTCAAAGGAGTCGGCGCGGTAGATCCAGCCCTGGCCGTCGGGGGTGAGGGGGACGGGGGTCTGTCCCAGGCCGCGCTTGCCGGCGTCGCCGTGGTCGCGGGCGAGCAGGGGCGCGATCCTCGGGATGATCATCTCCTGGTTGATCGCCTGGACGAAGGTGAGTCCGAGCGCGATCGCGAGGATCGGGCGCGCGACGCGATGGAGCGAGAGGCCGGCGGCGAGCATCGCGAGGAACTCCCGGTGGCGCGAGAGCTGCGTGCATGTGAACCCCATCGCCGCGACCATGACGAGGCCCAGCATGAAGTTGAAGAGCTGGAGGAGGCGGGGCCACCAGAGGTCGGCGATGACGAGGGCGGTGACGACGGTCTTGCGGATCAGGCCCGGCTCGGCGCCCCCGCCGCTCGTCTGAAGCTCCACCGCCCGGTTGATGAACCGCTCGATGTTGAGGCTGACGTCGATGACGACGACGAAGGAGAAGAGGATGACGAAGAGCGTCGCGACGTTGACGAGGAACTGGCGGGCGATGTAGCGGTCGAGGATGGTCACGCCTGTGTTCCCGTCGATCCCTATCGGCGAGTGTACGCCCCGCTGTCGGAGCCGCCCGGTCGCGCCAGGGCGCCCAGGGCCCAGGCGGTCAGCACGCCGATGGACGCGCCCACGACCACGTCCGAGGCGAAGTGGGCGCCGGTGAGCAGGCGGGTGAGCCCGCACCCCGCCGCCAGGGCGAGCATGAGCCACCGGAGGGGTGGGAAGAGGATCCCGAGCATGGCGGCGCCCGCGAAGGCGACCGCGGCGTGGCTCGAGGGCATGCCCAGGTTCGACGAGTCAGAAAAGCCCGACAGCAAGCCCCTCCAGACGTAGGCGGCGTCGTTCTGGATCACGCCGTCACGCACGGGACGCTCGCGCGCGATCACCAGCTTGACCAGCTCCGCGATCGCGCCCGCGAGGATCGGCGCGAGCATGACGAGCACGCCCCGCCCGATGCCCCGTGCTCGCCTGTCGAGCAGGGCGAGCGCGCCCGCGATGACGAGCCATGTCGGGAGGTAGCCGACGGCGCGCAGGAACTGGTACCAGTCGCGCCCGACGAGGCGGGCGCGCGCCTCGGGCTCGGTGGTCGCGAGCCAGGCGACGAGGCGACGGTCGAGCAGCGTCGCGAGGATGGTCGCCAGCGCGAGAACCGCGAGGATCCAGAGGAGGCGGGTGAGCGAGGATGTGGCTCGTCGCGTGCTCATGGGGCTTGGTTCGCGTCATGATGCGCCGGGACGCGCGCGTGTGCAAAGCCGCGGAAGCCCAGGCCGATCATCGCGGTCCAGTTCCGCTTGGGGTCGGTCTCGAGGCGCCCGTAGTCGAGCGTGACGTCAAAGGCGTCGGCGAAGGCGTCGCGCTGGGCCTGGGTGTCGCCCGTCAGAATGACGGCGGGGCGACCGGCGAGGCGGGCGAGCGTGTCCGGGTTCGTCAGGTCGGTCTCGGGCCACTGGTCGTACTGGCGGGTCGAGCCCCCGATCTGGGAGGTCGCGCAGTACACCGTGGGATGGCCCGGGAGGTAGAAGGCGAGTTGGCTGGCGCGCCCGTAGTGCCCGGTGATGACGAAGGGGTCGCCGCCGTCGCGCTCGCGCACGTGCTCGATCAACTCCTGGACCTGCTCGGCGTGGGCGCGCAGGCCCGTGATCCGGTTCAAGGGGACCTTGGGCCCGATGATCGGCCCCTTCGCGACGATCGGCGCCAGAGGCAGGGCGGCGAGCGCGATCAGGCCGACCAGGGCCGAGGCGCCCCAGACCAGGCGCAGCCAGGTCACGGCGCGTTCGCGGGCGCTGACGACCATCCACCCGGCGATCGGGCAGAGCGTGACGAAGCCGCCGAGCGTCCAGTTGCCCTCGACGCGCGTGAACGCGGTCACGAGCAGGTAGAAAAGAAACACGGGCAGGGCGGCGGCGATGAGCGGGCGCGGCACGCCCCCGACGCGTCGCAGGCCGACCATCCCCGCGATCATCAGCACGATCAACGGGCCCGCCGCCGCGAGCTGGAGCCCGAAGAACTCGAGCGTCCACATCGGGGAGTACGACCACGCGTGGCCCCCGCCACCAGCGTCGGCGCCGAAGCCCAGGTGCGCGAGCAGGTGTCGGACTGTGACCCAATCATGCCCGGCGTTCCAGATCAGCACGGGGGCGAGACCGAGCGCCGCGACGAGCACCATGACCAGGACGCCCGTGAAACGCGGACGCCCACCGGGTCGCGGGCGGAGCCAATCGAGCGCGAGGCCCGCGAGCAGGAGCAGGATGGTGAACTTGAACAGGAAGCCCGCGGCGAGCGCGAGGCCGCAGACGGGCCACGCCCATCGCTTGTCGTCGCGCGTCGCGGCGGCCCAGGACCAGGCGGCGACCGCCCAGCAGGCGAGGTACGGCCCGTCGATCGTCATGAGCACGCTGGCGAGCTGCACGCCCGGGAGGCACTGCCACGCCGCGCCCGCGAAGAAGCCGACGCGCCCGTCGTTGAACGTCCGTCGCGCCAGGGCGCCGACCGCGAGCGTCGAGACGGCGCTGGCCAGCACCGCGGGCAGGCGGACCGCCCACTCGACGTCGCCGAAGATCGCGGTCGAGGCGGCGATCACCCACGCGACGCCGGGCCCCTTGGTCGCGTACGACCACCCCAGGCGACGGCTCCACTCCCAGTAGTGCGCCTCGTCCTCGATCAGCGTGACGTGCGAGAAGAAGACGAGCCAGACGACACGGGCGATGGTGAGCGCGAGGACCAGGATGAGCAGCGCGGACGCGGGCTCGGCCCACGCGAAGGCTCGCCTCTGAGGCGTGGTGTTGGCGCCGGCGTCTGTGCCCGTGTTTGTCATGCCGTCAGTGGCGTTGCAGGACCCTGAGCGTGAGGAAGGTGTACACCGCGAGCAGGATGACGCCCCCCCAGAGCACGGGGAGGCCGATCAGGCCTGTGTTGTGGATCATCTGCTGCCCGGAGCTGATCAGGATAATGGCGCCCAGGGCCGGGAAGAAGCTCCAGAGATAGACGAGCAAGGGGAGCGCCTCACGCAGCTTCATCGCGGTGACGGCCCCCGTCAGCACCATCACCAGGCAGCTGACCGCCATCGCCATCCGCTCCTGCTGCTTGCTGGTGATCTCGCGCTGGAGGCGCTTGACCTCGCGATCCAGGACGCCCGCCGCGACGGCGATGTGCTCGACCTTCCCCGGGCCCTCTGTCCTGTACGCGACCTCGTGCAGGAGCTGGTCGCATCCCATCGAGCGCAGCGTGTCCATCGGGTCGCCCTGCACCGTCAGGCCCGGGATGTCGAAGGTCGGCAGCTCGTTGGAGGGCAGTTGCGTGCCGTCGTCGCTGGAGCTGCGCGTCTCGACGTCCGCGAGGCGGAGCGTGAAGGTAAGGCCGGCGATCTGCGCCTGGCGGACGGGACTGTCGCCCGAGACGGACTCGAACTCGAGGTATCCCTTGCGGGCGGCGTACCGGTCGATGCCGCCGCCGTCGGGGCGATAGACCTCGACCTCCACGCGCCCCGAAGCGCCCGAGGGCAGGAAGACCCACCCATCGGTCGGGTTGAGGGCGGCGGAACGGACGATGACGTCCTCGCCCCTCGCGCCGGCGAAGTGGGCCGTGCCCTCCTCGCGCAGGCGTCGACGCAGACCCGTGAGCGTCTCGAAGCCCGCGTACTCGCGGGCGAGCGCGATCCGGCGGGCGTCAATCCAGTTCATCTCCTCTGGCGTCTTCCGAAGGGCGCGCAGCTCGCCCGAGGTAAGGAACTTCGGATCATCCTTGAAGGGGTTGGGAACGCGGAAGGCGGGCGCCGTGAAAACCGCGCCGCCCATCACCGAGCCGTTCTTCAGGCCAACCACGTCCTCGAAGCGGATGATGGCGGCGAGCGTGTCAGGCTCGTCAAAGCCGGCCTCGGCGCCGGGCACGAGCAGGAGCCACGCCCGTCGGGCCGTGAGCATTGTGCCCACCTTGTCGACGCCTTCACTGTCCTCGTCGAGATCGACGCCGACGACGCCCATCAGCAGATACTGGTCGATGACGTTCGACCCGCGCTCCGGGGGGACGGGCTGGATCGCGTCGGCGTAGATCTCCGTCGAGCCGACGCGGACGGCGTCTCCCCGCTCGATCGTGTGGACCATGATCTGCGTCACGTCCTGCGTGATGAGACGCTCCATCCGAGTCAGGAACCGGGGGATCACCTGCTCGTTGAGCAGGGAGAGCATGACCGCCAAGCCCAGGCCGATCACCAGCGCCGGGGCGAGTACGCGCCGGTGCGAGATGCCCCCCGCCTTGGCCGCGAGGATCTCGTTGTCCTGCGTGAGCCGGTGATAGGCGAGCGTGGCGCCGAAGCCCGAGGCAAAGGGCAACGCGTACGCCAGCATGGGGGGGATGGCGTAGACGAGGAACTTGAGGAAGGTGAAGGCGCCGAGCTTGCCGTCGGCGAGTGGCTTGACGGCGGCGGCGAAGGAGATGACCGCGACGAGCACCGCCGTCGAGATCGCGACCAGGCGGATGACCTCGAGGGTGATATAGCGCCAGAGGGTCCAGGGCATGGGGGGAATGGTATCGGGGGCGCGTGCGTGGTGAATGGTGAGGTGGCGAAGTCGCGAATGGCGAAATCGCGAATCGGGCTCGGAGGGGAGGGCTTCCGGCCCTCCCGCGGCTCGTCCGTAGGATTGGTTCATGGGGCGATCGCGCAGAGGGTGGGTGAGACGCCTATTGAGGCGGAATCGCCTGGTGACCAAGATGCGCCGGCGTCGTCTCCGTGCGCCGGGCTCGCCACGGTGCGTTTGTTGCGGCTACTCCCTCGAAGGGCTCAAGGGCTGGACCTGCCCCGAGTGCGCGACGACGAGCGACCCGAGGTGGTACGAGCCGCCACTCGCCGCGGGTTCACGGCGACGCAAGTACCTGGTCCGCGGCGGGCTCATCAATATCTGGCTGCACACCGCCATGATCGTGCTCGCGTGGACCGGCTTCGTGCTCGTTTGCAGGATCCCGAGCCCCGCCGCACCCTGCCCCGTCGTGTGGATCTGTGTAATCGGGCTCGCGGGCCTGACCACGTTCGGCGTCGCCGTCTGGGCAACGCTCAGGAGGCATCGGCTGCGCTGGGGCCACCGACGTGGCGTGATCGTTCTCTTCGCCTACGTGATCTTCAACATCTTTGCACTGGGCGGCGCGTGTCTCTACTGGGTCGGCCAAACCGACTAGCCGCGGCTCACTTCCACTTTGCCGCCGGCGACGTCCTTGATGGCGAGGCCCATCGCGGCGAGCTCATCACGAATCGCATCGGCGGCGGCAAAGTCCTTGGCCTTGCGGGCCGCGGCTCGGGCGGCGAGCTTCGACTCGACCTCCGGGGATGGATCCACGCCCTGGTACACGCCGATGTCGGTCGACGTCGAGGCGGCTCGTTCGAGAGCGAGGACGCCAAGAACGGCGTCAAACGTGCGCATCAGCTCGGCGTCCGCCTTCGTGGGCGAGTCGGTCGCGCTGATCCACTTGTTGATCGCGCCGATTGCACCGGCGATGTTCAGATCCTCGCTCATCGCGCCGGCGAACTCGGCGCGAGCGCCCACGTTCTCCCCGCCCGTCGCCCCCGTCTCGCCCGCCTCGACGAACTTGCGCCAGCGCTCCACCTGCCTCGCCGAGTCCTTGAGCCCCTGCATCGAGAAATCCGCGTTGGACCTGTAGTGCGTCTTGATCAGCTCCAGACGCACCGCCGCGGGCTCGTGGCCCTGCTCGAAGAGGTCCCTCGCCGTGTAGAACGTCCCCTTGCTCTTGGACATCTTCGCGCCTTCGACCATGAGGAAGCGCGGGTGGAACCAGTGGCGGGAAAAGCGCGGCGAGCCGGTCGCGGCGCACGACTGGGCGCGCTCGCACTCGTGGTGGGGGAAGATGTTGTCCTCGCCGCCCGAGTGCAGGTCGATCTCGTGGCGGGCATTGTCGGCATCGAGGCGACCGAGGCTCATGACGGAGCACTCGATGTGCCACCCGGGGTAGCCCTCGCCGATCGGCTTGGTGTCGATCACCGGGCCGGCCCAGCGCATCAGGTGCTTGGGGTCGGCCTTCCACAAGAGAAAGTCGGCGGGGTGGCGCTTGCTCGCCTGGTTCTCGTCGGAGACGCGTCCGCCGGCGCCCCCACGCAGCTTGTCGAGGGTGTTGCCCGACAGCTCGCCGTACTGCGCGTACTTCTGGACGTCGAAGTAGACCGCATCGCCCGCGGCGTACGCGAAGCCTCGCCTGGCGAGGTTCTCGATCATCGTCCTCATGCCCTCGATGTTGTCGGTCGCCCGGGGCATGAGACTCGGGTCGTCCGCCGCCTCGATCGCGATCTTCAAACCCAGCTTGCGGGCGTCGTCGAGGAACCGGTCGGTGTAGAAGCGGGCGATGGCGAGCGGGTCGTTCGGATCGACGTCGACGCCCTTGGGCAGCTTGCCGGACTTCTTCGCCTCGGCGATGCGACGCCCGGCGACGGCCATCTTGTCCTCGCCCGAGCCGTCCGCCGTGTCGTCGTCGGTCATGTGACCCACGTCCGTGATGTTCATCACGTGCACGACCTCACGGGGCCCCGCGCGCGTCTGGCCCGCGTCGTCCGTCAGCGTGCACAGCGGGCTCTCCAGCCACCGCCTGAGCAAGTCGGCGGCCAGGAACGAGCGGAAGTTGCCGATGTGCGCGTCGTCGTAGACCGTCGGCCCGCATGTGTAGAACGTCACGCGCGTCGGATCCTTGGGCGTGACGGGCTCGACGCGCTTGGTCAGCGTGTTGTACAGACGTGTCGGCGGCGTGGATGGCTCTGGCACGCGGGGATCGTACCCGGGGCAGGGCGCCCGCCCCCCTACTTCCCGCTCGACTCGCGCCCGGTCGGCAGCGTCGCACCCTCGCCCACTGGCTCGACGCGGACACGCACCACCCGCGTCGGCTCGGCCTCCAGGATCGTCAGGCACATCCCGGCATGCGTCAGCGTCTCGCCCGTCTCCGGGATCCGCCCCAGCGTGACCACGACGAACCCGCCGACCGTGTCGTACTCGTCCGACTCGGGCAGCTCCAGCCCGATCTCCTCGAGCTCGTCGTTGGCGTCGTCGATGTGGAAGCGGGCGTCGAGCTCGGCGGACCGCGCCTCGGCGTCCACCTCGATCTCGTGGACGTCCTCCTCGTCCTCGTACTCGTCCTGGATCTCGCCGAAGACCTCTTCGACGATGTCCTCGATCGTGACGAGCCCCGCGGTGCCGCCGTACTCGTCGGCGACCATCGCGATGTGGACCTTCGCCGCCAGGAGCTCGGTCAGCAGCTCGCGGACCGTCTTGGTCTCTGGCACGAAGGTCACGGGGCGGAGGATCTCTCGCAGCGTGAAGACCTTGCCGTTGCGCTCGTGGTTGACGATCCAGCGGAGCAGGTCCTTGGCGTAGAGGACGCCGACGATCTTGTCGAGGCTTTCTTCGTAGACCGGGACGCGCGAGTGCCCGTGCTCGTCGATGAAGCGCATCACGGCGTCGCGGTCGTCGGTGTACTCGAGCGCATCGACCTCGGTCCGGGGCGTCATGACCTGCTCGGCGGTCGTCGAGCGGAACTCGACCACCGCCTCGATCATCTCGCGCTCGGTCTCGTCGAGACGCCCGCCGCGCTCGCCCTCCTCGACGACCGACAGCAGCTCCGCCTCGATCTCCTCGTGCTCGTCGAGCGCCTCGGAACCCGCGAGGCGACGGACGACCTCGTCGATGAAGCGGACGATGCCCCGCACGGGCGTCAGCAGGATGTACCACACGCGGACCGGGAACGACGCGAGGATGACGGTCCGCTCCCCCGAGTGCTCGGCGATCGAATACGGGATTACGACGCCCAGCAGCCAGACCATGACCGAGGCGAAGGCGAGGCCCGCGACGCGCTCGACCCAGGTCGGGTCCTTCACGCCCGTGAGCGCGGCGATCCAGAGCACCGCCGTCACCACGCTGACGAGGTGGCAGACGACGCGCGGGAGGGCGACGACCGCCTCGTGCCCCTCGACGTCGTCGAGGATCGCCGCCACGCGGGCCTTGACCCGCGAGCGCCCCGTCCGGTCGGCCAGCGTCTCCAGGCGCGAGCGAGACATGTACCGCAGCGAATGATTCACCGACGCGAACACCGCCCCGAGAATCAGGGCGGCCAAGGCGATCACGAACCACAGGGTCGCGCTCAACTCGGGCAGCCCCCCGCCCGCTCGCTCGATCCCCGGCGAGGGGCGTACGTCGCCCCCACACCCGCGATCTCGAGCAGCTCGTCCTCGCGCACGTGCATCGCGGCGCACGAGGCATCGTCCGCGTCGTCGTACCCCAGGCAGTGCAGCACGCCGTGGACGATATAGAGGAGCAGCTCGCGCTCGGGCTCGTGCTCGAACGCCCGGGCCTGGCGGCACGCCTCATCGACGCACACCAGCAGGTCCACGTCCAACTCGCGCCCGCCCGCGCCCCCCAGGTCGAACGTCAGCACGTCGGTCGTGCCCTCGACGCCCAGGCGTGACGCATGCTCGCGCGACATCTCGGCGTCACCCACGACACGCACCCGCACCTCGCCCGAGACGCCCAAGGGCGCGATCGCTCGACCGGCGCGATCGACCACCCACGCGCGCTGCCGCGCGTCCAGGCGTCCGTCGGTGTCGATCAGATCGATCGTGACCCCGGGGGGCGCGTGCTCCCCGGGGCTCCGCTTGGGGGGCTCGGCGGTAGATGTCTCGGTCTCGTCCATCGCGGCTCATGCCGGCGGAGATTCCCCGCCTCGACGCTGACTGTATCGGCGCATCCCCCACCAACCAACACACCCGGGCGAGCATCCCCCAGAACGGGCGTCCCCCAAACCCCAGCCAGACCATGCTTTGTGGGCTGGACAGCCCTATTTGTTTGCAATATGATCGGGTCATGGAGCCGGCAGGGTCGAGCCCGACCAATCCGGGCGGGGTCCGGGGCGCTCGCGGGCGAGGGGCGGGGCTCAACCCCCTGAGTCGATTCGACCGGGTGAGCCTGAGCATCGAGGGGGAGGCGCTCGACGCGATCGCCGAGGAGAGCCCCGACGGCGTGCGCCTCGCGACCGAGCTGATCGAGGACGACACGCGGACCGTCCTCAACCACTACGACACACCCGACATGGGCGAGGGGTGGACGGTCAACCCGTACCGCGGGTGCGAGCACGGGTGCATCTACTGCTACGCCAGGCCCGGGCACGAGTACCTGGGGCTGAGCTGCGGCATCGACTTCGAGACCAAGATCCACGTCAAGCGCGAGGCGCCGCGATTGTTGCGAAAAGCCCTGCTCCGCCCGGACTGGTGCGGCGCCCCGATCATCATGAGCGGCGTCACCGACCCCTACCAGCCGATCGAGCGCGAGCTTCGCATCACGCGCGGGTGCCTCGAGGTCATGCTCGAACTGGGCCAGCCCGTCTCGATCATCACCAAGAACAAGCTGATCCTTCGCGACCTCGACCTGCTCGCGGCCATGGCGTCACGGCGCAAGGCCCAGGCCAACATCAGCGTGACGAGCCTCGACAACGAACTGGCGCACAAGATGGAGCCCAGAGCGTCGAGCCCCCGCGACCGCCTCGAAACGATTCGGCGCCTGAGCGAGGCGGGCGTGCCGACGCGCGTGATGGTCGCGCCCGTGATCCCGGCGATCAACGACCGGGAGGTCCCCGCGATCCTCGAAGCCGCAGCGGACGCGGGGGCGATCGGCGCGGGCACCGTCCTCCTCCGCCTGCCCTACCAGCTCAAAGAGCTCTTCCTGGAGTGGCTGGAGCGTCACTTCCCGAATCGGGCGGCCCACGTCGAGTCGCTCATCCGCCAAAGCCGCGGGGGCAAGCTGTACGACGCCAGGCCGGGCGTGCGTGGGCGGGGCGAGGGCCCGTTCGCCGACCAGCTCAGACAGAACTTCCATGTCTTCGTCAGGCGGTACGGGCTGGACCGGGAGTTCCCGGGCCTTGCGCCGATGAAGCCAAGTGATGCGCCCGGCGGGCAGTTCTCGCTGTTCGATCGCTAGCCCGCGCTCGCCGCCAGTCGCGCCATCGCCAAAGGATCGTGAGCGCCATGAGCACGATGGCGCCGAAGAAGCCCGCCTCGTAGCTCATGTTGTGTGCGAACCAGTCGCCCATCCACCGGTCGTGCATCGCCTCGGGCGCCACCTCGGCAATGTCCGGCGGGATCGCAAACCGCCCCGTCGCGCTCACCCAGTATCCCACGAGACCCGCGATCAAGGCCAGCACGCCCATCACGATCAGTAGGATCACGATCGGGGGCGCCATCTGACGCGCGGACCGGCGCGGTCGCGGCCCGAGCCTCGCCGCCATCGCCAGGGGCACGCCGAGGAATATGCCCATCCACCACGTCGCGACCACGCCCCACGCCAGCCCGACGACCGTGGGCGAGTCCGATGCCACGAGGGGCGGGTGGGTGACGGTGAAGTACTCGATGCAGACGCGGGCGGTGACCTGGTCGTGGAGGACGCCGTAGACGATCGAGGCGGCGACGCAGAGGAGGAGGATCAGAACGAACTCGACGCCCGGGATCTCCTGCTCGGCGTCATCCATGCTGCCTTCAACGCGGTCGCATTGCCTCATCTTGTGTGCTCGCCGCATTCAGGGCAGATCGAGAGCCCGCCGCCCACGGAATAGCCACAGTTGACGCAGAGCCCCGCCGCCTGACGTCCCGCATAGACCCGCTCATTCGCGAGCATCCGTCCGGCCCGAACGAGCATGACGCCCGCCGACAAAACGGCCCAGTAGACGAACGACGAGAGCGCCAAGCCCAGCCAGTAGGGACGAAAGCGACCGATGTGCCGGCTCAGATAGTCAGGCTGCATGTAGTCAGGTCGAAACTTGAGCATGCCCGGAGTATCGGGGTCCTCGGTCGTCTCGATGTGGCTCCGTAGCACGAAGAAGGGCCAGCCCGCGGAGAAGTCTGAGTCGTACGCGCCGTAGAAAGCTCGCGGCACGTCTCTGAAGTTCGTCACGACCAACCGTGTGCCGGGTCGCTCGGAGACAAACCTGCTGCTTCCGACTCCATTGCCGACCACCGGGCAGGTCATGGTGCGCAAAGTCAGGACGACCGCGACCGCAAAGGCCATCGCCACGCTGCCCAGGAGCAAGAGCGCGTGCGCCTTGCAGCCTGGAAGCCAGAGCGAGTCAGGGCGATCCAATGGACTCGCCCGGCCGCGTCCGGCCGACTGAGCGTCCAAGTGACCTTTCGGGTGCACCATGGCGATGCACTATTCGTGACATGATCGCGAGAGATCCCGTCGTTCTTGCCCGGATCTCGCCTACCCCCGCGCCCCCGCCCCCACCGTCATCTTCACGGCCACGTGCGCCGGCTTCACCCGCGCCTCGAACTCCGACCTGAACTTGTTCATGATCGTCCGCGTCGCCCAGTTGGTGCCGTCGGCCAGGCCGCAGATCGTCGTCCCCGGCATCGAGCCCATGCTCGTTGCGATCTCCAGGGCCAGGTCCAGGTCCTTGGTCGTCGCGTCGCGGGCCTCGATGCGGGTCAAGAGCTGGTACAGCCACCCCGACCCCTCGCGGCACGGCGTGCACTGCCCGCAGCTCTCGTGCTTGAAGAACCGCGCGATGTTGCGGGCCACCGCGACCATGTCTGTGTCCTGGTCGAAGATCGTTGGGCACGCGGTGCCCAGGCCGAGGACGTTGTACTTGCGCCCGATGTCGAAATCGAGCTCGGCGTCGAACTGGTCGGGGCCCAGGATGCCCATCGACACGCCGCCGGGGATGGCGGCCTTGTACTTCTTGCCGTTACGCACGCCGCCGCAGTGCTCCTCGACGAGCTTGCGCAGCGGGATCCCCAGCTCGAACTCGTAGCACCCGGGCTTGTTGACGTGCCCGGAGACGCCCATGAGCTTGGTCCCGAAGCTGGGGGGGCCGCCGATCGAGGACTCGACGCCCTGGTCACAGAACCACTCGCTGCCGTGCTCGATGATCGAGGGCAGGTGGGCAAGCGTCTCGACGTTATTGATGATGGTTGGTCGCCCGAAGAGGCCCTGGACGGCGGGGAAGGGCGGCTTGATGCGAGGCCACCCGCGCTTGCCCTCGAGGGCTTCCAGTAGCGCCGTCTCCTCGCCGCAGATGTACGCGCCCGCGCCCCGGTGCACGTAGCAGTGCGCCACGTACGGGTCATGCGACGCGTTGGACTCGCGGTTGTGCAGGCCCTTGTCGCCGAAGATCCCGTTCGAGTACGCCTCCTTGAGCGCCTCCTCGAGCACGTGCGCCTGGTGGTGGTACTCGCCCCGGATGAAGATGTACGCCTTGGTCAGCCGGCAGGCGTACATGCAGATCGCGATCCCCTCCAGAAGAAGATGCGGGTCGAAGTCCATGAGCAACCGGTCCTTGAACGTGCCCGGCTCGGACTCGTCGGCGTTGATGGCCAGGTACCGCTCGCCCGGATCCTTGCCGGGCTCGATCTTGGGAAGGAAGGTCCACTTCAGCCCGGTCGGGAAGCCCGCGCCGCCACGCCCACGCAGGGTCGAGGCCTTGACCATCTCGGTGACGTCGCTGGGCGCCATCGTCAGCGCCTTGCGGAGCCCCTCGTACCCGCCCGTGCGCACGAACTCGTCGTACCCGACGACGTGCCGATCCCGGGGATCGCCAAAGGGCGCGGTCGGGATCCGCTTGCAGAGCGAGTGCTGGCGTGTGCCGTCGTAGGTCTTCTTGGGCATGGGGCGAGAGCCTCCCTCGGCAGGGCATGGACGTGCAGACCCTGGGCGTTGGAGGCGATTCTAGGAGGCGCGCCCCGGCGTGCCGCTCAGCTCGGGAACCCGCCCTTCCAGCGGCGCTCGCGCGGGTCGTCGGGGACCAGCCCGTCCTGATCCCGCATCGGGCGGACGCGCTCTCGCTCGAGTCGCAGGTCCGACGCGGGCCCGGTGATCTTGAGGAGGAACGGCGCCGGCGGGCTCATCCGGAACGTGTAGGGCTGGATCGAGGCGTCGCCCGGCACGCGGATCACGAACTGCACCGAGGGCGCGTCCACGCCCGGGTGCTCGAGCGTGAACCCCGCCTGTGAGCCCGGCTCGAGCGTGACCTCCGAGGTCGTGACGGGCTGTTCCTTCTCAGCGTCGAACGCGCCCGCGGGGACGTCGAGCGAGGCCCGGACCGTGAGCGGCGCGTCCGAGAGGTTCGAGATGCTGACAGCACTGGCGCCGCCCGAGCTGGCGCACCCGCCCAGGGCGCCGACGACGCCCAGGGCGCCCACGAGCATCAGACGTGTCGCGTTGCGCATCGCGATCTCCTCCATGGGTCTTGGGCTACAGGTCTTCCGCCGGCCAATGGTCGTAGGGGATCTCCGCGATGGGGACCTCCTCGCTCTCGGCCTTGATGAGCAGCGGGTTGTCCCGCTTGGGCTGGAGCATCACGATCCGGCTCGGCGCGGGGCCCAGGATCTCGAACCAGCGGACCCGACGATCGTCCCAGCTCGGCGTGATCACCTCGACGCGAAGACGAACAATCTTGTCGTCCGCCTTGTCCTTCTCGAAGAAGTAACGGCTGGGGCGCTTCACGCTGACGACCTTCTCGGAACCCCGGACGATCGTCTCGCGCGGGCCGTCGCTCAGGGGGAAGACGCCCATGTCCTCGGGCGTCGTCTCGCCAACGTGCAGGCTGACGCGGAGCGTGACCGTGGTCTGGTTCTGGACGCCGACCTGGATCGTGTCCCGCCGAGCGGACTCGCTCGTGGTGTGCACCGAGCTGCGGACGCACCCCCCCATGAGCGGGAGCGCGAGCAGGCCAAGGACGGCGAACGTGCGGGCGGTTCTCATCGCTCTCCCTCCCGCCGCCAGTCCTCGGGCAGCTCGATCTCCTCGACCGTGGTCCGCCGGACGGTGATCCGCCCGTGACGCTCCTCTTCGATCTCGCGCCGGACCTCGACGCGCTCGGACCGACCGGCGGGCGAGCGGACCGCGCCCCAGACGTGCCCGAAGAAGCGCCCCAGCCCCCGCATGCGTGTGATCTGCTTGTCGCCCATGGACGCAAGTATCGTACCAGGGCGGGGGGTGGCGCTCAGGCTTTGTGGTGCTCCGCGCCCGACCCGGCGTGCTTGTACGAGCCCGACTTCACCTGCGCCAGCAGCTCCACCGCCCGCTCGGGGCTGACGTTCTCGTGCAGGTCCTCGTCGACCAGCATCACCGGCGCCGTCCCGCACGAGCCCAGGCACTCCAGCTCCACCAGCGTGAACTTCCCGTCCTCGGTCGTCTCGCTCACGTCGATGCCCAGGTCCTTCTTGATCGCCTCGGTCACCTTCGTCGCCCCGCAGAACTCGCAGGCGATCGATCGGCAGACCGACACCAGGCACTCCCCCTTGCGCTTGAGCCAGTACTCCTCGTAGAACGTCGCGGTGTCGAGCACCTCGGCGGGCTTGAGGCCCAGGCAGTCCGCGATCTCCAGCATCGCCTGGTGCGGGATCCACCCGTACTCGTGCTGGATCATGTGCAGCGCCGGCAGCACCGCCGCCAACGCCGTCTCGAACCGCGGACGCAGCTCGCCCGTCAGCTTCTCGCGCATCGCCGGGGTCAGGTAGGGCTCGGCGCGGCGCTCGATCTTCTCGCTGGCCGACTGCTTGGTGATCCAGGCCATCCGAACCTCCGGGTCGGGGCGATGCTAGCACCCCGCCCGGTCAGGGGCACCCGGCCCCGAAGGCGATCAGGAACGCGAGCACGTCGGAGAAGTCCAGCACGCCGTAGGGCGGGGCAAGGTCCACCGCCCCGCACCCGTCGGCGGGCGGCGCCGGGGGTGACGACTCGCTCACCCGGTACCCCATGTTCGTCGAATAGAACAGGCTGTCGATGAACGTCCCGTGGTCCGTCGTGAACTGGATCCGCGGCTGGGCGATGTAGTCCTCCTTGAGCTGCGGCAGCGTCGGATCGGGCCAGAACGAGGTCGCCCCCTCCAGTCCGATCAGCAGCGCCCCCTCGTCGAACACGAGGACAAACTGCATGAAGTTGTCCGCGACCTCGATCTGGTGAAGCTCCAGATCGTCGGTCGTCAGGGTTCGCGTCGTCAGCTCGAACGCCCCCATGTAGGTGACGATCAGGTTGACGTACTCGATATCGAAGACCGAGACCAGATGCTGAAACGCGTCCGCCGACGCCGTCACGTCGAAGATCATCTCGAACTGCGCCGTCGCGTAGTTCGGCGGGAACGCCGGCTCGAAGTCGTCGTACGTCCCCACCCAGCCGCCCTGGGTGGACTCGTACCCGAAGTAGTCGGCGTTCGTTGAGAAGCCCCCGGCCAGACGCAGGTACAGCTGCGCCGGCGCGACCCCCGCCGCCACCGACATCGCGCACGCTACCAACAGCCCCTTCATCCCACTCATCGCGGCCCCTCCCTCACAACACGTTCGATTCCCGAGTCCGACCGAGCGTACCGCCCATGCCGACGCTGTCCTAGCCCCGCGCCCCGACTCAGTCCTCGACCTTTCGGACGCTGAACCCCGACCAGTCCTCGCTCGAGCCCCGCTCCACCACGAACGCGTTGTACCCCCGCCTGAGCTTGTGTTCGTCCGGCACGTCCCCGATGTCCCCGGGTCGGGAGATCCGCAACGTGACGCCCTCCAGGGGGGCGACGTCCACCGGGCCAAGCTCGGCACTCTCGCCGTCGGGGATCACCTCCTGCTCGAGGATCTGGTCCGCGTCGAACGCCCGATCGCGGACGATCCGGGCCAACACCTGGCGCCCGGACTCGTTGCGGACCTCGACGCTGTAGCCCCCGGCGCACCCGCCCCCGAGCATGGCGCCGACCACGCCGGCGGCCAGGGCCGGGAACAACGCTCGTCTGCTGCTGGGCATCGGGGGTCTCCGTGAAGGCGGCGCAAGTCTACAGAGTCGCGCGCCGGGCCCGACCCCCCGCCCACTACACTCGCTCCGATGCCCGCCCCGGCCCGCCGATGGACGCCCACGCTGCTCGCCTTGCTCGCCCTGGCCCTGTCCGGGTGCGCCCAGCAACTGCCCTTGTCGGACGAGCAGCTCGCTCGCGTGCGTGACCGGGCGCAGGCGATCATGCCCATCTCCACGCCGACGAGCTTCGGCACCAGCTTCTTCGTCACGCCCGAGTGGGCCCTGACCGCCGCCCACGTCGTGGACGATGCGCCGCGGGGCGCGCGCATCAGCGTCGAGCTGGGCGACACGGGCGAGGAGCTGCCCTTGTCCCTCGCCCTCCCCCCGGGCGCGGAGAACCCCGACCGCTTGGGCGTCGATGACTGGGCGGTCCTGTACCGACACGCGTCATCGGACATCCCCTTCCTCCACACGCCGATCAATCCGAGCCTCGCGCCCACGCCCGGCCAGGACGTCTTCGCCGTCGGCCTCTCCGGCTTCGACGAGCAGGGCGACGAGCGACGCGGGCGGGCCATGCGCCTGCGCGTCACCCACGCCCCCCTCTCGCAGGACCACTCGCCCGACCTCATCTGGATGCGCTGGCCCTACCGCTTCGCGCCCCACGGCTTCTCGGGCGGGCCCCTCTTCGCCGAGGACGCGGACGGCGAACTCGTCGCCGTCGGCGTCATCATCCACGTCTACTACCGCGGCTGGACCTGGTGGCTCGTGGCCAGGCGGATCAGCGACGAGATGGTCCGGTTCGCCGAGGACCACTCCGCCGGGAGCGAGTGAGCCGCCGGGGATCGTCTCGCACGTGTCCTCGGATGCCGGCGCCCGCGCGGATATGCTGAGCTCGGGGTGATCCCATGAAACGCAAGCGAACCCGTCACGGGCGTGCGATTCTCTCGGCGCCAGTCATGCTCTCGCTCCTCCTTGGCGCCTGTGCTCGGGACGAGCCGGAGCCCATCTCCTCCACGCCGACCCAGGCCGAGCTCGACCGCCTCGAAGCCGTCGGCGCCTGCATCTACCCGATCAAGTCCGCCACCTCGGAGGGGAGCATCTTCTTCCCGACGCCGACGTGGGGCCTGACCGCGGGCCACTGCCTCGAGGACGCGCCCGACGGCGCCAAGATCACCTTCCGCGTCGCGGGCGTGGACTCGCCCCTCGAACTCCAGATCGACGCCAAGTCCGGCGCCCTCGACAAGGACCGCGACCCCGACGACGACTGGGCCGTCCTCCGCGTCGTCGGCGAGGGCGACAACCCCGTCGGCGACTGCGCCATGACGCTCGACGCCGAGCATCGCCCCAAGCCCGGCGAGGTGGTGTACACGCTGGGCCTGCTCGCGCCCGATTTCAAGGAGTACGACGAGAGCGGCGAGGTGCGCGTCTTCCGCCTCATCGCCAGCGGGCCGCCCCGGGGCGAAACCGACCGCGAGACGTTCGTCTGGATGCGCTGGCCGCACGACTTCGCGCCGCATGGTTTTTCAGGCGGCCCGGTCTACGCCGACGTGGAGGGCGAGCTTCGCGTGATCGGGCTCAACATCATGGCCATCCAGCGCGAGGGGAAGTGGTGGGTCGTGGCGAGGCGGTTGACGCCGGAGGTGGTGGCGTACGCGCGGGGGGCCGACGCGCCGTAGCGGGACCACCCTGCGAGCGAACGACCCGGGAGGGCCCTCGATGCAGGTTCGGCGGTACTGGGCATCCGTGCAGATTCAGAAAGGATCGGGTCGTCGTCGCATCAGCACCCGCGTCTGGGGCGGGTCCGACGAGAGCGAAGCCGCGGCACGAGCCGAGGCCCAGCGCCGCGCCGAGGCCGTCGACTGGGACCGCGTCCTCGCCCGCGAGCGCTCGCCGAGCGAGCCCGGGAACTACTCGTATCTCCGAGGCGCCAACCCCGAGCCGATGCTCGACGAAGCGCTCGACGAGCAGGGCGCCCGCGCCGGCGCGATCACCATCAACCGCTACGGCGCCCGCGTCCTCAACACCGCCTCACTCGCCTTCATCGACGTGGACACCAACGAGAACCCGGAGCGCGTGATGCAGTTGCTTAACCCCGCGGCCCCCATCACGCCCGTCAAGCGCCCCGGCCTGCTCGGGCGCCTGAAGGACGCGCTCTCCGGTCCGCCCGAGGCCTCGCCCGAGCAGGTGCGCGACGCCGTCGCCCAGGGCGTGCGCGGCTGGGTGGGCCAGTCGTCCGGGCGAGCCGCGCGTCTCTACCGCACCGCCGCGGGCCTGCGCCTCCTGCTCGTCAACCCCCCGATGGACCCGGCCGCCGACGAGACGCGGGAGCTCATGCTCCGCTTCGGCTCGGACCCCGCGTACGTCGCGCTCTGCCGAGTGCAGGCGTCGTTCCGCGCCCGCCTCACGCCCAAGCCCTGGCGTCTGCAGGGATTCGACAAGCTCCTCCCCAAGATCAACTACGAGACGATCGCCGACGACCGGACGAGCCGCTGGCTCGACGCGTACGCCAGCGCCAGCCGCGGGCACGCCGTCTGCGAGCTGCTCGACCAGTTCGGCACGAACGCCGCCCCCGACCCGACGGCCGGGCTGCTGCTCAAGCTCCACGACGAGGAGACGGGCGTGGGATCGGGGCTGCCACTTGCATAGTGGTCGCCGCCAACCGACGAACCGGGGTGGCCGTTGGCCTAGGGCAACACGAAGCCAGATTTCGTGTTCCCAAAGAGCACGAGCAAGATCATCAGCACCAACGCAACGAGCATGAGTACTCCGGCAATCGTGTCTCGCCGAGACCTCCCCGAGTCATGCGGCT
Source organism: Phycisphaerales bacterium (assembly GCA_041402005.1). Taxonomy (GTDB): domain Bacteria; phylum Planctomycetota; class Phycisphaerae; order Phycisphaerales; family UBA1924; genus JAJRXR01. Next base: position 247,576 of record JAWKTB010000003.1, on the reverse strand, counting down.
CGAGCATCAGTGGCCCCTACCGATCCAACTCCGCCGCCACGATGTTCAGGCTCCCCAGCACCGCCACCACGTCCGCCAGCATGTGCCCCTCGATCAGCATGGGCATCAGCGAGTAGTTGATAAAGCTCGGCGGCCTCGTGCTCGCCCGCCACGCCCGCGGCGACCCGTCCGACACCAGGTAGTACCCCAGCTCCCCGTTGGCCGTCTCCTGCGCCGCGTACACCTCCGCGATCGGCGGCGTCCACCCGCGGTTGCTCATGATCAGCTCGAAGTGCTGGATCAGGCCTTCAATGGACCCGTACACCTGGCTCTTGGCCGGCTTGACCATCTTCGAGTCGGCGAACACGTCCACCGGCCCCCCGGGGATGTGGTCGATGAGCTGGTCGATGATCCCGATCGACTGCTTGACCTCTTCGAGCCGCACGATGAAGCGGGCGTAGACGTCCCCCTCCTCGCAGACGGGCACGGAGAACTTGACCGCCTCGGCGCCCTCGCCGTCCCAGTTGTCGGCATAACACAGATACGGCTCGTCCTTGCGCAGGTCGCGCACCACGCCCGACGCCCGCGCGATCGGGCCCGAGGCGCTCCACGCGACCGCGTCGTCGCGCGTCAGCACGCCGATCCCCCGCGTCCGGTCCCAGAAGATCCGGTTGCGGTTGAGCAGGCCCTCGATGTCCTTGATCGCCTGGGGCAGGTCGTCGTGAATGAACGACTTGACCATGCGCTTGAAGGTCTCCTCGTCGGGCAGGTCCTGCATGAGGCCGCCGACGCGGGTCCAATCGGGGTGGAAGCGCTGGCCCGAGATGTAGTCGCACAGGTCGTAGATCTTCTCGCGCGGGTTGAAGCCGTAGAGGAAGGCGGTGAACGCGCCCAGGTCCAGACCCGCCGCGCCGATGCACAGCAGGTGGTCCTGGATCCTGCCGAGCTCGGCCATGATCGTCCGCAGCACCTTGCACCGGGGCGTGATGTCGATCCCGAACAGCCGCTCGACCGCCCCGTGCCACGCGATGTCGTTGGACACCGGGCTCAGGTAGTTCATGCGGCTGACGATGGTGACGTACTGGTTGTAGTCCAGGTGCTCGCCGAGCTTCTCGAAGCCCGAGTGCAGGTACCCGATGTGGGGCGTGCACCGGGCGATGCGCTCGCCGTCGAGTTCGAGGACGAGGCGGAGCGTCGTGTGCGTCGCCGGGTGCTGGGGGCCGAAGTTGAGCACCCACCGGTCGCCCGTGTCGACGTGGCTCGACAGGTACTCGGTCGTGTCGGCGTCTGGCGTGAGCCCCTGCTCGGGGCGGAGGGTGTACGGCACGGCGGCCTCCTGCGTCTGGCGGGCATGACTATAGAGCCCGGGGCGTCAATGACGGGTTTCTCCCGTTCACGCCTCGACCGGGCCGCGAAACCCGTCGCTCACGCTCCGGGCTCGAAGGAACCTCACCCGCCCGCCAGCAGCTCCGCCAGCAACCTCGCCCCGAACCCCGTCGGCCCGCTGACGATCGGCCCCTTGTCCTTCTCCGACGCGTGCACGCCCGCGATGTCGATGTGCGCCCACGGGATGCCTTCCTTCACGAAGTAGCTCAGGAACGCCGCCCCCTGGATCGGGTGCGCCTCCCTGACCGGCGCCGAGTTCACGATGTCCGCGATCGGCGACTTCATCATGTCCTTGTATTCCTGGTGGTGGGGCAGACGCCACACCCGCTCGCCCGACCGCTCGCTCGCCGCCTCGATCTGACCCCGCAGGTCGTCGTCGTCGCACCAGAGCCCGGAGTATGTCGAGCCCAGCGCGATCACCACGCCCCCCGTCAGCGTCGCCATGTCGACGATGTACCCGGGCTTCTCCTTGTCGCACGCCCAGCACAGCGCGTCGGCCAGCACCAGGCGCCCCTCGGCGTCCGTGTTGGTCACCTCCACCGTCACGCCGTTGCGGAACGTGATCACGTCGTCCGGGCGGTAGGCGTCGTCCGAGATCGAGTTCTCGGCGCACGCGAGCAGGGCGACGACCTTTCGCTTGGGCTTGACGACGCTGGCGATCGCGTGCATCGCGCCGATGACGGCGCACCCGCCGTCCTTGTCGCGCTTCATCCCCTTCATGCTCGGGGCCGGCTTGATCGACAGCCCGCCCGAGTCGTACGTCATCGTCTTGCCGATGAGCACCGCCGGGGCGCCCTTCGCGCCGCCCGAGGGCGTGTACTCGAGGCGGATCAGACAAGGCGGGTACACGCTCGCCTTGCCCACGTTGATGAGGCCCTGGAGCCCTTCCTTGACGAGCTGCTCGCCCTTGAGCACCCGGCAGCTCAGCGTGTCGAACTGCCTCGCGAGCTTCTGGCACTGCTGGGCCATGTACGTCGTCGTCGCGATGTTGGGGGGCGTCTGGCTGAGTGTGCGCGTGAGGTTGGCCGACACCGCGAGCCCGAGTCCGCGCTTGAGCCCCGCCGCGAAGTCGCGGTCGTCCGAGGCGACCGTCAGCTTGCCCCGGTCCTTCCCGTTGGCGGCGGTCCCCTTGAACTCGTCGCAGACCCAGCCGATGAGCCCGAGCCCCTCGCCGAAGTCCTGCCCGGCTCGCTCCTCATCAACCTTGCGCGAGAGCGATCCGAGCGCGCCCCCGAGCGCGACCTTGGCCGACGGGATCTTCGCCGACGCGAGCGCGCGTCCAACCGCGCCCGCTGCGAGGCGCAGGTCGCCCGTCTTGAACGTCTCCTTGTCGCCGAGCCCGACGACGAGGACACGCTCGTAGCCCTTGGAGGGGTACGCGCTGACGCCCGAGCCGAGCTCGCCCGTCGCCTCGCTCCGCGTGCTCGCGGCCTCGACCGAGCCGTCGGGGTCGAGCTTGAGCGTCGCCGCGTCGAGCTTCTGGCCCTTGAACTGACCGACGACGAGGGCCTTGGACGCCCCGCGCGAGCCGACAGAGATCGATGAGAACATGAGGGTCTCCTGCCCACCGGGCTCGAAGCGCCCCGGGGGAGGGAGGATACCCCTCCAAAGAGTTCAGGATGCCCCCGGTGTTTCCACTCGGGCGAGGCGTCGCCCCGTCACGCCGCCCGCGTCGTAGCGCCCCCGCCGTTCATCCGCTCGATCGCCCAGCGGGCGATGTCCCGCAGCGTCAGGATGCCGACGCACTGCCCCTCCCGGTCGACGACCGGCAGGCATGACACGCGCTTCTCGAGCATCAGACGCCCCGCCTTCCACGCCGGCGTCTCGCCCCGGCACGTGATCACCTGACGCGTCATGATCTGATGCACCTTCTGCTGCAACGTGTGCGCATCGCGCGTCTGCTCCACCGACGTCCCCGCGAACGGGCTCACCGCCCGGAACAGGTCCCGGTCCGAGATCAGCCCCACGATCTTCTCGTTGTCGATCACGACCAGGTGGTGGAACGACACCCGCGCGAAGATCTCTCGCACGTGCGCGAGCGTCTGGTCCATGTCCACCGTCCGCACCTTGCTCGTCATCAGACCCGAGACCGTCTCACCGCTCATCGACCGCCCTTTCTCGAGTGTGCCGCCGAGAGGGATATCGGCCCGCGCCCGACCCCCATAAACTCGCCTGCCCATGGCCCCGCGTGATCCAAAGCCACCCAGCTCCCTCTCCCCGAACCCCGGGCCCGAGAACACACCCGCGAATCTCTGGGCCCCCTGGCGCCTTGGCTACCTCGAGAGCCTCGACGAGCAGGGGCCTCCCCCCGCCAAGGCCAGCCCGACGGGGTGCTTCCTCTCCGACTACTGGCTCGACCCTCACGACGACGAGAAGAACCACGTCATCGTCCGCACCCCCGAGGGCTTGATCCTCCTCAACGCCTACCCCTACGCCAACGGGCACCTGCTCGTCGCCCTGGGCGAGGGTCGCCCCACCCTGCTCGACTATGAACCGGCCCAGCGGGCGACGCTGTGGCGCCTCGTGGACACCGCCGCCGAGCTGATGCAGGCGGCCCTCGAGCCCCAAGGCATCAACATCGGGATCAACCAGGGGCGCGCCGCGGGCGCCGGCGTCCCGGGGCACCTGCACGTCCACCTCGTCCCGCGCTGGGCGGGCGACGTGAACTTCATCTCCGTCGTCGGGCAGATCCGCGTGATCCCCAGCGCGCTCGAGCAGATGGCCCAGCGCTACCGCGCCGCGTGGAATCGTCTCCTCGAGACTTGAACACCCGGGAACCCGAACGAGTCACGCCCAACGCCATCCAACCGGGCGCCACGACTCGCCGCCTCGGGCACAATCGTGCTGCACTGGTACGCCCAGAGCGGGCAGCAAGCCGCCCAAGAACTTCACCCCTCCGCCTTTGTCAAAGGGCGCATGCTTCAGGACGCTCTCAAGAACCACGCCCAGTCTCTCGGCAGCGTACTCCAGCGCACCTCCCTCCCGCACTCGGGACAGCGGGAACAACCGGGAAGCGCCGAGAGATCCTGCCCACACCAGATGCAGAGATAGCCACGCGTTTGGCGGACGCGGGCGCGTAGCCTGAACAAGTAAATCACGAGTAGAACGTCGGGAGTCAGCGACAACAGCAGGATCGCCGCAAAGGCAGCGATACTCGGGACAACCGGCATATTCCTCATGCCGATTGATCTTGCGACTACGGCAACGATGAAGAATGGAAGCGGAATAAAGACAAAGGCCCCAATCTGATAGACAAGGCAGCGCGTCGTGATCCTCATTCACACGGTCCTTCGACAGTCCAAGTGCAAGACTTCGACTCGGTGCAGGGCCTCCATGGTCACGGCCATTCCCACCAGACTACTCCCCCGTCCCCTCTTGCTGTCAAGGTGAATGAGTCTCAGCCCTTCGATTGAGAGATATCTGTGACATAAGGTTGTGTGGATTCGGCCGCATACCACGTAGAGGGGTGCGTCGGCCACCGCAACGCTGCCAGCGGCTCTGGCGCCAACCCAACTGATACGTCGCGGCGAGCGCGGTCGAGCGCGGAGGGAGCGGCGTTACGCCGCGATCCGCATGTCGCAGCGCACGCCAAGTCGCCAGGCCTCGCCGTCCCAGTCGCACCGGGCGACCACGCCCGTGCGCCCCGGCATGACCTCGCCGTGGAAGTACAGCCTGACCCTCGCCCCCGGCATCGCCGGCTTCTCAGACCGGATCCCCAGCCCGTGCGTCGAGGTGTCCAGCAGCTCGACGGGCGTCAGGATCGGCATGGCGCCCTCCTCCCGGATCGTCACGATCGCCTGGCCCCCCGTCCGCTGACGGGTCTCCAGGCGGCGTTCGGACCAGGGCGCCTTGGGCTCGACCAAGGCGCCGAAGGGGATGGGCGCGTCCGTTTCCACGCACGCGCTATCGGGCCCCCGCGACACTGACTGAAGGGATCTTCACGCCCGCGACGACCCGCCGAGCGCCCCGGCGAGCAAAAAGGCCAGTTCCAGGCTCTGGGCGTAGTTCAGACGCGGGTCGCAGGGCGAGGCGTAGTTCAGCCCCAGGTCCTCCTCGCGCACCCCCGCCGCCCCCCCCACGCACTCGGTCACGTCCTCACCGGTCAGCTCGAAGTGGACCCCGCCCAGGACCGTCCCCGCCCCCTGGTGCACCTCGACCGACCGCTCGAGCTCGGCGAGGATCGCGTCAAACGAGCGTGTCTTGACGCCGTCCTTGGTCGTGATCCCGTTGCCGTGCATCGGGTCGCACATCCACAGCACCGTCCGCCCCTCGCGCGTGACGCGCTCGAGCAGGGGCGCCAGCGCCCCCGCCACCTTCTCCGCGCCCATCCGCGCGATCAGCACGATCTTGCCCGGCGCGTCCGACGGGTTGAGCGCGTCGAGCAGCGCGATCAGCTCGTCGCCCGAGATGCCCGCGCCGATCTTCACGCCGACCGGGTTCTCGATCCCCCGGAAGAACTCGACGTGCGCGCCGCCCAGCGCCCGCGTGCGCTCGCCGATCCAGGGCAGGTGCGCCGTGAGGTCCCACCACCCGTCTCGCCTGGGCACGCGCCGCGTCTGGGCCGACTCATAAATGAGATTCAACCCCTCGTGACTCGTGTAGAACTCGACGCGCGTGAGGTCCTCGACGCTCTTCTCGCCCAGCGCCTCCATGAACCGCAGCCCGTCGGCGAGCGTGTCGGACATCCGCAGGTACTGCGCGCGCCGCTCGGGGCGAAGGTCCGCGTGCTCGAAGAACGACAGGTCCCAGTACTCCGGGTGGTGCAGGTCGGCGAACCCGCCCTCGAGCAGCGACCGGATGAAGTTCAGCGTCATCGCCGCGTGCTGGTACCCGCGCACCATCAGGTGCGGGTTGGGCTCCCTGGCCCCCGCCTCGAAGGCGGCCTCGTTGACCAGGTCCCCGAAATAGCTGGGCAGCGTCACCGCCGCCCCGCCCACCTCACGCGTCTCGGTCGGGCTCGACCGGGGCTTGGCGTACTGGCCCGCGAACCGTCCGACCCGCGTCACCGGGCGCTTGAGCCCATGCACCAGCACCAGGGACATCTGCAGGAGGATCTTCAGCTTGCTCGCGATCCGGTCCGCTCGGCAGTCGTCCAGGGTCTCGGCGCAGTCCCCCCCCTGCAGGATGAACCGTCGCCCGAGCTGGGCCTGCGCGATTTCGGACCTCAATCTTTCAACTTCCCAGCTTGTGACGAGTGGGGGAAGCGAGGCGAGCTTCGAAGCCGCCCGATCCACCGCCTCGCGGTCGGTGTAGCGCACCTGTTGCGGGTCCAGGCGCCCCCGCCAGGAGTCGGGGCTCCAGGCGCCGACGCCCCCGGATCCGCCCGTGCTCCGCGGCTTTTTGTCCTCTGCGCCCTTCGACATCGCCTTCCCATCTCCCGTTCGCCACCCGCGCGGCGAGACGAATCATTGCCCCCATCCGCCCGCTCGGACGACGCCCCGCGCTCGGCTCGCGGGCGCCCTCCCTTGTGCCCCACCTCAGGAATTCAACGTCAGAAATTGATCCCGAGGACGTTTTCGGTCGATTCGGGCGGGCGATATGACCTCTCCCCGTCTCGGAAGTGGGGAGAACACCATCCCCAACGACGGAGAAACAGCAATGCCGACCAGGACCAAATCCCACAGCAAGACCAAGCGAACCCCGGCCCGCAAGAGCGGCGCCCGCAAGTCCACCACCAAGGGCCGCAAGACCGCCTCCAAGACCACCCGCAAGCCCCGCAAGACCTCCACCACCGCCAAGCGCAAGTCCACCACCAACTCCAAGCGCAAGTCCACCACCGCCCGCAAGAACAAGACCCGCAAGCCGGTCGCCCGCAAGCGGACCAACGTCAAGCGCCGCAAGACCTCCACCGCCAAGCGCACGACCGCCAAGCGGACCCCCGGCCGCAAGACCGCCCGCAAGTCCACCACCAAGACCGGCGCCCGCAAGAGCCCGGCCCGCAAGAGCAACACCACGCGGACGACCAAGGCCCGCAAGACGAGCCCGGCCCGCAAGACCAGCAACCGCAACGTCGTCCGCCGCATCGGCACGACGAACACCCGCAAGACGGTCCGCAAGGCCGCCTGAGCTGGCCATCACGAACAATCAGGAAGGCCCCGGGGCTCGAGTCCCGGGGCTTTTCGTCGCGCTCATCTCACACCGTCGCCTTCAGACCGCCGCCGCCTCGTGGGCTGCGAGGCGGGATGAGCCGGCGCCCGCCTCAGGCGCCTCGTCTGCCGCGTCGCGGACCGCCTGCTCGTGCACGCTCCAGAAGTGCTCGAACGAGGCCTCCATGCCAAAGTGCTCCATGAAGGCCCGACCCGCCTCGCCCATCGCCCGTCGGCGCTGGGCGTCGCACGCGAGCTCGACGACCCGCTCGATCCACGCCCCGGGGTTCTCCGAGGGCAGGACGAACCCGGTCTCGCCGTCGCGCACGACCTCCTTGGGCCCGCCCTTGTCGCTGACCAGGACGGGCAGGCCCGAGGCCTGGCTCTCCATGACGACCTGGCCCAGGGTGTCGGTCGTCGAGGGGAAGACGAACAGGTCGCTGGAGGCGTAGATCGTCGCCAGCTCGTCGCCGTACCGGAAGCCCACGAAGTTGACCCGACGCCCCTTGAGCTCCTTGCTCATCCGCTCGCGGTAGGGCCCGTCGCCGACGACGATCAGCTCCGCCTCGACGCCCCGCTCGGCGCACCTGGCCTCGATCGTCTTCCACATCGCCGCGAGCATGGGCAGGTTCTTCTCGACGCTCACGCGCCCGCACGAGAGGACCTTGACCGTCTCGCGGGAGCTGCCCAGCCGCTCCCAGACGTCGAGGTCCCGGTACCGCGTGTGGAACCGCTGGTTGTCGAAGCCGGGACGCAGGCGGACGAGCTGCTCGCGGGCCATGCCCAGCGCCTCGAGCGACTGGGCGTAGTCGGCGCTGCGCGTGAAGATCGACGCGAAGCGCTTGTAGAACGCCCGCATGAACCATTTGCTCGTCTCGGTCAGGGCGTGGTCGTCAAACAACTGATCGATGTACGCCGGGAAGTCCGTGTGGTACACCCCCAGCACTGGCGCCCGCAGCATGCGCGCCGCCAGCCACCCGACCATCCCGACGGGCCCGGGGGTGGACACGTGGATCGCGTCGGGCTGCTCCCGGTCCGCGTGCCGAAGCATCGCGAGCAAGGGAGGCAGCGCCAGCTCCAGGTTCTCGTACCTCGGCATCTTGGTCGCGAAGATCGGCGCGAAGTTGCGGATGTTGGACGCCTCGGGGCAGTTCATCCGCGTCGAGGTCACGACCTCCAGCTCGCGCCCGGTCTCGCGCGCCCGCTGGGCCGCGTTCTGGATGAACCGCGACACGCCGTTGACGTCCGCGAGCGTGTCCGTGAACAGCATCACCTTCATCGCACCGCCCCGATCCCCGCCCGACGCCCCCGTCTCTCGCTCGAGACGACGCAGGAACGGGCGTTCCTTGTTCTGGTGGAACAGGCTGAAAAGATACGGCAGCTGGGCCGCGTGCAGGATCATGTAGCTGCTCAGGTGCGCCCCGAGCTTGCCCGGGTCGCGCCTGCCCATCGACTTGACCAGCCCCGGCTCCATCGCACGGCTCAGGGCCAAGATCAAGTCCTCCGCGAACTCCGCCATCCGCTCGTGCTCGGACAGCGCCGACCCGTCGGGCCACGCCTCGGGGTCGAGGCGCCCCTTGACTTCCGGGTGACGCTCCAGCACGCCCCCGATCTCGTCCTGCAGCGCCCGCACGATCGGCAGGCCCCCCGCCCGGCTCTTCTTGTGGAGCCAGACCGACTGCGCCGCCTTGTGCGCCGCGACGCGCTTCTTGCTCGGCGCCTTGACCGGCACCCCCGCGAACTTCAGCAGCTTCGCCGAGATGTACCGCCCCGTCGGCGATCGCTTCTTGTACATCCGCTCCGCGTAGTACTGCGCCCCCACCGTCGTGATCTGGTGCGCCAAGAGCGCCGAGTGCCCCCCGTCTCCCCCCGACTCACTCTGGGCGCTCATCACGCGCCGGAAGAACTCGCGTCCGTCGTGGATCGTGTGATCGCCACGCACCTGCGTCCACGTGCGCCCGATGTTGAGCGCCCCGTGATCGTCGGAGCCCCCGGTCCGCGCCTTTTCCCAGACACGGGGCCACAGAGGTTCAAGCCTGTGCGCACTGACGAGGCGGTGGATCGAGCCGGCGTTCATCGTCGCCAGCACACGCTCCAGGGCCTTGCTCTGTCGCTCCGAGTGGGCGCCGTTGAGCGTCTCGAACCCCTTGAACAGCAGCGCCGCCCGCTCGATGTGCCAGCGGGTCAGGCGCCCGTTCTGGACGTACAACGGGTGCGCCACCGCGTGCGCCAGGTTCTCGTCCCGGAGCCACGCCGCGAACTTGTAGACGTCCTCCCGCAGCCCCATCCGCGTCAGCCGCTCGTCCTGGTGGGGCGTGATCCCCCACACCAAGACATGCAGCAGGCACCGGTCCTCGGGGAAGCGGACGCTGACCTCCTGCCCGACGATGAAGCGCTCGAACCCGCGCTCGACGAGCGTCATCGCGCCGCGGATCGTGTCGTGGTCGGTGATGGTGACCAGGTCCATCCCCCGGGCCATCGCCATGTCGTAGACGCGCTCGGGCTCGGTGTAGCACTCGGGCGCGTTGATCCACCCGGCCGCCGCCATCACCGGCTTGTCCGACGCGCTCGAGTGCACGTGCGCATCGAGCCGCGTCACCACATTGGCGGTGTCACCGACAGACTGATCTTGGATGTCCCCGGCGTCCGTGCCCTGGACCGCTCTGACCATGGTCAGCAAGCTCCGGAATGTGGGGGCCGAGGGCGAAACGCAGCCGCACGACCCCGGGGTGCGTCCGTCCCCGCGGCCGCCGCATCCTGCGGCTGCACGGCAGTTTATCCGCTTCCACCCACCAGTTTTCCACCGCTTGCCCCCGCTCGATCCAGCTTTCGCGGGATCTTCACGCTCACCCCGCTCCCTGAGGCCGGGGACGCTCGGCGCATGAAAATGCCCCGTGCCGAGGGGTCGGTCGGCACGGGGCTCGCAGGGGATGCCTTGTCGTAGCCCGGGCACGCCGTCGCTCGCGCCCTGGCCCTCTCACTCCGAGGCTGATCCACCCGCTGAGTGGGACATCACCCCTGACTGTGCCATCACTCCCGCCCGGGGCCTGTGAACTGCCCCCCGGGGCGATCTCCGGGAGTCGGGCTGTATCGTCTGTGACGTCTGTGCGCCCAAGCTCGCCCCTCGTGGGGCCCCCGGCGACGACAGCCGCGTCCGAGAGTCACGAGGTCTACGCGTGTCCAACGTCCCGGAAGTCCGCGTCATCTCCATCGGCGCCATGAGCGCCCACCCCCTGCGGGGCGAGCGCCCGGGTTTGCGCACGGGGCACGCCACCACCACCCTCGTGAGCGTGGGCGACCGGCGGATCCTGATCGACCCGGGCCTGCCCGCGCCGGCGGTCATCGCCCGCCTGGAGGAGCGCACGGGCCTGACGCCTGCCCAGATCACCCACGTCTTCCTGACGAGCTTCCACCCCGAGACCCGCCGGGGCCTCGAGGCGTTCGAGCAGGCGGAGTGGCTGATCGCGGAGCGCGAGCGGGAGACGGTCGGCGTGCCGATCGCCGAGAGCCTGCGCCGCCTGGGCGAGAGCGCCCGCGCCGCGGACGCCGCGGGAGAGGACCTGCACGAGGACCAGCGGACGATGCTCCAGGTGCTCGAGCGAGACGCCGCGATCCTGCACCGCTGCCGCCCCGCCCCCGACTCGCTCGCCCCGGGCGTCGACCTGTTCCCCCTGCCGGGCGTGACGCCCGGGCTGACGGGCGTCTTGATCCCGCGTCCGTTGGGCGACGTGCTGATCTGTGGCGACGCGATCCCGACGATCGAGCACCTGGAGCAGGGCAAGGCGCCCAAGCACGCCGCCGACGTCGCCCAGGCGCGCGAGAGCCTCGCCGAGGCGGTCGAGATCGCCGACCTGCTCGTGCTCGGGCGCGACAACATGGTGGTGAACCCGACCAAGCGACCGTTCTAAGAGGTGTGGGGATGAAGAAGGGGATCATCACCAGCGTCGCGCTCTTCGTCGTCGGCCTCGCGATCGCCGTGGGCGTCAACGTGTTCCTGATGGTGCGCGCGGTCGGGCGTTCCTCCGCCGGCGTCCAGTTCGCCGTCCCTGGCGAGGTCGTCTATGACGCGGCGCACGCTGGGACATACGAGATCGACATCGAGATACAGGGCTTGTACAACGGCGTGACGCACTCGTCATCCGCCTCGCTCCCGGACGGCGCCGCCATCACGGTCACCCGTGTGGACTCCGGGGAGACCATCCCCTGGAAGCCCGACCCCGGCACACGGACCGAGAGCGGCGCCACCGAACGCGTCGGCCTCGCGACCTTCAACGCCGACTCGCCCGGCGAATACCGCATCTCGGTCGAGGGCGACTTCCCCCAGCGCGTCTTCTACGTCGGCCCGGGCCTAATGGGCACGGTCATGGTGACGCTCGTCGGCGGGTGCGCGTCGGGCGTCGTCGGTTTCGCATGCGTGGTCGCCGGCGTCGTCGTCTTCGCGGTCACGCTCTCGACGGGCGCCAAACCAAAAACGACGTGAAGCCCGAGAGCGCCCGCTGGAACACGACGCCAACCCGGGCGTACCGGATGACGGCGAATGGAGTACCTGCTCGCGCTGCTCCTGGCCTTCGCGTTGCCCGTGCGGTTCCGGTCTCGGTTCCGGTACAGCGCCGACGGCTTATGCGGGCGGTGCCGCTACGACCTCGAGGGTCTGCCAGACGACGCCCCCTGCCCGGAGTGCGGCTCGACCCTTCGCGGGATGCGCCGACGCGAGATCCAGGTCGACGTCGACGCCACGCACGCGCTCGGCGTCCTCTGTCTCACGCTCCTGGCCCCGTTCGCCGTCCCGATCACCAACGGGGTGTGGCAACTCATGTACGCGATCGAGTACCCGCACTTCCATCCGCCCGCGGGGTGGTACGTCAGGACCGGGGAGGGCGGACTGCTCGTCGGCGCTTGGCTGGTCTGGGTGCTCGGCCTCGCGGGCGTCGTCTGGTGCTTCGGGCGCCGACGCGGGCTCGCCGTCTCGATCATGGTCGTCCTCTCGCCGATCCTGCTGATGCTCTCGGTGTACGTGCAGTGGCGGGCGGGGTCGGTGTTCTGGGGCGCCGAGACGTTCACGATCCTCTGGCGTATGGCGTTGTGGGAGTTCGGACTTGTGGCGATCCTCGCCGTGATCCGCGGGCGCACGCTCCTCGTGCGCCGATCGAGTGATCTTCCACGTGGATCACCCCTTGAGTCCTCATCGCCTTCGCGTGTACGATGAACACCACGTCGTCGTCCGCCCGACCCCCCTTGGCGGCCCGACCACCACACACCCCGACGTCGGTTCTCCAGGATCGGCATCCATTCGTTGCGGATCCGCGCCCGAGCATGCCACTCCCCCCCGTCGATCAGGTCATCCGCTCCGCGACCGCCGCCTACTCGCGCGGCCAGCCCGACGTCGCGCTCCTGGAGCTCGAGCAGGTCGGCCCGCGCGCGAGGCGTGACTACCGCGTGCCCCTGCTTCGGGGCCTGGCGCTCTCGGCGATGTCGCGCCACGACGAGGCCATCGAGTCGATCACGCGGGCCGTCGATCTCTCCCCGGCCAACGCCTCTCGCCGCGTGATCCTCGCCCGCGCCCTGCAGGACGCCGGACGCTTCGAGAACGCGCTCCAGGAGCTCGAACGCGCGCTCGCCCTCGACCCCAAGAACCTCGAGGGCGCCCTGCTCTCGGTCGCCGCCCTCACCTCCCTCGGGCGCCACGACGAGGCGGGCGCCCGCCTCGAATCGATCGCCCGGGACACGAGGCCCGAGCGCCTCACCCATGCCCAGCGGTACTCCCTGGCCGCGACGATCGCCAACGCCTCGCCACACTCGGCGGACCCCGAGACCGCGATCGACGCCCTGCGGCGCGTCATCGACGAGCCGGGCGAGCTCACGACCGACGCGCTGACGACCGCGTGGTCCCACATCGGACGCCTGCTCGAGCACCTCGAACGCCACGACGAGGCGTTCGACGCCTTCACGAGGATGAACGAGCTGCACGCCACCGACTGGGACCCCGAAGCGCACTCGCGCCTCATCGACCGCATGATCGCGGCGTGGTCCGAGCTCGATCCCGCGCCCAACGAGCCCGGGACGCCCGACGCCTCCGGGCTGGTCTTCATCGTCGGCATGATGCGCTCGGGCACCTCGCTGAACGAGCAGATGCTCGCCCAGCTCGATGACGTCACGCCCATGGGCGAGACCAACCACGTCTCACGCGCGATCCGCGCCTTCGAACCGCCGGCGCTGAAGCGCTACGCCCCGACCCCGGTTCGCCCCGCGCTCTACCGAGGCCAGGCGCTCGAGAAGATCGCGTCGGGCCTGCGCGCGGCCTACGGACTCGACGCCGAGGACCGTCCCCGCGTCGTCACGGACAAGCAGCCGTACAACTTCCTGTACCTCCCCCTGATCGCCCGCGCCCTGCCCGGCGCCAAGATCGTCCACTGCGTCCGCGACCCCGTCGATACCTGCCTCTCCTGCTACACGCAGAACTTCGCCGACGCCCACCCCTACACCGCCCGCCTCGACTGGCTCGCGAGCTACCACCAGGACCAGGAGCGGCTCATGGACGCCTGGCACGCCCTCGACGCCCCCGAGATCGTCCGCGTGCGCTACCGCGACCTCGTCAGCGACCCGGCGGGGGCGCTCGCGCCCGTCCTGAACACGCTGGGCCTCGACTGGGACCCCGCCATCCTCTCCTTCCACGAGTCGAAGCGCGCCGTCTCGACCGCGAGCATCCACCAGGTCCGTCGCCCGCTCTACACCAGCTCCGTCGGACGCCACCAGCGATTCGGGCGCCGACTCGACCCGCTCAGAAAGGCGCTGGCGGACGCCTGATCCCGCCCGGGCTACGCTCCGGCGTGCGCATCCTCCTGACCAACGACGACGGCATCGCCGCCCCGGGCATCATCGCCCTCCACGACGCCCTCGAAGGCCTCGGCGAGATCACGGTCGTCGCTCCCAAGACCGTCCAATCCGCCACGTCCCACGGCATCACGTACCACGCGCCCCTCATGACCTCGCGCGTCCGCGTGACGCCGACCATGGGCGGCGTCGCCGTCGACGGGCGACCCGCCGACTGCGTCAAGCTCGCCCTCACCAACCTGTACCCCGAGATGTTCGGCGCCGGCGCGAGGCCCGATCTCGTCATCTCCGGCATGAACTCGGGCGCCAACTGCGGGATCAACGTCATCTACTCGGGCACCGTCGCCGCCGCCATCGAGGCCGCCTTCCTCGGCGTCCCCGCCATCGCCGTCTCCATGCTCATCGGGGGCGCGGAGCCCGACTTCAAGACCGGCGCGATGCACGCCCGGCGCGCCATCGACAAGGTTCTCGCCGCCGGCGACCTCGCCCCCCACGAGTGCCTCTCCATCAACATCCCCAAGACCGAGATGGGAGACCCCGACACCTCGCGCCAGCGCGAGATCGTCGTCTGCCCCATGAACGTCCACGGCCTGGTCGACAAGTACGAACGCCGCGAGAGCCCGGGGGGCAAGCCGTACTACTGGGCCTCGGGTCACGGCCTCGACTTCCGCTCCACCGACCCGGGCACCGACGTCCACGAGCTGCTCGCCGGTCGAATCACGCTCACCCCCCTGCATTTCGACCTGACCCATCCGCCGGGCCTGGAGCGATGGAGAGGGCGCCTGGGCTGATCCAGTGCCCTCTGGAGCCCCCAGAGGCCCCCTCTCTCCCACTCATCCACAATGCCTCCAGAGCCTGTCGAATGACGCGCAATTCCTGCGCATCCAGGTAGGGTGCGCGTTGGACGCCCGTGGACCGACCGCGGGCCAAAACGCCCTGACGACGGGGCGAATCCTCGGAGGCAACCAGATGAGCACGGACGCCACCACCCGTGCGGGCGCGGTCATGCTGCGCACGCTCCCCGCCGCCCTCCTGGGCGCCCCAGCGCTCGCGGGCGCGATCCCGCCCGCCAACACCTGCCCCCCCCTGCCCGACGTCTCGAACGTCCACGTCTACCTGGACGCCGAACGCCCCAGCCTGAGCTACGCGATCGACGAGGCGCGCCCGTTCGTCCCCGATCGTCGTCCGATTGCCGTCGTCGCCCCGTACAACGGCAGCTACTCACCCGACAACCCTTTCGGATTCGTGAGCTGGTTCCGTGATCCCGAGACCTGCGGCGAGGAACTCGTCCGCAACCTCCAGGAAGCCTGGGACGCCGGCTTCCGACGCATCGTCCTCAACCGCCCCGGGGGTGTGCTCCAGGACAACGGCCAGGTCCAGATGTCGATGTACCACTACCTCGACCATCAGCACCGCGTCGCCTACCTCGTCGACGCGCGCAACTGGGTCATGGCGCACCGCCAGCTCGACCCGCGCCTCGAGGTTGGCGTCTTCACGGGCATCCGCCACAACTCGCCCTGCACCCCCTGCCTCGAATCGACCGGCGTCCTGCCCTACGGGTACCACTGCTCCCAGGACCCCCACTTCATGCCCGGGTGGCAGGGGCGTCTCGACGCCGGCTTCCGACCCAGCGCCGAGTGGACCTGGCAGAACAACTACCCCTGGATGGCCTCGGCCTTCACCTCGATCTGGTTCGACTCGGGCTCGCTCTCGAGCAACACCACGGGGACCATGTCCCCGCAGGAGAGCATCGTCGCGTTGCAGCACGACCCCGACTACGCGGGCGTCAAGATCGGGGGCGAGGCCGTCCCCCGGGGCGACTGGATCGGCGACCAGTTCTTCCCCAACCCAAACTGCTACGAGGCGCCCTGGGTCGCCCTGCAGAGCTTCTTCCTCCAGGAGGCCCGCGCCAACGAGGTCTACGACCCGGGGACCACCGAGGTCGGCGTCGCCTTCATGAACCCCGAGGTCGAGCCCTTCTACGACATCCGCGACGTCGCCGACTTCCGCGACCGCGGGTACGTCGTCTGGTCATGGCGTCCGTTCGCGTACGAGTTCGTGCAGCGGACGCACGACGGGGACCACGACGAGTTCTACAACGCAATCCTCGCCGCCGACGCCCTGGCCGATTTCAACGGCGATGAGCACGTCGACTACATGGACGTCATGGACTTCGTCCAGCGATTCATGGCCCACGACAAGCCGGATCGACCCGCCGTCTGGGACGGCGACGTCAACAACGACGACGTCGTGGACTACCTCGACGTGATCCGCTTCATGCACGAGTTCGGCGACGCCAAAAAGTAAGGCAGACGGCTGCACTCACGTGCAGCCGCCCGGAGGGAGAAAGAGAGTCCTTCGCCAGGCGCCCCCCGAGGGGCGCGTGGCGCGGTGGGTCACAGCGAGTTGTCGATCTCTTCGATCTCCGCCGCCAGCTTGCCCTCGAGCTTCTCCACCTGCTCGGGCGAGAGCTTGAGCAGCTCGAGGAT
This sequence comes from Phycisphaerales bacterium, assembly GCA_041402005.1. Lineage (GTDB taxonomy): Bacteria > Planctomycetota > Phycisphaerae > Phycisphaerales > UBA1924 > JAJRXR01. The sequence goes on along the minus strand of JAWKTB010000003.1, from coordinate 230,805 downwards.
GTCACGCGGGATCTGCGTGGAGTCGAGGTCGAGGCGGAAGCGTCCGACGACCTTGGCCGCCATCCGATCGGCGGCGGCGACGACGGCGACCAGCGTCCGCTTCTCGCCGGGCGCCTCGTGCGGACGGTGGTGGTAGCCCGTCACCAGCGCGAAGGGCGCCGGGAACTTCCACTTCTCGCACAGGGCCGCCCCGAAGTCCTGGTGGTCGGCGCCGAAGACCGCCTGCTCGACCTCCAACATGTTCAGCACCGGCGTGCCCTCGTCGTCCAGGCCCGTCTTCTCCACGACCTCGATCAGCTTGTTCCGGTCGAACTGCATCTCGACCATCAGCCCGATGTCGTGGATCAGACCCGCCAGGTACGCCTCGTCGCCCAGGCCGAGCTTGAGCTCGTCGGCGATCAGCTTGCTGGCGGCGGCGACCGCGTTCGAATGCGTCCACAGGTCCTTGGCGCTGAACTCGGGCGTCAGCTCGCCGCCCCGGAAGAGCTTGGCGAGGCTGGCGGCGATCGCGATGTTCTTGACGGCGTTGAGCCCGAGCATGACGATCGCCCGGTTGATCGAGGCGATCTGCCCGGGGAGCCCGTAGAACGAGCTGTTGACGACCTTGAGGATCCGCGAGCTGAGCGCGGGATCGCCCGAGATCACCTCGTGCAGGTCCTGGGCCGTCGAACTGGGATCCTCGACAAGGTCGATGATCTTCAGCGTGATCTCGGGAAGGGTGGCGATGTGGCTGATCTCGCGAATGGCGCTCGCGACGATCTGCTCCTTCTGCTCTGCAGAAACAGACATGGCGTTCTCCCTATGGGGCGCTGGCCCGGACCGCCACGTCATCGGCTCCTGGGGGGACTCACTTGGTCTGGAGGCGGACTTTCGGACGACATCAAGCAATCCGACGGGCCCGTCGAACGCGATAACCGCGCCGGGACCTGCCCTCGACCGGTGGTACGGGCTTCCAGCCCGTCTCCGACGTCGTGCGTCGATGTGAACGGGCTGGAAGCCCGTACCGCCACACCTGGGACGACGTCTCAATAGACGCAGCGCTTGCGCAGGAACCCGGGCGCCCCCGGGTCCACGTCGGCGAGCGCCGCCGCCGCCCGAGCCCCGGCTCGCCCGTCCCCGAAGGGATGCTCGAACGGGCCTTCGAGCCCGCGCGCATGCGAGACGGCCTCGCGGATCGCGCCCCGCTCCTCGATCGCGTGGACGACGTTGGCGCCGTGCTCGCGCCCGCCCTGACGTGTGCCGATGTCCACCGCCGGCACGCCCAGCGCCGCCGCCTCGATCAACCCGGCGCTGGAGTTGCCGACCAGGGCGCCCCCATCGCGCCCGAGGCGCCGCAGCAGAGCCGTGAACCGCTCGCGCGGCAGGTGCTTGACGACCTTCACCCAGTCGGGCGCGCCCAGCAGGGCGCGCATGATCCCGTCCCGACCCGGGTCGTGGTTCGGGTGCAGCGCGAGCACGCGCAGTCCATCCAGCGCCGCGAGCGTGATCCCCGCGGCGTGCTCCTCCGCCTCGTCCGTCCGCCCGATCGGGTGCAAGAGCAAGACCACCTCGGGCGAGCCAAGCTCGTCGAACGTCGCGTCATCAACGGGCTCGACGCGATCGAGCCCGTCGATCGCGGGCGAGCCGATCACGCGCACCCGCTCGGGTCGCTCGCCCATCTTCCTGATTCGCTCCGCCGACTGCTCGCTCGCGGCCAGGTGCAGGTGAGCGAGCTTGGTGATCGCGTGGCGCATCGCCTCGTCGCTGACACCCTCGGCCCGGTCCCCGCCGTGGATGTGGCAGACCGCGAGCCCCCCGACGCTCGCGGCGCTCGCCGCGGCGAACGCCTCGATCCGGTCGCCCAGCACGACGACCCACTCGGGCGCGAGCCGCTCGAAGCTGCGCCCGAATCGGGCGACGCCCTTGCCCAGCGCCTCGACGTCCGCCCAGCGTCCGGTCCGACCCGCGACCTGCATGGGGATGGAATCCGCGACCTCGAAATGCCGCTTGACCTCGCGGAAGGTCTCGGCGGGCTGGATGAGGTGCGACCCCGCGGCGATGACCATGAGCTCCAACTCCGGACGAGCCCGCACCGCCTCCATGACCGGGCGGAGGAGACCGAACTCGGCCCGCGTGCCGGTGACGACCGCGACGCGACGCGGGTTCTCAGGCGTCGGCGCCCGATCGCGTGCCCGCTCGTCGCCCGGGTTTGTCCAGCCTTCACCGATCATGCATCGCCTCGCGGGTGAGCCCGCTTCGAGTCGGCTCGGGCACGCGTCGCGCCCTCTCGAAAAGCCGCGGGATTGATATCCCGCGGACCGTGGGACTCCAGGCCCACGACTTTCAAGCCAAATCCTTCTCCGTCAAGGGCATGTCCGCGTCAACCGCTCGAGCCAACTTCCTTCCCACAACCTCGTCTAGCCGGAAGGGTTCGATCCCCGTCCCCGGTCTCTTGATGGTGACATCTGGCCTCGAAACCGTCTCGCCCACTGAAATCGCGCGTGTCGTCGTGAGGCTCTGGCGAGCGACTTCCCGCACGTCTCGCTCGCACTCGAGCACCCGCTTCTCGATCGCATTCTCCTTGAGGGCGATCCACGCATATCTCATCTCGGTGGCAGCGCCACGCTCGATCCCCTCGTTGGTATCCGGATCGAGCCCGAGCCACTTTGCCCAGTTCTGCCACCCCCACTCTGGCAAGCCCTCGGCGATCATGCGCGAGATGGCGCCTTGATGCTCACAACCCCATCGTGCGATGCCCTGGTACGCGCGCAAATCCTTGATCGATAGCGAGGCCGCATGGTCTGGCCCGGCCCGCGTCGGATCATCCGTGATGTGCTTCTCCAGGATGCACGCCCCGAAAGCGCCGGCGCCCCACGCGACGCTCGCGTCGCTGGAGTGATCGCTGTACCCGACCGGAACCGACAGCGCCTCCTCCAGCACACGAATGCCGCCGAGCCCGAGCTGATCGGGCGGCGCCGGATAGCAACTCACACACTGCAACACCGCCAGCCGATCCCGGATCCCCTCCAGCCACCCCACCGCCCGCACGACCTCCTCAAGCGTGCTCGCCCCCGTGCTGACAATCAACGCCTTGCCCGTCCCCGCCAGCGCCTCGAGCAGCGGGCGATTGACCACATCGGGCGATGCGCTCTTGTACGCGTCCCACGCCAGCGACTGCGCCCGCTTCACCAGCTCCACGCTGAACACCGTCACGATCGCGTGGATACCAAGCTCGTGCGCCCGATCGACGACCAGCCCCATCTCTTCCAGCGTCAGCTCCAGGCGGCGCAGCATCGCGACCGGGTCGGTCTCGCCCGCGGCCTTCTGGTACGCCGCCAGCTTCGCGGCCTTCGACAGCAGGCGGTCCGTCTCGAAGTACTGGAGCTTGACCGCGTCCGCCCCCGCCCCCGCTGCGGCCTCCGTCAGCTCGAGCGCGCGTGAGACCTCGCCGTCATGATTCACGCCGATCTCGGCGATGACGTAGGGCGCCAGCCCGGGCCCGATCTCGCGCTCGCCGATCTTCACGCGCCCACCCTAGCCCGTTCGGCGCCAGCCGCGGGCCGAGTGGTGGTCCGTGCCGCCCACGCGCTCGCGCAGGAGCACGTCGGCGACGAGCTGGTCGGTCCTGGAGTCGATGTCCACGACCTCGCCCTCGCGCGTGATGACGCCCCCACGCGTGGCGCCCAGGAACGTGTGTGGCCCGGGCGCGACACCCGCGACCCGCCCGAAGAGCGCCTCGGGCGTCACGACCAGCACGCCCCCGTCGGGCACGTACGCGGGGGGCAGGTCCTGGCGACGATGCACGCCGTGGTTCAGGACGTCCCCCTCCCACGGTCGCACGCCGCCGGTCGTCTCGTCCACCTTCGCGGTCCACCAGGGGTGATGCTTGCCGACGGGCGCGTAGCTCTGCACGCTGTCGAACCCCTCGCCGAGCCTGTCGAGCGCCCGCCCGATCAGCCCCGCCGGCCGCACCGGCACGTTCGCGTACAGGATCACGACGGGCCCGCCCGACCACCCGAGCGCCTCGACGGCGTGACGCACCGCGCCCTCGACCGTCGCGCCGTCGGTCGCCAGCTCTCCCGGTCGTTCCAGTCCCTCGGCGCCCAGCGCCTGCGCGATCTCCAGCGCCCTTCGATCGTCGCTCGAGACCACGACGCGCGAGATGCCCGTCGCGTTCGCGGCGTCGTCGAGCGTCCAGGCGATGCACGGGCGCCCGCCGACGGGCGCGACGTTCTTGCCGGGCAGGCCCTTCGAGCCGGCTCTCGCCAGGATGACCGCGATCGCCCCGCTCACGCCGCCCGCCCCCGGGCCACGGGCGCCCTCGGCTTGGCCTCGATCAGCGTCGTTGCGTCGCGCCCGGCGCGCCACATCGCCCGGTGGATCTCCTCGATCGAGACGCCCGTCCCGACCCGGGGCGCCTCGTCGTCGCACCCGGGGGGCGTCACGATCGTGCCGTCGGAGAGGATCGTCATCCGCTCGCGCGCCCACCACGCCCGTCGCCAGTTGGGCACGGGGAGCGGCGCGATGCGGGCGCCGGGCTCCGCCGACCCGATCGGGTCGATCACGCTGGCGCCACTCGTCATGATCCACGTGTCGTGGAAGGCCTGGACCTGGTCGATCGCGCCCTGGCAGCGTGTGATCCGGGGCACGATCCAGGGCGTGGGGATCCCGCCGACGCTCCCGCGCTCGTCACGAAGCTGGATCAGGCGGCGCACGCCCGCGACCACGCCCCCGAACGCGTCCGACCCGGTCAGCTCGTGATAGACCTCGGGCGTGACGGCGAGCAGATCGACGCTGATCACGTCCGCGCCCGCGTCGAGCAGCGCCGCCAGGGCGTCCTCGCCCTCCAGCGCCGCCCTGACCAGGTCCGTGCGCACGTGCACGCCCGCGAGCCTGACTCGCGCGCGAGGCGAACGATCTCGAGCGCCCGCGGGTGCATGAGCGGGTCGCGCCGGCGCCCGTCGAGCGTCAGGACCGCGTCCGACCCTCAGCGCTGGCGATTCGGACAGAGCCGCGTGCACGCTCGCCAGGGGGAGCATGCCCCGCTCGATCGGCGCCGACGACCCGCGTTTCCTGCGCCCCCAAGGCCCCGCGAGCAACCGCCCGGTGCATGGCTCCAGCGTGACCATCCGCGGCCCGGTCGGCGCCGGTCCGCGAGCCGCCGCGAGCTGCGACGCGATCCGCTCCGCCCCCGCCGATGCGACCTCGTCCCCAGCGACGAGAGCTTCGATCAGCTCCCGCGTGTTCGCGGGGTGTCCGGGATCCCGCACGCACAGGCCCCGCACGCCCGCGTCGATCTGCACGCACATCGCCTTGGCGATCGGGTCCGCCTGGGGCGCGATGGGCAGATACCCCAGCAGCGCCCCGATCGTCGCGAGTGAGCCCGCCTTCTCGCGCGCCGTCGCGAGCGACGCGACCGCGCCCCGATCAACCAGCACGCCGCACAACCCCGCCGGCGCCTGTGTAAACGTCACTCGGCACGACCCGGGCGCCGACCGGTACCGATCCACGATCGCGTCGGTCAACGCGGGATCGACCAGCGCCCAATCGCCTCCCACGAAGACCGCGGCGTCGATGTGGCGCGCGTTCATGACGCGCTCGGCGGTCAGCGGCTCGAACGCCTCGTCCGACGCGAGCAGACCCCCGATCCCGCCCCGCCAGCTCTCGGGGCTCCAGATCCGCCCGCCCCCGACCGCCCGCAGACGGTCGCGCACGACCTCGCGGTCGCACGACTCGACGACGACGCGTGTGCCATCGTGCAGCCCGCCGACCGCCGCCCGCGTGCGCGCGGGGTCGGTGCTGACCAGGACGATCTCGTCCAGCTCCCGGGCGTCGAGGAGTCGTCGGACGCACAGGCGGAGCGCCGACTCACCCGCGAGGAAGGGCTGGTCCAGTTCTCGCTTTACGCCGAGGGCGCCGACCTCGTGGTCGACCAGGACGAGCGCCGCGACGCGCCGGCGCTGCGTCGAGTCCCCGCCCGCCGCCTCGCTCTCTTCGCTGGGGGGCGGGTCACGCGTCAGCTTGGGCGCCTCGCCCTTGTGCGCTCGGATGGCGGCGTCCAGCACGTCCCCCACCGCGTCCGCCGCCTCCGCCAGCCAGCGCACGTTCTGCTGATCTCGCTCGATCTGGCGGCGCTGGCGCTCGTACGGGTCCAGCCCCTCGGCGAGGTTCAGCGCCCGGTCCGCGCGGATCCGGTTGAGCGCCCCCGCCTGGTTCACGAACTGCACCAAGCGGAACGCGGGGTGCAGCGACTCGACCTCGTCGCGGATCGCGTTGATCTCGTTGATCAGGCGGTTGACCCGCGAGGTGTCCCGCTGGGACTCGAGGATCTGGCCCAGCTTGCGTGCCGTCTCACGGCTGCGATCGCCGACGCGCCACACACCCGCCCGCACCGACGAGAGGCGCTCGATCATCCCGCGCCGACGTCGATCGGCGTCCGCGGGGGCGCCATCGCCCGTCGGGGGCGCGGCGCCACGCGGGACCGCCGCATGCACGCCCAGCGCCTCACCCAGCGTCAGCGTCTCCGCCCCGCGTTTGAGCACGCCACCCTCAGTCGCGTCGATCGTGCGCAGGCCCCGCGCCCCGTCGGCGGCGAACATCTGCTCGAACTGCGCCAGGTACGTCGACATCTGCTCGTCGGTGAAGACCTCCCCCCCGCCGACCGACGGCACGCGGCGCAGCAACGACCGCATCCGCGCGATCCGCTCCCACTCGAGCGTCTCGAGCGTGCGGAACGGGCCCAGCTCCGGCGCCCAGACCTCGTGGATCGACGCCCCGGCGCTGTAGTACTGCCCGTCCGTGAACGCCAGGTCCTGGCCCGTCAGGATCACGGGGTCGCACCCGAGGTACCGGGCCAGGTAGTACGCCAGGTGCGCCACCGTCGCCCCGGGCTCGACCTCGCCCATGTCACGCGCCAGCTTCTCGCCCAGGATCTTGTCGAGAAGCTCGTCCGACGGGCACCGGATCACACCCGGGAACGCGTCGAGGATCGCGGGGTTCGCCTTGGGCTCGGCGACCAGCGTCACGCCCTCGACGTCCTCAGCGGTCAGCCCCTCGTAGAACCGGCGCGAGATCTCGTGGTGGTCGAGCGCCGTCACGTAGTGTGGGCGGATACCCCGGGCCAGCAGCGGCTTGAGCACGGTCTGCACCGCGACGATCACCACCCGGTCGCGCACGCCGGGCTGGGCGAGCAAGTCGATGTTCCGCTCGAGCGAGGGCCCGGCGGCGACGAGCACCGCCGGCCTCCCGGCGCACACGCCACGCAGCTCCGCGATCCCGCCCCGCGTCGCGTAGTGATCGAGGTTCATCACGAGGTTGCGCAGCGTCGTCTCGCCCTGGACCAGCGTCGTGACCAGCGTCGTGCGCACCGCCTTGAGCACCCGCGTCACGGTCTGGGTGAACCGGTCGGCGCCATCGCCCAGCCTCGCCCGGCTCGGCGGGTGGGCCAGGAACTTGAATCCCAGCGCGATCACCCCCTCGATCCCAGCCAGCGACGACGAGACCGCCGGCGCGTCTTCTGGGTCGGTCAGGATCACCAGGTTCGTGCGCTCGATCCACGAGGCATGGTCGACGCGCTCGAGCACCGCGCGGAGCAGGGGCAGGTCGGGCTCGTAGCAGATGAGGACGCCGGTCTTTCGCAGGCGCTCACCCAACGCCGCGACGTGATATCCCAGCCCGAAGCCCAGGACGCAGATCCCCGCCGCCTCCGTGATGTCCACCGACGACGCCAGACGCTCGCCCTCGGTCTTCGGCGCCCGGGCACTGGCCAGCAGAGGGGCGTCCGTCCCAAGGCGCGCGCTCACACCCTCGGGCGTCTCGATGAAATCGACGTCGGGGCGAGGCGTTGTCCGTCGGAGTCGATCGGCCAGCGCCGGGCTCTGACGCGCGATCGCCGCCAGGTTCCTTTCCAGCACCCCCGACTCGGCGCCTCCCCGGTAGGCGTCCTCCATGCCGAACGAGAGGATGTCCATCGGGCGGCCTCCGGCGCGCTGGGCGAGCGGCGCGGACCGACCGCGCCGGGCTCCAGCAGCGTTGCATCGGCCCCAATCGCCCGGCGCCTGCAACAATCCGACGCCCCCGCCCGGGCGTATCAGATCCCATGCAGATCGACGACATCACCCCACAGATCGTCCCGCTGCCCGCCCCCCCCGCCCAGGGGCGGTACCTCTTCGAGTCCCCCCTCGTCGTCCTCCTCGCGCTCGTGATCGCGGCGCTCGTCGCCTTGCTCATATTCAACGCGCAGGCGAAGCTCAAGCTCGGCGCGATCGTCGCCGGGGCGATCGCGCTGCTCGCGGTCGGCGTCTGGGCCCTGGCGACGGCGGTGGTCACGCCGAGAGAGCGGCTGATCGCGCGCGCCAAGGAGGTCATCGACGCGACGGCGGCGGCGGACGTCACCAGGCTGCGCCCAATGCTCGCCGAGCAGTCTCGGGTGCGCGTCGGCGGGGGGACGATCGCCTCGAACCGTGAGTCGATCCTCACGCGCGTGGCGGACTTCCAGGGGGAGTACCACGTCACGATCGAGTCGCACCGGGTCGCCGAGGCGCAGGCGGCGATCGACGGCCCTCAGAGCGCACGGACGCAGCTCCGCGTCAAGCACTCCGGCCCAGGCCTGCCCAGCGCCAGCTGGTGGCTGATCGAGTGGCGGCGCGAGTCGGAGGATTCGCCCTGGGTCGCCGAGGTGATCGAGCCCCTCTGGATCTCGGGATACGGGAATCTGCAGAGATAGCGGATGGCGACCTGGCCTACCGATCCGGGATTGAGACGAGCTGGCTGCGCTGGAGGCGGCGGACGGCCTGGCCCGTGTCGGTCCGCAGCGTCTCGTAGAAGCCCTGGCCGTTGACGAGGTTGTTGGGGTGGCGCTTGCGGGCGTCGGCGAGTTGGGGGGATTCGAAGCCGCCGCCGTCGGGGTCGAAGTCGCTCTCGCCGAAGACGCCGACGGTCACGGTGCTCGCCGACGGCCCGTGGTGGTAGAAGGCCTGCTCGCCATCGGCGCGGAGCTGGGCGACGGCTCGCTCGGCGGCGGCGCGGAACTGGGACAGGTCCTCCGAGGTGGGCGCCCGCCCGTCGAGGCGCGCGTAGACGCCGACCTGGAGCGTGTAGAGCGCGTCATCGCCGAAGCGCTGCTTGACGTTGCGCAGGTCCCACTCCGGGTTCGAGCCGTGAAGGGACTCGTCGGGGGGCGGGGCGAGGAACGCGCCCGCGAAGATCTGCTTGCCCTCGACCTGCCTCTCGCGGAAGCGTTCGAGGTCCCGGGTCGCGCTGGGATCGTCTGGGGAGGCGTAGCGCCCGTACACAACCAGAGCCTTGCCCCGCCTGGTCTCCAGGCGGGCCTCGGGGACCCCGCCGTAGGTCCGGATGTTCTGGAGCAGGCGGTCGGCGGCGTCCGGCTCCGAGCCGATGGGGCGGGCCAGGACGATCGTCCAGGTGGGTGTGTCGCCGCGGGTGGCGAGGCCGACCGGCTGGGGCTCCTGGCCCTTGGCGCCAGCCGCCGGGGTCGTTTCCTGCCTCTCATTGGAGAGGACGGCCCTCCCCTCGCGTTGCATCTCGGGCGAGGGCGTCGTGGTCTTGTTGGACCCCCCCGCGCACCCACCCAGAACAAGGGGGAGGCCGATCGCGAGAGCCCAGGGGAGGGCATGTGAGAACGTGCGTCTATTTTGGGTGGTCCGGCTCATCGTTATACAATCTAAGCGGTTCCGGCGTAAGCGGTTGCCAACATCTTGGGGGCGCCTCGGCTTTTTGTAGCTCCCGTTCCCACCCCGACGATAGATCCACTAGGGATGGATAAGAGGCGTCGGTTGGCGACAGGATCTAGAGGTGGGCGCGTCCGGACGGACGCGTGGCGAAGGAGGCATGCATGACTGGAATCACACCGATTGAAACGGGCGCGTCCGGACGAGTGGGACGTGTGCCGGACGCCCCGAGGCGGGCATCGCCCGGGAGCGACGCGGAGTCGTCTCGGCGGGCGGGAGATCGCGTTGAGGTCTCTGACCTGGCGAGGTATCTGGCGAAGCTGCGTCAGGTCCCCTCGGTGCGTCAGGAGATGGTCGATCAGGTCCGCCAGCAGATCGAATCGGGGGTCTACGAGAGCCCCGAGAAGATCGAGGCGGCGATCGACGCGATGGTCCGCGAGCTGAGCGAGTAGGAGTCGGGACGACAACGTGACGAGTCCTTGCCCCGCGGCCCGGTCCACCCGGGCCGCGGTTGTTTCATAGGCGCTCTCAGGCGCTCGGGGCATGCTGGGCGCCGGCGCCCACGATCTCGGCCGCGCCCACGATCCCCGCGTCGTCACCCAGCGCCGACTCAAGCACGCGCACCGACTTGCAGGCGTTGGGGAACGCGACACTCTGAATCTCGCCCCGGATGCGCGCGACGTACGACTCGCCGAGCGCCTCGGTCAGCCCGCCACCAACCACGACGCACTCGAGCGACAGCGTGGTCACGATCCCGCCGACGGCGATGCCCAGGCTCTCGGCCGCCTCGTCGATCACCTCGCAGACGAGCGCATCGCCCAGCGTGTACGCCTCGGCGAGGTGGCGCGACTTTATCTTCTGCGACTTACCACCGATGAGGTCCGTGATGACCGAGTCGCGATTGGAGCGGATGAGATGGCGCACGCGGTCGACGATCGCGGTGCGTGAGCAGTTGTGCTCGAGCGAGCGCATGCCGGGCGGGTTGAAGGGTCGGAAGTGGATGTGCCCGATCTCGCCCGCGGTGTGGTGGGCGCCGTGGTATGGGTGTCCGTTCAGGATCAGCGCCCCCCCGATGCCCGTGCCGACCCAGACGCCCAGGGCGTCGGTCGCGCCCCGGGCGGCGCCGTGCTTCCACTCGCCGAAGAGCGCGACGTCCGCGTCGTTGCCGACGGCGACCGGTCGCCCGAGGGCGCCGGCCAGGTCCCGGGCCAGGGGGACGTCGTTCCATCGCAGGTTGACGGCGGTGACGACCACGCCCTCGCTCGGCTCGACCGGGCCCGGGGCGCCCACGCCCACCCCCTCGAGCTCGTCCAGCCCGATGTCGGCCTCCTCGCAGGCCGCCCGGACCGAGGCGACGATCCGGGCCAGTACGCCGTCGTAACCGGCGTCGGCGTCAGTCTTTCGCTTGTCGCGCCCCAGGATCTGGGCATCGGGACCCACGACACCCGTCTGGATGTTGGTCCCGCCGAGGTCCACGCCGACTCTCAGGGGGGCGTGCGTGGTCTGAGCGGGCTCGGGCATGGCGCGAGTGTACGCGACCTCAGCACAGGCGCGTGGTCAGCACCCGGCACTCGGGGGCGGCGGCTCTGGCGGTCTGGGCAAGCTCGGCGCCCCCCACCACGAACAGGGTCGAGCCCGAGCCGGACATGTGGACGGGCGTCTCCAGCGTCTCCGCCAGTCGCGAGCGAAGCTCGGCGAGGCGCGGCTCGACGCGCTCGGCGGGCGACGTCAGGTCGTTGAAGAGTGACGGCGAATCAACGACGCCCGCGCTCGCCAGCGCGCGGATGTCCGACTCACGCACCGGGTTCGTCGAGACGTCGTAGGCGCGGTACACACCGCCGGTCGGGCAGCCGAAGGGCGGGCAGATCAGGACGAGCTCGCCTCTGACACGAGGCAGACGTTCGATGCGATCGCCCAGCCCCGAGACGATCGCGGGGCGAGGCGGAGACTCGGCGTCGAGGAAATAGGCGACGTCGGAACCGAGACGGCGTGAGAGGGACGCAAGCTCGTCGTCATCGAGCCCGAGATCGAACAACTCGCGCAGGGCCTGGAGCATCGCGCCCGCGTCGGCAGAGCCGCCACCCAGACCGCCACCGGCGGGGATCGACTTATACAGCGCCACGCGCACGGGGAGCGCCTGCCCCGTGTGCTCCTCGAGGAGTGCGTGCGCCCGCACGCAAAGATCACTCGCGAGATCCCAGGCGACCGGGGCGCCATCGTCCCAGGTGATGTCAAAGACGCTCTGAGCCTCGGCGTCGAGCCGCTCGACACGCAGCCGCTCGCACAGGTCGATGCAGGCCATCCAGGAGCAGATCGGGTGCATCCCGGCGCCCGGGTGTCCGGGGCGGGATCAGAGGACCGACCGAGCGCGAGGTTCACGCTGGCGTGGACACGTGTCTCGATGGCCTCGCGCGTGGGGGATGGGGCACGGGGGGATGGTACGGGCGACGACGTCACTAGAATCCCCGCGAGCCGCGAGGAAAGGACCGCCCAATGCGTGCGACCTGCAGGTGAACGCGATGGAGAGGATCGCCCCCTCGGAGTACGCCGAGGATTGGGGCTGCAGGTGGGACTCAGGTCAGCGTCACGACGAAGGTGCATGGGGCGGTGCTGCGACGATCGACCTGACCGAGCGCGTGCTGGCGGAGGCGATCGGGATGCGCGAGGGTGATCATCGCGTACCACCCGCCGATCTGGCGGCACGAGCTGGGTCGCCTGACCGATGCGAGCGCGCTTCCCGAGCGGATCATCCGGGAGACGCGTCGAAGGGCGGGGATGGCGATCTACACGCCGCACACGGCTCTCGACGCGGCCCAGGGCGGGGTGACGGACTGGCTGTGCGAGGGTTGAGCGCCGCGCCCGCGGAGCAGGCGAAGGAGGACGTGATCGCGGGGGACTGCCAGCCTCGCCCCACGTCGAGCGCGATCCTGACCAGGAGGTGAAGATCGTCACGTTCGTGCCCCCCAAAAGCGCGGACGAGATCCGGGGGGCGCTGGCGACGGGGGGCGCGGGGATCATCGGGGCGTACCGCCTGTGCTCGTTCGCCTCGCCCGGGACGGGGACGTTCCTCGGGGGCGAGGGCTCGAACCCGGCGGTCGGCGAGTCGGGACGCCTCGAGCGCGTGGACGAGGTGCGCCTCGAGATGGTCTGTTCACGGCACGCATTGCCCATCGCGCTCAAGACGCTCCGGGAGTTCCATCCATACGAAGAGCCGGCGATCGACGTGTACGAGCTGGTCGGCAAGCCCCGCCGGCGCGTCGGGTCGGGGAGGCGATTGCTGCTGGACCGGCCGGCGTCGATCGGGGAGCTGTGCGAGCGGATCAAGACGCACCTGGGACGGGCGCGGGTTCGGTATGCGCTTCCAGACGACCGGGCGACGTACGCGACGCTCGGCGTCGTGCCGGGCGCCGGGGCGTCGATGTTCGACCTGGCGGCGGCGGACGGGTGCGAGCTGTTCGTCACGGGGGAGATGAAGCACCACGAGATCGTGGCGGCGCTGCACAAGGGCGTGGGCGTGCTGCTCGCGGGTCACACCAACACGGAGCGAGGGTACTTGCCCAGGCTCGCCCGACGTCTGACCGAGGCGCTGCCCGGGCTGGACGTGAGGATCGCCGAGTCGGACACGGACATCTTGACGATCGGGTGAGGCGATTCAACGCGGAGGGCCGCGGAGGAAGGCTTGAACTCGAAGGACTCGAAGGATGGATCGAGGTAGAAAGGCGTGCCGGCCGAGCCCTCTTCTTGATCTCTTGTTTCCTTTGAGCCCTTCGCGACCTTCGTGTTCAACCCTGAAATCGGCTCTCCACGTTGAGTCTTACGGCTCGCCCTCCGAGGCGGGCGCGTCGGCGACGAGCGTCGCGTCGCCCATGCCGATCAGGACATGCCCGTCGATGACGCCAACGCTGACCGGCTCGGCGACGAGCGGGAGCTGGTAGCTGCCCATCAGGCGGCCGGAGGTGGACTCGAGCAGGTGCGCCCAGGACTCGCCCGCGTCGCCCGCAATGGCGCCAAGGTCCGGCTCGCGCCGCTCGATCGCGACGATGATGCCCCTGGCGAGCGCGGGCGGGAGGATCTTGCCGTCGGTCTCCAGGGCATCGGCGCCGACGAGTCGCCCCTCGCGGTCGAAGAGGCGGACGCCCTGCGGGGTCGCGACGAGGAGGCGGTCGTCGAGGGCGTGGACGCGCACCCAGGCGCCCTCGTCGCGGTCGCCGAGGTCGAGTTCGGGTGAGCGCAGGGAGCCGCCGACGCTGTCGCCGAGCCAGAGCTCGCTGTCGGCGTCCATGACGACCATCCGGTCGGCGAGGATCCAGGCGCCTCTCGAGCCGTCGGTCGCGCGTGAGCTGGTCACCCAGTTGACGCGTCCCTCGACGACGTTCAGGGAGACGACGGCGCCCGCGAGACCCGCGATCAGGTCTCCCGACTCGGCGACCCGCACCCAGCGGACCTCGCTGGAGACGCCCTCGATCGGGCTGATGACCTCACCCGTGCGAGCGTCGAGCGCCTCGATCGCGGGAGTCCAGCGTCCGTCGGCGTCGCCGCCGGGGCTGACGCCCCCGACCGCGACGAGGCCGGCGCCCACGTCCATGTCGTGCACCCATGACAGGCGCGAGCGCCGAGTCCACAGCTCGTCGCCGGTGGTCAGGTCGTAGGCGACGACGCGCCCGAGACGGTCGCAGACGACGAGGGTCTGGTCGTCCAGCGCCATGACGAGCGCGTCGGGGGAGACGGCGCCGTCGAGGGGGGATTCGAATCGCTGCGCGCCGACGGGGCCACCCCCCGCGTCCGGGGCACGGTCGCTCAGGGGCGAGAGCGCGCGTCCGATCGGTCCGACGGACCAGAGGACGTGTCCGTCTTCGGGGGCAAGCTTGGTGAAGACGCCCTCGCCGCCCTCGCCGGCATGGAGAAAGACACCGCTCTGGTCGAGGCGCACGACGCGGGCGTCGGGGTCGGTGGGGGTGGACCACGCGACGCGCACGCCGTCGGCCTCGGCGACGACGAGCGAGAGTTCGGATCGCGTCGCGGAGACGAGCACGGCGCGGTCGGTGGGCGCGCTGGGCGAGGGGTCGAGTGGCTCGATCGGCACGCCGGCGAGGACCTGGGGGTTCTCGCTGGTGGACAGGCGGGCGGTGATGACGGGCAGGCGTCCGTGCGAGGGTTGTTCGGCGAGGGCGGCCAGGTCGATCGGGGCGCCGTCACGCGTCGGCACGAGGCCCGGGCGTTGGCGCGTCGCGTCGGCGACGAGGGCGGCGGCGGCGTCGCCGCTCGCGCGCCGGGCCAGCGACGTCGCCAGGCGCCCCACGATCTCGCCCAGTTCCGGCGCGGGGATCGGGGCGCCCCCCTGGTCGAGCAGCTCGGCGGCGGACAGCGCCGATCGCAGGGCTCGCTCCGAGGCGTGGGGGCGCCCGGCGCGCTCGTACACCTCGGCGGCTCGCGCCCAGAGGCTCGGCGTGACGGTCGCGGCGGGGTATCGACGGGCCAACTCCGCGAGGGCGGCCCCGTCGGTGTCTTGCGCCAGGCCCGACTCGATGCGCGCCTCGGCGTCGTACGCCTTGTAGGCGTCGTGCCCGTGACGACGCACGACGTCGCCGACGCGCCGCGTCGCCTCGAGCTGCGCCCGGACCGCCAGCTCGGCGCCACGCCACGTCGCGCCCGAGAGCGCGGGGTCGGCGAGCACGGACTGGTACGCGTCGATCGAGCCCTTGGCGTCGCCCAGGCGGTCTCGCAGACGCCCGAGCGCCATCAGGTGCGCGACGCGCTGCTCGGGCGCGACGGCAAGGCGCCCCAGACGGTCGATCAGCTCGCGTCTGACGGCGAGCGAGGTGATCGTCGGCTCGCCCGCGTCGCCCGGCTCGCCCTGCACCATCGCGAGCAGCGAGCGGAAGAGGCGGTCGCTGACACGTGCGGCGGCCGGGTCGTCCCCCGCGCCCCGCAGGGCGCGCAGCGCGTTGTCCACCGCCGGGGCGATCCGCTCGTGCTCGCCCGCCCGGAAGGCGAGCTCCGCGAGCGTCGCCGCGGGCGACGGGTCGTCGGGCGATCGGCGCATCCGCTCCTCGAGCAGCGAGCTGGCGACCTTCCACTCAAGGTAGGAGTGCGCCTCGAACTCGCCGACGGCGACGAGCTGGCCCTCGAGGACGAGGAGGTTGCCTGTCAGGTCGAGGGGGACGCGCCGGGGATCGCGCGGGCGCATGGGGTCGTAGACGACCACGCCCTCGTGCGTCGGCAGGAGCAGGTTGGCGCCCGAGGGGGTGGCGCGCCCTGAGACGATCGCCGGGTCGATCGGGTTGCTCAGGCGCGGGGGATCGGCGTGGAATCGCCTCACATCGACGAAGGCGACGTGGTCGGCGGAGACCGCCGCCAGCGTGCCGCCGACGCGGACGAGGTAGTCGGGCGAGCCGAGTTCCGCGGCGTCACGGCGTGCGAGGATCGCGCCGGTGCGGATGTCGAGTCGGAGAATGTGCGTGTGATCGGGCGAGATGAGGATGACCGAGTCGCCATCGACGACGGGCTTGCACGTGGTCCATGGGGGCGTGCTCGACGGGCGGTACATGGCGGCGGGCGGGAAGCGCCGCGCCCAGAGGGGCGCGCCCGTGCCTGCATCGACGGCTTCGACCGAGCCGATCTCGTCGGCGCGGACGACGACACCACGCCACGCGACGCCGCCCTCGGCGACCTCGCCCACCTGCTGGAAGGGCAGCGAGCCGGCGCTGGCGACCAGGCGGCTCCAACGCAGCGAGCCGTCGCGCAGGTCGAGCCCGACGAAGTACTCGCTGAGCAGGCGGCGCGTTCGCACGGACTTGCGGACCGAGAGCACGACCGTCCCGCCCTCGACGAGCACCGGGCCGCGGACGCTGGTGTCCTGGAGGTTTTCGTCGAGTTGGGCGACGTCGGCTCGCCAGAGGATCTGGCCGGTGTGTCGGTCGAGGGCGACGACGTCGCCGCCGTCCTCGCGCCGCCCGCCCCGGGCCATGCCGCTGGTGGTCAGGAGCATGTCGCCGGCGATGGTGACGCTGGCGCTGTCCTCGAGGCTCTGGCCCAGGCGCTGGCGGGTGGCCTCGACCCAGCGGTCCCGCGATCCCTGGCCGATGGGCGGGCCGATGCGCCGACGCCAGATCGGGCTGAGCGTGAAGCGGTCCCAGGCGCTGACGGTGACGCCGTCGGAGACGTAGAGGACGTCGCCGACGGCGGTGGGCATGGACCAGGCGAACGTGCGCTGGCGCGTGCGCTCGTCGGGGCGCTGGTCGTGGAGTTCGCTCGGGGCGTCGATGACGCGCGAGTCGATGGGGCTCAGGGGCTCGGAGCGCAGGGGCTCGCGCCCCAGGGCGCCCAGGTCGATCTCGGGGGCGACCTGGGCATCGAGCGCGGCACTCACGGGCGGGTCCACGCTCGGCGGGGGCGCGATCGGCGCCAGCCCGAGGAGCTGCACGCCCGCCTCGCTCGCCCAACGCTGCGCACGCTCGCTCACGGCGTCGTCGTCGAGATACCGCGCGACCTGCGCGAGCAGTCGGGCCGCGTCGGCGCCGCCCTCGCCCGTGCGATCCGGGTGACGCTCGAGCTGCTCGAGCGCCGCCGCCGATGCGCGGAACTGCGCGGACTCGAGGCGCACCTGCGCCACCCGCAGCGCCGCCTCGAAGCCCCAGGGCGTCAGCAGTCGCGTGCGTTCGGCGGCGTCGACGTCTCCCGACTCGACGAGTTGGCGGGCGGCGTCGTTCTCCGCGTCCCTGTATCGCTCCAGCAACGCAGGCGTCGCGAGCAGGCGTTCATGCACCACGCGCCGCACGGGCACGAACAGGTCCGGGTCGTCGACGCTGGGCAGGACTCGGTCGCCCTCCCCGTCGAGCAGATGCTGCAGCACTCTCGCGGCCTCGCTCCAGCTCTCGATCGCGATCAGGTCGTCGAGGCGTCGGAGCGTGTCGGCGGCGATGGGTGAATCATCGAGGAAGACGGGGTTGTCGGTCTGGGCGCGGGCGACCGGGACGCCCAGCGCCCACGCCGTCAGCAGGATGACCAGGGCCAAACGTCCCATCCGTGCGCTCCGTCGCCCGGGGACCGGCGGGGCGCAGGCCCCTCTTGCCGGCGGGTTCCCGGACTCGGCTCCATCCCCAGATCATCGGCGCGAACCGCCGCGCCGTCCCAGCCGTCGCGGACGGACGCCCCCTGAAGGCATTGGGGCGGCGGTCTGCTCATCCAGTGACGAGGGTGGACCGATGCGGGGGGGTCATGTCCGGCTCCGTCGCCCTCCCAGGTACCTCCTCGCTGCTGGCCAGGCTGCAGGCGGCGCCCCCCCGCTGCCGTCGGGTGATCCTGCTGGCCGCCGCCATCATCGTCATGAGCCTCGGGGACCTGGCCCTGACGCTGACGTACCTGCAGAGCCTCGGGATGGCGGAGTCCAACCCGCTCGCGAGGCTCGTGATCGAGTTCGGCTCGCCGGCCCTGCTGATCGTGTGGAAGCTGGCGACGGTGACGGCGTGCGTAAGCATCCTGGTCTGGAAGAGCCGGGCGCCCTCGGCGGAGGTCGGCGCCTGGATCGCCGCCATCCTCCTCTGCGGCCTCATGCTCCACTGGAAGAACTACGTCAGGACGGCCCCGCCCGCGCCCCCCTCGATCGCGGCGGGCTCGCCCACCCTGGACGACCGCTGGACCACGCTCGGCACGCCCCGCCGCCCCATGCGGACGCCCTGAGCCCGTCCTGCTAGGCTCGTCCTCGTGAGACGACGAGCGAACGCACTGACACCGATTGCCCTGGGCGCCGCAGCTTGTGTATTTGCCGGCGGGTGCTCCCACCCCGGCCCGCCCCGCTTCGAAGCCGTCGGCGTCACACGCATGGGCGCGAGTGATCAGGGCGTGGAGCTGGTCTTCCACGTCGCGGCGATCAACGACGATAAGGACCCCCTGCCCCTGCGCAAGGTGACCTACTCGCTCTCGCTCGACGGCAGCGAGGTCTTCAGCGGCGTCCGCTCCCCCGAGACGACACTCTCACGCTACGAGACGCACGAGATCGACCTGCCCGCCATCGTCCCCGCGTCGTACGACACGCGGACCGGGTCCGTGCCCTACCGCCTGTCGGGGTCAGTGACGTACCTGACGCCCGGCAAGCTCGCGGAGATCCTCTTCGAGTCGAACGTGCTCGTCCCCAAGGCGGACCTGGACGTCTCGGGCGAGATCGACTTCGGGGACGGGGGTTGAGGATGGCCACGGTTCTCGGTTGAACTCGAAGGCCTCGAAGCGCGCGAAGAAGAGCAAAGAATTGATACGCCGTCGCTCGCCCACGAGCGTCTGCGCAAGCTTTCTATCCTCTTCATGTCCTGCGAGCCCTTCGAGTTCAACCCCTGCGTTCAAACTCGGCGCGATAGGCGACGCGGGCGCTCGACGGGCGTGCGAGTGGAGCCGTTGCGCGTCGGCGGCTGCGGGTGGTCGAACTCGTCGCCCCGGAACAGCGAGCCGAGGTAGCGCTCACGCACCATCTCGTCGTTGATGAGTTGCTTGGGCGTGCCCTCGGCCAGCTTGCGACCCGAGTCGATGATGCACGCCCGGTCGCACACGCGCAGCGTCTGCTGCACGTTGTGGTCGGTGATCAGGAAGGCGATGTTGTGCTCGGCGAGGGCGCGGATCTCGCCCTGGAGCTGCTCGACGGCGATCGGGTCGACGCCCGAGAAGGGCTCGTCGAGGAGGATCAGCTTCGGGTCCGTGATCAACGCGCGGGCGATCTCGAGCTTGCGCCGCTCGCCGCCCGAGCAGGTGCGGGCCAGATCCTTGGCCTTGTGCGAGAGGCTGAAGCGGTCGAGCAGTTCGGCGGCCTTCTTCTTGCGCTGGGCACGGGTCATCGAGCGCGTCTCGAGGATGGCAAGCAGGTTCTGCTCGCAGGTCATGCGTTGGAAGACGGAGGGCTCCTGGGAGAGGTACCCCATGCCGCGCTTCGCGTGCTGGTACATCGGCAGGCCCGTGACCTCGTGCCCGTCGAAGAAGACGCGACCGTCGTCGGCCTCGATCATGCCGATGGTCATGCGGAAGCTGGTGGTCTTGCCCGCGCCGTTGCGACCGAGGAGGCCGACGATCTCGGCCCGCTCGACGTCGAAGGAGACGCCGTCGACGACGGTCCTGCCGTTGTACGCCTTGCGGAGGTTGACCGCCTCGAGGAGGGGCATGAGCCAAGAGTGTACGCGGGAGGAGGGCGCCAGAGGCCCCTACAGGGCCCTGCCAGACGGGGGACGAGGCCCGCGGGCGTCAGTGCAGCATGCGGATGGTCATCGGGTAGCGGTAGAACTCGCCCCGGTTGGACGCCATCGCGGCCTGGATCATGCCGACCAGCGCGAGGATGTAGGGGCCGAGGAGGGCGGGGACGAGCAGAACGAGCCCGACGCCGCACGTGATCGCGCCCACGATAAATGCAATCGTGGGAAGCACGAGCGTGTAGAGCACGACGGTGATCTGGAAGTTGACCGCCTCGCGACCATGGTCGTCGATGAAGGGCGACTTCTCCTTGCGGACGACCCACATGATGATGGGAACGACGATCGCGACGTAGGGCATGAAGAGGTGCGCGAGCAGGGACAGATGCATGAGCGTGCTGTAGGACCGCTCGTCGCTGGTCGAGTCGGGGTCGTAGAACCGACCCTTGGGGCTCACTGGATAGGCGGGCTCGCTCATCGTCTGGAGAGGCCTCCGCTGGCCTCCTTGGGAGGGTACCGGACCGGGTTTCAGGGAGCGACCGGGGACGAGCGCGGGAGATACCCTGCCCCTTGCGTGGAGGCGACCGGGTGAGTTCGGAGAGGGGTCAGGGACGCCTCGGGCGGGGCGTGGCGTGCGGCCTGCTCGCACTCATGCTCGCGTGGCTCTCGCTCGCGGTCTGCGGGTACCGGTTCGGCGTCGCCGACCAGGTCCAGTACCTCTCGCAGTACACGGCGGTCCGCTTCCCCGGCACGCTCGACGACGACGCGTACATCCAGGCGTTCGGGGCGCTCGGGAGCGAGGTCTGGACGCTCATCGCGTGGACGACGCCCGAGCAGGCACTGCCCGGCGTCCTGCTCACGCTCATGCTCCTGTCGGTCGCTGGATCGGCACTGGTCCTTGGCTCGCTTGGGCGCCGCCTGCTCGGTGGGAACGCCGCATTGCTGCTGACGCTCACGCCGGCGCTCGTCCTCGTCACGCCCAAGGAGCAGAACTATTTCGGGCTCGTCTCGCTCGGCGACGTCGAGTTCACGGCGACCGTGCTCGTGCTCACCCTCGTCTTCGCTTCGATGACGCTGTTCGTACGCGGTTGCGTCGTCTGGTCGCTGCTGGCGGCGATCGCGGCGGCGCCGATCCACGGGCAAACCGCCGCGTACCTGCTCGCGGCCTGGTGCAGCGCGACGATCGTGATGCATCGGCGCGACCGGCGTCTTGTCGCACTCACGCTCGGCGTCGGGCTCATGGGTGTGGGCGGGGTGCTCTTTCTGCGCTCGGTCAACGGCGTCGATCCCTCGCACATGGACGCCTACGCCCGCCTCGGGCACGAGCTGTACGCGCCACTGATCGATATCTGGAGCGTCCCTCTCAAGTCCTGGGCCGCGCTCGCGTTCGTGCTCGCCTTCGGCGCCCTCGCCCTGCCCGGGTACCTGCGGGCGGCTTCGCTCGCCCCGCGCGACGTCCGGACCGCCCGCGAGCGCCTGCTCGTCTACGCGGCGGCATCGCTGGTCTTTCCCCTGATCGGGGCCGCCCTGCTTGGCGTTGGCCTCGAGGAGCCACTGCTCTGGCGCCTCATGGTCTCGCGATCGCTCATGCTGATCCAGATCGTCTCGCTCGTGGTCGCGGCGGTCTGGTGCGCCGACCGGGCGCGACAGGGGGGTGTCGGCGCGCTCTACGGCGCCCTCGCGCTCGTCGGGCTCACCCTCTGGCCCACGCCCTCGCTCGGGCACCTCGCCGCGGGTGTCGTCGGCATCGTCACGCTCGGGGCGATCGGGATGGGCTCGATGACCCGTCAACGCCCGGCTCCTACCCGCGACCGAGCCGGGCGCCTCCAGACGTTCGTCGCGTTCCCCGCATGGATGACGGCGATCGTCCTGGGCGCGGTCGCCTTCACCACGCGCGAGTACCCGTGGCTGTCGAGCCCGATGGCCCCGGCGTGGGGCGACGCCCAGGCCTGGGCGCGGACGAGCACGCCCCAGGGCGCCGTCTTCATCACCCCGCCCTACCTCGCCGGGTGGCGCGTGGGGTCGCACCGCCCGACGTTCGGGGAGCTGCGTGACGGCGGGCTGCTCTTCTACGCGGGCGAGCCGGCGCTCGAATGGGAGGGGCGGATGGAGCGCCTCGGCATGACGCCACGCGCCTGGTGGTTCGAGATCGACCCGCGCGACCGGGGCGAACCTCACGAGCCGCTCCGACGCGCCTACGCGAGCGACGTCGCGATCCTCGCGCCCGAGCTCGCGCGGACGGAGAAGTCACAGTACCTGGTGGTCGAGCGTGGCGACGCGCCGTGGGCGGGCCGAGCCGTGTACGTCAACGAACTGTTTGAGGTCTACGAGCTGGACGGCGCGGGCGATTGATGACCCCATGCCGAAGGTGGACCCGGCATGTCGAGCAATCAACTCGGTCGTCTCAGGGGCAACCCGCGCTGAACTCGACGAGGAACTCGATCACGTCGGTGGCGTCGAACTGCAGGGGCGGCAGGCCGAGGTCGGCTTTGGGATCCTGCAGCATGAAAGCCTCCAGGAACGCGACGACATCGTTGAAGTCGAGCACGCCGATCGGCTCGGTGAAGTCGGCGGCATTGCACGAGGCGGTGGGCGTGAATGAGACGCTGAAGCCGCTGGTCGCGGTCGTCAGCCCCATGACGTCGAACACTTCGGCACGGGCGCCCGCCTCGAGCGTGTACTTCCCTTCGGGGAGCGTCCTGATCTCCTCGACGAGCGCCTCGCCATCGGTGATCTGGAGGTTGTAGATGTAGGGGCCCGTGTTGTCGGTTCCGACGCGGAGGCGGGCCCAGGCGAGCGAGTCCGCGGAGCCCTCGATGGTGAGTTGGAGGAAGCTCTCGAGACGCGAGGGCGACTTGACGTCCATGACGAACGCCATGCGTGAGCCGCCGGCGGTGAACGACTGGATGAGCGGCTCGCTCGCGGTCATCGAGAGGTCGACGTCGCCGATGGACCAGAACGCGCCGTTGGTGGCGGGGCCCGAGAGCTGGATCGCGTTGGTCTCGGCGTGGGTGTCGGGTCGGAGCTGGGCGTTCCCGTCGGCGCTGCCGGCCCAGAAGTGGCCGAGCACGTCGACGCTCGGCTCGCTCTGGCCAGAGTCGAAGTCCTCGTCGGAGTCGTCGCGCAAGCTGGAGAAGGCGTAGACGATCCGCTCGATCTCGGTCAGAGAAAACCAGCCCGGATCGGTGGCGTTGGACGTGTTCGGCCCTGGCAGCAACAAAGCCGCGATCATCGGCAGGTGCGACATAGCTCGCCTCCCAACGACGGGTACGTCTCATTGTATGAGTTCGGCAAGGCGGAGAGAACAGGGGGTTGCGGACATCTGGGGGAATCGGGGGACAGCTTAATCGTTCTATGGCAAGTAGTTCGGGCGAAATTGCCCCTGCTGACGGGAGAATCGACGGCTCGGGACGACGTGCCGGGTCCGAGAGAACGCCGCGGGCGAGGGGGGCTGACGGTCTGGGACACCCTGCTCCGGGCGCCACCGGGGTCACCCTAGTGCCCGAAGAGGTTCTTCTCCCCGAACATGCCCTCCTTCTCGAAGTGCGAGAGGGCGTCGTCGACGGAGCCGAAGACCTTGGTGGCGGTCTCGGTGATGAAGGGGGAGGGGTTCTTTTTGGGCTTCCAGACGACGTAGACCTCCTTGGCGTGCTCCCAGGCGTGCTGGAGCTCGCGCTCCACGCCGGAGGAGAGGCCCGGGATGGTCTTGCCGCCCTCGCCGGGTAGCTCGGGGACGTACGAGCAGATCATGTCGGCCTGGTCGATGAGCTTGAAGTCTCGCATGTAGATCTGGCCGTCGATGTCGCCGGCGATGTCGAGCACCTCGCGCGTCTTCATGCGGATCGGCTCGGCGCCCTTGTCGAGCCCGCCCAGCTGCAGCGGTTTGTGGTCGAAGAAGTCCTTGCCCTCCTTCACCGCCTCCAGCGCCCGGTCGAGCAGCAGCTTCTCATCGACGTCCCCCGGGTCGAAGGTCACGAAATGGTCGGCCAGCGCCTGGCGGAACTGGTCGATCTCCGCCATCACGTCCGGCATGTCCACCACGTGGCTCATCGGGAAGCTCGGGTACACCTTGCGCATGTCCGGGCGGCAGATCAGGCGGAACATCGTGCGGGTGGTGTCGCTGAAGCGCCCGCGGCTGATGATGTAGAACTTGCTCCCCGGGATCGCCTGGCTCATCAGCTCCGTCGCCAGGATCTCCTCCTCTCGCCAGACCATGCAGTCCTTGAGGGTCGCGTCGATGTCGTGCTCGGCGTGCAGGCGGTCGTGCACGACCTCGATGTTGTCCACCAGGCAGACGAACACGTTCAGGTCGAGCTTCTCGATCTGGTCGAAGTCGAAGGCGCTGAACAGGCCGTGACGCCAGCGGAAGGTCGCGTGCGTGTTGACGATGATGTTGGGCTCGTTGCGGGAGTCGGCGATGATGTCCTTGATCGCGGCTCGCCGGAGGGAGTTGAGGCGCGACAAGGGCAGGTCGAGGATGCGGCCGTGGCGGACGTCGGGCGCCTCGGCGTACATCATGTCGCCCACGTGGTAGAGCTCGAGGGGCTCGCCCTGCTGGCCCGCGAAGTCGCAGACACCCTCGAGGTAGGGTTTCTTGTCCATGCCGACTTGGCCGGTGACGATGGCTCGCATGGGGTTCTCCGAGGCGCCTCTGCGACGATTCTATGTCGCGATGCCGACGGTTCCTCCGCCCGATTTTCACGGCTAAACTAGTCGCTGCGGAGGGGGGGATCATGGGCAAGAAGTGGTTTGGTGGGAGTGAGGCCACGATCAAGGAGTTGGCCCTCTCCTTGGGTCTTGATTTCTGGGATCAGGATCCGGAGCCCCCAGACTCGGAGCACCGCGCGTTCCTGGCTTGGCCGCCGGACGTCTTCGCCGTGACGGCGTCGATGCTCGAACAGTCGGGCGCCTATCGGCGGGTGGTTAGTCCGCATGGCGACGATCCGAATCTTCTGAGCGACCGGGGGGAATGGATCAAGTCCATCGTGACCGCCGGCAAGCGCTGGAGTACCGCGCTCGGCGACCTGCCCGGGCCCGATCGGTGGCTGGACGACCCATTCCCGTCCTGGGAGTTTCCGCGATGGAGCCTGGCGAGTTCTAACGACGAGAAGGTCGAACGACGCGTCTTTGGCCTCTGGAAACTCATCTTGAAAGCCGGCGACACTCCTCTCCACAAGCTGGAGTATGAGGACGAGGCTTGGCCGTGGGTCTTGCGCTTGTGCTGTATCGCCGACGCAGCTTGCGAGGGCATCGGGCGGTGCGACCCCCGGCTGGCGCCTACGCCCGTCGCGTTGGCCGGGTTGATCTGGCTGAACCAGCAGATGGACAAGGCCCAGCAGGAGTACCACCAGTTTCGAAGCATGTATGAGAACGACGACGAGTGCCACGGCAAGGACTGGCTCTCGGAGTACGACCAGCGTTCGATGCCGGCGACACTCTGCAAACGGATACATCCTTCTCGGGTCGTGGTTCTCCCGAAGCTGCGAACGCCGCAGCGTGGCATCGTGCTGCGTTCCATCAGCCTGCACCTTGCGCTCGTCGGAGGCGCAGACGTCCTCCCGCAGTGGACGATTGCGCCACGGGTGTACCGCGACCGCGTGGCTCAGCCGTCGATCAGCGCTGAGGAGGGTGTGCCAGCGCGCGAACAGGACGACAGTCGGGCGCACAACCTTCTCATCGTGCCGCATCCCGCCAACATACATCCGATCCAGTTCCAGCCCGCCATCTCCGTTGTCGGCGCCGGCGGCAATGTGTCGAGGCTCGAAGACCGGTTCGCGGACAGGCATCGGCTGTTCTTGTACAAACCGGCCGATGCCCGGGGTATCCGGGCGCATATTGACCAACTCATCTCGCGCGCGGAGGACCTCGTCGGTTCGATCCGGGGTGTTGTGCTTCCAGAGGCGGCGATTTCAGAGTTGCAGTTTCAGGAGGTTTTTCAAGGGTGGAAGCCCAACATCGACTTCCTGATCTGCGGGATCGTGCGCCCGCCGCGAAAGAATCGCCTGGCGCGAAACTATGCCATCGTACGGTTCTTCGGAGAAGAGCCCGTCGAGTGCCAGCAGCCGAAGCACCATCGCTGGGCGCTCGACCGCGAGCAGATCCGAACCTACGGGCTCGGTGGGCAGTTGTCGCCCAACCAACTCTGGTGGGAGGGGATCCATGTCCCGCGCAGGCGCTTGCACGTGTTCTCGCTCACGCCCAACTGCTATTTTTCGGCTCTGATCTGTGAGGATCTCGCGCGACCAGACCCGATCGGCGAGGTCCTTCGCGCCATCGGTCCCAATCTCATCATTGCGTTGCTGCAGGACGGTCCACAGCTCAAGGAGCGCTGGGCGGGACGCTTCACCGTCCCGCTCGCCGATGACCCGGGCTCGGCGGTTCTCTCGGTCACGAGTCTGGGCATGAGCCGTTTGTCGCGCCCCGGACACACGCGAAAGGACCGAACGAACACGACGATCGCGCTGTTTCGCGAGCCCAACGGAAGTGTCAAAGAGATCGCTCTTCCTCGGGGAGCCGATGGGATTGTCATCACCGTGACCGAGTCCGACACGTCAGAGCTCAGCGCGGATGGGCGCAAGGACACAACCTCGGGAGGCGCGCTCGCCCTCGGGGGAGTGCTCCCGATCAACACAAACAATGCGTGCTTTCACGAATGAACACGTCGAAACGCGGATCAGAACTGCTTCTTTGCGGCGCGCTTCGTCGGGATCTCGGCGAGCTTCTTGATCTCGCGATCGTTCGCCGCCTTCGCCGCTTCACTGACCTGTTTGACGTTGGGGTACCTCTGCGCGAGGATGTGCAGGACCTCAGCCGCGGGCGACCGGTACTGCGAGCTTTCAGAAAGGTATCTTGCTTGCAAACCGCGCCTCCTACCCGAACAACTCCGGCCACTGCCTCAGTATGCCAACCCGAAGCAATCGGCGTGCTGCTGAACCCGGTCCAGCACCCCCTGGAACTCCCACCAAAATTCTAGGCAATCCCTGGGGCTGCCGCCAGCCCGTGGCTCCTATCGTCTCGCCCCTATCCAGACCCTCACATTCTCCCCATCCCACCTACGTCTTCTATAGGACTTGAGTGCGTAAGTTTTTGCACATCTCGCCCCGAGCCAGGAGTCTCTATGCCTGTCCTCGTCCACGCCGACACCCGGGTCATCTGTCAGGGCATCACCGGCGCCTTCGGGGCCCAGCACACCAAGGGCTGCCTGCACTACGGCACCAAGATGGTCGGCGGCGTCACCCCTGGAAAGGGGGGGCTTCGAGATGACAACGGGCTCCCGATCTTCGACACCGTCCGCCAAGCCGTCGAAGCGACCGGCGCGTCGGCGACCATGATCTTCGTCCCCCCCGCCTTCGCGGGCGACGCGGTGTTCGAGGCGATGGACGCGGGCATCCGCGTGATCTGCTGCATCACCGAGGGCGTGCCCGTCGGCGACATGGTGCGCGTCCGCGCCGTCCTCGACGAGCGCAACAACGCGGCCCGGGGCGCCGACTCCGGGCACGCCCGCGAACTGTTCACGCTCATCGGGCCCAACTGTCCGGGCATCATCACGCCGGGACCGAAGACCGGGTCGGGCGAGTCGGGCAAGGACCCCTACACGAACGCCGGGTGCAAGATCGGGATCATGCCCGGGTACATCCACACGCATATCTCGGAAGCCAAAGCCGGCAAGGCCGTCGGCATCGTCTCGCGCTCGGGCACGCTCACCTACGAGGCGGTCTGGCAGACCTCGCGTCTTGGCCTGGCCCAGTCGACCTGCGTCGGGATCGGCGGCGACCCCGTGCGCGGGCTCGGGCACATCGACTGCATCCGCTTGTTCGAGGAGGACCCCGAGACCGACGCCATCCTCATGATCGGGGAGATCGGGGGCTCCGACGAGGAGGAGGCGGCGGCCTACATCAAGGCGAACGTCTCCAAGCCCGTCGCCGCCTTCATCGCCGGACGCACCGCCCCCCCCGGCAAGCGGATGGGGCACGCCGGGGCGATCATCTCGGGAGGGGCCGGGGGAAGACCCACCGGCACCGCCGACGCCAAGATCCAGGCCCTCCAGGACGCGGGCGTCGAGGTCGCCATGAGCCCGGCTGAGATGGGTGTAGCGATGGCGCGGGCCCTCGGGCTTGAGCCGGCGCCGGTCGCATAGCTCCCTCGCTCGCCCTTCACTTGCGCGAATCTAGGGGAAATCCCTGATTATTGAGCCCTCAATCTCCGAGGGCTGAACGTGAAACTCCGGGATGCGCCGGCCCCGATTCGGGGGTCCGCATCATGGCCACGCCCGCATTCTCCGATAGATAGACAGGAACGTCGAGGGCGGTCGATGTCGGGAACGACGCGGACGGGCGCGATACATCTCTGCCGGCGTGCGGTCCGACTCTACGGCGCGACCATCCTCGTCGTGGGGCTGTGCCTCGTCGGGACATTGATCGCATGGCGAGCCGCACGTCTGGCGGCGGAGCGCGACGTCGCCACGCGGTACCGGCGCGACTCGATGCAGGTCCGCGGCGCCATCAGCGACGAGCTGCTCTCGCACGAGGAAGCGCTGCGGACGGCGCGGGGTCTGTTCGTCGCCAGCGAGGAAGTGACGCCACGTGAATGGCGCGACTTTCTCGATACCACCGCGCTGATCCGGAACCACCCGGACGTCGCCGGGATCGCCTACGTCCAGTACGTGCCCGCCCGGGAGCTGGAGACGTTCGTCGACGCCGTGCGCCGCGAAGGCGCTGAGGCATTCCGGGTCTGGGAACGCCCGGACGCGTCGCCGAGAGACCCGGACGATCCCCTCTACGTGATCCGGTACCACGAGCCCGAGGAACTGAACCGCCCGGCCTGGGGCCTGAACGTCGCGTCGACACCCCAGAACAAGCGGGTGTACGACGACGCCCGAGACAGGAATACGCTCCGCGCCTCGCCCCCCCTTCGCCTCGTCCAGGATGAAGACGCGCAGTGGGGATTCGTGCTGGCGATGCCCGTGTACGAGCACGGCCTGCCGACGGACACCGTGCCGGAACGGCGGCTCGCGATCAAGGGATGGGTCGCCACCCCGGTCTTCATGAGCAAGTTCTTCGAAACCCTCTGGCGCCCCGCATGGGACCAGTTCCGCATCCGCATGACCGATCAGGACGGGACCGAGATCTACGACTCCTCGAACGGAGCCGCGGGCGGGGTGAACCTCTCACACTCCGACGAGTCCGTGTTCGTGATGCACCACCACCTCGGGGTGGACGGGCGGCGCTGGACGCTCACGCTGACCCCCTCGCGCCCGGGGGTCATCCGCGCGGACTACTCGCAGGCCTCGAGAACGCTCATGCTCGGGGTCGTGCTGGCCGCCCTCGTGGGCGTCATCGTGTCGATGATCGCGCGGACGCGCGGGCGGGCCCGCCAGATCGCCGAGACGATGACGGCGACCCTCCGCCTCTCCGAGGCTCGCCAGCGAGCCCTCACGGCACAGGCCGAGGCCTCGAACCGGGCCAAGACCGAGTTCCTCGCCAACATGAGCCACGAGATCCGCACCCCCATGACCGCCATCTTGGGGTACTCGGACATCCTCGAGGAGCGTCTGGGCTCCAGCACGGACGAGCCTCTGGTGCGCGAATCGCTGACCGCGATCCAACGCTCCGGGCGACATCTCCTGGCGATCATCAACGACATCCTCGACCTGTCCAAGATCGAGTCGGGGCGTCTCTCCTTCGAGAAGAAGCCGTGCGAGATCGCCCGGATCGTGCTCGAGGTCGTGGACTCGATGTGGGTGCGGTCGTCGCAGAAGGGGCTGCACCTCGACGCCGAGCTGCGCACGCCCGTTCCCGATCGGGTCATGGCCGACCCGCAGCGCGTGCGTCAGATCCTGATCAACCTGGTGGGCAACGCGGTCAAGTTCACGGACGAGGGTCGCGTGGTCGTGCGCATCGGCGTCGAGCGGGACATGCTGCGCCTCGACGTCGAGGACACGGGAGTCGGACTGAACTCGGAAGAGGCCGCCAGGGTCTTCGTCCCCTTCGAGCAGGCGGACACCTCGCCGACGCGTCGGCACGAGGGGACGGGGCTGGGGCTCACGATCTCGCGTCGTCTGGCGCGCCTGATGGGCGGGGACATCGAGCTGTCCAGCCGCGCCGGCTATGGGAGCACGTTCACGTTCACCCTCCCGCTGGAGTCGGTCGAGGGCAGCGCGATGCTCGACCGGCTCGAGCGCCCGATCGAGGCGGAGACCGCGGCGGCGCCGAGCATGATGCGCGTCCTGCACGGGCACGTCCTCGTCGTCGATGACGGGCCCGACAACCGCCGCCTCATCGGGCACGTGCTCTCCAGGGCCGGCCTCGAAGTCGAGATGGTCGAGAGCGGCGTCGAGGCCATCGAACGCCTCACGCGCGGCGACACGTTCGACCTGATCCTGCTCGACATGCAGATGCCCGTCTTGGACGGGTACGAGACGGCGCGCCGCCTGCGCGAGCTCGGCGTCCGGATACCGGTGCTCGCGCTCACCGCGCACGCGATGCCGGGCGACCGCGAGCGATGCCTCGACGCCGGGTGCGACGACTACGAGACCAAGCCCATCGACCGCGCGAGCCTCCTCGGGACGATCGCCCACCTGATCGACCCGCCGGGCGGCGCCGCCGCGGCGTGAGCCAAGACGGAATTCTCGGAAATTCCCGTTGATCCTGGACCTTGGTCCAGGGCGTACATTCTCTCGGCATGATCGAGGACACCCCCAGCCTGACGATCGGCGAGCTGGCCGACGGCGCGGGCGTCGCCCTCGACACCGTCCGCTACTACCTCAGACGGGGCCTGCTCGACGAACCAGGGCGGACCGCACACGGGCACCGCCGATTCACACGCCGGGACCTCCTGCGCCTTCGCCTCATCGTCGCCGCCAAGGCACACGCCATGACGCTCGCCGAGATCAGCTCCATGCTCGGCGTGCTCGACGACGAGCTGGCGACCTGCGGCGAGCTGCGCGAGGTGTTCGACCGCGCGATGGCTCGCCTGCGCGAGCAGATCGATCGGTCGCGTGACAGCCTCGCGCGACTCGAGTCGCTCCGGGCCTCGTGCGCCTGCGAGGGCGCGCTCGGCGACGCGTGCCGCTCGGTCGAGACCCTGATGAACAACCACGCCGACCCGCGCGATGGGGCGTGTGACCCCGGTGCGGGCGGAGCCTGCTGCAAGGAGGAAACGCCATGACAGGCGACCCCTGCCGCCCACGTCCGCCGGGCACGCCCGACGACGGGTGCTGCGGCGACGACTGCTGCCCCTGCTGCTGAAGGGGCGAACATGCGTGACGCGACGATCGCGCGTCCATGACCGCGGCCGGCCGAGGCGCCAGCCGGCCGCTCCCGTCCACCGACTCACTCAGTTCAACGCCGCCCCCCGGTGCATGCGGAAGTAGCCCTCGCGACGCTCACGCACGAAGTCCGGGTGGTACAGACGCTGGACCAGGCCCTTCAGGCCCGACTCCAGCTCGGCGACGCTCATCCCCACGGGCTCGTAGTTCACGTCGAAGAGCGTACACCGCTCCCAACGCCCTGGGTGCGTCAGCCGCCCCGCGCGCTCGAGACGGGCGTACAGGGGCGTGCCGGGGAAGGGGGTCTGCACCGTGACCTGCACGTCGTACAGGCTGGTGCGCCGGGCGAAGCCGAGGACCTCGTCGAAGACCGCCGGGCCCTGCCCGTCCAGGCCCAGCACGAAGCACCCGATCACGGTGATGCCCGCGCCCTGGATCGTCCGGACCGCCTGCTCGTTCGCCGGGAACTGGCGGAGCTTCCAGTCGGCGTTGGTCTCGACGCCCGCGAGCCCGTCGGGGACCGGGCTCTCGAGCCCGCACAGCACCTGGCGGCACCCGGCGCGGCGCATCAGCTCCAGCAGCTCGGGGTCCTTCGCGATCGAGATGTCCGCCTCGGTGAACCATTTCACGCGCTCCCTGGCGAGCTCTCGCAGGAGCGCCTTGGCCGGCCCGCGCTGCGCGAAGCTGTTGTCGTCCGCCAGCTCGATGAACGGGCGGGGCCAGATCGACTTGATCGCTCGGACCTCGGCGATCACCTTCTCGATCGGCTTCACCTTGTAGCCCCTGGTCAGCGTGATCGAGCTGGCACAGAACTCGCACTTGTGCGGGCACCCGCGCGTCGTCTGCACCGTCAGGCGGTTGTACTTGGCCGGGTCCAGCAGGTCGAAGCGGGGCATGGGGGCTTCGGCGAAATCGAACTCACCCTGGGCCTTGTAGATTCCCGAAACTCGCCCGCGCCTGGCGTCCTCGACGACGGGTGCCCACACGCACTCGCCCTCGCCCACGACGACGGCATCGCAGTGGCGCAGCGCCTCCTCCGGGCACGCCGTCGCGTGCAGCCCCCCCATCACCACCGGCACGCCAGCCGCCCGGAGTCGGCCCGCTACGCGGTACGCCTCGGGCGCCTGGGCCGTCATCGTCGTGAGCGCCACCAGATCGATCTCGCCCTCCGGCGGCGCGTCCTTGTCCAAGTCCGCGATCTCGTGGTAGGTGACCTCGACGTCAGGGGGCGTCATCCCGGCGAGCGTCAGCAGGGACAGGCTCGGCAGCGAGGCGATCACCTCCGACCGCTCGACGAACCCCGGGAGCGTCAGGCCGGCGGCCATCAGCTCCGCGTTCTGCACACGCACGCCGCTCATCGCGATCATCGCGATCCGCATCGCTGGCTCCTTATCCGATGACGACCCTGCACAGCCCGACGACGAGCACGCCCACGCCGAGCGTGAGCGCGATCACGGGCGCCGCGAACAGGGGCTTCGTCCTCTTGTCCCACGCGGCCAGCCCGCAGCACACGGGCATCAGCACACCGCCCACGATCAGCGCGACCGACGCGGCCTGCGCCCACGCGGGCGGCAGCTCCGCCCGCCCGAGGCTGCCAGCGGCGAGGATGTTCAGGACCCCGAGCCCGACCAGGCTGATGTGCCCGAGCCTGAGCAGGCGGCGCTCCCAGGAGTCGTACCCGCCGAGGAACCCCTCGCGCGCGAAGCCCATCCCGAGCAGGCCCCCCGTCAGGAACCCCATGAGCACCCACGCCCAGCCGAAAGCCTCGTTGACCACGCCGCACCTCTGAACCCCAGGGACAGTTAGTTAGTGCTTACTTATACGAGAAGCGGGTGGCGGGTTCCAGGGAAATCCGGGAGAATGCCCCTTACTGGCTGCCAATGCGATGTTTATGGCTCCCGGCCGCAGGCGATCTCAGTGCCCCAGCCCCGGGATCAGGGGTGTGAACAGCGAGATCAGGATCAGCAGGATGATCACGATCTCGAGCAGCTCCATGCGTCGGTCTCGGGCCGCGTCGGTCATCTTCTGATACACGCTGTCCGCGGTCGCGAGCTTGCGCAGGACGCCCGCGTCCCAGCTTGGCAGGTGCAATCGCTCCGCCGCGGTGCGGTAGAGGCGGGCGAGGTACTGGTCCCCCGCCAGCTTGATCGCGTTGTCCACGCCCTCGAAGAGCAGGGCCGCGTCCGTCTGGATCTCGGCGAAGTCTCGCAGCTCGTGGCTCCCGACGCCCAGCGTCCAGAACCGACGGCGTGAGATCTTGGCCAAGAGGTCGTGTGCCCGGTCGAGCAGGGTGTCGAGCTGGTCGTCGATGATCCGCATCTCGAGCAGCTCGATGTTCGCGTGGACGAGCAGGGCGACGACGTCCTCGGGCGCCTCGTCGAAGAGGACGGCGGCGTTCCAGTCCACGATCGCTGCGTCCGAGGGCGAGTAACTCAGGCGCCCCGAGAGCGCTCGCGTGACCTGCTCGTCCGAGACGGCGCCCCGCTCCGCAAGCAGCATCGCGGCGAGCGGCGCCCCCACACGCGCGATGACCTCCGACGGCGCCCGGTCCCCCCAGGTGCGAGCCGCGAAGATGATGTAGTCCTCGACGACGTCGCCCAGCGCCGGGCGAGAGATCGCGGGTCGGATCATCTCGAACACGCCCGCGATCCGCCGTCGTGCATCATCGACCAGGGTCTGGTTGGCGTAGAGCGTTGCGCTCAGGCGGGCCAGCGCCGAGGGCGCCGCGTCGAACGGGATGCGGTAGATCACCGCCGCCCCCGCGAAGTCATGGATCAGACACTCGACGCTCGCCTCGGTCCGCCACCCCTCCAACTCGATCGCCTCGCCCTCGACGATGACTCGCAGGGGCGGGCGACGGTATTCGAACCACGTCGGCGCCGGGCGACGCATCCGCACCACCTGGGGTCGGTCGCTCGCCGACACATGCCGCTGGGCGGCGTCAAGGTCGACGGCGAACCCAAGGTCGTACGCGTACACGACGTGACACACGCCGCCCAGATGCACGTCCCCGGATGGTGAGCCCTCACTCACGACACGCCCCTTTGGGGTGTTCACCCCCGCCGTGATGCTATCACGCGGCGTGCCTATGAGTTCACGCCGGGCGCCCCCCTCGTGGCTCTCCCACGGGGAACAACGCCCCACGCCCAGAGGTTCACTCCGCATGATCACAATCACACGTTCAAACGACCGCGGGCGATTCGACCACGGCTGGCTCGACACCCGCCACACGTTCAGCTTTGGTGACTACTACAACCCGGACCGGATGGGCTTCGGCGCCCTCCGCGTCATCAACGACGACCTCGTCGCGCCCGGGAGAGGCTTCGCCGAGCACCCCCACCGCGACATGGAGATCATCAGCTACGTCGTCTCGGGCACGCTGCGCCACTCGGACTCGACCGGCTCACGCGAGGACATCACGCCCGGCGCGATCCAGCGCATGAGCGCCGGCTCGGGCATCCGCCACGCCGAGGCAAACCCCTCGCACTCCGAGCCCGTCCGCCTGATCCAGATCTGGATCGTGCCGGACACGAAGGGCGTCCAACCCAGGCACGAGGTTCGCAAGTTCCCGATCCACCAGGAGCCGGGGCGCCTGCACCTGATCGCGTCGCCAGACGGCGAGAACGGATCGCTCGACATCCATCAGGACGCACGCATGCTCGCGGGCGTCTTCCACGCCGGTGACTCCACCCAGCTCGACCTCGAGCCCGGACGGCGGGCGTGGGTGCAGATTGTCGGGGGCGAGGCGGAGGTAAACGGGCAGCGTCTCGTCGAGGGTGACGCCGCCGCCGTCACGGACGAGTCGGGCGTGACGATCGACGCGAAGGGCGAGAGCGAGGTCTTGGTCTTCGACCTCGCCTAGCCGGTCGGAAGCCTTATGCAGGAGGCGGATCGTCGCCCGCGTCCCGGGGTGTTTGTGAGCCCGGGCCGTGGGCGCCGTGACGCCCGGGGGCGTTCATGGAGCCGGCGCGCCGGATCGCGTCCGTGCCAAACTTGGCGGCGATCCGGTCGGTCGCGCGGTCCACGGCACGTTGGCGCTCGCCCCGCTCGTGGTCGAAGAGGCCACCGGCGCTCCCGGCGTCGGTGAGCCCGCCGACCCCGACGCCGATCAGGCGCACGGACCGGAACGACCTGGCCCAGTCGTCGAAGAGGGCGCGTGCGGTCGCGCAGATCACGTCAGTCCGGTCGGTCGCCTCGTCGAGCGTGCGAGAGCGGGTGACGGTCTCGAAGTCGCCGAAGCGGATCTTGACGACGACGCTCGCCGCGAAGCGTCCGTGACGGCGCAGGCGACGGGCGACCGCCTCACCCTGTGAGAGCAGGACGGCTCGGACCTCGGCGGGGTCGGCAAGGTTCTCGCCGAACGTCTGCTCGTGCGAGATCGTCTTGGCCTCGCGGTCGGAATGAACGGGCCTGTCGTCGAGGCCTCGCGCCAAGCGCCAGAGATGGTCGCCGAACTCGCCGAAGCGGGCTGCAAGCGTCTCCTCGCCGACCGCGCGAAGCTCCGCGATCGTGCGCACGCCCATCCGTTTCAGGCGCTCCTCCGCCGACGGCCCGACGCCCCAGACGAGTGAGACCGGCAGGGGGTCGAGCGTCTCCTGGACCTTGTCAGGGTCGATGACGCGGATGCCGTCGGGCTTGGCGAGCTGCGAGGCAAGCTTGGCGAGGAACTTGTTGGGCGCCACGCCGACGGAGGCGGGCAGGTTGAGTTCTTGCCGGATGCGCGCCCGGATGTCCGTCGCGATCGACTCGGGCTCGCCCAGGAGCTTGACCGAGCCGGTGACGTCGAGGAAGGCCTCGTCGATCGAGACTGGCTGCACGAGGGGCGTAAAGGATTCCAGGATCTCGAAGACGGCGCGCGAGGCGTCGCGGTACGCCTCGAAGCGCCCACGCACGATGACCGCCTGGGGGCACAGGCGCCTGGCGACGGCGGTGGGCATGGCGCTGCGGCACCCGAACTCTCGCGCCTCGTAGCTCGCCGCCGCGACCACGCCCCGCTTGCCCGTCCCCCCGACGAGCACCGGCTTGCCCCTGAGGGCGGGGTCGTCGCGCTGCTCGACCGACGCGAAGAACGCGTCCATGTCCACGTGCAGGATGCGTCGCCCGTCACCCACACGGCATTGTTCGCCGCCACATTCTGGTGTGGGGCGAGCGGGACGCCTGCCCCACCGGCTCGGTTCTGTTTGACGGATCGCCCAGGGGTCGGTGGTATGGGCATCTTGCCCGTCATCCCGGCTACGGTGGGTGTTTCGTACGGGCTGGAAGCCCATACCACCGATCCGTCAAACAGAACCTAGAGCCCAAGGCGTTCGATGTCCTCGCCGAAGACCGCCAGGCCACGCTCGATCTGCTCGGGCGAGAGGGTGTCGCTGAAGGTACGGTCCCCCGCCCGGTGGATGAACCCCTGGCCGAAGGGAGCCCCGATCCGCTCGGGCGTGCAGGCCTCGATGGCGCGTCTCAGCTCGTCCTCACCCACGTCGATGCCGACGCTGGCGGCCAGTCTCCCGAACGTCTCGACGGGCGACGCGACGAGTTCCCGGTACCGGGCGCGCAGGATCGGCACGCCCTGGGCCTGATCGCCCCCCCACGCCCTGGCGTGCTCGGGCCACGTGCCGTACCCCGAGGCGGCGAAGTCCGGGGCGCCCTTGTGCGCGAGGAAGTGCTCGACGTACCCGTCGAGCAGGCCCAGCGACCTCGCCTCCTCCATCGTGCGCACCGCTCGCCCATCGTGGAAGACACGCCCGGCCCAGATCGACCAGCGGAGCGATGAGACCATCACGTCCAGGGGGTGACGGACGACGTTAATCGCGGCCCGGACCTCGCCACGCAGGCCCGGCGATCGTTCGAACACCACACCTGGCAGCTCGTGCGTCTTGAAGAACACGAGCGGCGCCGGCCCCGGGTACAGGTACGACTCGACGTCGGTCTCCAGGCGGACGACCTCCAGGTCATGGAAGAGGCCGACGTTGTCGGGGTTGATCCGTGCGTGCGTGCTCTCGAGCAGGCGGAGCGTCTGGCCGACCCAGTTGCTCCCCGAGCGTGGGTACGACGTGACGAGCACGATGCGGGGCTCGGAAGGATCGCGGAAGCGCTGGCGCACGGCGTGGAGTCTATGGACGCCCCTCGACGATCAGAACAAAGCTACAGCCCCGAGAGCAGCTCCCCCGCGGCGGGCTTGTCCTCGGCGGTCGCCGCCGGGTCGTGGCGCGAGTCCAGGTCCGCCGGGATGAACACCCGGAACGCCGACCCTTTGCCGACCTGCGTCTCGACGCGGATGCGCCCGTTGTGCTCGTCGATGATCCGCTTGGTCACCGCCAGACCCAGGCCCGTGCCCTTGAGGCCCTTGGTCGTGTTGAAGGGCTCGAAGATCCAGCCCAGGCGGTCGCGGGGGATGCCCGGCCCGTTGTCGCGGACCGTGATCTCCGCCGTCGGCGTCCCGACCCGACCCGGCTCGACCTCGTGGAACGAGACGCGGGCCGTCACGACGCCCTTCTCCGAGTCGACCGCGTCGACGGCGTTCACCATCAGGTTCATCACCGCCTGGTGGATCATGTTCGGGTCCACCGCGATCGGGGGCATCTCGGGGTCCGCGTCGACGATCAACGCGATCTTCTTCTCCTCGCACCGGGTCTCCAGCAGCTGGGCACACTCCTCGACCAGCGGGCCCAGCTTCGTCAGCTCGAGCTCCAGCGTCTTCTGACGGCTGAACGCGAGCATGTTCATCGTCAGGTTCACGATCCGATCGAGGTTCCGCTTGAGGATCTCCCACCCGCCGGCGGCGATCTTGAGATCGTTCTTGCGCAGGCCCATCTCCGTGACGTCCGCGCCGCCCCGCAGGCCCTGCAGGATGTTCTTGATCGAGTGCGACAGGCTCGCGACGGTCTCGCCGATCGTGGCGAGGCGCTGGGTGTGCAGCTGCTCGAGCGTCGCCTCGGCGTTGGCCAGGGCCAGGCCCGTGTGCCGCCCGATCGCGTTCATCAGGGCGAGCTGCTCGGCGGTGAACGTGTAGTTGGCGATCGACGAGTCGATGTAGATCGCCCCGAACGTCCGGTCGCGGAACTTGATGGGCGAGCAGATCGCGCTGCGGATCTCGTAGCGCTGCACCGAGTCGCCCGACTTGAAGCGGGGATCGGTCATCGCGTTCGAGGAGAGGATCCCCTCGCCGTCCTTGATCGCCGACCGCAGGATCGTCCGCGAGACGTGGATCTTGGCGTCCTCGGCGTCGATCGGGGGGGCGCGGTACTTGACCGCCGCCGGCTGCAGCTCCGCGTCGGGCGTCGCGCCGGTGAGCATCACCACCCCGCGCTCGGGCTTGAACTCCTCGAAGACCAGGTCGAGCACCTTGCTCACCAGCTCCCGCTTGTCGGTCGCCTGGCTCGTCAGCGTGGTCAGCTGGTAGATGACGCGGAGGTGATCGACCGCGGCCCGGGCCGGCTCGGGCTCGGCGAGGATCATCGAGTCCTCGTTGGACGCCAGGCGGTGCTCGACCTCGATGTCCATCTCGCGGGCCCGCATCAGGCGGATTACGTCGTCGGGCGTCCGCTCCTGCGTCTCGCCGAAGGAGAAGACGGTCGAGCCCACGCGGATCTGGTCGCCCGGGTGCAACCGCGTGCGCTCGAAGACGCGCAGGCCGTTGATGTACGTCCCGTTCTGGCTCTTGAGGTCGCGGATCCACCAGATGCCGTTGTCGGGGGTCAGCTCGGCGTGACGACGGCTGACGGTGTTGTCCCCGATGGGCAGGGCCTCGCTGGAGCGTCCGATGAGCTGGGGCTCGTTCTGGGGCAGCTCGAATCGCTTGCCGGACTCGGGGCCCTGGATGACCGTGAGGGTGAGCACTTCCACCAAGGATATGTTCGGGGATGGTCGCCCCTCGGTTCACCCGCGTCAGCGTCGACGGTTCAGCCCCTGGGCGAACGCCCCGCCGAGGGCACGGACCGAGAACTCGGGAAGCGCCGGCGCGAGGCCGTGCGCCAGGGAGGTGACGACGTTGCGCGCGATGCGGAGCCCCGCGGTCAGGCCCAGCGCGACCGATGGGCTGGGCTTGTGCTCGTTGCGCCGCACCAAGACGAGCGTGACGTCGTCGTCGAAGGGGGCTGGCTCGCCCGAGCCCGGGGCGCCGACCTCGCCCGTGCGCCGGTACGCGTCGAGCCCACCGAGCATCGCCCCGAGGAACCCGTCCCCGGGCGAGGCGTCGAGCGAGCGGGCCAGGGAGACGAGCCCCTCGACGCCGAGTTGGCGCCCGCCGGGGGCGGCGGCCTCGATCAGGGCGTCGGTGAAGAACAGGACCGCGTCCCCGGCGTCGAGCGTCAGCGTGCGCTGGAGGTACACCGCGTCGTCGAGCACGCCCAGGGGGAGATTGCTCGGACGCGACCCCTCACCCCGCTCGGGCGCGAGCGCCTGCCACGACCGGGACTTCGCCTCGTAGTGCAGCGCGGGCGGGTGACCCGCCGAGCAGATCGTCAGCTCGTCGGTCGGGGAGAAGTACGTCGCGACGACGGCGGTCGCGAACAGGCCCGTGTCCCCCACGCCGATGTCCCCGAAGCGCCGGTTCACCGCCGACACGAACCGGCTCTGATCCACGAAGTTCGCGTACTCGCCGAGCAATCGCTTGAGCGAGCGCGCCGCCTCGGCGACCGCCTCGCCGTGCCCACTCACATCCGCGACCAGCATGCGGGTGATCCGCCCTGTGGCGCACGACGTCAGGTAGTAGATGTCGCCCCCCGCGCGAGCCTCTGCCCCCTGGCTCGCGCTCACCCCACGCGTGTACGGGCGGCTGAAGACCCACGCGTCCAGACCCTGGGCCTCGACCCCCGTGTCCATCTCGAGATTGCCGCCCCAGATCTCCATGCACTGCATGACGTGGGCGTCGTGGGTGGTCGATGGGCTCACGCGAAACTCTAGATTCGCCCGGACGCCGTCGCATCCACACGAGTTTTCACTCGCAAACGCGTGCCTTGCATGCAAACGAAGCTGAAAAACTCGAAATCTCCCCCTGTTCTGTGGGGCCTTGATCGCGCTTGGGGCTGGTATATCAGTGTGGACGCGCGGGGTTTGCCCGGGCGCACGCAAGAAGGAGAGGATCATGACCCCACGCACGCTCCTGCGGGGCGCGGCGACCGCGATCGTCGCGCTCGCCGCCTCCCACGCCTCGGCCGACACGTACACTGTCGAGCTCGACGGCATCGCCTTCGTCTACAACGGCCAGACGAACATGGACATCGATCTGGAGATCCAGGTCGGCGACACCGTCCGCTGGGACTGGGTCAGCGGGTTCCACAACGTCACCTCGGGCTTCCCCGACGACCCAAACCCCGGGGCGCTGTTCTTCAGCGGCGACCCGACCAGCAACCCCGACACCGTCTTCGAGTTCACGTTCACCGACCCGGGGCTGTACGGCTACCACTGTGAGGTGCACGAGAACCTCGGCATGGTCTCGTCGGTGCGGGTCGTGCCCGCGCCGGGCGCCCCGAGCGCCTTCGCCGGGCTCGCCCTGCTCGGGGCTCGTCGCCGCCGGCGCTGAGAGCGTCTCCCCGCGATCGGCGTCCGGGGGCGTCTCCCGCCCGCTACGCTCTGACGATGGCCAAGCGGTCGGGAAAACCGGTCACGCTCCCGGACGCCACGCACCGCGTCGTGGTGCTCCACGGCAAGGAGGCCTTCCTCCGCTCCGAGCACACCTCGGCCCTGCGCGAGAAGCTCGCCGAGGCATTCGGCGAGGTGGACGTCGTCCGCTTCGACGGGGAGTCCGCCCAGGCGGCGGACGTGCTCGACGAGTGCCGCAGCTTCGGGCTCATGGCGCCCCACAAGCTCGTGATCGTCGAGGAGGCGGACAAGCTCGTCGGCGAGGCGACCAGGCCCGCGTTCGAGCGGTACGCCGAGGCGCCCTCCGATGGCGCCACACTCGTCCTGCGCACTCAGACCTGGCGCAAGGGCAACCTCGACAAGCGGATCGAGAACGTCGGCGTCATCGTCCCCTGTGACACCGCCAACGAGGCGACCGCGATCCGCTGGTGCGGGCGGCGCTGCGAGAAGCGCCACGGCGCCACCATCGAGCCCGCCGCCGCCACCACTCTCGTCGAACGCGTCGGGACCGACCTCTCCCGCCTCGACGGCGAGCTGGAGAAGCTGGCGCTGGGCGTCGGGCAGGGCGGCACGATCACGACGCGCCACGTGGGCGAGCTGGTCGGACGCACGCGCGAGGAGGAGGTCTGGTCGATCCAGGGCGAGCTGCTCTCGGGCGACGCCGAGCGCACGCTCGAGCACCTTCGCGCGATCCTCGACAACGCCCCACGCGACGCGCACGTGCCCGTGATGTGGGCGTGCACGGACCTGGCTCGCAAGATCCACGCCGCCAGCCGGGCGATGCGCTCGGGCGTGAGCCCCCACCAGATCGCCCAGGAGCTTCGCCTGTGGGGCCCCTCCAAGGACGCGGTCCTCTCGGTCGCGGGTCGCCTGGACCCCACCGACGCCCGGGGCCTGCTCGACGCCTGCGTCGCGGGCGACCGGGCGGGCAAGAGCGGGCTCGGGCGCCCGCAGCGCACGCTTGAACGCCTGGCGATCCGCTTCGCGGGCGTGGCCCGGGCCTAGGGGCGGGAAAACCCAAGTCGCGGGCGTGATGGGGCCGATGTGCCAACCTGATGCGCTCCCGCGCCCCGTGGATGTCTGTGTCGCTCCTCCTCGCCCTCGTTGCGGGGCTCGGGGGTGGGTGCGCGGGCCCGTCGAGCGCCGGGGGAGCCACCAAGGGCGGCGTCGTCTCCTCGGGCCTCGCCGGCCTCGATGACCAGCCGACCGAGGAGACCAGCCCCGAGGCGGACGCGGAGATCGAGCGGATGATCGCCGAGTCCGCCCAGCGCCTCGAGAAGTACTTCGCCCAGGACTCGCCCCTGGGAAATCAGGACAAGACTGACGCTGGCGACGCCAGCCAGGTCGCGGCGGATGACGCGGACCCCGGTTTCTCCTCCCTCGCGGCCCTGGACGAGGCGCCCACGACGCCCGCGATCCAGCCGGTCAAGGCAAGCCCCAAGCCCGCCACCCAGTCGACGCCCAAGCCCAAGCCTCAATCGACAGCGAGCGACCCGGCGGACGTGGCCCTCTCGGACGCCTACGCCCTGCGGGGCGTCCCGCCGAAGGTCCAGGTCCGGGGGAGTGACGGGATCGACTTCCTGGTCGCCCTGGGCGCCGACCCCAAGAAGGCGTCGGATGGGGCCGGCTCGGGTACGCGCGAGGAGTTGATCGCCCGTCTGACCGAGTCTTTGCGGGCGCTGGTCGAGGACGCGAGCAACCCGGACGAGG
The DNA here is from genome assembly GCA_041402005.1 of Phycisphaerales bacterium. Lineage (GTDB taxonomy): Bacteria > Planctomycetota > Phycisphaerae > Phycisphaerales > UBA1924 > JAJRXR01. Next base: position 188,419 of record JAWKTB010000003.1, on the reverse strand, counting down.
CGTACCGGGCGGCGGCGGCGCTCGCTGGCCTCGAGGCGATCGAGCCGGGCGCGGTCGATCGGATCTCCAAGACCTCGACGCTCACGCCCGAGCAGCTCGAGGTGATCCGGGCCGCCGGCGACATGGCCCGGGCGCTGGGCGACCCCGCCGAGAGGCTCGACGCGGACCGGGCGTCGGACCTCATGGAGCGGTTGTCGCGTCGCCTCGCGGCGGCGCGGGGCCTGCGCATCACCCACGCGACCCTGTGCACGCGCGTGCAGGGCTTCGGGCGGTACGAGGAGTTCCCGGCGAACGTCTTCCTCGCCGGTCGCGCCCAGCCCGTGATCGTGTATGTCGAGGTGGACGGGTTCACGAGCGACCCGATCGAGGGGAACTCGGGCGAGCCACTCCACGAGGTCAAGCTCTCGCAGCGACTCGAGCTCTACCACGCGTCGGACGGGCTGAACACGTGGAACAGGGCGGCGGAGACGGACCGGACCGTCAGCCGCAACCAGCTGCACGACTACTACCTGATCAACCAGGTCGTCCTGCCCGCCAACCTGGGCGTGGGCAAGTACATGCTCAAGGTGGTGATGCGGGACCTGAACTCGGAGCGGGGGGCGATGGACGAGTCGCTCATCCCGATCGAGATCGTCTCCGACCCGTCGATCGCCTTCCCGAACGCGGCGAGAGTGTCGGCGGCGCCCTAGGAGGGCCTGCCGATCTGGCAGCGGGTGGCTCCAGGGGCGCCTGCTTGGTCCGAGTGCGCGGGTTTGGTGGCCAGAGCGAGCCCGATCAACCCCTCTGAGGGGCGACTGAGCGGGTTTGGCCAACTGGCGCCGGGAATGCAGCCGATACATCGGAATCCCGCCCCCGAACGAACTGCGAAGGGGAGGGGCCGATAGGATCCCCCGGCGGGCGATGGAATACGCCCGTTCGGTCAACGAGTGATGCCTTTGGGCGGTCTCCGGATGGGAGAGACCACCCCACGGAGGAGGCCGACGGCAGGGTCGGCCTGAGAGGGCCCCGAACGGGGCCCGGGAGCGACCGATGTTCGAACGATTCACAGACCGTGCCCGCAAGGTGATGGCCCTGGCCAACCAGGAGGCGCAGCGGTTCAATCACGAGTACATCGGGACCGAGCACATCCTGCTCGGCCTGGTCAAGGAAGGCTCCGGGGTCGGCGCCAACGTCCTCAAGAACCTGGACGTGGACCTGCGCAAGGTCCGCCTCGAGGTGGAGAAGCTCGTCAAGGCCGGTCCCGAGATGGTGACGATGGGCAAGCTGCCCCAGACGCCGCGGGCCAAGAAGGTCATCGAGTACGCGATCGAGGAGGCCCGCAACCTCAACCACAACTACGTGGGCACCGAGCACCTGCTGCTCGGGCTCCTGCGTGAGCACGATGGCGTCGCGGCGCAGGTCCTGATGAACCTCGGGCTCAAGCTCGAGGAGGTGCGCGAGGAGGTGCTGAACCTGCTCGGCGCCGGCACCGAGACCGAGGGCGAGCCCTCGGGCGGTGGCGCCGGCGGCGCGCCGGGCGAGGCCCGCTCCGCCAAGGGCAAGAGCAAGACACCGGCGCTCGACAGCTTCGGGCGCGACCTGACGGAGCTTGCCAAGGAGGGCGCCCTGGACCCGGTGATCGGTCGCATGACCGAGATCGAGCGGGTGACGCAGGTGCTCTGCCGTCGCACGAAGAACAATCCTGTTCTTTTGGGCGAGGCGGGCGTGGGCAAGACCGCGATCGTCGAGGGCCTGGCGCAGCGGATCATCGCGGGCGACGTGCCCGAGATCCTGCACGACAAGCGCCTGGTCGTGCTCGACCTGGCGATGATGGTCGCGGGCACGAAGTACCGCGGGCAGTTCGAGGAGCGGATCAAGGCGGTGATGAACGAGGTTCGTCGGGCCAAGAACGTGATCCTGTTCATCGACGAGCTGCACACGCTGGTCGGCGCCGGCGGGGCCGAGGGCGCGATCGACGCGTCCAACGTCCTCAAGCCTGCGTGCTCGCCCGTGGCGAGATCCAGTGCATCAGCGCCACCACCTTCGACGAGTACCGCAAGTACATCGAGAAGGACGCGGCCCTGGCCCGTCGCTTCCAGTCGATCCCGGTCGATCCCCCGAGCAACGAGCAGACCGTCGAGATCCTCAAGGGCCTGCGCGACAAGTACGAGGCGCACCACCGCGTGCGGATCACCGACGAGGCGGTCAAGGCGGCGGTGGACCTCTCGGGGCGGTACATCACCGGGCGCGTGCAGCCCGACAAGTCGATCGACGTGATCGACGAGGCGGGGGCGCGGGTGCGGATCAAGAGCATGACCAAGCCGCCGAACCTGGCTGAGATCGAGGGCGACATCGAGCGCCTGTCGATCGAGAAGGACGAGGCGGTCAAGGGCGCCGACTACGAGCGTGCCGCGGAGCTGCGTGACCGGGCCGAGAAGCTGCGCAAGCAGAAGGAAGAGCTCCAGAAGGAGTGGCGTGCCAAGGCCCAGGAGGTCGACGGCATCGTCGACGAGGAGGTCATCGCCGAGGTCGTATCCAAGATGACGGGCGTGCCCCTGCAGAAGCTCGAGAAGGAGGAGGCGCAGCGCCTGCTCAGCCTCGAGGACGAGCTGCACAAGCGCGTCATCAGCCAGGACGAGGCGATCAAGGTCGTCGCGAAGGCGATCCGTCGCGCCCGGGCCGGGCTCAAGGACCCGAAGCGCCCGATGGGCAGCTTCATCTTCGTCGGCCCCTCCGGTGTCGGCAAGACGCTGCTCTCCAAGGCGCTCGCCGAGTTCATGTTCGGCGACGCCGACGCGATGGTGCACCTCGACATGTCCGAGTACATGGAGAAGCACAACGTGTCGCGCCTGGTCGGCGCGCCTCCCGGCTACGTTGGTTACGAGGAGGGCGGGCAGCTCACCGAGCAAATCCGGCGTCGCCCGTACTCGGTCGTCCTGCTCGACGAGGTCGAGAAGGCGCACCACGACGTGTTCAACATGCTCCTGCAGATCATGGAGGAGGGGCGCCTGACCGACTCGTTCGGGCGTCACGTGGACTTCCGCAACACGATTCTGATCATGACGTCGAACATCGGCGCCGACCTGATCAAGGGCGGCGGCGGGTTCGGCTTCCAGAAGCGCACCAGCGAGATCGATTACGACAACATCAAGGGCGTCTTGATGAAGGAGATCGAGCGGTTCTTCCGCCCCGAGTTCATCAACCGCCTCGACGAGGTCATCGTCTTCAAGCCGCTGACGCGGGACGACCTGGTGCAGATCGTCGAGTACGAGGTCGCGAAGGTCGCCGACCGCCTGCGGATCCAGGGCTTCGAGATCGAGTTGGATCAGCCGGCCAAGGACTTCCTGATCGAGAAGGGGTACAACCCGGACTTCGGCGCCCGCCCGCTGCGTCGCGCGATCGGGACGTACATCGAGGACCCGCTCTCCGAGATGCTGCTCTCGGGCGACCTGCACAACAAGGGCATGATCCACATCACGCGTGTGGGCGAGGCGGACGCGTTGACCTTCAACGCCGACGACGCCCCGCCGAAGGCGCCCAAGCCCGAGGCCGGTGAGAAGATCAAGAGCGGCGCCGGCTCGACCTGAGCCGACGCCTCCCGCATCGAGTACGACAAGGCCCGCGCCGGGTGGCGCGGGCCTTTTTCTACCCCTGCGGCGACGGGCGGAGGGCGTTCAGCGTCGCTCGCGCATCCGGTCGATGAGCAGGACCATATCTCGCAGGTCGATTGTCGCGTCGCCGTTCATGTCCACCGACTCGAAGCCGGGGCGGACGGGGCCGAGTCCGACGACGAGATGATGCACGTCGATCGCGTCGATCCGCCCGTCCCCGTTGGAGTCGCCGAGCATCGAGGGCGGGAAGACCGTCCAGACCGAGCCGCCCTCGTAGTTGGTGAGCGTGCGCTCCTGGGAGTCGGGCCAGCGGACGTGGACTTGTGTGGTGTTGCAGTACGCGCCCAGGCCGAAGTGCTGCACCAGCTCGTTCTGCGTGCGGTAGTTGTTCCCGCCGATGAGGACCTCGGAGATCTGCGAGCCCCCCGGCGTGTCGATTTGGAGCAGGGCGCCGACCGCGTCGTTGTTGGGCGCCTCGCCCACGACGTGGAAGCGGATCCAGGGGCGTCGCTCGCCCTCGTGGTTGATGTAGAGGTGGAGGTTCTGGGAGAGGTCCTGGACGAGGAGGTCGAGGTCACCGTCGGCGTCGATGTCGGCGGTCGAGACGTTGTAGGTGAAGTCCGGGTCGTCGAGATGCATTTGGGCAGCGCGGTCGGGGCAGGGCCAGGTCGGGGAGTAGTCGTAGAGGCGATTGGGCCAGCCGCGGTTGCAGACGAAGATCGCGGGGTGGGTGTCGTTGTCGTGGTCGAAGAACATGCACCCCCAGCCGAGGGCGTACGACGACGTGCCGGTGGGCTCGGCGACGGAGTCGAACGTCCCGTCGCCGTTGTTGAGCATCAGCGTGTTGCCGAGTGGGAGGGGCGTGTTGGTGCAGTAGAGGTCGGGGAAGAGGTTGCCGTCGAAGTCCCCGATGCCGATGCCCATCGTGTCGGTGCACGACTCGGTGCCGCTGAACGCGGTGACGTTGACGAACGTGCCGCCGACGTTTTGGTACAAGGTGTTGGTCCACTGCTTGCACAGGGCGGAGTTGTCGTTGCCGACGTAGAGGTCGGCGTCGCCGTCGAGGTCGTAGTCGAGGAAGGCGGAGACGAGGGTCTGGGCATCCTCGTCGACGCCGAGCGCCGGGGCGACGTCGATGAACGTGCCGTCGCCCATGTTCTTGTAGAGTCGGTTGCGGACGGTGGAGTAGTTGGTCAGGCTGGGGAGAATGGGGGTGTGCGTGCGGTTGGAGACGTAGAGGTCGAGCCAGCCGTCGCCGTCGAAGTCGCCCCAGGTCGAGCCACCCCCTGTGCCCTGCCCGCCCCCGACGCCGGCGGCGAGGGTGACGTCGGTGAAGTGGAAGCCGCCGTCGTTGCGGAGGAGCGCGTCGTCGGTGTTGGTGTTGTTGATGAAGATGTCCATGTCGCCATCGGCGTCGTAGTCGGCGGCGCAGACGGCGCACGCGACGCGCAGGAGCGGGATGCCCGAGCCGATGGAGCGGTTCGTGAAGTGGCCCGTCCCGTCGTTCTCGAAGAGGCCGACGAGGCCGTCCTCGCGCCCGATGGCGACGATGTCGGGGTCGCCGTCGGCATCGAGGTCGACGAACGCGCCGCCCCCGAGGCCGATGGAGAAGCCCGAACTGTAAGCAACCGGGTAGACCACGCCCCGGGCGATCGCCTCCTCGGTGAACGGGCGCGCCGGGCCCTGGGGCGGCGCGGCACAACGCGTCGCGCCGGGGGCGGCGTGCGGCCCGGGACCCGCTGGCTGGGCAAGAACTGACGGCGCAAGTACAGATACAACGATCGCGGCGAGGGGCAGCTGTTTGTATCGCATGATGACGCCTGCGTGTGCGTTCGGGCGGCACGCGCTGGCCGCCCATTGACGATCTCAATATCGCCGTTGCACGTACCGGCGGAGCTGGAGATCCAGATCGACCGCGTCGATCTTGGCATCCCCGTTCATGTCCAAGGCCTCGAGCCCGGGCGCGACCGGGCCGAAACTGGAAACCATCCGTTGCATGTCCACCGCGTCGATCCGCCCGTCGTCGTTGGCGTCGCCCAGCATCGAGGGCGGCACCAGCGTCCAGACGGACCCCGCGGGGTAGTTGCTCAGCATGCGGCTCTGCCCGTCCGGCCACTCGGCATGCACCGCCTCGGCAGTGCACGCGTTGTTCAGCCCGTAGTGCAGCGTCAGCTCGTTCTGCGAGCGGTAGTTGTTCCCCCCCGCGAGCACTTCCGACATCTGCCAGCGCCCCTCGGCCATCACGCGGACGATCGCGCCGACCGCGTTGCGGTTCGGGGGGTCGCCGACCACGTCGAAACGGATCCAGGAGCGACGCTCGCCGTCGTGGTTGACGTAGAGGAGCAACGGGCCGGAGATGTCCTGGACGACGAGGTCGAGGTCGCCGTCGCCATCGATGTCGGCGAAGGAGGTGTTGTACGAGACGCCGGTGTGGGCGATGCCGAGCTGCTGGCCGATCTCGATGCACGGGAAAGGATTGGTGTACTCGTAGAAGTAGTTGCGGTAGTCGGAGTGAACGACGTAGAGGCCCATGACGCCGTCGTTGTCGTAATCGATGAAGTTTGAGCCCCAGCCGAGATGGTTGCCCGTGACGCCCGCCTCGGGCCCGTAGCGGTGAAAGGAGCCGTCACCGTTGTTGAGCATCAGGGCGTGCCCGGGCGGTGGCGGGGTGTTGGTGCAGAAGAAGTCGGGGTAGCCATTGGCGTCGAAGTCGCCGATGGCAATGCTCATGGTGTCGGTGCAGGACTGTGTCCCGCTGGCGACGGTGACGTCGGTGAAGGTCTCATCGCCGTTGTTGCGGTAGAGGTGGTTGGTGTACTGGATGCACTGGGTGCCCTTGTCGTTGCCGACGTAGATGTCGGCGTCGCCGTCGAGGTCGTAGTCGACGAAGGCGGTAGTGAGCGTGGGCTGGATGTTGCTGACGATGCCGGCGGCGGGGGCGACGTCGGTGAAGGTGCCGTCCCCGTTGTTGCGGTAGAGGCGGTTGAGGACCGTGGACATGGTCAGGTCGGGGAAGAGCGATCCGGCGCGGTTGCCGACGAGCAGATCGAGCCACCCATCGTTGTTGTAGTCACCCCAGGCGCACCCGTCGCCGGCGCCGAGGTTCCCGAGGACGCCCGCGGCGGCGGTGACGTCGGTGAACGTGAAGCCCCCGTCGTTGCGGAGCAGGAGGTCGTCGGCAAGGACGCGGGAGATGAACAGGTCCATGTCGCCGTCGTCGTCATAGTCGGCGGCGCAGATCCCACCCATCTTGCTCATGGGCGTGATCCCGCTGGACTTCGAGTGGTTGATGAAATGCCCGGTCCCGACGTTCTCGTAGATGCCGACGATCCCCGTCGAGTCACCGACCGCGACGATGTCGGGATCGCCGTCGGAGTCGAGGTCCACGAAGGCGGCCGACCCGTACCCGCCGTTGGGCGGGCTGGACGCCGCGACGCGGTAGTTGAGCCCCCGAGCCGCGGCTTCCTCGGTGAACGCGACCCGACCGACCGGCGCTTTCGGACATGACGCCTTCAGCGGGCGCGCCGGCGCATGCGCCGCGCTCTGCGCGATGGCGGATGAGGGCGCGAGACCAGCGATCAGGCAGAGCGGGAGTACGTACCCGGGCCCACGACGGAACGACAACTGAGGCATGGTCGATCCTCCCCCCGAGTGACGTGGATGAGTCTAACTCAGAAAAAAGACCCGCACCAGCTTTGGCCGGCGCGGGTCGGAAGATCAAGACATATTCGACCGATCAGCGGCGACGACGGCGCAGGGCCGCGAGTCCGCCCATCCCAACCAGGGCAAGGCTGCCCGGAGCCGGGACCTTGTTGATTGTGATGCGGCCGTTGATGATCGCGTCGATGCCCGAGTCATCGAACTCCTCGGTGACGGTGACGCGCCAGTCGCCGAACGTGTCGGACGGACCACCGATGACGGCGGCGGCGCCGGCGGCGGCGAACGGACCAGCCGTGTTGCCCCAGCCGAAGGACACGTCGTCCGGGCCGAGGTCGGCGAAGTTGTTCTCCGAGCCGTCGAACGAGAACGAGAAGCCGGACGGGAGGTGCTCGAGGAGGATGTTGACCTCAGAGCCCCACGAGACGCCCATGCCGGAGTAGGTCAGGTCCCAGCTGAACCCGTCGAGCGGGCCGTGGTCAGACTGGTGGACGGTGAAGACGAACGCCTGGGCGCCGTCTGACGGGACGTTGTTGAAGACGATGTCGGTCTGAGCTGACGCCAGGCCAGCAACAGCCGCGATCGCCACCACGCTGATGGTCTTGTTCATTTGAAACATCTCCCTTTCTTCTCTGTGACCGTCTCGGAACGAACTCGAGATCGCTCCCCGTCGAGCACGCGTTTGTCTCCCCCGCCGCTGTCGATCCTGACCGCGGCGAGCCATACCGAATGTCGCGGGGGTTGATTCCCTCTCTCCCTCGAGAGCACTCCCTCCGCCAGATGGCAAGGTACCGAGACCCCCCGCGAGGGATCAAGACCCCATGGGAAAAAACTCCCGGAATTCGGTCGACCGGGATCATTCTTTGGCTTTGTTCGGGTCCGAGAGACTCCCCCCATGACGAGGGGGCCCGGGGCTAGCATCCGCCGCCATGCCCGTCCTTCTCCGGTGGCTCCTCAACCTCGCCCCGACGAACCCGATCACGGTCCGTCTGGTCCAGAACGCCTCCCGTCGGGCCAAGCACCTCTACGTCCGGGCCGGCTACCTCGCGGTCCTCATCCTCGTCCTCCTCTGGCTCCTCTTGGCGAACACCGGCGCCGGGGAGATGAGCTTCCGAGACCTCGCCGCCGCCGGCGCCAGGAGCTTCTCCTGGATCGCCTACCTCCAGATCGCGCTGATCTGCGTGCTCGCCCCCGTCTTCATGGCGGGCGCGATCGCCCAGGAGGCCGACCACCGGACCTGGGACATCCTGCTCACGACGCCGATGAGCCAGCTCCAGATCGTCCTCGGCAACCTTCTCGGGCGCCTGTTCTTCGTGCTCGCCCTGCTGGTCGCCAGCCTCCCGCTCTTCGCCCTCACCCAGTACTTCGGGGGTGTCCCGGGTGAGTCGATCTTCGCCAGCTACCTGATCGCGGCGTGCGCGGCCCTCGTCGTGGGAACCATCGCGATCGCGCTCTCTGTCTCCCGCCTCGTCGGGCGTCGGGCTGTCTTCGCGTTCTACATCGCCGTCATCTCGTACCTGGGGATCACGGCGGCGTTCGACGCATGGCTCCGAAGCTCGGGTCAGGGCGCCGGCCCCGGGGGCACGGGAGTGACCTGGGTCACCGCCATCAACCCGTTCCTCGCCCTGACGGCCCTGCTCAACCCGTCCACGTACCCGCGGGCGGAGGCGGGCTCGCACGCGGGGCTCGCCGCCCTTTTCCTCGAACACCCGGTGACGGCGTGGTGCCTGCTCAGCGCGACGTTGAGCGTCGCACTGACGGCGATGAGCGCGGTCACCGTCCGATTGGGCGGGCTGGCGACGATCGGGCAGGGGCGTTCGGGGATCCCTCTGCACCGACGCCTCATGGGCCTGGGCGCCAAGGGCGCCGAGTACCGACCGCCCAGGGCGGTGTGGACCAACCCGATCGCCTGGCGAGAGGCCGCGGCGAGGAACGCGACGTTCGCCCGCATGGCCGCCCGCTGGACGTTCGTTTGCGTCGGCATCCTCTTCGGCATCGGGCTGCTCGTGACCTACCACGTCGGGGCGATGTCTCAGACCGACTTCCGCTTCGTCCTCGCCAGCGCCACGTGGACCGAGATGGCGGTGATCACGCTGGTCGCCATCAACATGGCCGCGACCGCGATCAGCCGCGAACGCGAGGACGGCACGCTCGACCTGATCCTGACGACGCCCGTGACGCCCCCGGCGTACCTCGCCGGCAAGCTCCGGGGCCTGATCGCGTACCTGATCCCGCTCCTGCTCGTCCCGATCATCGGGCTGGCCGCCGCCGGGCTGTACTCGCTCGCCGGCGGGCTCGGGAATCCCGCGGGCGCGGTCGTGAAGAGTTCGCTGCCCGGCGGCGGCGCGGTGACGACGCCCCTGGTGCTGCCCGAGTCCGCGCTCGTCGCCCCGCTGGTCTTCATCCCCTTCACCGCCTTCTGCGTCATGGTCGGGCTGCACTGGTCGCTCAAGAGCAAGGGCACGATCGCCTCGGTCATCGCGACGGTGGGCGTCGTCGGCGCGGTCGGCGGGATGATCTCGCTGTGCGCGTGGCACTCGGGGACGCAGTTCCCCGTGGTCGGGCCGGCGCTCGGAGCGCTCTCCCCCGCCAGCACGATCTACGCGGGGGTGTACCCAGAGGAAGCGGCGTACCAGACGATCAAGGACGCGGGGCTGAACGAGGCGAGGGTCGCCCTCGTGATCGGCGCGTTCATGGCCGCCGGGGCGTATGCGCTGATCGTCTATCTCATGCGGGCGAACATGGTCCGCAACTTCGACTTCACGGTGCGGAAGCTGGCGGGGACGCGCTGATCAGCCGGGGGGCGCCAACTCCATCTTGAGGTCGCCGAAGGGCATGGTCATGACGCCCCGGAGCACGACGCCGTCTTCGTCCACGTAGGTGCGGGTGGAGAAGGTCGCCTCGTCGACGAGGAAGCTCGCCTCGTAGACACGGGCGTTGACCTCGCGCCCGCCCCACTGGATCGCCTGGTCTTCCAGTCGTGTGATGTGCTCCTCGAGCGCGCGGACGCGCCAGCCCCCGATCCCGAAGGCGACGGACTGGTACGTCCTGGACTCGCCCGGCTCGAGGGCGAGGGCGTGCTCGACGATCGTCTCGGAGACGTTGTTGGGCCCGGTGACGACGCCGTCGTCGGGGATCTCGAACTCCTGGCGCTCGTCACCCCGGGTCGCGACGACGACGCCATCCCGCACGACGTAGGTCGTCTCGCCCTTGTCGCCCGACAGCTCCCGCATGCGGGCACGCCGGATCTGCATGTTCCCGTCGAGCTCGTAGACGGTCAGGCTGGGCTGCTGCGCCCCGCCCATCGGACGGAACTCGGCGTACAGGTTGAACCCGTCGTCCGTCTTGGTGAGCGTGAACGTCTCGTACCCCGCGTCCCACTGCCCGAACGTGAACCCCAGGCGTCCCTCGCGGATCGTCTCGCCCTCGAGCTCGACGCCCTTGGCGAACTCGGGCGCCGGCTCGACCGACTCGCCCGCCGCGATCCTCCTGGCCGCGTCGAGCATCTCATCTAGAGCGTCGCGGTCGTACCGCTCGCCGGCGAGCCAGACGTCCTCGATCTGCTCGACGGCGTGCACGTCTTCGAGCGGGTTGGCCCGCAGGAGCACGAACGACGCCTCCTTGCCCGCCTCGACCGACCCGAACCGGTCGTCCACGCCGAACAGCTTCGCGGGCGCGATCGTCGCCATCCGGAGCACGTCCGCCGGCGGGATCCCGCCCTGGGCGAACAGCTCCATCTCCCGGTGCACGCCGAAGCCCGGGAAGACGTAGGGGTTGGCCAGGTCCGTGCCGACGATCATCGGCACGCCGGCGCGATACATCCGCCCCACGAAGTCGATCATGATCGGCAGGCGCTGGTGAAGGACGTGCGCATACGACCGGTACCCCGGTCGATCCCAGAACGCGAGCATCGAATCGGGCACGTACGCCATCAGCGGCGCGTCGTTGCGGTCCTCCTCGTCGGCGTGCGAGATCCCCTCGTACACGACCAGCGTTGGGCACTGCACGATTCCCGTCTTGGCCAGCGCCCTGAGCTTCTCGTCCACGCCCGCCTCGTCCGCCTCCGGGATCATTTCCCAGCGGTCGCGCATGCCGATCCGGTCGTTCTCGCCCGGCTCGTACGGCGGGAGGACGACCGAGGGCATGCCCATCATGTGCTCGGCGGTCCGCTGACCCGCCGCCGCCGCCTCCTCCATCGACACCGACTCGGGCACGTGCCCCACCGCCATCAGCCCGCGCTTGCCCGCCTCGTCCACCGCCGCCAGGTACGCCTCACGGCTCAGGCGTGAGTAGAGCTTGATGAAGTCGACGCCCGCGTCGGCGAGCTTGTCCACCGCCGCCCGCGCGTCCTCGGGCGTGTCGCACGCCTCGGAGAAGGGCCACACGGGCGGATCCCCGTCCACGATCGCCCCGCTCGCGATCATCCTCGGCCCGAGTCGCTCGCCCGCGTTCAGCTCGTCCCGCAACGCGAGCGTCGGCTCGGTCGGGCCCCCCATGTCGCGCACGAGGATGACGCCGTTGGCGAGCAGCGCCCGCCCGTAGACGTCCGGCGCCATCGTGAAGTGAACGTGCGAGTCGATCAGGCCCGGCATGAGGTACATCGAATGGGCGTCGATGACCTGGGCGCCCTCGGGCGCGGTCCGCCCCGCATCCAGGACCGCCGCGACCTTGCCGTTGCGGATCAGCACCGCCCGGTCCTCGACCACGACGCCGCCCCGGACGTCGACGATGTTCACGTGGTCGATATACGAGACCGGGGGCGGGGCGAGTGCGACGAACGCCGAGGTGAGGATCGTGATGAGCATGACCTGTTGATCTCCGTTCGAGGCGTGCGGCGCGTGGCGCCCGGTCAGAACTGCTTCCTCATCCTCGCGCTGGGCACGTCCATCTGCCCGCGGTATTTCGCGACCGTCCGACGGGCGACGTCGTACCCACGGTCCTTGAGCGCCTGCGAGAGCGCGTCGTCGGACAGCGGCCTCGACTTGTCCTCGGCGTCGATGATCTCCTGCAGCGCCGCACGGATCGCGTTGGCGCTGACCTCCTCGCCCGACTCGGTCGTCATGCCGCCCGTAAAGAAGCTCCGCAAGGGCACGACGCCCCGCGGCGTCAGCATGTGCTTGTCCGCGACCGCGCGCGAGACCGTCGCGACGTGGATCCCGAGCTGCTCGGCGACCTGCGTCATCGGCAACGGACGCAGCGCCTCGGGCCCGTAGTCGAAATAGTCCCGCTGCTCCTCGATCACCACGTTGATCACGCGCAGCAGCGTCGAGCGCCGCTGCTCGACCGCGTCCAGCAACCACTGGGCGTTCGACAGGCTCTTCTTCAGGAAGTCCCGGTCGCGCTTGGGCGCCGCCCTGTCCTTGGCCATCAACGCGTACTCACGGTTGATCCGCAGGCTCGACGCCCGCGTGTCCGCCAGGTACGCGATGTACCGGTCGTTCTCCTCGTCGTACTCCACGATCGCGTCGGGGATGATCGGCTCGGCGGCCTCCGTCGCCAAAACCCGCGCGGGCGCGAGCGACAGCCGACGCAACACCGACACTCCCCGCTTGACGTCCTCGACGCCGATGCCCAGATCTTCGGCGAGCTTCGGCAGGCGGTTCTTCGCCAGGTCGTCGAGCCCGACGTCCGCGATCCGACGCGCCAGCGCGATGTCCGCCGCGGGCGCGATCCGCGTCTCGTCTGGACGCTCCGCGTGCGCGTCGAGCTGCAGGAGCAGGCACTCACGCGCGTCCCGTGCCGCGACCCCCGCGGGCTCGAGCAGGAGCTGCACCGCCTCGAGCGCCCGGGCCATCGTCTCCCCGCCGGGTTCGCCCCCACGCACGTTCTGGGCGACGTCGCCAAGGGGCGTGCGCAGGTACCCGTCGTCGTCGAGCGCCTCGACGATCGCCTCGCCCGCCCCGCGCAGGCCCTCCTCCACGTCCACCAGGCGCCACTGGGCCAGGAGCTGCTCGCGCATCGAGGGCCCCCGGGCCGGGGCGGCGGCCATCGCGTCCGTCTTCGCGTCCCGCTCGCCGTCGAGACGCGTCGAGCGGATCGCCGACTCTCGCAACCCGTCTCGCTGATACAGCGCGCTGTCCGCCTCCAGGTTCGACTCGCTGAACGAGTTCTCCGCCGCCTCCGGGTTCGACTCCTCGAAGTCGTCGAGACGGGCGAAATCGTCGACGGACTCGCCGGGCGTCTCGGCGGGCGCGTCCGGACGTCGATCGTCGTCGTGCAACTCCTCCGGCGCCTGATCCACCAGCTCCAGCGTCGGGTTCGCCTCCAGCTCCTGCTCGATCCGCTCCTCGAGTTCCGCGAGGGGCATCTGCAGGATCTCCATCGACTGGATCATCCTGGGCGCCAGCTTCATCTGCTGGCCGAGCTTCATGTGCTGGGAGGTTTCGAAACGCATGGGGGGAAGGGATCAGGGATCAGGCGATAGGCATCAGGGGTGGGACCGGGGACCAGCGACCGGGGACCAGGGAAGACGAGGGCGCGCGCACGGGTCGATGTGTTTCCCCTGGTCGCCGGTGGCTGGTCCCTGGTCCCTGCTTCACACCTTCTGCCTTCCCTCGATCGCGTCCGCGAGGACGGCGGTGTTGGCGTACTCCAGCTGCGCCCCCGTCGGCAGGCCCCTGGCCAGACGCGAGACGTTCACCTTCCGCCGACGCAGCTCGTCGGCAAGGTGCAACGCCGTCCCGTCCCCCTCGAGCGTCGGGTTCAGGCCCAGGATCACCTCCTCGATCGGCGTCGCCCCCCCCCGGGGCGGGGCGTATTTCTCCGGGTGGTCGAGCCGGTCGAGCAGGCGGTCGATGGTCAGTGAGTCCGGACCGACGCCCTCCAGGGGCGACAAGCGACCCATCAGCACGTGGTAGAGCCCCCGGTACATGCCGGTCTGCTCGAGAGCGATCAGGTCCTTGGGCTGCTCGACGACGAGGATGCGGGTGCGGTCCCGCTTGGGGCTGGCGCAGATCGAGCAGAGCTCGCCGTCGCACAGCGTGTAGCAGTGCGAGCAGTGGCGGACCGTCTTCTTGAGGTCCTCGATCGCCTTGGCCAGGCGCATGGCGGTCGGCGTGTCGCCCTTGAGGAGGTGGAAGGCCAGCCGCTCGGCGGACCGGCGCCCGACCCCGGGCAGGCGGCTCAGCTCCGCGATCAGACGGTCCACGGCCTCCGGATAGGGCGAGGGCGAGGCCCTTTGGGTCGGGGCGTTGGACGCGCGGTCGCTCACGTGCAAATCATATGCCGAATGGGCGACGACCCCACCCCCAGCGCCGCAGGCGAATACCCCAAGGGGTGGTCCTGGCCCCGCTTCACGCGCAACGCGCTCGTCATCGCGGGCGTGATCGCGCTGGGGGTCTGGGCGTGGACCTCGAACATCGCGCCCGATCTCCATCCCAAGAACTTCGGCGTCGTGGACGAGGGCGCCGTCTACCGCGCCGGGCGACTCACCCCCGAGGCCATCCGCGAGATCGTCCAGACGCGGGGCGTGCGCACCATCGTGGACCTCGGCGCCCACGAGAGTGGCTCGCGGGGCGAGCGGCGCGAGGAGCGCACCGCTGAGGCGCTAGACGTCACGCTCCACCACTACCCCCTCTTCGGCGACGGTCAGGGGGACCCGAACCAGTACGTCCGCGCCCTGCGCGTGATGACCGACCCCGAAGCCCAGCCCGTGCTCGTGCACTGCGCCGCGGGCTCGGAGCGCACGGGCGTCGCCGTCGCGCTCTATCGCATCATCGTCGAGAACGCGACGCTCGAGAGCGCGATGGACGAGGCGCGGGAGTATCACCACGACCCGTTGAAGAACCCCCACCTGCGCGAGATGGTCGAGACGTGGCGGGAGCCGATC
This sequence comes from Phycisphaerales bacterium, assembly GCA_041402005.1. Classification (GTDB taxonomy): domain Bacteria; phylum Planctomycetota; class Phycisphaerae; order Phycisphaerales; family UBA1924; genus JAJRXR01. The sequence goes on along the minus strand of JAWKTB010000003.1, from coordinate 173,344 downwards.
GCACAGGCGCTGCACGACGGCGGGACGATCCCCTACGAGGGGCCGACGCCCGAGAGCGCCCGGGCTTCGAACGAGCCGCGACCGTGAGGGAGCGGTCCGACGCGCCCCGCGAATCAACCGCTCGCTCACGCTCGCGGCTCGTGAACGAGACGCCGGCGGTAGGCTCGACCCGCGTGCGCACGATCCTGACCCGCAACCTCTGGCTTCAGGGCCTGCTCGTGGTGCTCGTGTGCGCCGCGGTCTACTGGCCCTTGCTCGGGCGGGGTGGGCTCGCGATGAGCGAGGGGCACCGCGTCATCCCGGGCTGGGAGATGCTCGACTCGGGCGACTGGCTCACGCCCCAGATGTTCGGCGAGGCGTACGTGCGCAAGCCCCCGGGCATGAGCTGGGCGGTCGCGGTCAGCTCGATGGCGTTCGGGCGGACCGAGTGGGCGGCCCGCGCGGTCTCGGCGCTGGCGGCGACGCTGATGGCGCTGGTCGCCTGGCGCGTCGGGACGAGGTGGTTCGGCTCGCCCTGGGGGCTGGCGGCGGGTCTCGCCCAGGCTCTGATGCCACAGATGTGGGAGTCGGGACGCAGCGCCGAGATCGAGGCGCTCGACAACCTGGGGACGCAGGTCGCGGCGTTGGCGGTGCTCGAGATCATGATGAGCGCCCCTCGCGCGCGCACAAGCCAGCGCCTCGCGCTCGGCGTGGTGCTGGCGATCGGGCTGATCGTGATGGGCTTGGCCAAGGGGCCGGCGGGGGCGCCGGTGATCGCTGGGGCGATGATCTCCGGCGTGATCGTGCGACGTCGCGGGATCGTCAGGCCCGAGCTGTGGGGCGGGCTGGCGCTCGGAACACTCGCGCTCGTCGGCGTCCTCTACGCGGTCTGGCGCTCTGTCGAGGCGAGCGGGCTGGGCTCGCCCGAGGGTCTGCACGGCACACACCTGTGGCGCCCGGGACACCTGCTCGGCGTGATCACGCTGGCGCCGACGGCTTGGGTCTGGGCATTGCCCGCCTCGCTCGCGTTCCTGTTCGTCTGGGGCCCTGATGCGCGTCGGGAGGTGGAGGGGGACGAGGAGGGCGGCGAGCGCCTCGTACGGGCGCGCGCGTTGGCATATGCCTGGCTCGTCTCGCTCGGGATCTACACCGCGCTGGGTATCTCGAACGCGAGGTACGCGGCGCCGGCGGCGGCGCTGCTCCCGCTGGGCGTCGCCTACGTCGCGCGCGGGGCGTGGCGGGCGGGCGCCTTCACCGATCGGCGACGCGCGATCGCGCGCGCGATGCTCCTGGGCGCCGCCTGGTCCTGGGTCGTCGTGCTCACGATCGGCGCCTGGGCGTACATCGCGACGCGCGAGGCGAGCGTCCGGGCGACGAGCGGACGCGAGGCGGGGCTCGAGATGGCCAGGGTTCTCGCAGAGGGGATCGAATCGGGCCAGATCACGACGCCGACGACGCTGGCGGCGGATGACGCGATCGAGGCCCGCCCGGAGGTGCTGGGATACGCGCGCCGGGAACTGGCCAGAGCAGGCCACGCCGGGGAGCTCCAGATGGCGTGGGTCGTGGGAAACTGGGAAGACTTGGGCCCCAAACCAGGGGGATTGACGCTGATCAGGCTGGATGCGGGAAGCGAGGAGTACCACCTGATCGAGCAGGACGAGGGCGCGGCGCGGCTGGTGGAGTTGGGACGGTACGAGGTGCACAAGTACACGTTCGGGCTCTATTTGAGAACCGCTCCCTGAACGGGGGGCTGAGGGTGGGCAAGGGTCTTTCATCGGAGTTTCGCGTGGGCGCACGCTTGTGGGTGGTTGTATCGGGGGGCGTCGGTCTGTAGTGTGTGGTTGCGTCCGTGTCGGGAGAGAGAGCGGCTCACCCGAGCCGTCTTCCCTGCTCGTGGGGAAGTGTCGATCGGACGCACCACGACCAGCAGCTCCGGGGTGTGTTCTGGAGAGAGGTGACACCCTTGGGCTGCTGTGTCGCTTTTGGGTGAGGGGGCGCGTGAGGCGCGCAGAATGAGAGCCCAGGCGTTTGGATGCCTGGGCTTTGTTGTTGGGTGGGTCGCGTCAGGGGCAGCCCGCGCCGAAGGCGACGAGGAAGGCGAAGACGTCGGAGAAGTCGAAGACGCCTTGGGGGGCGGCGAGGTCGGCGATGGGGTCCATCGCGCCGAAGGCGGCCAGAAACGTGGAGATGTCTGAGAAGTCGAGCGTGGAGAAGGGCCAGGCGAGGTCGGAGGCGTTGCACGGGGTAGGCAGGTCGAGCACGAATACGCCGTCGGCGAAGGGGGCGGCGATGACGGCGTTCGAGGCCGCGGCGTCGAAGTCGATCGCGACGGGGAGGGCGTCGAGGGGGATGGTCTCGAGGATCGAGGCGGAGTCGAGGTCGATGACGTGGAACCAGCCATCACCGGCGATGGACCACTCGCCGTCGAAGCAGGGGTAGAGGGAAGTGAGTCCGGACGCGGCGTAGGCGATGTGCGAGCCGGGCACGACCGCCATGCCGCAGCAGACGCCCGGGAGTGAGACGTCCGCGACCTGGGTGCTCTGGGAGGGATCGACGATGCCGATCTCCCGATCGGCCCAGTTGTTGACGAGGAGGCGTCCGTCGGGGACGGCGACGATTTGCCACGGGTCGCGTCCGACGCTGATGTCACCACCCCAGGCCGGCGTTTCCATGGAGAGGTCCGTGATTCTGATCTTGTTGTCGGACTTGCTGGGCGTGTAACAGGCGGACATGTCTGGCGCGAAGGCGATCCAACTGGCGTCATCGCCGGCGTAGGCGGTGGAAACGTCTTGCCAGGTGGTGGTGTCGATGAACGTGATGAAGTCGCCGAAGCCTGCGACGGCGGCGAGCGTTGTGCCATCGGGGGCGAGGGAGAGGCGGCTGAACTCTCGATAGATGTACACGAACGAGCCGGCGAGAGCGGTGGGGATCATCGAGCCATCCAGGGTGTTCGTCTCGAGGTCGAGGCGCCACACGCCGCGCTCGCTTCCTGCCGTGTAGATGTAGGCGTACCGCCCGTCGGGACTGATCACGACCGCAGCGGCGTAGAGGGCAAAAGGGGCACTCGTCGACGTGCCGTCGGTAAGGTCGATCACGCTCACGAAATCCGAGTACAGGTTGGCGACGACGGCCTTGGAGTTGTCGGGTGTGATCGCGACGGCGACGGGCTGCTCGCCGACCTGGACAAGGCTGGTCATGGTCTTGGTCTGGGTGTCGATGATGGCGAGCGTGTCGGAGGTTTCGAAGAGAGCGACGGCGACGGAGCCGTCGGGGCTGATGGCCACTCGGCGTGTTCGGTCGGCCTCGAGCCCGGGGGCGGTGAAACTCGTGGTGAGCAGGGCGGGGTCCGAGGGGTCGAGGCTGAAGGTCGCGAGCTTCTCGTCCCAGAGCGAGGAGCATGTCGCGGCGCGCGGGGCGACGGGGGAGACGGCGACGAACTCGCAGGCGGGAGCGTCGTCGAATGGCACGACGGCGCCTGAATCCAGGTCGATCAGCGCGGAGACGGACCCGGTGGAGATGACGTGGCGTCCGTCGGGCGCGGTCGCCATGTCGTAGATCCCATGCCCACTGGTCGCGAGGGGGGGGCCGACGACGCCCGTCGTCAGGTCCACGATGTGGAGTTCGCTGGTGGCGGCGTCGGGGACCACGCCCAGGCTGCCGTCCTCGCTCAATGCGATCGTGAAGATCGTCTGGAACTCGGTCGAGATCACGGATGAGACGGTCTCGGTGTCGAGGTCCAGGACCGTGATCTTTTTGGCGGAGGAAGTGTGCAAGATCGCCGCGGTCGAGGCGTCGGCGGATACCGCCAGGTCGCCGGCGTTGGGGGCGATCGGGATGAAGTGCACGTCTCCGGTGCGGACATTGATGAACTGCACTTTCTCGGCGCTTCGGTCGGCGTTGATGACGCGGTCGTCGTCGATGAAGGAGAACTGCGAGTACCAGATCGAGTGCGTCGGGGTGAAGAGCTGGACGTAGTTCATCGAGGTGAAGCCGATGTTGGGGATGACCCGCTCGATCATGGCGGAGGCGATGTCGAAGACGACAAGCTCGGAGTCCGATGCGAGGGCGACGGCGGCGATATCGCCCGACGGGCTGATCTTCACCCGCCCAGGGCAGTCGCCGACGGGAACCACCTGCGTCTCGGTCATGCTCACCAGGTCGACGATCGAGACAGCGCCGACGTCGAGGAGGGCCACGACGGCGGTCGAACCATCGGGCGTGACCGCGACCGACTGGGCCGCGCCCGACACCGGGATCTCCCCGACGAAGGCCAGGGTGTCGGCGTCCCAGAGGATTAGATTGTGGCTCTCACGGTGGGCGATGATGATCGTCGTGCCGTCGGGCGTGTAGACGATGTCGGCGGGCCCATCGCCCTCGATCGCGTCGCCGGCGGGAATGAAGACCGGCGAGGGGGCGCCCCGGAGGCTCGGTGTTTCGCCGCCCCATGCAATGTGAACAACGATCGGGGCGAGGAGCAAATAGAGGAGCGATCGGATCATCACATGCGAGCTCCATGATGCGGCTTCAGCAGGTCAGTGTATCGAAAGAGGGCGTCAGATCCCGCTCGAAGCCAAGGCCGACTCGCCTATTGACAGCCGGCGCCGAAGGCGACGAGGTAGGCGAAGACGTCGGAGAAGTCGAAGACGCCCTGAGGATCGGCAAGGTCGGCTTGGGGCTGCATGTTCCCGAAGGCGACGAGGAACGCGAAGACGTCGGAGAAGTCGAGCATGCCCGGCGGATCGGCGAGGTCCGCGGGGTTGGGGACGAAGACGGGGTAGGCGGGGAGCACGCCCGAGTTGTCGATATCGACGGCGCGGATGTACTCGCAGGGGTTGAGGGGGCGCGAGAGGTTGAAGGTCGCCTCGTTGTCGTCGCTGGGCATGACGCCCGTCGCGAGCGTCTCGATATACGTGCCATCGGATTCGACGCTGTGGATCTGGAGGTTGACGCCGGCGCCGGCGAAGACCCTGACGCTGGTGTCGGCGAAGGCGGGGGCGTCGAGGAAACCGGGGACGACGGCGATGAAATCGCGCCAGGTGATGGGCGTGTTGTCGTTGTTCATGGTCTGGGCGCGGTCGGCGGCGCCGTCCCCGTCGTCGTCGAAGAGGACGGCACGGGGGCGGTCGACGACGATGGCGCCCTCGGCGCGGGTGTCGTGGTAGTCGATGATGAGGCTGTCGCCCGTCATGCCGCGGCGTTCGTCGATGATGTTGGTGGAGATCGCCAGGGCGCCCTCGAGGGCGGGGAGCGTGGAGGAGTTGGCGTATTCGCCGTCGGGGACGGCGAAGATGCCGCTGGTGGCGAGGGGCCCGTACCTGAGGACCGCATCGTTCCGCGTGTCGAGGATGTAGAGGCGCCCCTTGTCGCGGCTGATGGCGAGGGAGAAGGGCTCGGCGTTGGGGATGGTCTGCGAGCTGCGTAGGGGGAAGCTCTGGCCGTCGCCGAGCTGTTCGTAGGTGAGCAGGACGCCGCTCTGGGTGGAGGGTTCGTAGCCGCTGATGGTGATGTATTTGTGGGTGTCGACGGTGTAGAAGACGAAGTCGTAGGGAACGGAGACATTGACGAGGTGCCCGTACATCGAGACGTTGTTGGGCGAGCTGATGTAGAACCCCGGGAAGTCGGAGCCCATGGAGTAGCTCCAGCCGGTGTCGGTGAAGTCGATCTTGCCGCCCTCGGCGGGGCGTCCCTTGTCGAAGGGCGGGGATTGAGGCGCCGTCGTGAGCGAAGCGAGGCAGTTGACCATCTGCATGTGGCGGTTGGTGCCGGTCTGGCCCAGGGCGACGAGGCAGGCGATCTCGTGCTGGTAGGCGCCGACCTCGAAGGCGCCCTGGTAGTCGGTGGCGTTCTGGTTGGTGTGGTACCACTCGTGGGCGAGGATGCAGGCGATGACCTGGGTCGTCTGCTGGAGCGTTCCGGGGTTGAGGTGGATGCCCTCGGTTCGGGGTTGCACCCGGCCTGCTTGTCGGGGAGTGTGGTGGCGCCGGCGTCGGACGTGCCGGTTTCGAGGCAGATGCGGTTGTTGGCCAGAGCTGGCGGAGGCAGGTGACGCACTCGGAGGTCGTCGAGCCGTTGGTGGTTGCGAGCAGGTCGATCGCCTGGCTGACGAGCATCTTCTGCGAGGGCGAGAGGGCGGCGCCGACGTTGTGCCCGTCGGCGACGTTGAAGCCCTGCGCCCGCAGGGAGGCGCTGGTGAAGTCGGCAATGGACGTGGTGGCGGCGCCCGCGAGGGCGACGCCGACGATCCCGACGGCGGTGGCTCGGTGGTTCATGGTCCCTCCCCTGACGTGTCAAACAGCGTACTGGGACCGGCGACGCGGTTGAAGGACGCTGGGGGGGAATCGGCGTTGAATGAGTGATACTTCGGTGCGCTCGGCGTCGGGAGCGTCCCTACGGGCACCCCTCCGCGAACGAGCCCAGGAACGCGACGATGTCGGAGAAGTCCCACTGGTCGGCGGGCGGGGCGAGGTCGGCCTCCGGGCTCTGCGCCGCGAAGGCGACGAGGAAGGCCGTCACGTCGGAGAAGTCGAGCGAGCCGAGGGGCGAGGCGAGGTCGGCGAGCGAGCAACCCGGGAGGATGCGGAGCTCCGCGCGGACGCGCCCGTCGGCGAACATCGTCGGCGCGAACTCGATGTCGGGGATCATCGCTGCGGTCCCGAGATGGACGACGTAGATGATGAGCACGTAATCGCCCGCGTCGAGCTCGACGACCTCGTCGATGTGCGATTCCCAGTTCTCGATGGGATGGGTCGGGGCGGCCTCGTCGTAGAGCGTGACGTAATGCTGCGTCGGCTCGTCCCAGCGGGCGAGGTAGAACGAGGTGTTGTTGGTTCGGGCGCCGCCGTCGAGAATGCTGACGACGTCCGCGCTGACGTGGACGAGGGCGGGCTCGGTCAGGGTGAAGCGGGGCTCACGCCCGCGCGGCGCTGGCAGGTCCGGGCTGTCGAGTTCGGCGGCGGCGAAGACCTCCGAGCTCTCGTTCTCCGCCGTCGTCACGACGTCGACGGTCGAGTAGCACAGCGCGCGGAGGCGGGCGGGCGAAGCGTCCCACTCCAGGCCCACGCTGTAGTTGGCATGCGAGCCCGACGAGGGGGACTGGGCGTTCTCCTCGAACGCGCCGGCCTGCTCCGAGGCCGTGTGGTTGATCTGGATGACGTCGAGGCCCTCGAAAGCGATGTGCCCGAAGAGGAGGACGCTGGGGCGAGCGCCCGCCTGGCCCGAGGGGACACTCAGGGGCGCGGCGATGAACTCGGGGGCGCCATGGGCAAGCGCGGCGGCTGAGGCGAGCACGACGAGGGCGGTGGTGAGAGAACGCATGCGGCGCTCCGTGTCTCGGACTGCGGGCCTCAAGGGCATCCGTCCGCGAAAGCGGTGAGGAACGCCACCACGTCGGAGAAGTCCCAACGCTCGGGCGGGGAGGCCAGGTCCGCCTCGGGCTCGTGGGCGGCGAAGGCGGTCAGGAACGCGACGACGTCGGAGAAGTCGGCCTGGCCCAAAGGCGGGGCGATGTCCGCCAGCGAGCAGCCCGGGATGATGCGCAGCTCGATGCGGACGTCGGCGGACGCGAACATCTCCTGGCCGCCGCCCACGACCGGCGGGCTGCTCGCACCGCCCTGGTGCTCGGCGTTGACGTACAGCTCGTAGTCGCCGGCGGGGAGCATGATCAGCTCGCTTGCGCTCGACGTCCAGTCGTGGTCTTGCTCGGGGAAATCCGGGGCAAAGTCCTCGAAGAGCGTGACGCTCGAGGCGCCATCGTGGCGCGCCAGGCGGTAGCCCAGATCGAGCGAGGAGATCGGGCCCGAGATGAAGTCGCTCGCGTCGGCGCGGAAGAAGACGAGCGCGGGCTCGCTCAAGCTGAAGCGCGGGAGCGAGCCGTCGGCGCCCGGGCGCTGCGGGCGGTCGAGCGTGGCGGCGTTGAAGACGTTCGCCGAATCGCCCGGCTGGTCGGTCAGCGCGTGGGCGTTGCTCGTGCATCGGGCGAGCAGGCGCGTCGGGGAAGCGTCCCACGCGAGCATGACCGAGTAGTCGCAGTTGCCGAGGCCGAGGCTCGCCTCGAGCGAGCCCGAGAGCGCCGCGGGCTGGGCGTGCACGATGTCCTTGATCGCGAGGAGTTGTCCCTCGGCGAGGACGGCGTCGGAGAAGAGGCGGACGGTGGTCACGCCGAGGAACTCACCCTCGTCGGCCTCGAGCGGGACGACGAGGAAGGCCGGCTGGGCGTGGGCCGCACTCGCGAGCGCGATCAGCGCACCGATCGCGAAGTGACGCCTGCGTGTCATGATCGGGCCTCCTTCAAGGCCCAATGTACTCGGGCGTTCCGATCCTCCGCCCCCGCAGAATGAAGGGGCGTGATCGCTCGTCCGAGACGGCGGTGTCATGGGCAGCCGGCGTCGAACGCGACGAGGAACGCCACCACATCTGAGAAGTCCCACTGCCCGATCGGGGCGGCCAGGTCCGCCGAGGGATCCAGCGAGGCAAAGGCGACGAGGAACGCCACCACGTCGGAGAAGTCGAGCTGCCCGAGGGGATCGGCCAGGTCCGCGACGGAGCAGGCGCCGACGGCAAACTCGTACGCGCCGATGTCGATCACGCCCGAGGCGAGCGGCACGCCGGTGTCTGGCGTCGCGGGGTCGTCGACGAATCGCGGTGAGCCATCCAGGTCGAGGGTCGAGGCGGTCAGGGCGGCGTGCGCGGGCGAGTCTCCCGCGTCGATCCCGGGCGAACCGGGGGCGAGGTGGTAGTCGTTGTCGTCCTGCGTCGTGGGGTCGTTGTCTGCCCCGTCCGCGTCGACGAAATGGGGATCGGAGAGCTGCACGTCGGCGGCGAAGTTGCCGCCCCCGACGATCGAAGCGCTGAGGCTCGCAACGTGCGAGGCGTCCGCGACGGCGAAGGGGGGGCTCCAGAGGACACAGTTGACGATCTGGACGCCCGGGTCGTTCGTGAAGAGGTGGAGGTCAGCGCCGGCGAGGAAGGGGGCGGCGTTGTCGGCGAGCGTGCACCCGGAGGCGTGGATCCCGCCGGAGGCGACGAAGATCCCGCCCCCGCCGAAGCCCCCGAGTGTGGAGTTGCCGGTGAGTCGTGAGTTGGTGATCGTGGGCGAGCCGAGGCTGGTGTAGAGGCCCGCGCCGGCGACGGCGGTGTTGGAGACGATCGTGCAGGCGTCGATGGTCGCGAGTGATTCGGTGGCGTAGACGCCGGCGCCCCGTGTCGCGGCGTTGTCACGGATCATGCAGCGCTCGATGTGGGCGCCAGAGTTGAGCAGGGCGATCGCGCCGCCATATTCCGCGCCGTCGTTGTGCTCGAGAACGCATCGGCGGATGGTGGGGCTCGAGTCGGAGACAAGGAGGCCGCCGCCGACGAGCGAGGCGCGTCCGTCGCGGATGGTGAGGCCGTCGATGAGTGTCTCGGGGCCCTGGGCGCCGACGCACCGGAGCGCCGTGCCCTCGCCGATGCCGTCGTCATTGAGGTCGGCGGAGATGATTGTGGCGGCGACAACACTGGCGTCGGCGGGGTTGGTCGAGCGGAGCGTGAGCTGCTTGGCGCCCAGGTCGAGGAGCTCGCGGTAGAGGCCCGGGGCGATGACGATCTCGTCGCCGTCGGAGGCGGCGTCGATCGCGCCCTGGATGGTGGAGACGTCGCTCGGGACGTAGATGAAGTCTGCGACACAGATCGGGGTGAGCAAGCAGGCGAGTGCGAGCGGGAGCGTCGGGCGCACGGGTCCCCCTTTCCGGGTCGTGCCCGATTGTCGCGTGTGAATGCTCGTCGATCAACACGCTTTGGAGGGAGAGAGCGGGCCTCGCTAGGGGCATCCGCCCGCGAAGACGGTGAGAAACGCGACAACGTCGGAGAAATCAAGTTGCCCGAGGGGCGGGGCGAGGTCCGCCGCGGGCTCGCCCCCCGCGAACGCGACGAGGAAGGCGACGACGTCGGAGAAGTCGATGGCGCCGAAGGGGGCGCTCAGGTCGGCGGCGCTGCACGCGGGGGCGCCCAGGCGCCCATCGGGGTTGACGCGTTGCGCGACGATCGCGTCGTCGAGACCTTCGCCGTCTCGCTGCCAGGCGACGACGATGCCGTCGGCGGATGGAACGGCGCGCACGTAATACGCCGGATCGGTCGAGACGGTCCAGGGGCCGGGGGCGGGGGCGCCCTGCGCGTCGAAGTTGTGCATGACGGCGCCGCTCGCGCTCGCGACGACGACCGAGAGACGCCCGTTCTGCCAGACCGCGTCGAAGGTGTCGGACGGCGTGATGGGCGCGACGGCAATGCCCTGATTGCCCCAGAGGCGCTCGCCGTCGGGCGTCATGCGCTGGGCGCGGACGCTCTGTGCATCGAACAACCCGTCGCGCCAGACGATCAGGAGGTCGCTGGTCGCGGGGTCGGTCCGGACGATGGGGTCGAACTGGCGGTCGACGCCGAGACTGACGCGCTGTCCGTCGAGCGGGAAGGCGAGCGCGCCGTCAGGGTCGATTCGCTGCATGAGCAGGGGCGCGGGGGTGGTGCCGGTCTCGAAGCCCTGCGCGAAGATGACGACGGCGCCGCCTTGACCATCGGTCGCGATGACGGGATCGGTGTGGCGAGAGCTGGTGACGTCCGGGGGCGAGGCGACGAGGCGGACGGAGGGCGTCCACGCGGGCGTGCCGTCGGCGTCGAGACGTTGCGCGCGGATGAGGCGTGTGTAGGCGAAGGCGGGCGAATCCCAGAAGACGTAGGCGCCGCCGGTCGGTTCGGGGACGATGCCCAGGATGCGGAGGTTGGGGCCGGTGTCGGAGTCGAAGGTGGAGGGCGCGGGCCAGACGGGGGCGCCCGAGGCGTCGAGTCGGTCGGCGCGGATCGTGCTCCAGGCGTAGGAGACGACGAGGGTGTCTCCCCCGTCGAGGCGCGCCGAGGCGCCCAGGGTGTAGACCTCGCTCGTGGAGAAGCCGGCGGGCCACGCGGCGGCGCCGGTCGCGTCGAAGCTCTGCAGGGGCTCGGTGTCGAGGCCGACGAGGGGGCGGCTGACGAGGACGCCGTCGTCGACCGGGGTCAGGATGGGCGGGAGGACGAAGCCGCAGGTCGGATCTTGCTGCGCGTCGATCCCGTGGGGGGCGAGCAGGGCGGCGTCGAGCGCGACGCGCTGCAGGCGGACCGAGCCCTCGTCCGCGCCGCCGCAGAAGCTGTCCTGCCAGGCGATCCAGACCGCGCCGTCGTCGGCGGTGACGACGGACAGGCGTGGCGTGAACGCGAGCTGCGCCGGGCCGACGACCAGGGGCGTCGCGGGATCGGTGGGCCAGTCGGCGAGGGCGTCGGACACGCACGATGCGAGCATCATCGTGGTCGCGAGCAGGATCGTGCCGTGGCGTTGGGTGTCGTTTCGCATCGCAGGACCTCCACAGAGAAACCCCAGCCTAACCACGCTGCGAGCCCGCCCCACCCCTCTCTTCAGCGGGCGAGACGTGCGGATCACGGACACCCCGCCGCGAACGCGACGAGGAACGCGACGACGTCGGAAAAATCGAAGACGCCCTGGGGCGGCGCCAGGTCGGCCGCGGGGCCAGACGAAGCAAACGCCGTCAGGAACGCGACGACGTCGGAGAAATCGAGCGAGCCGCTGGGCGGCGCGAGGTCGGCGGGGCAGGCGCACGAGGCGATGGCGGTGATCGAGGGCGCGGGGGCGCCGCCCGCGAGCGTGAACCCTCCGCCGACGATGAGTGACGTGCGCGAGTGGGGCGATGTGAACACGCCGAGGGTGGTGGCGGGCGCATCGAGGCCGGCGAGGACGGGCTCCCAGGCGGCGCCGTTCCATCGGGCGATGTGCGAGACCGGGGTGGCGCCGGAGTGGGTGAAGGCGCCGGCGGCGTAGAGCGCCGGGCCCGAGCCGTCGTCGAAGACGGCGAGGGAGGTGACGCTGGCGTCGAAGCCGTCGCCGACGGGCGACCACGAGACGCCATCCCAGCGAGCGATCCTGAGGGCGGTGAGAAAGTCCGGCACGCGAGTGAACTCGCCGGCGACGTAGAGCGCTTCCCCGGAGCCCTCGTCGAAGGTTTGCAGTGAGAGGATCGTGCCGTTGACGGAGAAGTCGCCCCCGATCTCGCTCCACTGATCGCCGTCGAAGGCGACGAGGGCGGAGAGGAAGCCGCCGGCGTAGAGGGCGGGGCCCGAGCCGGCGTCGAACTCCTCCATGTCCCAGACGACGCTGACGAGTCCGTCACCGACGGGACGCCAGGTGTTGCCGTCCCAGCGCGTGATGTAGTTGGTGATCGGGGAGCTGACGTAGAGCTCGTTCACGCCGGAGATATCGCTGGCGGCGATGGTCGCGATCCAGGAGAACGGCGAGCCGGGGACGGAGTTCCATCCCTGGCCATCCCAGACGGCGAGGGACTGGGCGCCCCGGACGAGGTCGAAGTCGCCGGCGGCGAAGAGTCGAGGCCCGTCGCCGGCGTCGAAGATCGCGAGCGTGCGCACTTCGCCGCCCAGGCCGTCACCGACCTGGCTCCATGACTCGCCGTCCCACCGCGCGATGTTGGAGGCGTCAACGCCATCCACGGAGATGAACTCGCCGGCGACATAGAGCGCCGACCCGGAGCCGTCGTCGAACTGGAGCATCGCCTCGATCTGCCCGGCGCATCCCGCGGGGGCGAGGGGCGTCCACGTCGGGGCGCAGGGCTGGGCAGCGGCGAGGCCCGAGACGAGCAGGGGCGAGAGGCTGACGCACCTGGTGAGGGAGGGGGTCATGCGCCGAGCGTACCCGCACGACGAAGACTTCCCGCCCCCCCATTGAGCGGGGCCCATCGTGGCGAAGCTGGCTCAGGGGCAGCCCGCGCCAAAGGCCATGAGGAACGCCAGCACGTCGGAGAAATCCCAGGCGCCGAAGGGAGAGGCCAGGTCCGCCGTCGGCCCCTGGACGCTGAACGCGACCAGGAAGGCCAGCACGTCGGAGAAATCGAGCGTGCCGGTCGGATCGGCGAGGTCCGCGTCCGAGCACGCGCCGGGCGCACACGCCAAGTCGAAGATGTACGCCGCCCCGTCGTTGCAGAGTGGGTCCGGGTCGACGCGGTCGGCCCAGGGCCACCCGCCGATGAGGCGTCCGGCGTTCAGATGCATGTTCCACCCGAACCCACCGGGTGGGGCGAACTGGAGCTGCGCCTGCCAGAGCCCACCGACCCGGCGGAACAAGTGCACGCCCGGGTTCACGTGCGGGTCGCCCGTGCGCTTGCTCGAGTACGCGACCAGCGTGTCCCCCTCGATGTCCACGAACCGCCCGAACGCGTAAAACAGCTCGGTGTCGATCGGCGCCAGCTCGGTCTCGAAGGTCCAGGCGCCCGCGTCGAGGCGGTAGACATACACGGCCCCCGCGGTCGGCGCGAAGTGATCGCTCCCGAACGCGCCCACGACCAGGCGCCCGGCGCCCAGCGCGACGCACGTGCCGAACACGTCGCCCTCCGCGCCGTCATGGGGCGTGACCGTCTGATGCAGCGTCCACGTCCCTCCGTCGCGCTCGTAGCAGTACACGCCTCCCGGCGAGGGGTTGATGAACTCCTGGGGCGCGGACCCGACGACGACGCGCACGCCGTCCGTGTCCACGCTCCTGCCGAAGAACTCCCAGAGCGCCATGTCGTCGTGGGACAGTTCCGCGGTCTGGGCCCAGTGGTCCTGGTCCGGCTCGAAGACGTACGCCGCGCCGACATTGGCGTCGGCGCCGACGGGCGTGTCCGGCGCTCCGACGACGAGCACGCCGCCCGCGAACGCGAGGTTGGCGCCGAAGCCCTGGTCGGGGACGGGCGACGACGCGCTGAACTCGTCTTCCTGCGTCCAGCCCATGTCTGTGCGCCGGAAGACGTAGACGCGGCCCGGGCGCCCCTCGTTCTCGCCCGCGAGTCGGGCGCCGACGAAGGCCAGGTCGCCATCGAGCGCGACGGCGCTGCCGAAGGCGTCGCCGGCCTGGGCGTCATCGGGCAGGATGCGACCGGCGTAGGTCCAGACGCCGGCGATTTGGTGGAAGACATGCACGGCGCCCGAGTCCACGCCGACGGCGTCCTCGGTCTCCGCGCCGATGATGGCCCAGTCACCATCGAGGGCAACGTCCTCGCCCGCGAAGTCACCGCACGTCGGCGAGGGAGGCAGCAACGCGGCGATCTGGACGGGCGCGCATTCCGACTGCGCGCTCACGGGGCGAGGGGTGCAGACCGCGAGCAGGGCGACCGGCAGCGCGCGCAAGAATGCCGTGGCTCTGCTCACCCCTTCAATGTGAACCCCGGGAGGGAGATCGCCACCCGTTTGTGCCCGGGCGTTCAGCCCGTTCTCATAATCTCAGGGGCAGCCGCCGCCGAAGGCGATCAGGAACGCCAGCACGTCGGAGAAGTCCCAGACCCCCATCTCGGGCGCGAGGTCGGCGGCGGGGTCCATCGACGCGAACGCGGTCAGGAACGCGAGGACGTCGGAGAAATCGAGCGTGCCGTAAGGCTCGGCGAGGTCGGCGTCGTTGCACTCCGGTGGGGCGACCTGGTACTCGGCGGCGCCGAGATCAACGACGGCGTTGGCGCCGTCGGGAACGCCTGTGTCGGCGGTATCCGGGTCATCGACGTACCGGGGGGCGCCGTAGATGTCCGTATGGAGCACCGAGCTGGGCACGGTGCTGTCGCCGGCGTCGATGGCGGGCGAGCCGGGCGTGAGGCGGACGTCGTCGTCGGGCGTGCCGGGCATGTCGTCGGGGCCATCGAGATCGACGAAGAGCGGGTCGGCGTCGAAGGCGCCGAAGCCGGATGGAGGGGGCGCCCCAACGCCCAAGAACTGGACGATGGACCGGTCGATCTCGATGTCGCCGAAGACATCGGTTGCGACGGAGTTGGTCTGGTCATCGGCGCCGACGAGGTCGTTGGCCCAGAGGATGGAGTTGTCGATGGCATTGTCGCCGTCCCACGCGCCGACGGCGCCAGCGCCGTCACTCGATGTATTGTGGACGATGGTGGAGTTGATGATGCGGACGGAGCCGGGCCCATCGCAAGCGATCGCGCCGGCGCCCTCGTCGGTGGTGTTGCCATCGATCAGGCAGTTCTCGACGGTGAGGCGGTTGGTGAACCCGGAGCACCGGTAGTTGATCGCGCCGGCGCCGTCACCCGTGCAGACGTTGGCGTAGAAGGCGCACCCACGGATCGTGTGCGTGCCGAAGTTGGTGAGCCCGATCGCCCCGGCACGTGGGGCGGAGTTCTCGCGGAACTCGCAGCGTTCGACCAGCGTGCCGTTGAGGTCGCCGAAGGTGAGCGCGTTGAAGGCCCCGCCGAAGCCGTCCCCGGCGTCGTTGCCAACAAACTCGCAGTCCAGGATGCGGGTCAGGCCACTGGCGCGCACGCGGACGGCGGCCTCGCCGACGTCTGAGTCGTTGTTGATGATCTCGCAGCGCTCCAGGCGGATCGGGATCTCGGACCAGACGGCGGCGCCGCCCGAGCCCGCCAGGTTGTCACGGAAGACCGAGTCGTAAACCTCGATCGAGTCGGGGAAGAAGATGCCGTTGGCGTAGATCGCGCCTCCGGTCAAGGAGGCGACGCAGTCCGTCATGACGAGTGAGCGGAAGTCGGGGTTGGAATCGGTGCAGAGAATGCCGGCGCCGCTCGTGCCCTCGGCGAAGCCGTCGCGGATATGCAGCCCGTCGAGCGCGGTCGAGGAGCTTGCCTCGTCGATGGTGACGACGTGGTAGACGCGCTCCTTCGTGGGCAGGAGGCCCGAGAGGATCGAGGGTGGGTTGAGTGGGTCGCCCCGATCCCCGAGAGCGGCCTCTGTGCCCGCGAACCCGCCGAAGACCTGGACGCCGCTGGGGATCCGGAACGTCGCGTTGCGCCCGGCGGGCGTATCGGGGACGTAGGTCCCCCCCGCGATCCAGACCTCGTCGCCAGTGCTGGCGCTGGCGAGGGCGTCGGTGAGTGAGTTGAACGCGAGGCTCCAACTCGAGCCGTCACCCCCCGGAGCGGCGCTCGCGTCCACACGGAGGATTTCGGCGGGCGCCCAGGCGGAGGCGGACAAGAGCGCTGCGGCGCCCGAGACGAGGCGGATGTTCATGGAGTCGCCCTCCCTTTGCGGTCGGCCCATCCTCGGGGCCGCCCGCCGCTGGTGCAAGGCGCAAATCAGAACCTTGCGGGAGGCGTTCGACGGGCGTCTTACGCGTGGATCATCCGCCCCTCGCTGGCGAGGGCCGCCTCGTGCACGCCCTCGTGCATCGTCGGGTGCGCATGCACCGTCGCGATGATCTCCTCGCTGGTCGCCTCGAGGCGTCGGGCCAGCGACATCTCGGCGATGAGCTCGGTCGCCTGGTCGCCCAGGATGTGCGCACCCAGGATCTCGCCCCGGGGCAGGCCCCGGATGATCTTGATGAAGCCGTCGGTGTGCGCGCTGGCGATGGCCTTGCCCAGCGCCGTGAAGGGGAACTTGCCGACCTCGTAATCTTCGCCCTTCTTGAGGCCCTTGGCCTTGAGCGCGTCCTCGGTGAAGCCGACCGAGGCGATCTGGGGGTTGCAGTAGGTGCATCCCGGGATGATGGAGTAGTCCATCGGGTAGGGCTCGTGCTTGAGCTTGCCCTCGCGCAGGGCGATGCGCTCGACGCACAGGACGGCCTCCTCCATCGCGACGTGCGCGAGCCAGGGAGGCCCGATGACGTCGCCGACGGCGTAGATGCCGGGCAGGTTGGTCTTGTAGTCGAGCTTCTTGACCGTTCCGAAGTCACCCGGGACGTAGTCGGTCTTGATGTGGCCCTTGACGAGTTCGAGGCCGAGCTTGTCGTCGAAGAGACCGTCGAAGCGACCGGTGACGCCGATGGCGAGCAGGATGCGGTCGGCCTCGAGGGTCTTGGCCTTGGACTCGTCGGGCTTGCCGTCCTTGACGGGGGCGATGGTGGCCTTCACCGTCTTGCCCTTGACGTCGAGCTTGGTGAGCGTGTGCCCGAGCTCGAAGCTCATGCCGCCCTTCTTGTAGATGCGGAGCAGGGCGGCGGAGACCTCCGAGTCCTCGACGGGGACGATGCGGTCGAGCATCTCGACGACCGTGACCTCGGTCCCGAAGGAGTGGTAGAAGTAGCCGAACTCCATGCCGATGGCGCCCGAGCCGATGACGATCAGGCGCTTGGGGTTTTCCTTGTTGAACATCGCCTCGCGGGCGCCCCAGATCTTGGGGTCGGACCCGAACTTCGCGAAGGGCAGATCACGCGCGACCGAGCCGGTCGCGATGACGACGTGCTTGGCGGTGATGGTGTCGCGGGGCTTGGCCGCGGGCTTGGCGGGCGCATCGGTCCGCTCCTCCTGCACCTCGCAGTCGTAGATCTCGACCTTGCAGGGCCCGCCCTTGGCGGGGCTGACGATCTTCGCGCTGCCGACGATGTGGTCGATCTTGTTCTTCTTGAGGAGGAACTCGACGCCCTTGTTGAGCTTGCCCGCGACGTCGCGCGAGCGCCCGATCACCTTGTTCCAGTCGAACTCGACTTCGCCCTTGATCTTGAGGCCCCAGTCCTCGCGGTGAGCGAGCTTCTCCATCAGCTCGGCGTTGGAGAGCAGGGCCTTGGAGGGGATGCACCCCCAGTTGAGGCAGACCCCGCCGAGCTTGGCGCGCTCGACGCAGGCGACCTTGTACCCGAGCTGTGCGGCCCGGATGGCGCCGACGTAGCCCGCGGGCCCGCCGCCGATGACGATGACGTCGTAGTTGTTCGTGGGCACGCGCGGCTTCCTGTCTTCGGGTGGTGTTCGGGGTTGGAGAGTTGGGGGTGACTATAGGTCCGGCGCGGATTCCGACGCCGGGCTTCGGCGCGTGAATCCCGCGCTGTATCGTGGGCGAACCCGTTCACACAAAGCCAGCAGGGGGACCGACATGCAACGACGCGCCGAGCAGGGCGCCGCCATCGCCGTCAGCATCGCGCTGTGGGGTGGCATGGGCGCCCACGCCCAGGTCACCAGCACCTTCAACACGTTCACCGAGCACCAGTGGACCGACGCGGACAACTGGGACAACGTCCCCGACGTCAGCGAGTACCCCGACAACGGCAACGGGGGGTTCTTCTTCAGCGCGATTATGCCGGCGAGCACGTACGCGGACATCGGCGCCGAGAGCATCGACCTGGACGCGCTCACGCTGGGGGCGAACTCAGCGATCGAGGCCGGCGCCGGCGGCGTCATCACCGTGAGCGGCGGCACGACCGTGGACCTCTCCACCTCCGTGGCCTCCCTGCGCGGCGCCGGCGGGACGTTCCTCGCCAACGGCCCGCTCACGATCTTCGGCTCGCTCAACGTCAAGGGCGCCTGGAACGTGACGGCAAACGGGGAGCTGCTCGTCGGCCAGTCGCTCAAGCTCGACGGCGCCGGGACGCCCCGGGTCACGATCTTCGCGGGCGCCATCATTGAGGGCGACATCGGGATGGACTCCAACCCGAGCGGGAGCGAGGACATCGCCGAGGTCGTCAACCAGGGCGGGAGCGAGATGTTCTTCACCGTCCCCAACACCAGCCACAGCCTCGTGCCCACGTTCACCGACAACGGCGGCACGATCACGGTCCTGAACGGCGGCTCGCTCACCTTCCAGACCGCCTTTGCCGGCTCGACGCAACTCGTCACGCTCAACTCCACTACGCTCAGGGCGATCGGGTCGGGCGCGTCCAACCAGTCATCGATCCACTTCAACCGCAACACCCGCCTCAACGGCACAATCACGGTCCTGAACGACCTGGGCTTCGTAGAGTTCTTCGCCGGCGTGCATGAGTTCCTCGGCGGCGCCTCGCTTGTCGCCTCGGGCACGGACCCCTCCGACAGGGTCATGCTCACGGGCGCGGCGGAGATGATTGGCACGGGCACGCTCAACTGCGCCACCTCCTGCCCCTTCTCCCTGTTCGGCGGCAAGCTCGGCGCCGACGACATGGGCGCCACCACCATCCTGAACACCGGCTCCTTCGAGTGGCTCTACGGCGAGATCCGCAGCCTCACCAACCAGAACACGACGCCCGGCCAGGTCAAGACTGTCGCCACCATCGGCGACCGCACCGTCTCGGGCGTGTTCAACAACGAGGGCCACTTCACACAGGGCCACCTCGTCAAGATCCCCATGGGCGGGAAGATCACCAACGGCGTCGGCTCCAGCTCGATCTGGCAAATCGACGGCGGGAACATGACGGGCGACGGCACGTTCGAGAACCTCGAGGGCCAGGTCCTCAAGTCCGTCGACAACGCCAGCGTCGTCTCGGTCTCGTTCACGAACATGCAGGGCGTCGTCGACATCAGCGCGGGGTCCATCGATTTCCGGTCGCCCGCCGACCTCAATGTCGCGGACGTCCTGGGCGGGGGCGGGCAGTGGATCGTCAGCGGCAACGGGCGTCTCTTCTTCGCCAACGGCGGTCGAAAGATCAACGGGATCGCCGACAGCACAGAGGTCGTCATCGACGGGCCCAGCGCCATGGCGCCCGTCGATTCCGACACGCTCACGATCACCGGCGGCCGCCTCAGGCTCCTCAACGGCGCCATGCTCGCGACGGGCGCGGTGACCAACACGGGCACGCTCGAGAACTCGGGCGGCTCCAGCGTCGAGGCCGACAGCCTCGAGAACCAGGGCTCCGTCGTCAGCGACGGCGACACCAGCGTCAGCGGCGACTGGACCGGCGCCGGCACGAACGACGTCCAGGGCGGGAGTGTCTCGGTCGGCGGGAGCGTCGACTCCTCGGGTGGGGGAACCTGGACCGTCGACCCCGGCGCCGCCGTCGACGTCTCGGGGAACTTCTCCGCCTCGACCACCAACATCCAGGGTTCCCTCGATGTCCAGGGCGATCTCGAGTTCGACCCGGGCGAGGTCGAGGAGCTCAACCTGGGCTCTGATACGACCAACGGCGCCGTCACGGCCAACGACGTCCTCGTCCCCATGGGCACGATCCAGGGCAACGGCTCCATCGGCGCGGCGTCGCTCGACCTGGACTGGGCGACGCTCAGCCCGGGCGTGGACGCCGAGCCCTGCGGCGTCATCGACTTCACGCTGAGTGTCGGCGGCTCGCTCGACGTCACCACCTTGACGATCCTGGACGTGGACGCGACCGGCGCGCCGGGTCGGGGCGCCATCGCGGCCGACATGCTCTCGTTCACCGGGCTCATCACGCTCGCCGGCACGCTCGAGGTGCGCTCCCAGGGCGGCGTGCAGCTCGACCCCGGCCAGAGCGTCACGCTGATCTCGGGCGATCAGCTCGCCGGCGCGTTCGACCAGGTGAACTACCCCGCCGGCACGTACCACCGGATCGAGTACTCGCCGACGGCGGTGACGCTCTTCGGGCGCTGCGCCGCGGACCTGGCCGCGCCCTTCGCGTCGCTCGACTTCTCCGACATCATCGCGTTTCTCACCGCCTTCGGGTCGGGCTCGCCAGACGCCGACTACGCCCCGCCGTTCGGCGTGTTCGACTTTTCCGACGTGATCGCGTTCCTGACCGCCTTCGGCGACGGGTGCCCTTGAGGCCCCCCTGAGTCCGCGGGCGCCGCGAATCGACCCCTCCGGTTAGAGGGATTTCCCCGCTTGACGTCGGCGGTAGATTCATCCTGGCGGGCGCGATCCGTGTGCCCGATCCAGGAGGAGCATCACGATGTCGACCACCCCCCGACTGCTTGCCGTCGCCGCGCTGACCGCCCTGAGCGGGAGCGCCCTCGGCGCCGAGCGCGACGTCCAGTTCTGGTCCGTCCACTTCGACACCGCCGTCCTCGAACTGCACAACTGCGGGTCGGGGGACATCGACCTGTCGAACTGGCGGTTCTGCTCGCACGACAACAACCAGGTGCGTCAGTACACCGCCGAGACCGGGCTCAACGGCATGATCATCGAGGCCGGGACGTCCGTCTTCATCCACTTCAACAACGACGCCCCCGCCGACCCCGACCACCGCAACGTCTCGGCCCTGGGCGGGCTGATCGCGGCGCCTCTGGACGCCAGCGGCGGGTACGCGATCAGCCTCTTCTTCCCCGACGCCGACGGGAACATCTCCTTCGCCGACTTCAGCCGCACCGACATCATGGGCGACCACATCCAGTGGTCGACCGGCGGCGTGAACGACCCGATCGCCGACGAGCGCTCGCAGCAGGCGGTCAACGCCGGCCTGTGGACCGCCGCCACAGATTGGATCTCGACCACGCTGGACACCGTCTCGATCGAACTGACCGACATGAGCTGCGGGATCCTGCACGGGCCCTCGAACTACCAGGTCAACGAGCCCGCGGCCAACTGCAACGCGGCGGACCTCGCCGAGCCCTTCGGCACGCTGGACTTCTCCGACGTGGTGGCGTTCCTGACCGCCTTCGGCACGATGGACCCCGCCGCCGACCTCGCCGCCCCGATGGGCGTGTTCGACTTCTCCGACGTCGTTTCATTCCTGACGGCGTTCGGGTCAGGCTGCCCCTGAGTCGTCGCTCCCTCTCGACTCCACGCTCGAATGAGCCGCCAGAGCCCCCCCTCCACGACGGGCCCCCGGAAGGGGGCCTGTTTCTTTGCGCCATTACCCCAGACGTGACTCGCGAAGATTGAACGGCCCGGTCGGGGGCGGTAGGTTCCGACGTGGGCGATCACCCACGCCTGGAGGATGAGATGAAGACCCCGATTGCTGCGATGCTCACGCTGACGCTCACCCCCGCGCTCGCCGGCGCCGCAGGCCCGCTCGTTGTCTTCATGCACGACCAGCTCAACGACGAGATTCTCCGCCTGGCGGACCTCAACGGGGACGGCGACGCCCACGACCCGGGCGAGGCGACGCTTTTCTACGACGACTCCCCGCCCCCGATGCTCGGCATCGACAACGCCCAGGGCATGGTCGCCCTCGACGCGTACACCCTCCTGGCCACCGACAACTTCGACCCCGACAACATCATCCTCATGCACGACACGGACCACGACGGGAGCGCCCTGGGCGTCGGCGAGGCCTCGGTCTGGTTCGACGGGCTCCTGCCCATCGGATTGACCATGACCAACCCCGCCGAGCTTCGCCGTCGCACCGACGGCTCCTATTTCCTCCTCGACAACAACACGCTGGACACCACCCGCCCCGAGGCGATCTACATCCTCCGGGACCTCAACAACGACAGCGACGTCAACGACCCGGGCGAGAGTGTCGAGTGGTTCGAGCTGTCGCCGATGGGCGTGAGCGCCGCGACGACCTTCGACGTGATCGAGGACGCCGCGGGCAACGTCTACACCATCGACATCACCGACCCCAACCAGATCGAGTCGATCGACATCATCGACCCCGCGGGGACGGCCAGGACACAGTGGATCGACAGCGCCCAGCTCTTCGCCCTCGTCAACACGACATTCTTCGGGATGTACGAGCTCGAGTACCGCGTCTCGACCGACGAGGTCATCTTCGGCGCCGCCACCCTCGGCGGGACGATCGTCTTCTACGCGGCGAGCGACAACAATGGCTCGGGCACGATCAACGTCGCCTCCGAGCTCCGCCAGATCTGGAACGAATCCACCAGCGGGTTCTCGACCGGGTCAGCCCGCGACTTCGTCCTCGCGCCGGACGGGTCGCTCCTCTGGACCGATGCGCTCAACGACCGCCTCATGCGGCTCGTCGATCTGAACAACGACGGCGACTACCGCGACGCGGGCGAGACGACCGTGTTCTACGACAACGCGACCGCCGTCTCGTTGGGCCAGCCCGGGTTCGATCTGCCCCTGTCCCTGGCGGTGGCAACACTGTGCCCCGCCGACCTGGCCGACCCGATCGGGCAGCTCGATTTCTCCGACGTCGTGGCGTTCCTGGTCGCATTCAGCGCGATGGAGAGCGCCGCCGACCTCGCCGAGCCGTTCGGGCAGTGGGACTTCTCCGACGTCGTCGCGTTCTTGACCGCGTTCTCCGAGGGGTGTCCCTGATCGGGTGCAATACTTCCGGTCGTTGATTTGTTCTCTGCCGTGGGTCGACCCGTCGTCCAGACAGGAAAACACGATGAAACGCTTCGTGACGCGCCTCGCTCTGGGCCTCTGCCTCGTGCTGCCCTCCTCGTTCGCGTCGGCGCAGCTCGAGACGTACACCTACGCCCAGATCAACGGCGTGCCGATCCAGCTCGACCTGCGCCGCCCCGCGTCCGACCACCCCACGCCCCTGATCATCTGGATCCACGGGGGCGGATGGCTCGGCGGGACACGCGTCCTGCCCTCCTTCCTCGAAACGTTCCTCGACGATGGGTACGCGATCGCCGGCATCGACTACCGCCTGACCTCGCAGGCGGGCCAGTGGAACGGCGCCTCGGTCACATGGCCCGCGCAGATCCATGACTGCAAGGGCGCCGTCCGCTGGCTCCGCGCCCACGCCGACAGCCTCAACCTCGACCCGTGCGCGTTCATCGTCTGGGGCAGCTCCGCGGGCGGGCACCTGTCCGCCGTCCTCGGCACGAGCAACAGCGACCCACTCCTCGAGGGGACCGTCGGCGACTTCGACAACGTGTCGAGCGATATCCAGCTCGCGGTCGACTACTTCGGCCCCGCCGACCTTCTCTTCATGAACCCGGACGTCACCGACCCACCCGGCTCGATCATCGACCACGACGACGTCAACTCGCCCGAGTCGATCCTGCTCGGGTCGGCGACCACCGGCGTCTCGGTCGGCCAGATCAGGGCGCACCTGGGCGATCCCAACTCACCCTGGCCCGCGCTCGTGCAGCTCGCCCGCTCGGCCTCCCCGGCGCGCCTCGCCCAGCAGCCCGCGGGCAACGTCCCCATGTTCATCGCACACGGCGAGCAGGACACCTCGGTCCCCTTCGCCCAGAGCGTTCGTCTCCGTGACGCGCTCACCGCCGTCGGCGACGACGTCGCCTTCCGCCCCGTCCCGGACGTCGGGCACGGGCTGGCGACCTTCCCGACCGAGATCGCCGACGAGGTCAAGGTCTGGCTCGACGTGCAGCTCGCGGCGCTGCCCCCCTGCGGCTGCATCGCGGACCTGACGGGGGACGGCACGCTCAACTTCGCTGACGTCGTGTTCTTCCTCAACGACTTCGCCGCCCAGAAGCCGTCCGCCGACTTCGCGCTGCCCATCGGACTGTGGGACTTCTCGGATGTGGTCGCGTTTCTGGTCGCCTTTGCGAGCGGATGCCCCTAGGCGTCTGTGACGAAATCGTGAAGATGGGCGCCTCGGTCCCGCTCTCGAGGGGGTTTCATCGGCGTGGGGCCCCTGGATAGACTCTTTTCACGCGTGGGCGTGCCGCCCTCGCCCGAGGGAAGGAATGCCATGCAGAACCGGATGAAGCCGCGTACCGGCGGAGCCCTGATCGCGCTCGCCGCCGGATTCGTGGTCGCCCCGGCCCAGGCCGGCCCCGATCTGATCACCGCCGACATCACCACCATCTCGCACTACGGCGAGCAGGACGGGATCCACGCCTACTCCTTCGGCGTGACGAGCTGCAACCTTGGCGACGTGGTCGTGGACTGGCTGATCGACTCGCCCGCGCACCCCGCCACCGCGCAGCACATGTACCGCGTGAAGAACGGACGCCTGGAGCAGATCGGCCTCTCCTTCGCCGCCCACACCGTCGTCCCTCTCCAGGGCGCCCTGTGTGAGACGTGCACGCCCGCGGACTTCCAGCACCTCGGCGTCGGGTGCTCGAACCCGAACGCCTCGACCATTCTGGGCTCGCACACGATCCTCGGACCGCGCGAACAGATCAACGCCGCCACCGGCGCGTTCCCCTTCCCGTACACGACCTCCGCCGGCACGGGGACGATCGACCGTCGCCTGCAGATCCCTGAGTCGAAGCTGACGCACGACGGGGACGAGGTGTATTACGCGGAGGTGCAGCAGGTCGCTGCGGACGATGCCCAGGCCGGCGACTCGGCGAACAACGCGAGCGCCCGGCGCGTCAATCTGCTGGTCAACGACACGTTCACGGTCGCCGACGCCACCCAGGCCGGGACGTCCGCCCTGCTCGCCTGGGCGCAGACCGACCCCGACGTCGTCATCGAGAGCTTCGACATCCCCGACGACGGGCGCATCGAGGTCGCGGGCAAGGCGACCGACCTGGGCGACGGGCACTGGCGGTACGACTACTACGTCCACAACCTCGACTCGCACCTGAGCATCGGGGGCGTGTACGTCCAGGTCGGATCATCAAGCGTCTCGGATGTCTCCTTCAGCGCGCCCCAGTACCACTCGGGCTCGCCCGTCGATAACCAGGCGTGGTCGCTCCAGCCCGAGGCTGGCACGGTCTGGTGGACCGTCGGCCCCTACTCACCGGACGTCGACCAGAGCGCCAACGCGGTGCGCTGGGGCACGACGTACTCCTTCTCGTTCGTCGCCGACCGCGAGCCGCGGATGGTGGACACGTACTTCATCCCATTCCGCCCGACGGATCTCAACGGCGTCGCGATCCCCCTGCCCGCCCCGAGACCCGACTGCCTCGCCGACCTCGCCGAGCCCTTCGGGCAGCTCGACTTCTCCGACGTGGTCGCGTTCCTGACGGCGTTCGGGACGATGTCGCCCGAGGCGGACCTGGCCGAGCCCTTCGGACAGTGGGACTTCTCAGACGTCGTCTCCTTCCTCGTCTCGTTCTCCGGCGGATGCCCGTAACTGGCGTTTCTTGAAGGCTGAAACTAGAGCTTTTGGCGCGGGGCGCCTGCCTTTAGGCTGTCGCAGTGCGCGGCCCACGCCGCCACGCCGAGGAGAGACCCCATGCTCGCGACCCGCGCCACGCTCCTGCTCTCACTCTGTGCCCTCGCCGCCCCGGCGATCGCCGACCACGAGAACCCCGACGCCGACCCCGCGCTCGAGCGCGTGACGATCCCGGCCGCCGGGTCACCCCTCGCGTTCGCCCCGGGCGGGCGTCCCCTGGGCCCGATCTACGCCAGAGGCTCGGGAGCCGACTTCTTCTTCACGGGCGAGATCCCCGAGGGTGACGCGCCCTCGGGCGTCGTCTACACGCCCGACGGCTCGACGATCATCATCGCCCACCGCGAGAGCCGCAACCTGATCCTCTGGGACGCGAGCACGCTCGCGTTCATCGGCGAGGCGCCCGTCTCGGGCGCGGCGCAGGACGTGGACGTCACGCCCGACGGCTCGACCGCCGTCGTCGCCTGCGTGGACACCGGCTCGGTCTCCATCGTGGACCTCAAGACGTTGAACGAAGTGGACGTCGTCCCGGTGGGTCAGGCGCCGGGCATGATCAAGGTGAGCCCCGCGGGCGACGTCGCCGCCGTCGGCAACGCCTTCGACTCGACCATCTCCGTCATCGACATCGCGACGGGATCGGTCCTGCGGACGATCGCGAACGTTGGCTTCTCCCAGACGATCTCGTTCTCGCCCGAGCCCCCCGCGTCGTCGCTCCAGTATTCGGAGTTCTTCTTCATCGACGACGACCGCGTGCTGAACGTGGACCCGTTCGCCGCCGAAGCCCAGTTCGTCAACGTCCGCACCGGCGCGGTCCACCGCGTCACCATCACGCCGAACGCGAACGACGTGGCGGTCTCGCAGGACGGGACCACCGCCGCCATCAACCACGGCTTCGGGCAGATGAAGATCACCGTTCTCGACCTGGCGACCGAGAGTGTCTCGTCCATCGTGCCGACGACGTTCGACATGTTCGGCTCGATCGCCCTCAACGCGACCGGGACCAAGGCCGCGGTCGTGCTGCTCAACGAGGTCCGCGTCGTGGACCTGACGACGGGCGTCGCCGGCCCCGTCCTCAACACCTCGGGCCTCAACGACCTCTTGACCACCTCCGACGGCAACCGCGTGCTCGGCGTCGGCTACTCGGGCGCGATCATCGACCTGGCCACCGGGTTTCTCCTCAATCTCCCGAACCAGATCGTCTCGTGCCAGATCGGCGCCGTCTCGCCCGTCAGCGCCCAGGGCACGCTCTGCTCGACCACCTTCGGCGACGACATGGTCGTCATCAACACGGGCGGGCCCAACGGCTCGCTCACCGCCTTTCAGCTCTCGGGCCCCACCCCCGAGGGCGACCGCTGCCGCACCGGCGCGATGAGCCCCGACGGCTCCGTCGCCGTCGGCATCTCCATCCTCAGTGACACCCTCACCATCATCGACCCGCCGACGCGCGCCGTTACGGGCTTTGCGCCCCTGGGCTTCCGCCCCTCAGGCGTCGCGGTCACGCCCGACGGCTCGACCGCCGTCGTCGCGAACCTCGACTCCTCCTTCGCCACCGTCGTCGACCTCGCGACCGCCTCCTCCACCAACGTCTTCATCTCCACGAGGGGCTCGCAGGTCGAGATCAGCCCCGACGGGCAGTACGCCTACGTCCCCGTCGTCGCCAGTGGCGACGGCGTCTGGCGCATCAACCTGAGCACCAACACCGTCGACGGCGCCAAGCTTCTCACCGGCAACATGGGCGGCGTCGGGTACAGCTACTCCCAGTCCAGCGGAATCGACCTGAGCCCCAACGGCTCGCTCCTCGCCGTCGCCGGCTCATTCGACGACGTCGTCACCTTCATCGACACCGCCTCTTGGACCGTCATCAACAACGTCGTCACCAACGACTTCCCGACCTGGATCGCCTTCAGCCCGGACTCGCAGACCTGCTACGCCGCCGTCAAGAACACCGACCAGATCGCCGTCATCGACGTCTCGGGCGCGACGCCCACGCTCGTCCGCCACATCAACGTCGGCGACCAGCCCTGGCAGATGGCCGACCTGGGCGACGGGCGCTTGCTCGTCAACAACTGGGCCGCCAACACCATCGGCGTCGTCGATCTTGGCCTGGGTCTTCAGACCGCGACTATCCCCCTGGGCGAGTACTGCACGGGGCTGTTCGCCGACCCCGCCCACGGCGTCGCGTACGCCGCCACGGGCGACTCCAACACCACGCTCGGCGGCGCCATGGGCTGGTCGCACTCAGAATCCGGACGCCTCCACGTCATCGACCTGAGCACGCTCACCATCACCGACACGATCGAGCTGGGCTACGCGCCCTCCGCGATGGACTTCGACGCCAGCGGCTCGCGCGCGATCCTCCCGGCGCCCGAGGGCGACGGCGCCGTCATCGTCGGCGTCGGGGGCGGGTGCAACGAGGCCGATCTCGCCGAGCCCTTCGGCTCGCTCGACTTCTCCGACGTGCTCGCGTTCCTTACCGCCTTCGGTGCGATGGACCCCGCCGCCGACCTCGCCCCGCCTATGGGCGTCTTTGATTTCTCTGACGTGCTCGCGTTCTTGACCGCGTTCGGCGGCGGGTGCCCCTGAGAGTGGGGCATCCACCCCACGCGGGCGCCTCTTTCTCCAGCCCCCCGCATCCTGCCTCGGGGGCGGGGCGTATCGGACCAAAAGCCGGGGGATCTTCCCCGGATTCGCCTCGGATTCCCCGGGGCGAGCGGTATGCTTTCTCGGTCGGCGATCGGGCCGGCCCTTGGGGAGGTTTTGCATGGCCAGGACCCGCCTGACCGCGGCGATTGTTGCCCTCTCACTCGTTGGCGCCGCTCATGCGGACACCACCACCCTCACCGTCGACTCGTCCCAGTCCATGATCGACCTGGACCTGACGATCAACCTCGCGGTCCTGGGCTCCGACTCAGCCTCCGACTCCTCGCCCATCACCGGCGAGGTCGAGATCGAGCTGGACGACTACGGCACGCCGACCTCCATCACCATCCACGACTTCGCCCTGGCGATGCAGGACAACCTGTCCTTCCACTTCGAGTGGTTCCTCTCCGAGATCGACGCCGCGGGCAGTGGCCTGGGCGCCGTCTACGAGACGCCCGGCACGCCCA
The DNA here is from genome assembly GCA_041402005.1 of Phycisphaerales bacterium. Lineage (GTDB taxonomy): Bacteria > Planctomycetota > Phycisphaerae > Phycisphaerales > UBA1924 > JAJRXR01. The sequence goes on along the minus strand of JAWKTB010000003.1, from coordinate 144,703 downwards.
CCGGCCCCGTGCCCGTCTCCGCCGGCGCATTCTCCTTCGGCTCGGTGCTGACCGCGCTCTCGGGGACGCTGACCGCAAACGGGAGCGTCATCGGCGCCGGCGACATCAACGAGACCGTCGTCCTCGACGACCAACCACCCTACGCCGCCCCCATCTCGGGCATGGTCACCTCCGATGGCACGACGGTGACGATCAACGGCGGGATGATCACCTTCTCCGGATCGACCGAGTTGATCGCGGGCGTCGCGACGCTCGACGTCGTGGGGACCGTGACCTTCGTCGCCTCGGGGCCCGCGCCGCAGCCCGCCGGGTGCAACGCCGCCGACCTCGCCGAGCCCTATGACCAGCTCGACTTCTCCGACGTGGTCTCCTTCCTGACCGCGTTCGGCACGATGGCCCCGGAGGCGGACATCGCCGCCCCGTTCGGCCAGTGGGATTTCTCTGACGTCGTTGAGTTCCTCACGGCCTTCGGGATGGGGTGCCCGTAGTCCTTGATTCGTTCGGGAGGGCGCTGATGCGCGTTCAATCTGGATTCGTTCGCAAATCTGCGCTGGTCCTCGCCAGTGGTGGCGCGGTTGTCTGGGTCGGTCTCGCCGGCTACGCCATCGCCGAGCCCAGGGGCGGCTCTCCCCTCCCGCTGCCCACCACCATCAACGACTTCTTCGGGCCCGGCTCTCAGCCGGGCGACCTCGTCGCCCCGATGGCCAGCGCGCAGACCTGCGGCGGGTGTCACGGGTACTACGACGAGGCCGTCGAGCCCTACACCGCCTGGACCGCCTCCATGATGGCCCAGGCGACGCGCGACCCTCTCTTCCACGCCTGTCTCGCCGTCGCCAACCAGGACGCCAGCTTCGCCGGCGAACTCTGCCTCCGCTGCCACGCCCCCATGGGCTGGATCGACGGACGCTCGACGCCCCCCGACGGGTCGGCCCTGACGGGCATGGACTTCGAGGGCGTGAGCTGTCACATCTGCCACCGCATGGTCGATCCGTTCGACACCGAGAACGTCTCGCCCGCGGAGGACGACCAGGTGCTGGCGATGACCGCCGACCTGCCCGTCAACCCGCACTCGGGCCAGTACGTGCTCGACTTCGAGGACCGCCGACGCGGGCCCTTCATGGCCGACTTCGCGCCCCACGACTGGCTCCAATCCCCCTTCCACCGCTCCGCCTCGATGTGCGCCACCTGCCACGAGGTCTCCAACCCCGCGTACACCAAGCAGCCCGACGGGTCCTACGACCTCAACGCCCTCGACACCCCCCACCCCACCCACGACAAGTACGACGAGTTCCCCCTCGAGCGCACCTACTCCGAGTGGCTCATGAGCGACTTCGCCGACGCGCCCATCGACATGAGCGGGCGCTTCGGCGGGGACAACCCGCTCGTCTCCACCTGCCAGGACTGCCACATGCCCGACATCAACGGTGCGGGCTGCTTCTTCACCGATCCCAGGCCCGACCTGCCCCGCCACTTCTTCAACGGCGCCAACACCTGGGTCCTCAAGGCCGTCCGCAATCTCTACGACGACTCCGAGACGATCCTGACCGAGGACAAGGTGAACGACTCGATCGCACGCGCGGTCGGCATGCTCCAGGCCGCCTCCGACCTCGAGCTGTCCACCGACGGATCGACGCTCACGACCCGGGTCATCAACATGACCGGGCACAAGCTCCCGACGGGCTACCCCGAGGGGCGCAGGATGTGGATCAACGTCAAGTTCTTCGACTCATCCGACCAGCTCGTCGAGGAGCGGGGCGCGTACGACGACAAGACGGCGACGCTCGACGCGGGCTCGACCAAGGTGTACGAGGGCGTGCTGGGTCTTGACGCGGACGCCGCCGCCGCCACGGGCCTGTCCGAGGGGCACAGCTTCCACTTCGTACTCAACAACACGTGGATCAAGGACAACCGGATCCCGCCGATCGGGTTCAACAACGCGGACTTCGAGAGCGTGCAGGCCGCCCCGGTCGCGTACGCGTACGCCGACGGACAGCACTGGGACGACACGGACTACGCGGTTCCCCCGGGCGCCGCCTACGCCGAGGTGCGCGTCTACCACCAGCTCGCCTCGAAGGAGTACATGGAGTTCCTGCGCGACGAGAACACGACGAACACGGACGGCCAGACCGCCTACGACCAGTGGTCGCTCTTGGGCAAGAGCCCGCCCGTGGAGATGGACTTCGGCACGATCGCCTTCGGGTGCAACGCCGCCGACCTCGCGCCCCCGCTGGGCCAGCTCGACTTCTCCGACGTCGTCGCCTTCCTGGTCGCGTTCGGGTCGATGGACCCGTCGGCGGACCTCGCGCCCCCGACCGGGCAGTGGGACTTCTCCGACGTGGTCGCCTTCCTGACCGCCTTCGGGACCGGGTGCCCGTAGTGAGCATCACGACCCCGGGCAGACACCCCATTCTCCCGCCATCGACGTCTTCTGAGCCCGAGAAGCCCAGGAGATGCCCCCGAGAACCCGGATCCGAGCGGGAGGACGCGACGAATCGGGACTCGGTCGTTGCCCCGGGTCAGGGGCCTGGTTAGCTTCGAACTTGTGAGTGGGTCAGTCCCAGGGACATCAGTCCCGGGGTGGGGGCGGGGCCCGATCAAACGCCGGAAACGAGGCGCCCCGTGCGCCAAGAGGGAGATCCCGTCGTGATTCGTACCACCATCGTCGCCGCCACGATCTGTTCCGCCGCGCTCTGTTCCGTAGCCGGCGCCCAGATCACCACCCAGCTCATCACCAACTCCGTCTCCGCCCCCACTTTCATGACCACCGCCCCCGACGGCTCCGGGCGCCTCTTCGTCCTCCAACGCAACGGCCAGATCCGCATCATCGAGAATGGCGTCCTGCTCACCTCCCCCTTCCTCGACATCGACTCGCTCATCCCCAACGTCTCTGGCCAGGATGAGCGCGGCTTGCTCGGCCTCGCCTTCCACCCCAACTACGTCAACAACGGCAAGTTCTACGTCGATTACATCAACAACTCGAGCGACACCGTCGTCGCCGAGTACACCGTCTTCCCCACCCAGCCCAACGTCGCCAACCCGACCTCCGGCAACATCATCTTCACCCTCGACCAGCCCTTCACCAACCACAACGGCGGCTGGCTCGGATTCGGGCCCGACGGCTACCTCTACATCTCCACCGGTGACGGCGGCTCCGCGAACGACCCCGGAAACCGCGCCCAGAACCTCGGTGTCCTCCTCGGCAAGATGCTCCGCGTCGACGTCGATGGTGACGACTTCCCCGCCGACGCCAACCGCGACTACGCCATCCCCGCCGACAACCCCTTCGTCGGCGTCGGCGGCGCCATGGAAGAGATCTGGGCCTACGGCCTGCGCAACCCCTGGCGCTCCAGCTTCGACACCGCGACCAACGACCTCTGGATCGCCGACGTCGGTCAGAACAACATCGAGGAAATCAACTTCCAACCCGCCAACGACGTCGGCGGCGAGAACTACGGCTGGCGCTGCTACGAGGGCAACAACGCCTTCAACACCAGCGGCTGCCCCGACATGAGCACCATGACCTTCCCCGTTCACACCTACCCGCACACCCTCGGACGATGCTCCATCACCGGCGGCTACGTCTACCACGGGTGCGCCATCCCCGAACTCGAGGGCATGTACATCTTCGGCGACTTCTGCGGCGGCCAGGTCTACGCCCTCGACCCCTCCGACAACTCCGTTACCCAGATCTTCGACATCGGCTCGGGCATCTCCGCCTTCGGGCAGGACGATGACGGCGAAATCTACGTCCTCGCCCTCTTCGCCAACTCCCTCTCCAAGCTCGTCCCCACCTCATTCCCCGACGTGAACATGGACGGCATCCCCGACACCTGTCAGACCTTCGGGTGCAACGGCGCGGACCTCGGCGAGCCCTTCGGCCAGCTCGATTTCACCGACGTCACCACCTTCCTCGTCGCCTTCGCCAACATGGAGCCCGAGGCCGACCTCGCCGCCCCAATGGGCCAGTGGGACTTCTCAGACGTCACGCAGTTTCTCGTGATCTTCAGCGGCGGATGCCCCTGATATTGCTGTATCTGTTTGAGTCTTGTTTGGAAAAAAACCCGGAGAATCACTCCCTCTCGGGGTAGGAGCCGCGAGGGGGCCGGGGTAGACTGCGTTGTAACTGGTTTTCTGGACTCGGCTCCGTGCGGTTCGTGGGGTTTCGTCGCGCAGGTGCGGCGGCCGGGTATGTGCGAATCGCGGGACCCTCAACCCAACTGGTGAAAAGAGATATGAAAACGAAGAAAGCCACTGTCACTGTCGCCACCATCCTGACCGCTTGTGCCTCCACCGCCCTCGCCGGCGGCGGCAACCCCGGCCCGGACGTCATCGTCGGCGGCCTCACCAATATCAACTACTACGGCCAGGCCAACGTCGGCGGCACCCTCATGGCCGGCTACGCCGTCGGCACCGACGCCTGCAACATCGGCACCCAGGTCGCCAACTGGGTCGACAACTCCGTCAACCACCCCGTCATCGCCCAGAACCTCTACCGTCTCCGCGACGGGCGCCTCGAGCAGCTCGGCCTCTCCTGGCTCAAGCACTCCTTCGCCTCCCTCCAGGACAACACCTGCGGGCAGTGCCAGGGTAACGGCGACTTCCAGCACCTCGGCGTCATGTGCTCAGACACCTATGACGCCTCCCTCAACGGCGGCCAGTCGGGCCTCGGCCCCCGCTTCGAGGTCAACGCCTCCAACGGCGTCTTCCCCTGGCCCTATTCCAGCCCCGGCGGCGCCACCGGCAACGCCCCCTTCAAGCGCATCCAGGTCCCCGTCGCCGACCTCGACACCGGCGGCACCCTCGGCGACCAGTACTTCATGGAAGGCCAGTACGCCACCCGTGACGACGCCCTCGCCGGCAACCAGTTCAACAACGCCTCCTACCGCCGCTCCGTCCTCCTCTCCACCTTCGCCATGTCCAACGTCGGCTCCACCTTCCGCGAGCGCCCGGCCATCTTCGCCTGGCTCGACCACGGCAACGGCCCCAACATGGTCGACAACTCCGTCGTCATCGAAACCGTGATCCTCCCCGGCGACGGCAAGTTCGACGTCGCCGCCAAGGTCACCGACCTCGGCAACGGCACCTGGCGCTACGACTACAACCTCCACAACCAGAACTCCCACCGCTCCGCCGGCTCCATCTCCATCCCGACCGGCGGCGCCAACCTCTCCAACCTCTACTTCCACGCCCCCAAGTACCACTCGGGCGAGCCTGTTGACAACGTCGCCTGGACCTCCTCCGAGGGCGCCAACTCCATCACCTGGGCTACCCAGGCCTGGAGCGCCGCCAACGACCAGTCCGCCAACGCCGTCCGCTGGGCCACCATGTACACCTACTCCTTCGTCGCGGACACCCCGCCCGAGGACGGCACGGTGACCATCGGCCTCTTCCGCCCCGGTGGCGACCCCTCCTTCGACGTCACCCTCCCGGTGCCCTCCGCCGCCGAGGCTGGATGCAACGGCGCCGACCTGGGCGAGCCCTTCGGTCAGCTCGACTTCACCGACGTCACCACCTTCCTCGTCGCCTTCTCCAACATGGCCCCCGAGGCCGACCTCGCCGCCCCCTTCGGGCAGTGGGACTTCTCCGACGTCACCGAGTTCCTGGTGATCTTCGGCGCCGGCTGCCCGTAAGAGCCGCGACCTACGCCTGATCTGGTCTCGAAGCGGCCCGCGCCGAGGCGCGGGCCGCTTTCATTTTTGGAGCCCTCCCCTTGTCTCAGATAATCCACGCGAAAGACGACCGGGTCGTGGCCCCGGCCTGGGTCCGCAGACTTACCTCATCAGCCCGCCACACAGTTCAGATTTACGCGCCGATCCCCCCGCCACGCTGACGTCTGGTAGAGACCGCCCGACCGGCGCAAGCAGGCGCCGTCTGGATGCCACTCCGTGACTTCAAGCAAAGGGCCCCGCCCGGATGGCGGGGCCCCTTCGATTTCGACCCGCATCTGCTCGCCGCGGGCGCTCACGCCACCTGCAGCAGCTGCATCGTCTTCGCGACGATGTCCTCCGCCGTCAGGCCGCACATCTTGAGCATCTCCTCGGGCGTCTTGGCGCTCTTGGGGATCCGCGTGACGTGCATCTGCTCGAGGGTGAACCCGTCGCCCGAGCGGGTCAGCGCGTCGGCGATCGCCGACCCCAGCGCCCCGCCGTAGTTGTCTTCGAGCGAGATCACGTACCCCCCGTTCGCCCCGATGATGTCCAGGAGCTTCTCCTCGTCGAACGGGATCGAGTACATGTCGAGCAGCGTCGCGCTGATCCCCGCCTTGTCGAGCAGCTCCAGCGCCTTGTTCGCCTCGTGCACCATGTACCCCGCGGCACACAGCACGATGTCACGCCCCTCGCTCAGTGTCTCGAACCCGCCCAGGTTGAACACTTGGTCGTCCGAGTAGATGAACTCCGTGTCCGCCCGGAGCGTCCGCATGTAGCACACGCCCTCGTACTCGGCCATCACGCCCGTCAGCGCGTACGCCGCGAACGCGTCCGCCGGCTGCAGGATGTACACCCCGGGGTTCCCCCGGTGGTCCTTCATCGTCGAGAGCGAGCGGAACCAGGCGATGTCGGGCATCGCCATCTGGCTGGGCCCGTCCGCCGCCAGGGTGATCCCCGCGTGCGAGCCCACGATCTTCAGGTTGGCGCCCGAGTAGATCGCCATCTCGATCTGGTCGTACGCCCGCGTGACGAACTTGGCGAACGTCGCGCAGAAGGGGATCTTGCCCCCCGCGCTCAGCCCCGCCCCGACCGAGATCATGTTCTGCTCGCCGATCTTGCACTCGACGAACCGCTCGGCGAGCGCCGGATCCTTCTCGAACGTCTCGCTGAACGTCGAGTTCTTCACGTCCGCGTCCAGGACGACCACGTCCTTCGAGAGTCCCCCCATCGCCCGCAGCGCCAGGCCGTACGCCTTGCGCGTCGCCAAGCGACCCGAGTGCAGCACGCTCTCCATGTCCATGCGGCGCATCACCTCGGAGAGTGTCGGGATCTCGCCCTCGGGGGCGGAGGGTTCCGCCGCCTCGCTCGGCGGCTCGATCGTGAACTGGTCCGTGCTCGCCAGTGAGCTCGTCAGCTCGATCCGGCGATCGTCGAGCTCCGCCAAGGCCCGCTCGAGCACGTCGCCCGTCGGTGGCTTGCCGTGCCACCCGTTGCCCTGAATCGCCGGCGCCCCCCAGCCCTTGACCGTCCGCGCCACGACCGCCGAGGGCGTGCCGGCCCCCTCGCCGTGCCTCGCGATGAACTTGTCGATGGCGGCCCGGATCTCCGCCGGGCTGTGCCCGTCGATCACGTCCACCTCGAACCCGTACGCCTCGAGCTTGCGGGCGAGCGTCTCGCTCGACTGCTGCGAGCTGACGCGGTCGGCCTGCCCGTACTCGTTGCAGTTGAAGATCGGGAGGACGTTGTCGAGGTCGTGATCGACGATGAAGTCGAGGGCCTCGCCGATCTGCCCCTCGCGCGACTCCCCGTCGCCGCAGATGCAGTAGACCCGCTTGTCGATCCCGTCGAGCTTGGCGGCCTTCGCAACGCCGGCGGCGACACTGAGACCCTGGCCCAGCGAGCCCGTCGCGGCGTCAAAGAAGGGAAAGCCCTCCATCGGGTTCGGGTGCCCGTCGAGCACGCTGTTCCACTCGCGCAGGGTGGACAGGTCATCGACCGTGAGCTTGCGACGCGAGGCCTCGTCCTTGCCGACGACGACGCCCAGGCGGGCGGCGGCCGCGTACACCGCCGGGACCGCGTGTCCCTCGGAGAGAACCAGACGGTCGCTCGTGGGGTAGTCCGGGTAGTCCGGGCTCCAGCGCATCGTGGAGAACATGAGGACGGTGACGATGTGCGAGATGCTCATCGCGCTGGTCGGGTGCCCCGAGCCGGCGCGGGCGCACATCTCGAGACAGTGTCGGTCGATCTCGATCGCCTGGGCGTGAACCGCCGCCTCGAATGACATGCCGCCCTTCCTTTCTGACAGCCACCGCCCCCGCGTTCCTGGCCCCCCGCCCACGAGGGACGCCGCGGGACGCGGTTCGCCGGCGACTGGTTGATTGCATTGCCCCTCACGATAGACCCGGTTGGGGCGAGCCAGCGCCCAGTCTGGCCGATTCCCATGCCCGCCGCCACCCCCCGAGCCGCTTCGGCCCGCGGTTTGCACACGCCGTCCACGATCTTGGCCCCACCCGCTACACCCCGGGGAGGGGGTACACTTCGCCCTCTAGATATAGTTTTCGGGGAGGTTGGAGCGTATGAAGGTCATCTGCGAGAGAGCCCCGCTGCTCGAGGCGATCAGCCTGGTCTCGGGCGTCGCCGCCTCCAGGACGCCAAAGCCCCAGCTCACCTGCGTCAAGCTCGCCGCCACCAAGCAGGGCGCCGCCGGCGAGCTCGCCCTCTCCGCCACCGACGCCGAGATCTCCCTTACCGTCCGCCTGGGCTCGGTCAACGTCGACGGCGCCGGCGAGTCCCTCGTCCCCGCTCAGAAGCTTTCTCAGATCGTCTCGGCGGAAGAGGACGACCCGACCCTCACCATCGAGTCCGACGACGACCTGACCACCGTCAAGGGCGCCGACGCCCAGTTCAAGCTCCACAGCTACCCCCCGTCCGACTTCCCGCCGATCCCTGACTTCGCCAAGATCATCTCCGGGGGGTCGAGGGGCACGGTCCAGCTCCCCGCGGGCGAACTCGCCCTCTTGATCTCGAGGACCCTCTTCGCCGCCGCGCGTGAGAACTCGCGCTACGCGATCAACGGCGTCCTCTTCAAGAAGGACGCCAAGAAACTCGAACTCGTCGCCACCGACGGGCGACGCCTCGCCCTCTCCCGCTCGTCGGGAAACGCCGGGGGCGACGCGAGCTTCGCCTGCATCGTGCCGGCCAAGGCCCTGGGCGTCCTGCTCAAGCTCATCGACGACGCGGGCGAGCCCGTGCACATGGCGGTCACCGACAACCAGATCGTCTTCGCCCTGGGCGACGACCCCGCCGACGCCCGGGCCGTCCTGGCCTCCAACCTCGTCGAGGGCGCCTTCCCGCCCTACGAGGACGTGATCCCCAAGGACCAGGACATCCGCGTCGGTTTCGACCGCGACGTCCTCTTCTCCGCGGTCCGGCGTGCGGCGCTGCTCACCAACGAAGAATCGCGTGGTGTGCGCATGGCCTTCACCGCCGCCGACAAGAAGCTCGAGCTCTCCAGCCGCTCCCCCGAGATGGGCGAGGCCCACGTCGGCGTGGACCTCAAGAGCTACGAGGGCGAGGACATCGAGATCGGCTTCAACCCGGGCTTCATCAACGACGCGCTCAAGGTCATCAACGACCCCGAGGTCATGATCGAGCTCAAGGCCTCGAACAAGCCGGGCCTGCTCCGCTCGGGCGCCGACTTCGTCTACGTCGTGATGCCCGTCAACCTGCAGTAGACGAGCCGACGCGGACGAGCGCCCGCGCCCGACGGCGCTGTGGTGCGAGCCGGCCCCGCGCCGCCACGTGCGCGACCACGCGAGCCTCCCGATCGTGCTCGATCGCCGACCGTTCCGCCGCGAACTCCCGGCGCGCCACGCGCGCGTCCAGGCGCACCGCCGCCAAGGTCAGCACGGGCGCCAGCAGCAGCCCGACAACGCCCACGAGCGACATCGTCCCCACCTGCTCGACGACCCCCGGGCGGACGAGCGCCCAGACCAACGTCATCCCGACCCACAGCGTCGCCAGCGAGGCGCCGGCCAGGGCCAACCTTCGCAGCATTCCGATGGCGCGTCGAGCCACGCTCGTCCCCTCGGGTCCAGGCCGACCTTCGGGGTCGGCGATCCGTGCCTTCGTTCGGCGGATCCGCCTGGGCGGACCGCACGCCGGACGCCGCTCCTTGGCGTCCGTTCGCGCCGCCCCCGGAGGGGCGACAGGGGGAAGCATACCCTACCCGCCCCCTGTCGGGGTGTCTGACCACGGACGACCCTTCGTCGGACGGATCGCAGACCGAATGTGCCGGGGCGCTGTCTCGGCGACCCCCCGCCCGATTTGTGCCCGCGAACGCCCCGATGTATCGTCCTGTCCACGTGAACGGACGCTCACGCTCGAACGTCGGCCCCGCCGGCTCGCACGGACCGCGCGCCCGCAGGGCAGGCGCCGTGACACTCGGCGCCCTCTGCCTGGCCATGCTCTGGGCGCCACTGCCACGTGCGCACGCCCAGAACGCTCAGCCGGCGCCCGAGCCCGCTGCCCAGCCCCAAGACGACCTGAGCGTCTACGAGGGACGCGTCATCCACGACGTGCTGCTCGTCAAGCCCACCGACGACGGCGCCTCCGAACCCATCACCGGTCCCACCCGCCAGAAGGCCCTCAACAACATCCGCGCCTACCCCGGCGCCCCCTTCCGACTCGACACCGTCAACGACGACGTCCGACGACTCAACCGCCTCGCCCTCTTCGCCCGCGTCGAGGTCTTCGTCCAACTCCTCGCCGACGGCGCGGTCGACGTCACCTTCAGCCTCGTCGAACGCCCCGTCATCGTCGACGTCCAGATCTCCGGCAACCGGCGATTGAGCGACCAGCAGATCGGCGAACAGGTCGACCTGCTCGTCGGCGCCCCCATCGACCGTTTCCAGGTCGACCGCGCCGCCAGGCGCATCGAGGACCTCTACCGCGAGAAGGGGTACTACTTCGCCCAAGTCAGCGTCGACGAGGACGAGCTCGAGCGCTCGGGCGTCGTCCTCTTCCGCATCCGCGAGGGCCAGCGCCTCAAAGTCACGGCCATCCGCTTCGAAGGCTCCACCGCCTTCTCCGACAAGCAACTCCGCCGAGAGATCGACACCAAGACCTCGGGCCTCCTGCGCAAGGGCCAGCTCGACGACGACGTCCTCGACGCCGACATCGCCGCCCTCATCCAGTTCTACCGCAACAACGGCTACCTCGATGTCCGCGCCGACACGCTCGTCCAGCCCTCGCCCAACGGCAAGGAAGCCATCGTCACCTATCTCATCGAGGAGGGCCCCCTCTACACCCTGCGCTCCGTCGAGTTCAAGGTCGAGGACGGGCAGACCCCCGTTTACAGCCAGGAGCAGATCGCCGGGCTCATCCCCCTCAAGCCGGGCGACGTCTACGGCGTCCGCGCCCTCCAGGAATCGCTCAACGCCGTCCGCGACGCGTACAACAAGCTCGGCTATCCCGACGTCAGCGTCGGCAACGTCGAGAAGCGCGACCCGCAGCAGCCGCTCGTCGACCTCGTCATCCTCGTCTCCCAGGGCGACCGCTTCCTCACGGGCGAGGTCCTTGTCACCGGCAACGAGCTGACCAAGCAAAAGGTCGTCCGCAAGCTGCTCGACATCCGCCCGGAGCGCCCGCTGGACATGACCGCGGTGCGCCGCTCCGAGAAGCAGGTCCGCGAGTCGCGCCTCTTCGACCCCCAGAGCGTCAAGATCACGCTCCAGCCCCCCGACCCCGCCGAACCCGAGTACCGCGACGTCCTCGTCGAGGTCGCCGAGACCAACACCGGCTCCTTCAACATCGGCGCCGCCATCAACTCCGACGCCGGCGTCATCGGCACCATCTCGCTCACCCAGCGCAACTTCGACATCGCCGACACACCCGACTCCTGGGGCGAACTCTTCACCGGACGCGCCTTCCGGGGCGCGGGCCAGACCTTCAAGATCGAGCTCCTCCCCGGCAACCAGGTGCAGACCTACTCGGTCTCGCTCACCGAGCCCTACCTCTTCGACTCCGACTACTCGGGCACCGTCCAGCTCTCCTACCGCGACCGCGACTACGACGAGTTCGACGAACGCCGCCTCGCCGCCCGCTTCGGCGTCGGTCGCAAGTTCGGCACGCGATGGACCGGCTCCATCGGCCTCCGCGTCGAGCAGGTCGAGCTCTCCAACATCGCCCCCAGCCGCACCACCGACGTCTTCGCCGCCATGGGCCCAGACGTCATCACCGGCGTCGGCTTCACGCTCTCGCGCAACACCCTCGACGACCGCTTCCGTCCCACCAAGGGCTCGGTCACCTCCATCGGCGTCGAGCAGGTCGGCGCCGCGGGTGGCGACTACTTCTTCACCCGCTTCGACGCCTCGCACTCGGTCTACCTCGCCATCCGCGAGGACTACCTCAACCGATCCACCGTCCTCGAACTCAGGGGACGCGTCGGGTACATCCCCCAGGGCCGCGGCGACGTGCCCACCTACGAGCGCTTCTACCTCGGCGGCCAGTCGATGCGCGGCCTCGAGTTCCGCACCGTCTCCCCCAAGGGCATCCGCAACGACACGCTCATGCCCTCCAACGACCCCGTCGGCGGCACGTGGCTCTTCTTCGCCGGCGCCCAGGTCACACAGCCCATCTTCGAGGAGGTCTTCTCCGTCGTCTTCTTCGTCGACTCGGGCACCGTCACCTTCGACCCGGGCTTCGACGACTACCGCGTGACCGTCGGCGCCGGCCTCCGCTTCTACGTCCCCCAGCTCTCCCCTGCCCCCCTCGCCTTCGACTTCGGCTTCCCCGTCCTCAAGGGCGATCGCGACGAAAATCGCCTCTTTACCTTCTCGATCGATCTCCCATTCTGACCAAACGCGACGGGCCACCGCCCGCGTACCATCCCTGCGGGAGCGTCCGCAGGGGCGCCACACAGGAGCCAGACATGCAGACCAAGCCGTTCACCGCCCCCGCGTTCGCCCTGGCCATCGCCGGCGCGGTCGTGACCGCGGCCCTCTTCACGGGCGCCGCCGTCGCCACCGCCGTCCGCCCCCCAGCCCAGCCCACCGCGGTCGCGATCGTGGACGTCCCCGCCGTCCTCGATGGACTCAAGGAGAAGGAGCGCCTCGAGGCCAATCTCGAGCAGGCGATGCAAGACGCCAACGCGAAACTCCAGGAGCTTTCCAATCAGGCGGAGGCTCTCCAAGCCAAGCTTGATCCCGATACCGGCATCCTCAAGCAGGGGACCAAGGATTACTACCAAGCTCTCGGGCAACTGATCGAGTTGCAGTCCCAGGCGAAGGCCCGAAAGAGCGTCCTCGAGCAGACGATCTCGCTCACGCAGGGCGAGATGCTCCGTAGCCTGTACACCAAGATCGAGGCCGGCATCGCCAAGATCGCCGAGCGCGAGGGATACGACATCGTCCTGCTCAACGACGCGGCCTTCCCCCTCTCGAACCCAGCCCCCGCCAACCAGACCAAGGGCGAGATTCTCAGCCGCTCGGTCGTCTACGCCAGCTCGACCAATGGCATCGACATCACCGCGGATGTCATCACACTGCTCAACAACGAGTTCGCAGCGCCCTAACGCCTCCAGAGACAGGCGCCCGCGCATGGCCCAGCCCAAGCCAACCTACACGACGGGCCAGCTCGCCCAACTGCTCGCCGCCGAGCTCGTCGGCCCCGCCGACCTCGAGTTGACCTCCATCGGCGCGCTCGAGGACGCGAGGCCCGGCGCGCTTTCCTTTATCCGCTCGGCCGACTTCGCGCGTCTATGGGGCGCGAGCCAAGCCTCGGCCGCTCTCGTCACCAAGGGCGTCCAGATCCCTGACCACGACCCGGAGCGTCGGGCGATCCTCTACGTCGACGACGCGGACGCCGCCCTCGTCCGAGTCCTGAACACGGTCGCCCCCGAGCCCGACCTGCCCGCGCCGGGCGTCGACCCCACCGCCGCGGTCGACCCCTCTGCCAGTGTCGACCCGACCGCCCGCGTCGGCCCTCTGTGCCGCGTCGGCGCGAACACGATCATCGGCCCTGGCGCCGCCCTCGTCTCCAGCGTCGTCATCGGTCGAAACGCCAGCATCGGCGCCGACACCGTCCTCCACGCCGGCGTCGTCGTGCAGCACGACTGCGTCGTCGGCGACCGGTGCCTCTTCCACCCCGGCGTTGTCGTCGGCGCCGACGGGTTCGGCTTCATCACCTCCCACGACGACACGCCCCACGTCAAGATCCCGCACCTGGGCAACGTCGTCATCGGCAACGACGTCGAGCTGGGCGCCAACTCATGTGTCGACCGCGCCAAGCTCGGCTCCACCACGCTCGCCGACGGGTGTAAGACCGACAACCTCGTCCACGTCGGGCACAACTGCCACGTCGGGCGAAACGTCATCATCTGCGGCGGCACCGTCGTCGGAGGCTCGGTCAAGATCGGCGATCGCACCCTCATCGGGGGCAAGGTCGCCATTGCCGACGGCACGATCGTTGGCGAGGATGTCCGCATCGGGGGCGCCGCCGCCGTCGTCCAGTGCGAGATCCCCGCCGGCGAGACCTGGTGGGGGACGCCCGCCGGCCCGGCACGAGAGGCGATGGCCAACCTCGCCGCCCTCCGCAAGCTCGCCAAGACTCTCAAGGAACTGCGCCGCGACATCGACGCCCTCAAGGCCGACGCCGCCCGCACGCCCTCATGAACGCCCCCAGACGCACCCCCCGCCAGCCCGCGACCATCCGCGGGCGTGGTCTCTTCACCGCCGCCCCCGCGACGCTCACCATCCGCCCCGCCAAGAGCGCCCAGGGCCTGGTCTTCGCACGCGACAACGACCGCGTCCCGGTCGCCATCGCCTCGCTCTCGACAGACCCCATCCACCCCGCCTTCGCCTCACTCCCGCCCCGGTGCACCTGCCTGCGGGGCGCCGACGCCTCCCCCCCCATCGCGACCGTCGAGCACGTCCTCGCCGCCCTGGGCGCCTTGGGCGTCACCGACGCGACGCTCGAGCTTGATGGCCCCGAGGTCCCCATCGACGACGGGTCCGCCGCCGCGTTCGTGGACGCACTCCTCGCCGTTGGTCTCGAAGACCTCGCCGCCAACGTCGAGATGATCCGCCCTACGCGAGAGATCCGTGTCGAGGGCGACCTCGGCGCCTCCATCACCATCTCGCCCAGCGACCACCCCAAATACGTCTACGACCTCGACTACGGCCCCGCCTCCCCGATCCCCGCCGCCAGCGTGCGCTGGTCGGGCGACCCCGACGACTTCGCGACGAGCGTCGCCCCCGCGCGCACCTTTTGCCTGCGGGCCGAGGCCGAGGCCATGACCGCCCTCGGCCTCTTCAAGAACCTCTCCCCCCGCGACATGCTCGTCATCGGCGAAGACGGTCCCATCGACAACGACTACCGCCTGGAGGACGAGCCCGCCCGCCACAAGCTCCTCGACCTCGTCGGCGACCTCGCCCTCGTCGGCTCGCCCCTGTGCGCCCGCGTCCACGCGGTCCGCTCCGGGCACGCCCTGAACCACGCCGCCGCCCGCGCGATCCTCGACTCGCTCGCATAGACCCGCCGCGCGCGCAACTTCGCGTCCCACCTCCCCCTTCGGTTCGACGCGACGCGATCCGCCGCGAACGATCGTCCGTCCTCCCGCCATCGCCTGGTTTCTCGCCCGTCCCGCCGCGTCCCGCGGGGTGGCGAAACGTTCACGTGGACGCGCTGGTACAAGGGGGGAGTAAGGATGAAGAATCGCAAGCGGGCGCTGCTGGGCGCCCTGGCGTCGGGCACGATCGTGCTCGGGGGGTGCATGGACATGGGCGGGGTCGAGGCGATGCGGGAGACGGCGGCCAACGCCCGCGACCAGCTCGCCGCCGAGGTCGAGGCCCTCGAAAACCTCCGAGAGACCTTCCCCGACGGCACGCCCGAGGCGATCGAGACGGACACGCTCCTGGCGGCGGGGTCCGCCAAAGTCGCCGCCATCGAGGCCGCCATCGCTCGGATCGACCAGACGCTGGCGGAGGCGAACAATCCGAGCGACGGGCTGACGCTGACCGCCCAAGGGGTCTCTCCCCTGTTGCCCGAGCCGGTCAGACTGCCCCTGGTCCTGGGCGCCGCCCTGGCCGCGACCCTGCTCAGGGCGGGCCAGCTCAAGCGGGGAGCCGTCTCGATGGCCAAGAGCATCAACAAGGCGCTCGAGTCGGACGGCGAGCTGAGCCAGGCTTTCGCCCGCCACGCCGACACCCTGCGCTCCATACAGACGCGCACTGCCCAGAGAATCGTCGATCAGGTCTCCGGCAAGACGGCCCTGCCCGCCCTGCCGATCTAGGAACGAGCGTGACCGACGCGCGAGCCATCCCCCCGACCCACGGGCGCCACGCCCCGGGCGATCGACGCGCCTTCACCATCATCGAGCTGCTCGTCGTCATCGGCGTCATCGCGACCATCATCGCGATCACCCTCCCCGCCCTCGGCTCGGCCCGCGAGAGCGCCCGGCGCATCCAGTGCATGAACAACCTCCGCCAGATCGGCCTGGGCGTCACCATGTACATGGACACCGAGTCCAAGGGGATTCTCCCCGAGGTCTTCCCGATCATCACGCCTGAGAACAACAACGAGATCTCGCTGCTCGACATCATGGCCGACTACATCGACGCGCCCAAGCCCCACCGCGTCGATCCCAACGACCCCACCTCGCCCTGGGTCGTCACCGACCCCTACAAGTGCCCCAACGACAAGTACTCCGACGACCCCGCGATCCAGAACCGCGCGACGCACGAGGAGTACGGCACCTCGTACGCCTACCTCCCCGGCGCCATCTACTGGTGGCTCGAACTCGCCCTAAATCTCCAACCCCCCTACGCCAAGGCCGTCACCAGCGTCTGGCGCCAGCGGATCGACCAGAACGCCGAGCCCGCGCTCGTCTTCGACTTCGACGACTGGCACCCCAGGAACGACGCCCCGGGCAAGAACGCCCTGTTCGTCTCCGACGGGCACGTGGACTGGCTCGAGCGCTCGCAGGCCGACGACGCGATGCCGGCGCTGATCGAGGCGACGGTCCGCGCGATGGGGAACCCATGACCGACCCGGACGCCCACATCCCGCGCGAGGGCTCGCTGCTCGACGAAGAGATCCTGCGCGAGCCCCCGAAGCGCGAGCGTCTGACAGTGCGCCTCGAGGGACGTCTCCGCCGAGGCGTCTCCAACGCGTGGGCACGCCCCGCCCTGCGGCGTGCGCTCACCATCACCCTCGGCGTCGTCCTGGGCGCCTCGGCGCTGACCGTCTTCCTCGCCCTCCGCCCAATCCCCCAGCCCGACTACGAGACGGGCGACATGGACGACCTGTTCAACTACACCCTCCTCACCGACGAGTTCAACAACCTCTCGGTGGACGAGCGCCTCGCGCTGCTCGCCGAGCTGCGCAAGCGTCTCGGGTCGATGGACTCGGGCCAGTCGGTGCTGCTCGCGGCCTTCGCCGCCCGGATCAAGGGCGAGATGCGCGAGCAGCTCATGGAGAACGTCTCGCGCCTGGGCGTGGACATCGTGGACGAGTACGCGATCGACTACAACCCCGCCGCCTCGCCCGAGGACCGGCGCGAGTTCCTCCTCCACTCCTTCGTCGACCTGCACAAGAAGATGGACAAGCTCGAGGGACGCGAGCGCGACATGACCGACGAGCAGCGCCTCCAGGAAGGCTTCGACCAGGCCCAGCGCGACCTCGAGACCCTCGAGAACGCCCAGATCACGGGTAAGCAGGCGGGCCAGCTCTACGGCGCCCTCTACTCGACCTTCGGCGCCAACGCCTCACCACAGGAGCAGGCCCGCACCGCCCTCTTCATGCGCGACATGTCCCGCGTCCTCCGCTCGGGAGGACGCGCCCCCTGAATCAAACCAAAGCCCAGTCGCCTACTCGTCCCCCCACTTGCCGTCGGGCGAGTACTCCGTTCGGCACGTGATCGCCACCCACCCCTTCTCCGCCTTGAGCGCCACCAGGCGCACCCGCCGATTGTCGGGCAGCCGCACCACCGGACGCTCCGCCATCGGCTCCTCGCCCGCGACGATCCGGAAGAACGTCCTCGCCTGGGGCACGTCCCGCAGCTCCTCGGGGATCAGGTCCTCCGCCCGCGCCTCGGCTTCGCCCAGCACCCACGACGCCGGGATCGGCAAGCGCCCCACATGCACCCAGTCCGCCTTGACCCACAACGACCCGTCCTCGCGCAGCTCCGGCGTCAGCGTCGCGCTCAGGTAGTGCTCGCGCCCGTCGGCGTACACCTTCGCCCCGATCCGGATCAGCGGCGCGTCGAAGTGCACCTGCAGATCCGACATCTCCTCGGGCCACTCGAACCGCTCGTTCTCACGCGCCATCCAGACGGGCAGACGCACGTTCAGCCAGGCGTTGGCGTCCTCGGCCCGCATCGCGACGGTCCAGGGCTCGGTCCGCCACACGCCCGGGGGCCCCCCGTCGGGCTGCTCGGTCGAGCCCGGGCGGACCATCGAGATGTGGTGGCTGATCGCCCCCTCCAAGTCGTTGGCCCGCTGGACGGTCTTGATGTCGTCGGGGTCGATCCGACGCCACCACGCGGGCGCCGCCCGCGTCATCGACCCGACGATGATCCAGCTCCCAGCCAGCAGCAGGGCGATCGCGACGCAGGTCCAGGCGAAGATGGTGACGAGGCGTCGGCGCCTGGCCACCCGGTCCGGGGCGGGCTTCTCGAGCGCGAGGCGCGGGTCGAGCATCCCGCGCCTCCCCAGGGGCGTCTGCTCCAGCGCGGGTTGGCCCGTGATCGTCGCGTGCATGCTCTCGCCGTCCGTGGCCTCCGAGCGTGACACTCTACCCCAAAGCCCCACCCAAAAAAGCAGCACGCCCCGGGGAGGCCCGGGGCGTGCGGAGAAGGCGTGCGATTCGCGTCGATCCCTCCCAGGATCGGGTGTGGATCAGCGCTTCGAGAACTGGAAGCGACGGCGGGCGCCCGGCTGGCCGTACTTCTTCCGCTCCACCTTCCGGGCGTCGCGGGTGAGGTACCCGGCGTCACGCAGGGCGGACTCGAAGTTCGGGTCGTACCCCACCAGGGCCCGGGCGATCCCCAGGCGCAGCGCCTGGGCCTGGCCCATGTATCCCCCGCCACTCAGGCGGGCGTACACCTCGAGGTTCCCGAGGGTCTCGGTCAGCGCCAGGGCGGCCTTCGCGTCCTTCTGGTCGCGAAGCTCGGAGAAGTATTCCTCCACGCCCTTGAGCTTCTTGCGGGTGGACTGGATCATGATCTTGCCCTGCCCGTCCTTCGCGGGGCGGAGGCGGACGCGGGCGACCGCCGTCTTGCGCCGCCCGGTTCCCCACCACCACCCGTGCTTGTCGGCGGGCTTGGGATCGGGGATTACCCGCTCGGCCTGGGCGGGGCGGGGCGCCCCACGCATGGACTCGCCGGCAAGGTCCGGGTTCGTGATCGTCGTCTCGAAGGCCTGCTCTGCCATGTGCGTCTCGCTCGATCGCTCGCCCCGACCGGGGCGGCTGGTTCAGCTCGCTGTCAGATTTCCAGGGGGACCGGGTTGTGCTGGGTGTGGGGGTGCTCGCTTCCGGGGTAGACCCGCAGCTTCTTGAGCATCACCCGTCCCAGACGGTTCTTGGGAAGCATGCGCCGCACCGCGTCCTCGATCAGGCGATCGGGACGACGCTCGCGCACGCTCCCGTACGTCTCGGCCTTCAGCCCGCCCGGGTAGCCCGAGTAACGCAGCTTCAGCTTCTGCGTCGCCTTCGAGCCCGTCAGGCCCACCTTCGTCCCGTTGGTCACGATCACGAAGTCGCCCGTGTCCACGTGCGGCGTGTACTCCGGGCGGTGCTTGCCCATCAGCACCGTCGCGACCTCGGCGGCCAAACGACCGAGGGGCACGCCCTCGGCGTCGATCACGCGCCACTCGCGGGGCACGTCGCCGTTCTTGGCCATCCAGGTCTGGCGTCGCAGATCCGTCGCCATCAGAAACTCCCTTGCACGCGGGACAACTCGCCCCGCGAAAAGCCATGCCGCAGGTCGGGCCACGCGCGACGCGTCGCCCGCTCGTTCACGCCGCCTGCCGGGCGGGGCGGGCCGGGGGAGATCCGTCCGTGGGATCAGTCCCGGCAGGATTTCGGTCCGTGTCCGTCGAGTCCCCACGCCTCCGGGCGGGCCTGCGACGAGCGGGGGAAGCGTAGATCCCGCCCCGGGCGAGTCAAGATCCCGCCGAACATGGCGGACAAACCCGCCAGAGCCGATGATTCGGTCGATGCCCGACCCCCACATCCCCCACGACCCCCAGGACACGACCCACGCCATGCCCCAGGATCCCGAGCCCCAGGCGCCTCCCGCGCGACGGGCCGACCCCGGGACCCCGACCAGCCGCCTCTTCGCGGTCGTCGCCGCCATCGTCTGCGCCGCCTCGGCGATCCTCTGGCAGAACATGTCGGTGGAGACGCAGAGCAAGTTGCTGGGCGTCGCTCCGCCGGCGGTTCAGAGCCAGGCGGTCATCGACCCGGTCTCGCAGGTGGGCCTCTTAGGGCGCGTCTACATCCGCCTGGACACCCTGTACCGGGACAACGGCATGCCGATGGGTCAGATGGCGATGCCGTACATCGATCAGTCGGCGATGACGCACGCCGAGCGCATCGCCGCGGGCATCGCCGCCGGTCGCCTGATCGACGCCGACGCCGCCATCGAGCGCCTCGAGAAGGAGCGCGAGGCCCTGCTCGCTTTGACGCCCGACGACATCGACGAGCAGAAGCAGGCCGACCTGCTGCTCGACACCAAGCACCTGCTGGCGCTCTACAACGACCAGGACGAGTTCGTCTCCGACGACGCGCGGGCAAGGCTGGAGCGCCGCTACCCCTACTTCGGCAAGCTCGCCGTCACTCATGGCCTGCCCGACACCGACCCCGAGCGCGCCCCCCTGCTCTCGGGCGCGATGGCGATCATCCTCGTCCTCCTCGCGATCGGCGCCGGCGCCGTGCTTGTTTTCTTCGCGGGCTCCATTCTCCTCCTGGTCGGCTGGCTCCGACTCTCCTCGGGGCGCCTGCGCTTCGCCTTCCGCCCGCCGGCGCCAGGGGGGAGCGTCTTCCTCGAGATCTACGCCCTGTTCGTCGGCGTCTTCCTCGTCTTCTCGATCGCGACCACGCGATTCGAGACCGCCGCCCTGTACGTCCTCGCCATCCAGTGGACGCTCCTGCTCATCCCGCTCTGGCCACTGCTGCGGGGCATGGACGGCGCCTCGTGGCGCCAGGCGCTCGGCCTGCACACGGGCCGCGGCGTGCTGCGCGAGATCGGCGCGGGGCTCACCGTCTACCTCGCCTCCGTCCCCCTCTTCTTCCTGGGCGTCCTACTCACCTTCGTCCTCATGATCCTCCAGGAGGTCGTGATGCAACTGATGGGCGCGGGCGCCCCCGAGCCGCCCGACAACCCCATCGTCGACCTCGTCGAGCAGGCCAACCCCTTCGCCCTGGCGATGATCTTCCTGCTCGCCTGCGTCTGGGCGCCACTGACCGAGGAGATGGTCTTCCGGGGCGCTCTCTACCGCGCCCTGCGCGGACGACTGCGCTGGGTCTGGGCGGGTCTCATCTCGGCCCTCCTCTTCGCGTTCATGCACTCCTACGGCCCACTGATGGTCTCCCCGCTCGTCGCGCTCGGCTTCATGTTCTGCTTCATGCGCGAGTGGCGGGGCTCACTCATCGCCTCCATGACCGCCCACTTCACCCACAACGCGACCGTCCTCACGATCGCGGGCGTGGTCGTTTACCTGATCTACTAGGTTCCGCCTGACGGATCGGTGGTATGGGCTTCCAGCCCGTACGAACCCGCGTCCGATCGTGGGAAGACGGGCAAGATGCCCGTACCACCGGCCCTTCGCGGATCCAGCAAACAGCACCTAGGTGCTCGGCGTCTTGCCCGCCTTCGTCTTCACGCCGATCTTCTCGAGCGCTTTGTTCGAGATCTGCGCCACGATCATCACGACGACCACCACGCTCACGACGCCGGTGATGATCACCCACCGCGGCTGCGAGACGTTGTCGAAGTCGCTCACCTGCGACCCGATCCAGGTGTAGACCAGTGTCCGGGGCGCCATGCCCAGGGCCGTCCCGATCACGTACGCGCTGAACTTCGTCTCCGCGGCGTACAGCGCCAGGTTCATCAGGCTGAAGGGCGAGTTGAAGGGCGCCCGCACCAGCGCGACGATCCCGACGGTCCGTATCCAGCTCTTGCCGACCAGCGCATCCCGCACCGCCTTCGCCTTCGCGTGCGCCTCGATCTCCCGCTCGACCCGGTCGCCCGCGACGAGCTTGGCGACGACGTACCCCACGATCGCGGCGAGCGTGAACCCCGCCCACGCCGCCCCGAAGCCACCCCACATCCCGAAGGCGTACCCCCCGATGACCGCCTGCGTCCACGTCGGGAGCAGCCCCAGCCCCGCCGCCAGCATGAACGCCCCGATGTAGACCGCGACCCCGGTCACGTCCCCCTGCTCGCGAAGCCAGTCGGCGACCTCCTGACGGAAGCCGATGAAGACCGTCAGCCCAAGAACCAATGGCAACGCCATCCAGAGCACGCCCAGCACCGCCGCCGGCCCGAGGCGGCGCACGACTTCGCCCACGCTCTCACGATGCACATCCGCCTCGGTCAGCACCAAGCCACACTCAGGACACTGGGATCCCGCGGCGGCGCCCAGATCGAACCCGCACCCCGGGCATTTCACGCCCGCCTCCCTGATCTGGGTGGTCAGCTCCGAACTTTCGGGTTTGGAATCTTCGTCCACGCGGCGATCCTACCGTTCCCCGTCCGCTGGCACGTTGCCACGGGCACAGGTTCCCGCCCGCGCGACAGCGCGGGTTGACGGAGATTCCCGCCATGATCCCAAAGCCACCGCCCCGCGAGGGCTCGCTCGGCTTCCTCTTCCTCCCCCCGTACCGCGTCCAGGGCTTCTCCATGGCCGGCGAGGCCACCGCCCTGCACGTCCCCGAACTCGACCTCTGCTTCGACATGGGGCTGTGCCCCCGCCCCAGCCTCGCCGCCAAGCACTGCGCCATCACCCACGGGCACATGGACCACATCGGCGCCCTCGCCTACTGGTGCTCGCAGCGCAACTTCCAGGGCATGGGCCCGGGCACGATCGTCTGCGACGCCCGCATCGAGGCGGACATCCGGGGCATGATGGCCGGCTTCGTCGACCTCGAGCGCCAGACCACCCCCTACGAGGTCGTCGCCCTCGACCACGACGGACAGCTCGAGATCAAGAACAACACCTTCCTCCGCGCCTACCACACCGACCACACCTGCCCCTCGATCGGGTACGCGGTCGTCGAGAAGCGGACCAAGCTGCGCGACGAGTTCGTGGGTCTTCCCCAGGAAAAACTGCGCGAGCTGAAGGACCGGGGCACCGAGATCACCCGCTCGTTCGAGGTCCCGCTCATCGCCTACACCGGGGACACGCTGCCCGGGGCGCACCTGGTCCGCGAGGACGTGCGCAAGGCGAAGATCGTCATCGCGGAGTGCACGTTCTTCGAGCCCGACCACAAGAGCCGCGCCACGATCGGCAAGCACATGCACGTCGACGACATCGCCGAGTGGATGCGCGTGCTTGAGTGCGAGGACCTGGTGCTGGTGCACACGTCGCGTCGGACGCACGTGACGTACGCCCGCAAGCGTCTTGGCGACCTGCTCGGGCGGGAGAAGGCGGGGCGGGTGCATCTGCTCATGGACCACCGGGAAAACCGCCTGCGGTACGAGGCACAGGCCGCCGAGGCCGAGCGCCGGGAGCGCGAGCTGGCGCAGCGTTCCTGACCCCCGTCGGGACAGGCGGTTGCGCGCTCCGCCTCAACGATTTGTCCCCGTGCGGTTGACAGCTTGTGCGCGGACGATTACGTTTGCTTGGTTCCCGCGAGTCCAGACCGTCTTGGGAGGCGCCTGGGTGAGCGGGTGAAGAACGAACGGGCTGTGTGCAGGGAAGGCGCCAAGGCGTCCGCCCTCCAGTAATACGAGGCGTCGTGAGCATGAGCGACCCCGATCGGAAGACGTGGGACGGTATCCTTGCGCACTTGCGTTCCGCGCACCCGGTGGTCTGCCGCCAGTGGTTCCGTGAGCTCGAGCCCCTCGGCGTCGCCTCGGGGTCCTACGGCATCCGCGCTCACTCCTCGCTCCACAAGAACTATCTCCGGCGCGAGTGCCTCGACGCGTTCAACGACGCCGTCCGATCCGAGACCGGTCAGCTCATCGGCGTCCGCTTCCTCGGGCCCGACGACGACGCCTCGCCCTTCGAGCGCCCGCGCAAGAAGCGCATCTCCTCCAGGCCTGCCGGCGCCGATGGCCAGACCGCCCCGATCCCGACGCCGATGCCTTCACACGAGACGATCCTCCCGCGCGAGGCGCCGACCTTCTCTGACTCCATCCCCCCCGACTACCCCGACGCCCTGCCCATCAACCCGGACTTCGGGTTCGAGACATTCGTCATCGGGCCCAACAACGAGCTCGCCCAGGCCGCGGCTCTGGCGGTGAGCGCCAAGCCCGGGCGCGCGTACAACCCCCTGTTCATCCACGGCGACGTGGGGCTGGGCAAGACCCACCTCCTCCAGGCTGTCTGCCTCAAGGTCAAACAGGCCCGCCCGGACGCGAAGGTCGTCTACATCTCCTGCGACGGGTTCATGGCCCAGTTCATGGGCGCCGTCCAGGACGGCTCGATGAGCGAGTTCCGCCACCGCTTCCGCGACGTGGACCTGCTCGTCATCGACGACATCCACTTCCTCGCCAAGCGCGACCGCACGCAGGAAGAGTTCTTCCACACCTTCAACGCCCTGTACCAGAACAACCGCCAGATCATCCTCAGCTCCGACACGCCGCCCGAGGAGATCCCCCACCTCGAGGACCGCCTGGTCTCCCGCTTCAAGTGGGGCCTGGTCGCGAAGGTGGACGCCCCGGGGTACGAGACCCGGATCGAGATCCTCCGCGCCAAGGCGGAGCTGCGGGGCGTCGAGCTGAACGACGACGTCGTCTGCTACATCGCCCAGCACATCGACTCGAACATCCGCGAGCTGGAGGGGGCGATCACGACGCTCCAGATGCGCGCCAGCGTCGAGAAGCGCCGCGCCGACCTAGAGCTCGCCCAGGACTGCCTCGCCGAGCTCGGCGCCGCCCCGGCCTCCGACGGGCCCACCATCGAGTCCATCATCGCCGCGGTCAGCGACTTCTACTCCGTCCGCAAGGCGGATCTGCTCGGCAAGCGCCGTCACAAGTCGATCTCGCTCCCCAGGCAGGTCTCCATGTACCTCGCCCGCGAGCACACGCGCCACTCGCTCGAGGAGATCGGCGCGCACTTCGGCGGGCGCGACCACACGACCGTCATGCACGCCGTCCGGACCGTCAAGGCCCGACGGGGTGGCGACGCCGACTTCGAGGCGGTCGTCCGCTCCCTCGAGCAGCAGGTCCGCCGCCGCCGCCCCGGACGCGATTGACCCCCCCAATCCGCCTGGGGACAAGTCGTGGAGAACTCGTCGCGGGCGGTCGGTCTCCGACGCGCCTTCCGGCGCCGCCGATCCAACCGCAGTCAGCGTCTCGCAATGCCGAGCGCCAGCGTCGGTTCACGACATGCTGCCGACAGGATGAATGCTTCCATCTGTCCGCCTAAACGCCTGGTACCACTTGCTTTATCGAGGCTCCCCGCCACCTCTCCCCAACCGACGCCCCCAATTCACTGTGGTGATGAACTCTCTTCTCTCTCAAGGGGATGAGATCCAAGAAGACATCCCTCTGTCGCTTCTGGCGGCGCCCAGGGCGGACGCCCGTCCCGGGTGTGGACAACACGGTGGGCAACTCTCACGCCTGGCAGGACGGGCACCAGACGGTCGTCCGCTGGGCGACGAGGGCCGAGGCGAGGGCGCCACCACACTTGGGGCAGGGCTCGCCGCCCCTCCCGTAGACGCTGTGGGCGAGCTGATATGCGCCCGAGTCGCCGTTGGCGTCCCGGTAGTCGCGCAGCGTCGAGCCCCGGGCGGTGACGGCTCGGGCGAGCACCCCCCGGATCTGCCGCGCGAGGCTGGCGCACTCCGCGGGCGTGAGCGAGGCGCCCGGACGCCTGGGGTCCACCCCAGCGCCGAACAGCGCCTCGTCGGCGTAGATGTTCCCCACGCCCGCGACGACGCTCTGGTCGAGGAGCGCCGCCTTCACGGCGCGGTCAGTCCGGGCAAGCGCGCGTTGGAGCTGGGGCGCGCGCACGCGTATCGCGTCCGGGCCGAGCGCGTCCCATCGCGACGCCCAGAGCGCTTCAAGGCTCGGGAAGGCCCAGAGCCCGCCGAATCGGCGAGGATCCCGGAAGACCAGGCGGGACCCGTCGTCGAGTCGCCAGACCGTGTGGACGTGCCCGGCGTGCTCCAGACGCGCCCGCGGCGCGCGCCAGATCAGGTTCCCGCTCATACCCAGGTGAACACAGACCACGCGCCCGGAATCGCCGACGATCGCGAGCTGCTTGCCGTGGCGGATGACCTCGCCCAGCACGTCCCCGGCGAGCAGATCTCGTTGGCGGACACGCCCATACTCGACGCGCCCCTCCCCCCTCGCCCTGGAGAACCCGCCCGCCGGGTCGCCCGGCATGACGAGCACGTCGCGCCGCTTCAGTGTGGCGCTCGTGACCCGTCGTCCCACGACACGCGCCTCGAGCGTGCGCCGGACCGTCTCGACCTCGGGCAACTCGGGCATCGGCGATGCTACCGCCCGCCGTCGCCCCGCCCCCGCAGCGCCCGGAAGAACCCGGTCAGCAACTCCCCCGCCTCGCGCGCCATCACGCCCGCGACCACTTCGCACCGGTGGTTCAGGCGGTCGTCCTCGAGCAGCCTGTAGAGCGTCCGGACCGCCCCCGCCTTGGGGTCGGCGGCGCCGAAGACCACGCGCCCGACTCGCGCGTTGACGATCAGTCCGGCGCACATGGGGCACGGCTCGAGCGTCACTACCAGCGAGCAGTGGTTCAGGCGCCAGTCCCCGACCTCGCGGCAGGCAGCCAGAATCGCCAAATACTCGGCGTGGGCGCTCGGGTCCGCGTCCTGCTCGCGCCGGTTGCGTCCCTCGCCCAGCACCCGCCCCGACGCGGTCTCGTACACCACCGCCCCGATCGGCGCCTCGCCCGCCGCCCCCGCCTCACGCGCCAGATCAAGCGCCCGGCGCATCATCGTCTCGTCCGTCGGCGTCGGGGCGCTCACGCCTGTTCCTTCTCGAACTTCTCGTAGCTCGGCGGCCAGACCTTCAGCAGCACCATCCCCAGCTCGTACAGCGCGTACAAGGGCACCGCCAACAGGATCATGCTCAAGGGATCGGGTGGCGAGAGCGCCGCCCCCGCGAACGCGCACGCCGCGATCGCGTGCTTGCGGTACTTGCGCATCCCCTGTCGCGTGACGATCCCCACCCACCCCAGCAGCAGCACCACCACCGGCATCTGGAACCCGATCCCGAACGCCAGAGCCAGGTTCAGCAGCGTCTGGATGTAGTCGGCGATCTTGTACTGCTGCACGATCCCCGCGCCCATCGTCAACTCGGTCCCCAGGATGACGGGGCGCCCGCCCTTGGGCAGCGCCTCGCAGATACGGAGCTGGTGCATGCGGTCGTTGATCCAGACCGACCCGACCTGCAACGCTTCTGGCGGCGGGTCCGCCGCAAGGACGGGAATCGAGCCCAGACTCACCCCGTCGGGAAGTGGCGCGGTCGTAACTTGCCCCGCGCCCACCTTCGATCCGAACCCGATGAAGAACGCGAGCACGACGGGCAGGATCACGAAGTAGAGGAAGACCATGCTCAGGACGGTCAGCCCCACCGACATCGGCGCCAGGCGGTAGAAAAACTGGCGCTCCGCCCTGTAGAGCCCCGGCGCGACGAACAGCCAGAGCTGGTAGAGCAGCCAGGGGCTGCCGACCAGGACGGTGATGATCATCGCGATCTGGACGACGGCGCCGAACGTCTCGAACGGGCCCGTCGCCAACAGCGCCGTTGCCTGCCCGCCGGCGCGTAACTGCTGCCTCGCCGGCTCGATGAGCAGGTCGAGCACGTCGCGCCCAAACGCGAAGGCGACGAAGAAGAGCGGAACGATCCCGAGCACGGCCCAGATCAGGCGTCGGCGCAACTCCTCGAGGTGGTCGCCGAACGACATGGAGGCCGAGTCGTGCGGGCCCGAGAACTTCGGGGCCTTGCGCCCGGGCAGGGAGGGGGTCTGGTCGGTGTCGGGGGTCAAAAGGGGCTCTCGCGGGGCTCGGAGCCCCGGAGCATAGGTGGACGCTCCGGGCCCTCGCCCGATCATGGGAGGGGGCGGGGGCGTACGAACTGACCCGGATCGCCCCGAATCGGGCCCGGGGCCTGACGGGCGCCCGGGGGGCGCGCATCCCGGTGTCGTGAAGGAGGGTCTCGTTGGAAGCCTGGGACGGCGACGGGCAGGTCGGGGACGTCAGCGCCGCGATCGACGGCGACCGGGACGCCCTGCGCCGTGTCTGGCAGGAGCATCGACGATGGGTGGCGGCCATCCTCATCGCGTACAAGCCCAAGGGCGCCGACCTGGACGACTTGCTCCAGATCGTCGCCGTCCAGCTTGTGCGCAAGCTCAGGGAGCTTCGCGAGCCCGAGGCCTTCAGGCCCTGGCTCCGGACGGTCGCGATCAACGTGGCCCGGGCGGAGGGGCGCAAGACGACGCGCGCCACCCCGGTCCTGCGACTGACCAGGGACGAGGACGCCCCGCCGACGGACTCGGGGGCGCCCGACCCCGCGCAGCTCGAGGAGGCGGGCCGCCTGTTGGAGTTGGCGTCGCGCCTGCCGGACGCGTACCGCGAGCCTCTGCTGCTCCGATGCCTGCGGGGGATGAGCTACCGACAGATCGGGGCGGTCATGGACCTGCCCGAGACGACGATCGAGACCCGGATCGCGCGCGGACGGCGCATGCTCCGGGACATGGCCTTGTCCGGCGAGACGCCGAAGG
Source organism: Phycisphaerales bacterium (assembly GCA_041402005.1). Taxonomy (GTDB): domain Bacteria; phylum Planctomycetota; class Phycisphaerae; order Phycisphaerales; family UBA1924; genus JAJRXR01. The sequence goes on along the minus strand of JAWKTB010000003.1, from coordinate 116,139 downwards.
ACGAAGAGACGGACGCGAAAACCACCAAGGCCCGCTCCGGCTGGTCGGTGGTGGTGTGAAGGCGACGGCGTGAAGGGAGTGGTCCGACGCGATGCGTGACGATCCGGCTGACATCATGGCGACCCCCGACGACCCGAGCCTTGAGCGCGAGATCCTCATCGGGCGCGTGATCGACGGCGAGGCCTCGCCCGAGGACTGGGACGCCCTGCGCGCCCTCGCCTCCAGCGACCCCACACTCTGGAACGACCTGCGCTGGACGCAACGCCAGCACGAGCTGCTCGCGACGGCGGTCGGCGGCGCGACCGCGTGCGCCGACCACGTCGACCTCGACCGCGCCCTGGCTGACCCATCACCCATGGTCCGGCGCATCGAGCTGGTCGGTCGCTACGGCGGGTGGCTCGCCGCCGCCGCCGTCGCGCTCTTCTGGTCCCTCGGGATCAACCCCCTCGCCTCGGGCGGCGGGCAGTCGGCGGGGCTCGGGCCGATCGGCGTCGCGACCCCGCAGGGGCCCGACCAGGCCCTCCAGAACTATCTCGACGCCGGTCGCCAAGCCGGTCGAGTCATCGACGAGGTCCCGGATCGCGTCGTGGTGCAGGCGCGCCCGCTCGACGGCGGGCAGCGCGTCGAGGTCCTCTACCTCCGCCAGATCCTCGAGCGCGAGGTCGTGGACCAGGTGTACGGCACGACCCAGGACGAGACGGGCGCTCAGCACACCGTCCCCGTCCGACTCGTCCCCCCGACCCAGGGCTCGGGCGTCTGGTGAACGCCCCGCTGAAGTAGACCCCCACAGCCAGACAGACTCTGTCAGGAGGAATCACATGAACCCGCTCATTCATCTGCGACTGGTCCCGGCGGCGCTGCTCGCCGCCGCCGCGTGCGCCGCCGAGCCCGGCGCCGCCGTCGTCGCGCCCGCCCCACAGCAGGGCGTGGACTTCACCAAGCGCGCCGACAACGCCCCCGCGCCGTCCCCGGGCGACAACACGGTTATCGTCACCCGGTCCGACAACGGCCAGGTCACCGAGCTGCGCATGCACAACGACGACGACGTTCGCGTCATCGTGAACGGGCGCGTGATCGACAAGCCCCACATCAAGCGCGACGGGCACAAGGTCATCGTCCTGGGCGACGACGGCCAAACGCTCACGACCTTCGAGCTCGAGGGGATGCCCGGCATCGCCGCCATCGCCCCGCCCCACGCCCCATCGGGCGTCGCGGCGGTCGCGCCCTCCGTCGGCTTCTACTCCCCGGCGCCCACGCCCCGGGAGGCCCCGCCCGTCATGCTCGGGATCTCCCTGGGCGACGTGGGGCCCGCCCTGCGCGAGCACCTCTCCCTCGGCGACCGCGAGGCGATCCTCGTCGAGCGCGTCCTCGACGACACCCCCGCCGCCGAGGCCGGGCTGCGACAGTGGGACGTGATCGTCTCGATCGACGGCTCCGACGACGCCGGCGGGCAGACGCTCCACGAGGCCCTGATGGGGCACAAGCCGGGCGACCAGCTCCGCCTCAAGGTCATCCGTGGATGCGACGAGAAGTCGATCAAGGTCGAGCTGGCGCCCTACGACGCGCAGAAGCTCGCGATGTCCGACACGAACGACGGCGAGCTGGAGATCGAGCAGGACTGGCCCGCGCCCCAGGCGTTCAGCTACAGCGTGCCCTCGCCCGCACAGCCCTACGTGATGCGCGACTGGCAGGACATGGTCCGTGAACAACTCAGCCGTCGCCTCAGCGGGCGCGAGCTCGAGGAGGCCATCAAGGCGATGAACGAGGCGATCGACTCGGCGCACTTCGACGCCCAGCCCGGGCAGAACTACGGCGTGTTCGAGTTCAAGTGGGACGGCGACAAGCACAAGCTCGTCATCCCCAAGGGCGCGCCCCAGTGGAGCCAGCAAGTGCCCGACCAGTGGGGCCAGGCCCTCAAGTTCGACGCCCCCAAGCTCGAGAAGCGCGTCGAGCGCAGCGCCGAGGAAACGAAGGAGCGCTTCGAGACCCTCCAGCGCGAGCTCGAGCAGCGCATGGATCGTCTGGCGGAGCAAATTGAGCGCCTCAGCCGCGCCATGGAGCAGATGAAGGACAACTGAGCCGATGACCCGGCTCGCGCCGGGCAAAGAGTCTCGCGTGGGGTGAAACCCCCGGGCCTCGATGCCCATACACAGTGGAGAATCAGGCCCCGGTTCCCCACAGGGGCCTTCGCGGCCGCGTGATGAGACCCCACGCGGCCGCTTTTCTTTGGCCAGCCAAGGCCAGCCCCGGGCCTTCCCGTCCGCCCAGGTATCATCCCAGCGGTTCGAGACGCCATGGAGGAGCGCCTGTGACCGAGCACACCCCCAACGACGCCAACCAGGCCCTCGACGTCACCAGGCAGGCCCGGGAGAGCTACCAGCGCCTGCGTGACGAGGTCGGCAAGGTCATCGTCGGGCAGGACGAGGTCGTCGATCAGATCCTGATGTCCGTCTTCAGCCGCGGGCACGCCCTGCTCGTCGGCGTCCCGGGTCTGGCCAAGACCCTGCTGATCTCGACGATCGCCCGGGCCCTGAGCCTGGACTTCAGCCGCATCCAGTTCACCCCCGACCTCATGCCCTCGGACATCACGGGCACCGAGGTCATCGAGGAGGACAAGACGACGGGGCGTCGAGAGCTGCGGTTCGTGCGGGGCCCCGTCTTCGCCAACGTCATCCTCGCCGACGAGATCAACCGGACGCCCCCCAAGACCCAGGCGGCGCTGCTCGAGTCGATGCAGGAGCGACAGGTGACGGTCGGCGGTGTCCGCCACGAACTGCCCGATCCGTTCTTCGTCCTCGCGACACAGAACCCCCTGGAGCAGGAGGGCACGTATCCGCTGCCCGAAGCGCAGCTCGACCGATTCATGTTCCAGGTGCTCATCCGGTATCCGACCGCCGACGAGGAGCTGGAGGTCGTCCGGCGCAGCGCGCACAAGGGGGAGGAGTCGATCGCGCCGGTGATGAGCGAGGATGAGATCCGGGAGGTGCAGCGGATCGTCAAGCACGCGCCGGTCGCCGAGCACGTGATGAAGTACGCCCTGCGTCTGGTCCGGGCGACGCGCGTGCGCGAGGAGGCGGACCCGAGGGCGCCGCGCCCGAAGATCGTGGACGACTACGTCGCCTGGGGCGCCGGCCCCCGCGCCAGCGAGTACCTGATCCTGGGGGCCAAGGCGAAGGCGGTCCTCGACGGCGCCAGCCACGTCACCCCGGACCACGTCCGCGCCGTCGCCCACCCGGTCCTGCGCCACCGCATCCTCACCAACTTCAACGCCGAGGCGGACCAGGTCACGACCGACGCGATCATCGACGGGCTGCTCAAGACGATCCCGGTCGAGTCCTCGCCCGACGCCGAGCGCCGCCAGATGGACCGCGTGCTCAAGAGCTGAGCCGGGCGGACGGGGGAACACGAGGGTCGCGAAAGGTCCAAGAGTGAGCGCGAGGGCGACCCACGATTGAAGCCCGGAGCGTGAGCGACGGGTTCTTCAAGGCTCGCGACGAATGCAAACCCGTCGCTGACGTTCTGGGCTTCCAGGACTGGCGCCCTTCGAGCCCTCTGAGTTCAATCCCCCGAGGTGAAGCCCTCCGGATGGAGGGCGGTTACGATCCTCGCGTGAGCGATCCCACACCATCCGCCGCCCCCGACGAGGCGGGCGTCCACCACCTCGAGGCCCAGCGGCGCGAGAAGCGCGAGCAGGTCGGCGCCCTGGGCCTGAACCCCTATGGCGTGCGCACTGACGGGCTCGTCACCTTGCGGGAGGCCGCCCGCCTCTACGACGCGGACGCGGACGCCGCCCACCAGGCGCACGGCAAGGAAGAAGGTTTCAAGGACACGCGCCCGGTCGTGAAGGTTGCCGGGCGCGTCGTCCTGCACCGGGACAACGGCAAACTGGTCTGGATGAACCTGCGCGATCCGACCTGGGACTCCTTCCAGGTTGCCGTCTCAAAGCGAGACGCGAGCGAGGCCGGCTTCGAGCTGGCCAAGCTGACGGACCTGGGCGACGTGCTGATCGCCGAGGGGCCGGTCATGAAGACCAAGGCGGGCGAGACCACGGTCTGGGCGACGGACCTTCGCCCCGCGAGCAAGTGCCTCGTGCCCCCGCCCGAGAAGCACGTGGGTCTGGCGGACGTCGAGGCGCGGTACCGCCAGCGGTACATCGACATGTGGTCGAACCCGGAGGTCGCCCGCACCTTCTCGCTGCGGGCCAAGCTCGTGTCGCGCCTGCGCCGGTTCATGGAGGAGCGGGGGTTCGAGGAGGTGGAGACGCCCGTGCTCCAGCCGCAGGCGGGGGGCGCCGCGGCCAGGCCCTTCGTGACACACCTCAACGCCCTCGATATCGACCTCTACATGCGCATCGCGACGGAGCTGCACCTCAAGCGGATGCTCGTGGGCGGGATGCCCCGCGTCTTCGAGGTCGGGCGTCTCTTCCGCAACGAGGGCGTCGACAAGAGCCACAACCCGGAGTTCACGACGGTGGAGGCCTACCAGGCCTTCGGCGACTACGAGACCATCGCGGAGCTCGCCGAGTCGCTCGTCCGCGAGCTGGCCCGCGTGGCGGCGGTCCACCGCGCCGACGAGGCCGTCGCCCGGGGCGAACGCGACGCGGCGGGCGAGAACGAGCTGCCCAAGTCCCTCGTCCTGCCCTTCGGCGAGCAGACGATCGATTACGCCCACCCCTTCGACCGGGTGACGTACTCGGCGCTGTTCGAGCGGGCGCTCGGCTTCCCCCCGACGGACACGGACGCGGCGTGGGCGGAGGGCGAGAAGCGGGGCCTCGTCGCCAAGTACGCCCGACACCTGAAGGAGGAGGGACGGGAGATCAAGACACACGACCTCCGCGGGAGGGTCGACGACATCCTGATCGTCAACGAGCTGTTCGAGGAGGTCGCCGAGAAGGCCCTGGACCCCTCGCGCCCAACCTTCGTCTTCGACTACCCCGCCCCCCTCTCTCCCCTGACGCGCCCGAAGCGGGACGCCCCGACGCTCGCCGAGCGCTGGGACTTGTTCATCGGCGGCATGGAGATGGGCACGGCCTTCACCGAGCTCAACGACCCCGACGTCCAGGAGCGCAAGTTCCGCGAGCAGCTCGCGGGCCTCGACGAGGAGGAGTCCACCTTCCGCACGCTCGACCACGACTTCCTGCGAGCGCTGAAGGTCGGCATGCCGCCCGCCGGCGGGGTTGGGCTGGGCATCGACCGCCTCGTCATGCTGATGGCCGACCGCCAGTCGATCCGGGACGTGATCCCCTTCCCGTTCATGCGTCCGGAGGCCTGAGCCCACGCGCTGCGCGCAAGAAAAGGGCCCGGGTCAGCGCCCGGGCCCTCACGTGGTCACGTTTGTCAGGCTCAGTCGTCCGACTTCTCGTCCTCTTCGCCCTTGATGTGCTTCACGCCGTTCTCGTAGTACTCCTCACCCACCTTCAGGCCCTTGTAGGCCACGATGCCGATCGTGCCGTCGGCGTGGTGGACCTGCACCATCCGGGTCTTCTCGCTCCCCTTGTTCAGCACAACCGTGCCGGCGGTGTGGAAGTCGAGCTTCTCGAGGGGCGGCTGATCGGGGTCCTCGCGCCGGTCGCGGACCGCCCGGAGCAGGGCCTGGGCGTCCTGGAGCGAGAGGAGATCCAGGCTCTCACGGACGGCCTCGTCCGCACCGGGCTTGCCCGCGAGCTTCTTGGCCTGGTCGAGCACCTTCTTGGCGGCGGGCGTGAGATCGGCCTCGGTCGCCGTCTCCGACAACTCATGGGCGTTGGCGATCAACTCATCCACAAGCCCCGCGTACGCGAAGCGGGCGTCCTTGAGCGACTCGTTGATGATGAACTTCATGAAGTAGTCGAGGTAGTTGTCCGGGTACTCCTTCTCGAGCTCCTCGCTGATCGCCGAGTTGTACATGCGGACGATCTGGTTCGTGCTCTGGCTCTGGATACGCGTCAGCACGCCCTCTTCGGCGAGCTGCGACGACAGGGAGCCGGTGATGACCAGCGGGGGGATCTTCTGGACGACCTTCTGGAACTCCTCGAACTGCGCCAGCGCGATGTCGTTCACCACGCCCGACTCGATCTCGCGGTACAGGTCGAGGTTGTCGATGACCATCTTTTCGGCCTGGACGCGCCGCCTGACGCGCATCGCGTTGATGTCGTCGTTCTTGGTCTCGGAGACGAGCGGGTTGCGCTGCAGCGCGATCTCGTCGAGGATCCCCTCGAGGCGGACGATCTTGCCATCTTCCCCGACCTGGGCAAGCGGCTCGTGCTCGGGCACGGGCGTGCCCGGGCCGCTCGTGCCCTCGGGACGCGGACGCGGGGTCGGCGTCGGGCGGGCCACCGGCTGGGGCGGCGGGGTGTAGGCCGGCTCGGGCTCCGGCTTGGGCGGGGGCGGGGTAGTCACCTGCGACAGCGCCAAGGGCGAGAGCACGCCCATCGTCACCGCCACGCCGAGGAACAGTCTCATCTGCCGCTTCATCCGCGTGTCCTCCCATCGGGGGGCAAGGTCGGCGCCTCCCGACGCCCCACCGCTCCCGTCGATGCTCGTGTCTGTTGCCGGAGCAATTATGCCCGCCGCGAACGGGCGGGTCGCGCCCGGGGCTTGAAATCCAACAACTTGTACGCCCTGGCGTCCCGAAAGATCCAGCCTGGCGGGGGTGTGGGGGCCGATTCTCCCGTCTGGGCAAGCTAGGCTGGGCCCGATGCACGCGACCCACGACGAGGCCAAGCCGGGCGATCGGGCTGACGCGAGACCCTCGAGGGGCGAGTTGGCCACCCGGATCGCCGAGGCCTGCCTGCTCCGGGGCTCGTTCACCCTCCGCTCGGGGCGGACCAGCTCGTACTACCTCGACAAGTACCGGTTCTCGACGAGGCCCGAGGTCCTGGGCCCCGTCGCGAGTCTGATCGCCGAGCGGATCGCGCTGGTCGAGCGGGAGATCGGGCGTCGGGCCGAGCGCCTCGCGGGCGCGGAGCTCGGAGGCGTCCCGCTCGTCACCGCCGCGGCGCTCGAGACCGGTCGCCCGTGCATCTTCGTCCGCAACGCGCGCAAGGACTACGGCACGTCCAAGCAGATCGAGGGCCTGCTCGATGAGGGGGACGCGGTGATCCTTCTCGAGGACGTCGCGACGACCGGGGGACAGGCGCTCGAGGCGTGCGAGTCGATCCGCCTGGCGGGTGGCGAGGTGCTCGCCGTCGTCGCCGCCATCGACCGCGAGGAGGGCGCCCGCGAGAACGTCGAGCGGGCAGGCCTGCGTTTCGAGTCGATCTTCACCAAGACCGATCTGGGCGTGACCGAGTAGCCCTCACAACACCCACGCCAACACGAGCAGGATCGCGACAAAGAGGGTGATCCAGGCCCACATGGGCATGGGTGGCGAGCCCTTGGGCGGGTCGGTCAGCCGCTCGCCGCATGCGTTGCAGCGCTCGTGCTGGTCCCACACCTCGGCGCCGCAGTGCGGGCAGGTGACGGTCTCGTCGCCGAAGCGATCGAGATCCTCCGCCGACGGCCCGTCGGGGTCGAGGCCTTCGCCCAACTCGTGCTCGTCGAAACGCGGCGCCATCGCGCAAGAGTAGCCCACCACCAGCGAATTCAGGGTGTTGTCGGGGCGTTCCGCTCGCTCAGGGTCAAGACGTCCCCACCCGGGGCCGACAGGCGAGGCGGATGGGCTCGGTCACGTTCAATCTCCTCGGCGCCAGCGCCCGCCTGAATCTGCAGCGCTCGCAGCAGGCCATCCAGGCCGCGATCGAACGCGTTGCGACCGGCAAGCGGCTGAACCGGGCCAGCGACGACCCGTCGGGCATGGTTGCGGTCGAGTCGATGTCCGCGGAGCGGACCGCGTTGGAGCGCCGGCTCGAGCGGCTCGAGCTGGACAATGCTCGGCATGCCGCCAAGGACGGCGTGCTGGGCGTGCTGGGCGACCTCTACGTCGAGCTCGACGCCCTCGTCGTCACCGCGTCCAACACGGACGGGCTGAGCAATGGCGAACGGGGCGCGATGCAGATCCAGGCCGACTCCATCCTCGACGCGATCGACCACATCACCGCGACCGCGACGTTCGGGGGCGAGCAGCTCTTCGCCGGACGCGCGAGCCAGACGATGGGCGTGATCGTGGGCGCCGGTGATGGGATCGAGGTCAAGCAGGATCCCGACGACGGTCGTGTGAGCCTGGCGAGCCTCCGCTCCGGGCGGGCGCTCAACCTCATCGATGGCGACCTCGAGAAGGCCCAGGAGGTCGTCAAGGCCGCGAGCGAGGGGAACGCGAAGGAGCGGGCCGCCCTGGGCCAGTCGATGAAGGAGAACGAGCGTCGCCAACGCCTCGCGGGGGCGGAGCTCGAGAACCTCACCGGGGCGATCTCCTCCATCCAGGACGCCGACTACGCGCGTGAGATCTCCGAGCTGATGCGTGCCCAGGTCTTGGAGCAGACGTCGATCGCGGCGATCGCGATCGGTCGTCGCCAGACCGCCGTCGGCCTGCTCAGCCTGCTGCCCCGCTGAAGCCCGTCACAGGCGGCATAGACCGCACGGGTCGACGCCCGAGGGGTGCGACGGCGCCGACGGCGCCGGTTGCGCCGTCCACGGCGCAAAGACACGCTCGGCCGAGGCGCGGACGAGTGGCGGGCGCCCGGACGCGTGTCACCTTGCATGCGAGACCGGGACGACCCCGGTGACGAACCACACAGGAGAAGAGAAGAAATGAACACCCGAGCCGCCCTCGCGGGCGCGCTGGTGGCCCTTGCGCTCCCGGCCGCCGCCGCCTCCGCCGACATCGTCGACGTCCTCGATTTCAACGACCTCGTCCACGGCGAGATCGTCACCACCCAGTACCAGGCGTCGCACGGCGTCACGATCAGCGCCGACAACTTCAGCCGCCCGTTCGACCTCGCCGTCGCCTTCGACTCCACCCGCACCGGAACCCGCGACGACGACCTCGAAGACCCCTGGACCAACGGCAACCTCGCCCCGAACACCAACCTCGGGCGCATGCTCATCCTCCAGGAGAACAACACGGGCATCGGCGACGGCATCGCCAACTACCCCGACGACGAGGGCAACCGCCCCGCCGGCACACTCACCTTCCAGTGGGACCGCATGCTCACGGGCATCGGCTTCGACATCATCGACCTCGAGTCACCCGACGTCGAAATGACCAGCCTCAAGCTCTACAAGGAAGGCTCGCTGGTCCGCTCGATCGACTTCGCCTCGTTCCTGTCGGGCGGGGAGTTCGGCGACCCAACCGTCCAGTATGGCAACAACTCCGCCAACCGGATCGGCCTGCTCACCGCCGCCGACCTCAACATCGGGGGCTTCGACAAGGCCGTCTTCTGCCTCGGCGGCTCCATGGCGATCGACAACATCCGCGTCGTGCCCACCCCGGGCACGATCACCCTCGCCGGGCTGGGCGGGCTCTGCCTGACCCGCCGGCGTCGGCGCTAACACACACGACATCCTGACAACATGAACAAGGCCCCCGTCCACGCCGGACGGGGGCCTTTGTCGTTCAACGGGATCGACTCGCGATCAGTTCGTGCTCTGCGCCCAGCGGATGAGGATGTCCGCGACCTCGGGGCGGGTGAACTCGCCCGGCGGGCGCTCGCCCTTGCCGAGCATCTCGCGGACCTTCGTGCCCGAGAGGAAGACCTGGTCGCCCTCGAGCTTGGGGAAGGTCTTGCCCGAGACCATGCCCTGGGCCTTCTTGCTGAACGCCGCGTGCTCGAACTTCAGGGGCTCGATGCCCAGGTTCTTCTTGTCGAGGTTGTCGAAGATGGTCTGGGCGTCGTAGGTGCCGTAGTAGTTCCCGACGCCCGCGTGGTCACGACCGACGATGAAGTGGGTGACGCCGTAGTTCTTGCGGACGAGGGCGTGCAGGATCGCCTCGCGCGGGCCGGCGTAGCGCATCGCCGCGGGCATCACCGTCAGCAGCGTCCGCTCCGGGACGAAGTACTCCTTGATGAGCGCCTGGTAGCACTCCATCCGCACGTCGGCGGGGATGTCGCCCGGCTTGGTCTCGCCGACGAGCGGGTGGATCAGCAAGCCGTCCGTAATCTCCTGCGTGCATTTGCACAGGTACTCGTGGGCCCGGTGGATCGGGTTGCGGGTCTGGAAGGCGCCGACGGTCTTCCACCCGCGCTTCTCGAACTCGGCCCGGGTCTGGGCCGGCGTCAGGCGGAAGTCCAGGAACGCCTCGGGCCCATCAGGGTCGACGCACACCTCGACCGCCTCGATCGGGCCGGCGAGGCACACGGGCCCCTCCTTCTTGACGGCCTCGGCGCCCGGGTGGTTCCCGTCGTCGTCGCCCGCCTTGTTGAAGAAGATCGTCGCCTCGAGCTCGCGGTCGTGGGGGAAGACCTCCTTGACCGTCATGACCGCCTGGAGTGTGCCGTTGGGGGCGTATAGCGCGACGCGGTCGCCGACCTTCGCCTTGCCCTCCTGGGTCGCGAGCGTGATCGGGATGGGCCAGATGTTCCCATCGGCGAGCTTCATGTTCTTGCAGACGCTCTCGAAGTCGGCCTTGCCCATGAACCCGGTCAGCGGGCTGAAGGCGCCGATCGCGATCATCTCGACGTCGCAGGACTGCTTGGCGGAGAGGTCGATGCGGGTCAGGCCCGCGGCTTCCTTGATGAGGGCGTCGCGCTTGGCGCCCTCGGCGACGCGGTTGACGAGCGTGCCGCCGTGCGGCGTGATGAGACCGGACATGCGTGGACTCTCCCTGCGTACTGGCCCCGCCCCCGGGAAAAAACCGGGGCGCCGGGACGACCGGATCACGAAAGAACCGCGGCGCCCACCGCCGCGTTGGGAGGGCAGGATAGGCGTCCCCCTCAATCGTCGGTCGGCGCCTGCCCGAGCGCGGCCCAGCGGTCCGCCTCCTGCGCCTCGCCCAGAGCCCGGTGCACACCCTCCAGGAGCGTCGCCGCCTTCCTGGCCTCCTCGCCCTCACGCGTGCCGTCCGCCCCCTGAAGGATCTCGTACGCCTCGCTCAGAGCGTCCCGGGCCTCCTCGTTGCGGTCCAGGCGGGACAAACACTCGCCCCACGACAGCAACAAGGCGCCCAGCATCGGATGCCCTTGCGGGACCATTTTCCTCGTCGGCGCGATGATCGGAGCCAGCAGCGCCTCGCCCTCGGCCGCCTGTCCCAGCTCGGTGTCCACCACACCAAGCTTCCACGCGATCTCGATCGTGTCGGGCGCCTCGGGCCCCAAATCCCTCCTCGCCGCTTCGAGCGTGCTTGTGAGAAGGTCTTGGGCTGCCTGCAGCCTGCCCGTCGAGCGGTAGAGCGACGCGAGGCTCCGTGTGCACGTCAGGGTGCCCGGGTGCGTCGGGCCGAAGACGCGCGTGCACCGCTCGAGCGTGTCGAGATACAAGGGCTCGGCCTCGTCGTACCGCCCCATGCTCTCGTACAGGAACGCGAGGTTGTGGGCCGTCACCAGCGTGTCCGGGTTGTCGGCGCCCGCGATCCGGCGCTCGATCTCCAGGTCGCGCTTATAGATCGGCTCGGCCTCGTCGTACCGACCCAGCGCCTCGCACGCGTACGCGTAGTTGTGCCACGCCGAGAGCGCTTTGGGGTGCTCACGCCCCAACATCGCCTCTCGCGCCTGCGCGACCCGCTTGTAGCCCGAGGCGGCCTCCTCGTAGTGGCCGTTCCTCGCGTCCACGCCGGCACGGACGAGGGCGGCGTACATCGACGTCTCGTCGTCGGACCCGAGCACGCCCGCGCTCAGGCGGTCGAACTCGTCGAGGCGCGCCGCGGCGCGATTGAGGTCGCCGAACCCGTCCCGCTCGAGCTCGGCGAGCATGACCAGCAGATACAACGCCGCGGGTGACGCCTCGCCCTCAGCCGCCCGCCTCCGATCGAGCAGCGATTCCAGCGTCGAGCGGGCCTCGTCGGGGCGTCCGGAGTCGCGGTACAGCGCGCCCAGATCCTGCTCCGCCAGCAGCGTCAACTCGTGCCCAGCGCCCAGGGAGTCCGCGAACATATCCCGGGCCTCGACCAGCAACGGCTCGGCCAGCGCGTACTCGCCGAGCGCGAAGTAGACGTTCCCGATGTTGTTGCGGATCGCGGCCCCGGTCGCGGGGTCGTCGGCGAAGCGCCCGGGCAGCTCGGCGGCCGCGGCGTCGATGGCGCCCCGGATCGTCGCGTCCTTGCCCTGGGCCGAGGGCGTCACCGCCGCCAGCACGTCGTTGTTCAGGAAGGACGTCACCTCGCGCGCGATCTTCGTCTGGCGCTCCGCCTCGCTTTGCCGCGCACGCGCCAGATCGCGCTGATCGATCGCCTCGGAGAGCGCGAGCGAGACGCCCGCGACCGCGCCGAGCAGCGCGAGCAGCGCGACGCACCCCGCCACCACCACCGGCACGTGTCGCCTGGCCAGGCGGCTGAGCTGGTAGACGGCGCTGGGCGGTCTGGCGGCGATGGTGAGGCCCGCGAGGTGGCGGCGGATGTCATCGCCCATCGCCGCCGACGTCGCGTACCGACGCTCCCGGTCGTGCTCGAGCGCCTTGCCCACGATGGTGTCCACATCGCCCCTGAGCCTGGGCTCGAGGGTCGCCAGGCGGGTGGGCGCCTCCTCGCGGATCGTCTTGGCCGCGTCGAGCAGACCACGGTCCGCCACCTCGTGGGGCAGGCGCCCGCTCATCAGCTCGAAGAGCACGACGCCCAGGGCGTACACATCCGCGCGGGTGTCCACGCCCCCGGGCTCGCCCGAGAGCTGCTCTGGGCTCATGTAGGGCAGCGTGCCCACGAGCTGGCCCTGGACCGTCTGCATCGAGTCGGCACGGGCGTCGGCGTCGATCGTGCGCGCGATGCCGAAGTCCAGCACCTTCGGGTCGCCCTCGGGCGTCACCAGGATGTTGGCCGGCTTGAGGTCGCGGTGGATCACGCCCTGGGCGTGCGCGTGCTGCACGGCGTCGCAGACGCGGGCCATCATCTCCAGCCTCTCGCGCGTCGAGGCGTCGGCGTTCTTCGCCCACCGATCCAGCGGCTCGCCCCGGACGAGCTCCATCGCGAAGAAGGGTCGCGGGCCCATCGGCGTCCGCGCCACCCCCGCCTCGTACACCTGCGCGATCCCCGGGTGCCGCAGGCGCCCGAGGGCCTCGACCTCGAACTCGAAGCGGCGCACCAGGTCCGCCGTCGCCAGCCCCGGACGCAGCACCTTCAGCGCCACCGTCCGACGGGGCGAGCGCTGCTCGGCCTCGTACACGACCCCCATCCCGCCCTCGCCCAGACGAGACAGGATCCGGTACCCCGCCAGCTCCTCGGGGTCCTCGTCGCCGGCGCGAAGCGTCTGCCCGAACTCGGCCAGCACCGCCTCGGGGGTGAACCCTCGCGAGGCGTCGGCGCGAGCCTCGGCGGCGAGCAGCTCGAGCACCTCCGACCGCAACGACTCATCGCCGGGCGCCAGCTCGACCAGGCGCGCCTCGCGCGCACCGGGCTCCAGCTCGCAGACCTGCCGAAAGAGGCGGTCGATCTCGCGGAAACGGTCGGGCTCGGTCACTCAGGTCTCCATCTGCTCGAGCTCGCGGGCGAGCCACGCCCTGGCCATCCGCCACTCGCGGGACGCCGTCGCCCGAGAGATCCCCAGCATCTGTGCCGCGTCCGCCTCGTCGAGCCCGCAGAAGAACCGGAGCTCGACGAGTCGGGCCTTGCGGGCGTCCATCTCCGTGAGGCGCTCGAGCGCCATGTCCAGGGCCTCCAGATCGATCTGCTCGCCGCCTCCGCCGCCGGGGGGCTGGGCGATGACCGAGTCGTCCAGGGCAACGCGTCGGTTGTCTCCGCCGCGCTTCAGGCGTTTGCGCGCCCGCGCGTGGTCGACCAGCACGCGGCGCATGACGGTCGCCGCCAGCCCGATGAAGGCCGCCCGGTCCGCCTCGCGGACCGACCGCTGATCGATGAGGCGGACGTAGGCCTCGTGGACGAGCGCCGTCGGCTGGAGCGTGTGCCCGCCCCGCTCGGAGGCGAGCATTCCCCCCGCCAGGCGGCGCAGCTGGTCGTAGAGCAGGGGGGTCAGCTCGTCCGCGGCGTGGGGGTCCCCCGCCGTCAGACGCGTCAGGACCGTCGTCGCGTGCGCTGTGTCCTGGCCCATTCCCTCGTGGGCTCCTTTCCCACCCCGCTCGGCGAGTCTATCTGGCGAGGGCGTCTCGACCTAGATCCTTCGGGCGTCGCCCGTTGAGGTGGAGTATGAGGCGCGCGGGGCGCCCCTGACGCGTCTGCAAATGAGCCGGGCCCTGACGGCCCGGGCCAGACACCGGAGGCAAACCCATGCTCACCAGGACACGACTCGGCGTGATCACCACCGCGATGGTGCTGGCCCAGGCCGCCGTCGCCGACACCCTCACCGTCGGCCCCAACCTGGTCGACTTCGACCACATCACGATCAACGCCGCGATCGTGGCGGCGGCCGACGGCGACGAGATCGTCGTCGAGCCTGACCTCTACCCCGAAAACCTCGTCATCAACAACAAGGACATCACCATCCGGCGCTCCGACACGCCCGGCGAGGTGATTATCTTCGGGCAGGGCATCGGGCGCGTCTTCGAGATCATCAGTTCCAGCGTCACGCTCCGGGGCTTGACGATCACCGGGGGCCAGACCGCCAACGACGCGGGCATCCGCGCCGAGACGCCGTCCGTGCTGACGGTCGAGGACTGCGTCATCGAGGACAACCACGCGACCTCGACGACCGGGGGCGTGTACGCCGGCGCTCGCCTGACGATGCGCAACACGATCGTGCGCAACAACACCTCGCCGACCGCCGCCGGCGGGGTGTACCTGCGGGGCTCAGGCCCGCATCTCATCGAGAGCTGCCTGTTCGAGAACAACGACGCCGGGACCACCGACGCCTCGCCCGATGAGGGGGGTGCGCTGGTCGTCGACACCGCGTCGCAGGTTCGCGTGGTCGAGACCACGTTCCGCGAGAACAGCTCGACCTGGCGCGGCGGGGCGGTCGCGACGCTCCAGAGCTCCGACCTCCGCTTCGACCGGTGCACGTTCGAGTCCAACACGAGCCCGCGCGGCGGCGCGATCTGGATCTCCGACGCCGACGCCGCTCGCGCCAACAACTGCCTGTTCGTCAACAACGTGGCGACCGCGTTCGGCGGCGTGGTCTACAACGAGCAGCTCTTCGAGTGCGTCAACTGCACCTTCGTCGGCAACACCGACTCCTCCGCAAACAACAGCTTCCAGGGTGTCCGCACCGACTCGCAGACCGCGCTGCTCAACTGCATCGTCGTCAACCCCAGCGCCGGCTCGCACGGCGGCTCGGGCATCTTCACCCCACGCCACTCGCTCATTCCCGAGGGCGGCGCGACGCCCGACGTCAACGGCAACTTCGACGCCGACCCCATGTTCGTCGACGCTCCCGGGGGCGACTTCAGGCTCATGGGCGGCTCTCCCGCCATCGACGCCGGCGACTCACTGGGCAAGCTCCCGACCTCGTCCGCCTCGGTCTCCGTCCTCACGCTCGACGTGGACTTCGACGGGGACGTCCGCAACCTGGACGACCCGAACACGCCCAACACGGGCGTCCCTGCCTGGGAACTGAACATCGACCTGGGCGCCTACGAGTTCCAGCCAGGCGGATCGGTCGTCCCGGGGTGCAACGTCGCCGACCTCGCCATCCCCTACGACGTGCTCGACTTCTCTGACGTGATCGCCTTCCTGACCGCGTTCGGGGCCGGCTGCCCGTAACTCCCTGCTCGCGGCTCGTCCCGCGGCGGAATCGAACCGAGCAAGCGTGCCGGGGCGGGGCCTCGAAAGGCCCCGCCCCGATTTCATCCGTCGCGGTCCGCCCTCCACGCCGCCGGCCTACGATCCCGCCCCAAATCACGGGAAATCAACACGTTGGCGAGGAGGCGATCGATGTCCGAGGTCAAGGCGACGAACATCCACTGGCACGAGGGCGACCTGTCCCGCGACGAGCGCTTCAAGGCCCTCGGCGCCAAGGGCGCCACGCTCTGGTTCACCGGGCTCTCCGGCTCAGGCAAATCCACCATCGCCTCCGCCCTCGAGCAGGTCCTCGTCTCGGGCGGCGTCAACTCCTACCGCCTCGACGGCGACAACGTCCGTCACGGCCTGAACAAGAACCTCGGATTCTCCGCCGAGGACCGCACCGAGAACATCCGGCGCATCGGCGAGGTTGCCAAGCTCTTCGCCGACTCGGGGTGCGTCGCGCTCACGAGCTTCATCAGCCCCTACCGCGCCGACCGCGACCTGTGCCGCAAGCTGCACGACGAGGGCAAGCTGCCCTTCATCGAGGTCTACGTGGACACGCCCCTCGAAGTCTGCGAGAGCCGCGACCCCAAGGGCCTGTACAAGAAGGCCCGCGCCGGTCAGATCAAGGGATTCACCGGGATCGACGACCCCTACGAGGCGCCCGAGAAGCCCGAGCTGGTCCTCAAGACCGCCGAGCACTCCGTGGAGGAGTGTGTCAAGCAGTGCCTGGAGCTGCTGTCGAGCAAGGGCATCGTGAACGTCGCGGCGGCCGCCCGCTGACGCGGGAAATGGCCAGATGGCAAATTGCCAAATGGCCAACATGGACGGAGAATCCGAACGCGTCTTGGTCCTGATTTGGCCATCTGGCCATTTGCGATTTGGAAATTTCCCATGGCGGACTACGCGAAGCTCCTCGAGGTCGGCCGCGAGGCCGTCGCCGCCGCCTGCTCGGTCACGCGCCAAGTCCAGGACGCCCTCGACCAGGTCCGCTCGATCACCAAGGACGACAAGAGCCCGGTGACCGTCGCCGACTACGCCTCGCAGGCGATCGTGGGCAGGATCCTGCGTGAGCACTTCGGCGAGCACGTCGTGCTCGTCGCCGAGGAGGGCAGCGCCTTCCTGCGCGACGAGGACAACGCGGTCTTCCTCCAGGCCACCCTCGCCGCCGTCAAGGAAGTCTGGCCCGAGGCCGACGAGGACGCGATGCTCGACGTCATCGACCTCGGCTCGGGCGACGCGCACCACCGGGGCTTCTGGACCCTCGACCCGATCGACGGCACCAAGGGCTTCTTGCGCAACCAGCAGTACGCCATCGCCCTGGCCTACGTCGAGGGCGACACGCCGACCGTCGGCGTCATGGGATGCCCAAACCTCCCCGTCGACATGTCCGAGCCCCTCGACGTCCCCGACCCCGCCGGGTGCATGTACCTGGCGATCAAGGGCGAGGGCGTCTACGAGACCGCGGCCGACGACGCGGGCGCGGCGCTCACCCGCATCACCCGCCTCGACCACATGGAGGACGACCCGATCTCGGTCTGCGCCTCGGTCGAGAAGGCGCACTCGAACGTGGACGACACCGACCGCGTGCTCGAGCACATCGAGCGGGCGCACGGGATCCCCGTCGGCGAGCCGACGCGCCTGGACTCACAGGCCAAGTACGCCGTCGTCGCGCGGGGGCAGGCCGACGCCTATATCCGCCTGCCGACGCGTGCGGGGTACGTCGAGCGCATCTGGGACCACGCCGCCGGCGCCTGCATCGCCTCCGAGGCCGGCGCTTTTGTCACCGATATGCGGGGTCACTCCCTCGACTTCTCGCACGGGCGCGGCCTCGAGAAGAACAAGGGCATCATCTGCGCCCCGCCCCGCGTCCACGCCTGGGTCATCGAGGCGATCAAGGCCCTCGGCATCGCTCCCGCCGAGTGATTTTGGCTCGCCCATACCCCCCTGAGAGCCCAGAATCCGGGCTCCGGCCAAAGCCCGACCAGATTCGTGCCCACGTTGGGGTGGTCTGACCGCCCCGATTCCGAGATAGTCATGGGAGAGCCGAACACGCTCCGCCCGGGACGTTGCGCCGGGAGCCGGCTGGGGGCCCCTCGCCCCTGGCCGCGGCGATGGCGTCCCCCGAGCCCGAAGGACCCGTCAGATGCGATACCCCCTCGCCGCCCTCGCCCTCTCGCTCGCCGCCGGCGCTCCCGCCGGCTACGCCCAGACGCTCCACTTCTCCAACCAGACGCAGAGCACCGGCGTCATCTCCGAGTACATCTCGTTCAGCGGCACGCTCAGCCTGCCCATCTTCCTCTACGCCGGCGGCGCGACCGGTGACTTCGACCGCGACGGCGACCTCGACGTCTTCCTCCTCTCGGGCGGGCACGAGCCCGACCATCTCTACATCAACAACGGCGACGGCACGTTCACCGACGAGGCCGAGTCATGGGGAGTCGCCCTCGAGCATCTCGGCGGCGGCGCCTCGGTCGCCGACTACGACAACGATGGCGACCTCGACATCTTCGTCACCAGCATGGGCACGGACCCGCTCGATCTGCTCGCCCACTCGCAGATCCTCTACCGCAACAACGGCGACCACACCTTCACCAACGTCGCCGCCCAGGCGGGCGTCCAGACCACCAGCCCCGACCGACCCGACGGCTTCGGCTCCGCCTGGGGCGACTACGACATGGACGGCGACCTCGACCTCCTCGTCGGAGGCTGGTCCGACGTCATGCTCGGCGAGCGCCTCTTCCGCAACAACGCCGACGGCACCTTCACCGACGTCACCGCCGACATCACCCCCCTCCTCGACATCCCCATGTGGGGCTTCACCCCCACCTTCCACGACATGGACGGCGACGGGTACCCCGAGATCCTCTGGGCCGCCGACTTCGTCTCCAGCCAGTACCTCATCAACAACCAAGGCCAGTCCTTCACCCTCTACACCCTGGAATCAGGCACAGGCCTCGACCAGAACGGGATGGGCGCCACCACCGCCGACTTCAACCACGACGGCCTGCCCGATTGGTACGTCTCCGCCATCGAGACCGTCGGGGGCAACAAACTCTACCTGAACAACGGCGATCACACCTACAACGAGGTCTCCGTCGCCGCCGGCGTCAACCAGGGCGCCTGGGGCTGGGGCGTCGCCGCCGTCGATCTCGACAACGACGCCGACATGGACATCGTCGAGACCAACGGGTACGCCCTCTGGGACAACCCCTCCAAGATCTTCCTCAACAACAACGACGGCACCTTCACCGAGTCCGCCGCCGCCCTCGGCCTCTTCCACCAGACACAAGGCCGCGGCATCATCAAGCTCGACTACGACAACGACGGCGACGTCGACCTCGTCTTCCTCTCACACCACGACCCCGCCTTCCTCTTCCGCAACGACCTCACCAAGGACACCGGCGCCAACTGGCTCCGCCTCCAGCTCGACAACTGCGGCAGTACCTCGCTCACGCCCGACGGCGTCGGCGCGCACATCGAGGTCACCGCCGGCGGCCTCACCCAGCACCAGTGGATCACCGCCGCCCCGTCCTACCTCGCCCAGGGCGAGCTCGTCGCCCACTTCGGCCTGGCGCAGAACCCCGTCGCCGACGCCGTCCGCATCACCTGGCCCAACGGATACACCCGCGTGCTGACCGATGTCCCCGCGGACCAGACGATCGAGATCATCGCGAACCTCGCCGACCTCGCCACGCCCTACGGCGTCCTCGACTACTCCGACGTCCAGGCCTTCCTGATCGGGTTCGCTTCTCAGGACCAGGCCGCCGACCTGGCCCCCCCTTCCGGGGTGTTCGACTTCTCCGACGTGTTCGCATTCCTGACGGAGTTCGCGGCCGGCTGCCGCTGAGGTCGAGGCGGTCGAAGCGCAAAATCCCTTGCACCCGAGACGCTCCGCGTGGTAGCGTGGAAGCGCCCTGTTCGGGGTATTCGTGGTCTCTCGGCCCGCGATCGCGGGCCGGCTCGCAGGGGTGTTCGCGAGCGAAATCCTGATTCCCGCGCACGACCGGAGCCGTCCGGTCGCGATGCACTTTGCTGATCGCGCGGCGCCATATCCCGCCGCGCTGGGGAGATCGCGATGCGCTCATACACACTCGTGCCGACCGCGTCCTGCCTCATGCTCGCCCTCGCGTCCGCCGCCCACGCGGAACCCACCCTGGGCATGTCCTACGTCGACGTCACCGCCAGCGCGGGAATCGACCACGTCAACGTCCCGGGCCTCCTCTTCCCCGGCAACCACCCCACGTACCAGACCATCCAGAAGAGCATCGGCCAGGGCGCCGCCGTCGGCGATTACGACAACGACGGCGACCTTGACATCTACCTCTGCGCCTCGCTCAACCACCCCAACAAGCTCTACCGCAACAACCTCGACCAGGGCCTCAAGACGTTCACCGAGGTCGCCGCCGCCGCCGGCGTCGACCACATGGGCCTCTCACGCCTCGCCCACTTCGTCGACCTCGACAACGACGGCTGGCTCGACCTCTTCGTCATCAACGACGACCACCCCAACAACAACTACCCCGGCAACCAGGTCTACCGCAACAACCACGACGGCACCTTCACCAACATGACCGACACCGCCAACGCCCGCACCGTCGGGTACCTCCGGTGCGGCGGCTCCTTCGCCGACTTCGACAACGACGGACTCCTCGACGTCTACGTCACCGTCTGGACCGGCGAGGCCGGCTTCGGCAACCCCTTCTTCACCGGCTACAACCGCCTCCTCAAGAACCTCGGCAACTTCACCTTCCAGGACGTCACCCTCGACGTCGGCCTCGGCATGCTCGAACGCGACAGCTTCACCCCCATCTTCCACGACTTCGACGGCGACCACCGACCCGACATCCAGGTCGCCGTCGACCATACCTCCGACGAGTTCTTCCACAACACGCCCGACGGCTTCGTCCGCGTCACCGACGAGGTCGGCGCCAACCACGATGCCAACGACATGGGCTCCACCTGCGCCGACTTCGACGACGACGGCGACCTCGACGTCTTCAACACAAACATCGGCGACCCCTCGGGCGTCTGGTCGCCCGGCCAGGACAACATCATCTATCTCAACAACGCCCCCTACGGCTCGCTCCCCAGCTACACCGACGCCGCCCCAGACCGAGGCGTCCAGTACGCCTATTGGGGATGGGGGTGCGAGTGGTCCGACTCCGACCAGGACGGCGACCTCGACCTCATCACCGTCAACGGCTTCGCCGACTTCATCCCACCCTGGTCCGTCATGGACATGGCCCCCCCCGTCTGCTTCCTCAACGACGGCACGGGCCACTTCACCATCGACAACACCCCCGGCATGGACTGGATCGGCGACTCCAAGTGCCTCATCGCCTTCGACTACGACCGCGACGGCGACGACGACCTCCTCGTCACCAACCACAACGAGCCCACCTACCTCCTCGAGAACGACTGCCCCCACGCCGGCCACTGGCTCCGCGTCAACGTCCGCCAGTCCAACGGGAACAACCTCTTCGGCATCGGCGTGACCGTCTACGCGACCGTCACGATCAACGCCCAGACCGTCACCAAGCGCCGCGAGATGCTCTCCGCCGCCTCGTACCTCGCGGGCCTTCCCGCCGAGGTCCACTTCGGGCTTGGCGACACGACCGTCGTCGAGGAGTTGACCGTCGAGTGGACCGACGGCACGCGCACCACCATGCACGACGTCGCCGCCGACCAGCTCCTGCACATCGTCCAGCCGACCCGTGCCTGTGCCTCGGATCTCGACGCCTCGGGCGCCCTCGACGCCAGCGACGTCATCGCCTTCCTCGATCTCTTCAATGACAAGGCCCCCGCCGCCGACCTGGCCCCGCCCGCCGGGTATTTCAACTACTCCGACGTCATCGCCTTCATGCTGGGCTTCGCCGGCTCCTGCCCCTGAGGTTCTGAGCGGGGGCGCCAACCCCTTTCAAAGCCGCCCGCCCCGAGGCCCGATAGACCCCGGGGCGGCGTTGCGTGCGCGCCCAGCCCGGGGCTTACGATTCCACCCCGCCGCGCCGCGTGCAGGAGCCGGCCCGCTTGACCCTCGCCATCGCCTTCACTCTCGTCGTGCTGGTCTTCCTCGTCGCGGCCCTCGCCTCGGGCAAGGTCGGGACGGACACCGCGATGGTCTCGGCCCTGGCCGCCCTCGTCGCCGGTGACGCCATCTTCGGGGGCGTCATCGACGCCCGCTCCGCGATCGTCGGCTTCGCCGACCCCTCCGTCATCATGATCGCCGCCCTCTTCGTGGTCGCGACCGGGCTCGCCGAGACCGGCGCCATCAACCTCATCTCCGAACGACTCCTCGGCAAACCCAAGACACTCGCCGGCGCCCAGCTCCGCATGATGGTCCCCGTCACCATCCTCTCGGCCTTCATGAACAACACCCCCATCGTCGCGATGTACACCCCCGTCATCATCGACTGGGCCCGCAAGCTTCGCCTCTCCCCCTCGCGCCTGCTCATGCCCCTCTCCTTCGCCGCCATCCTCGGCGGCGCCTGCACGCTCATCGGCACCAGCACCAACATCGCCGTCGATGGCCTCTACATCGCCTACTTCCACGACAACGCCGACCGCCTCACCCAACTCGGCCTCGCCGAGCCCTCCACCCTCAAACGCTTCTGGTGGGTCGGCGTCGTGGGCGTCCCCTCCGCGATCCTCGGCGTCGCGCTCATCACCCTCATCGCCCGCTACGTCCTGCCCGAACGCGTCGCCCCGGGCGACTCGGGCGACGAGGCGAGGCGATACACCGTCGAGATCGAGGTCGACCCCACGTGCCCGCTCATCGGCAAGAGCATCGAGGGCGCGGGCCTCCGCCAGCTCCCGGGCCTCTTCCTCTCCGAGCTCGAGCGCGAGGGCAACGTCATGCCCGCGGTCAGCCCCGAGGAGATCCTCGAATCGGGCGACCGTCTCAAGTTCGTCGGCGTCGTCGAGTCCGTCGTGGACCTGCTCAAGATCAAGGGCCTCAAGCCGGCCACCGACCAGATCGACAAGGTCGAGGCCGACCGGCGCAACCGGACCATCGTCGAGGCCGTCGTCAGCCACAACTCCCCGCTCGTTCGGCGCACCGTCCGCGAGAGCCAGTTCCGCACCAAGTACAATGCCGCCATCATCGCCGTCCATCGTGGCGGCGTGCGCATCAAGAAGAAGGTCGGCGACATCATCCTCCGCCCGGGCGACACGCTCCTGCTCTCCACCCACTCGGGCTTCGTCCCCGCCTACCGCAACTCGGACCACTTCTACCTGGTCTCGGACGTCGTCGGCTCGCGCGTTGTCCGACACGAGCGCGCCTGGGTCGCCATGCTCATCATGCTCGGGCTCGTCATCGTGCTGACGATCCCCGGCATCCGCCTGGTCCCCGTCGGCGCCGGTCTCATCGCCGCTGTCGCCATGGTGCTGACGCGCTGCTGTACGGGAACCGTCGCACGCAACTCGATCAACTGGCAGGTCCTCATCGTCATCGCCGCCGCCATCGGCATCGGGCGCGCGATGACCACCACCGGCGCCGCCGCCCTCATCGCTCACGCCATCTTCAGCGTCGTCGGCCCCCTCGGCCCCTACGCCGCCCTCGCCGGCCTCTTCCTCTCGACCACCATCTTCGCCCAGCTCGTCACCAACAAGGCCGCCGCCGTCCTCATGTTCCCCATCGCCATGGGCGTCGCCAAGGACATGAGCGTCAGCCCCGAGCCCTTCGTCATCGCCCTCATGATCGCCAGCGCCGCCGCCTTCATTACCCCCATCGGCCTCGTCACCAACCTCATGGTCTACGGCCCCGGCGGCTACCGCTTCACCGACTACGCCCGCCTCGGCGTCCCCCTCACCCTCCTCGTTCTCGTCCTCACCCTCGTCCTCGCCCCCCTCGCCTTCCCCTTCCACCCCGGGCCCTGACGCCGAACCTCTCCCCGCCCGACCGGGTACTGAGCCTCAAGAGCCCACGCCCCCGGGTCGATTCTCCGGACCAGGGGCGAGCGTGCCCCAATGATGTCCGTGCACCCCGCGCCCACGCGGAAACAACGCCGTGCCACTCCACGACAAGACCATCCTCATCATCTCGCAGGTCTACGTCCCCGACTCCCCCGCCGTCGGCCAGCACTTCCACGACGCCGCCGCCGCCCTCGCCAAACGGGGCCACCGCGTCAAGGTCATCACCTCCGCCCGGGGCTACGACGACCCGACCCTGAAGTTCCCCGCGCGCGAAACTCGCGACGGCGTCGAGATCCGGCGCATGCCCCTGTCCAGCTTCGGCAATGCCTCCATCCCCCTCCGCATCCTCGCCCAGCTCCTCTTCCTCGTCCAGGCCATCGCCCACGGCCTCTTCACCCGCAAGCTCGCCTGCCTCTTCGTCTCCACCTCGCCCCCCATGTGCGCCGTCGGCGCCCTGGTCATCCGTGCGATCCGGCGCGTCCCCCTCAAGTACTGGGTCATGGACGTCAACCCCGACCAGGTCATCGAGCTGGGCAAGATGAAGCCGGGTTCCCTGCCCGTGAAGCTCATGCTCCGCTTCCAGCAGGCCGTCCTCAAGCGCGCCGACGACGTCATCGTCCTCGACCGCTTCATGGGCGACCGCATCAACAAGATGCGAGACGTCTCCGAGAAGCTCCACGTCATCCCTCCCTGGGCCCACGACGACGTCCTCGAGCCCATCCCCCACGAGACCAACCCCTTCCGCAAGGACTACGCCCTCGACGGCAAGTTCGTCGTCATGTACTCGGGCAACCACGGCTTCTCGACGCCGGTCACGACCATCCTCGACGCCGCGGTGCGCCTCAAGGACCGCGACGACATCGTCTTCGCCTTCATCGGCGGCGGCGTCGGCAAGGAGGACGTCCGGCGCACCATCGCCACCCACAACCCGGGCAACATCCTCGACCTGCCCTACCAGCCCCTCGAGAAGATCAAGTACTCGCTCTCCGCCGCCGACCTGCACGTCGTCACCGTCGGCCCCCAGGTCGTCGGCGTCGTGCACCCCTGCAAGGTCTACGGCGCCATGGCGGTCGCCCGCCCCATCCTCCTCGTCGCCCCCGACCCCTGCCACGCCTCCGACATCCTCAAGAACCACGAGATCGGCTGGCACGTGAACCACGCCGACGTGGACGCGACCGTCGCCGCCATCGAGCAGGCCGCCTCCGCCTCGCCAGAACGCCGCGCCCGCATGGGCGAGCTGGCGCGCGAGGCCCTCGCCGCCGAGTTCGCAAGCGCACGATCCATCGCCCTCGTCTGCGACGTGATCGAGCGCGGCGTCGTCGAAGCCAGCGCCCCAGCCCCCGCCGCCGACGCGCAGAATGAGCCCGCCCGCGAGACAGCCGCCTAGGACCCCCGATGCCCGAAGCCGCCACCATGCCCGAGCCGACCACGACACAAAGCTCGCCCAAACCCGCGGAGAAGCCCCAGCCCGGCCTCCCCGGGTGGAACAAGTCCACCGTCATCAAGTACGTCTTCATCCAGAACGAGCCCTTCTTCCTCCCCAAGGTCCTCGACAAGTACCTGCGTGAGTTCGCCGACACCACCGCCGGCATCAACGTCCAGTCCGTCGCCCAGGGCAAGCGGACTGTGTTTCAGACCGCGATGGACCTGCTCAAGATGTACGGCCCGTGGTACTTCCAGTGGAAGCTCCGCAACTTCGTCTGGCGCAAGCTCAAGGCCAAAGTCGTCAACGACATCCTCGGCTCCACCAAGAACTGCTACTCCGTGGGCGCCGTAGCAAGAAAGTACGGCGTCCCTCTCCACGACATGCCCGACGTCAACTCCGAAGAGTTCCGCGCCATGCTCCGCGACAACGGCGTCGATTTCATCGTCTCCATCAGTGGCACCCAGCTCTACCGCAAGGCCCTGCGCGAGCAGACCCCCCTCGGCATCGTCAACTGCCACGGCGCCATCCTCCCCAAGTACCGTGGCCTCATGCCCAGCTTCTGGACGCTCGCCAACGATGAGCCCCTCGGCGGCGTCTCCGTCCACTTCGTCGACGCCAAGCTCGATAACGGCCCCATCGTCGTGCAGAAGACCTACAAAATCCACAAGCACGACACCCTCGAGGACGTCATGGCCCGCTCGAAGGACCTGGCCGCCGAGGCGATCATCGAGTGCGTCAAAAGGGTCGAGGAAGCCGCCCTGCGCGGCGAGCCCGTCGAGACGATGCCGAACCCCGAGGCCGAGCTAACACACTTCTCCATGCCAACCAAGGCCGACGTGCAGCGGTTCAAGGCCGCGGGGCACAAGTTCTTCTGACACAGCCGTGACCGACCGCAACGACCAGCTCGTCCACGCCCTCAGCTTCGACATCGAGGACTGGTTCCACATCGTCGAGGTCGCCGCGGTCGAAGACCCAGAGAAGTGGCCGGCGCTCCACGCCGAGTCTTCCCTCGTCGAGCGCTACACCGATCACATCCTCTCGATCTGCGATCGCCACGATGCGCGGGCCACCTTCTTCATGCTCGGCTGGGTCGCCGACAAGCACCCTGCCCTCGTCCGCCGCATCGCCGACGCCGGGCACGAGCTCGCGACGCACTCCTTCTGGCACCGTAAGGTCTACGAACTCACGCCCGACGTCTTC
This sequence comes from Phycisphaerales bacterium, assembly GCA_041402005.1. Lineage (GTDB taxonomy): Bacteria > Planctomycetota > Phycisphaerae > Phycisphaerales > UBA1924 > JAJRXR01. The sequence continues at coordinate 89,927 of JAWKTB010000003.1, read as the reverse complement.
GCCCAGGACATCGCCGACTCCATAGCCGCGATCCGCGCCGCCCCCGGCCTCTCGGACATCCCGATCAAGGGCTTCCGCGCCCCCTCCTTCTCCATCACCCCCGGCACGGAGTGGGCCTTCGACGTCCTGCTCGACGCTGGGCTGGAGTACGACGCTTCCCTCTTCCCCGCCTCCCGAGGTCACGGCGGCTATGCCTGCCCGCAGGGCGCCCACACCATCACCACACCCTCCGGACGCACGATCCCCGAGTTGCCCATGTCCATCGCCAGCTTCGGCCCCAAAAAACTCTGCTACTCCGGCGGCGGGTACATGCGCGTCCTGCCCAAGCCCCTCATCCACCACGCCGTGAAACAAGAAGCCGCCGCCGGTCGTCCCACCGTCGTCTACCTCCACCCCCGCGACTTCGCCCCCGACTGCCCACGCGTCCCCATGCCCCCCCACCGGCGCTTCAAGTGCTACGTCGGCATGAAGTCCACCACCGCGAAGCTCGAATCGCTCCTTGCTACGTACCGCTGGGACACCTGCCGGGCCGTCCTCGACCAGCAGCTCGCCGCCGCCCCGACCGCGCCGATCGCCAAACCTCGCGCCGACGCCCCCGCCGCCTGATACAACCCGCCCGATGAGCGATGCCCCCATCATCCTCCTCGGCTCGCACCGCTCGGGCACCACCTGGCTCGGCGACCTCTTCCGACACCACCCCGCCCTCGCCTACTGGGAAGAGCCCCGTCACGTCTGGACCTGGGGCAACGCCTACACCCCCGACGACGTTTTGACAGAGGTCAACGCCCGCCCGCGCGTCATCGCGCACATCCACAAGACTTTCAACAAGTTCGTGCAAGAGCAGGGACGCCAGCGCCTCGTCGAGAAGACGCCGAGCAACATGCTCCGCGTCCGCTTCATCCGCGCCGTCTACCCCGACGCGCGCCTGATCATGGTCGTCCGCGACGGACGCTCGGTCCTCCGCTCCACGGGCGAGATCATGGTCGGCGGCGTCAGGCTCTCCAAGATCCTCTACCGCGCGCGCCACACGCCCCCGCTCGAATGGCCCGCCTTCGCCGGGCAGACCCTCGGCGCGATCACCCGCAAGATCACCGGCAAGAAGCTCGCCTACTGGGGCCCACGCCCCCAAGGCTGGAAGTCCTGGGTCGGCGTCGATCACCCCGACGTCATCCTCGCCAAGCAGTGGGCCGGATGTCTCACCCGCGCCCTCGACGACGCCGAGGCGCTCGAGCGCGAGGGCGCTCCCCCGATCCTCCGCTTCCGGTACGAGGACCTGCTCGCGCGCCCCCGCGAGACGCTTGTCGAGATCTGCGAGCACTGTGACCTCGCCGACGCCGAGTCCGTCATCGTCCACGCCGAGCAAACCGCCGACCCCTCCCGCGTGGACAAGTGGCGTGCCGAGCTCGACGACGAGACCCTTGTTCGCGTCCGACCGGTGATGGAGCGCGTGCTCGAGCGTCTGGGGTACGCCTGGGAGCCCGCACAAACGGCCCTCGTGCGCTGATTGGCGTCACTCCGCGCCGCCGCGCCGATCGTGCGCCGCGCCGCGTGTACCCTTGCCCATGCCCCGAAGGAGCCACGCCGTGCACGCACGCCGAACTCTCGCGTTCGCCATCCTCCTGCCCCTCTTCGCCTGTGCGTCGGCGCCCAACGCGGGGCGCACGCTCCCGACGGGCGGCGCCGACCGCCCCACGGACAAACCCGCCGAGTCCTCCTCCAAGCCCTCCGACGCGCCCGACTCCCCGGACGCGATCCGCCCCGAGGACATCGCCGTCTTCTGGCCCCTTGGCTCCACCGACGTCGCGACCGCCGACAATCCCCTGCGCCAGGGTTTCGGCGTCCAGAAGCCCGGCGGGTTCGACGAGTGGGTCACCAAGTCCGTCCGCCCCCTCTACGACCGGGGCTTCCGCCTCCTCATCGTCCACAACCCCCTGGGCAACGACCCCGACTCCAAGAGCATGGACCTCGACCAGGCCTACGACGCCCGCGAGAAGGACCGCTCCTGGAACATCACGCAGTTCGACGACGCCCTCGAACGCATCGGGCGCGAGATGCCCGGCATGCGCGTCGTCGTCTACATCGGCACCCGCGAGAATGACCTCACCCGCGCCCTCGACGAGGGGCGCTTCCGCGATCACCTCGTCCGTGCCGCGAGCATGTTCCTGCTCACCCGCATCCTCGACTACAAGCACGTCACCATCGCCTTCGACGCCGCCTCCAACTACGAGGACGACAGCCCCGAGCGAGCCCTCGTCGACATGGTCCGCGCCTACAAGCGCCGCCAGGGCCAGGAGGTCTACGTCGAGCCCCTGCCTCTGCGCTCTTGGGAGAAGGACTACGCCTGGGTGACGCTCGAGCGCTACTACAAGACGCACACCCAGCAAGCCGCCCGACTCAAGTCCCCAGGCGCCATCCGCGTCTTCACCGCCCCGCCGGACTTCGACGCCTGGAACTCCGACGGGTGGGCCTGGCTCACCGACTGCGTCCGCCAGGGGCACACCCCGGCCCTGGGCTGGAACCTCGACGCGAAAGAATCCGCCTGGCGAGGCATGACCGCCGCCCAGATCGCCGCCCGTGCCAACGCGCTGGCCGCCCGCCCCGCCTCGCGTCCATAACCCCCGGTTCGGGCCGGATCCCCCGCCCTCTCCCCTACCATCGCTCACCTCACCCCCGGAACAGGCCGACACCCTCAGCGATGCCCGACCCCTCGACGACAGCCCCGCCCCTCCAGGCGACCGCCGCCGAGGCCCCCGCCACCAGCGTCGGCCCCGCCGGCTCCGCGACCGCGCGCGCCGCCCTCAGCCGCAAGACCCCCTGGACCCTCAAAGAGAACATCGCCCGCGTCATGTGGATGACCTTCGGCAAGGTCGGCTGGACGCTCCTGCCCCCCGCACGCTCCACCCTCATCCGCCTCTTCGGCGGCAAGGTCGGGCGCGCCTGCCGCTTCGCCTCACGCGTCGAGGTCACCATCCCCTGGAACGTCCGCATCGGCGCGCGCGTCCAGGTCCGCGAGGGCGCGATCATCTACTCACTCGGGCCCATCACCATCGGCGACGACTCCGTCCTGGATGCCCGTGCCCACCTGTGCGCCGGCACGCACGACATGACCGACCCCACCTTCCCCCTCGTCAAGCCACCGATCACGCTGGGCGAGCGCTGCTTCGTCGGCATCGACGCCTACATCGCCCCCGAGGTCGAGCTGGGCGACGGGTGCCGCGTCTGGCCCCGCGCCTCCGTCTACAAGTCGTTCCCCGACGGCGCCTGCCTCAAGGGCAACCCCGCGCGCCCGATCGACCCCGAGCAGGAGGTCGCCGACGAACGACGCCTCGTCGGCGAGGAGCGCGCCGCCGGCCTCACCCCCCAGGGCTCCGCCGAGACATGATCCTGCGACGCAACCCCCAGAGATGAAGCTCCGACGCCCCAACGACGCCTGCCGCCACCCGCGCGCCCAGCTCCCCGGGCACCGCAAGGGCGATCCCTTCGTCCGCGCCCTCCTCTGGCGCCTCCTCGGCCAGCACATGTGCCGCTACTCCTTCCACAACTGGTACCGCCTCCGACAGCTCATCCTCTCCGCCTTCGGCGCCAGGATTCACCCCTCCGCCAAGATCCGGCGCACCGCCCGCATCGACTGCCCCTGGAACCTCACCATGGGCGAGCTCTCCGCCCTGGGCGACCACGCGAACATCTCCGCCCGCGCCCCCGTGCGCGTCGGCTCGAGCTGCACGCTCAGCCAGTACACCAAGATCTTCACCCAGGCCCACGACCCCCTCGACCCCGACTACGAGATCTACACCGCCCCCGTCACGATCAAGGACGACGCCTGGCTCGCCGCCGACGTCGTCGTCCTCCCGGGCGTGACGATCGAGGCGGGCGTCGTCGTCGGCGCCCGCGCCCTCGTGGACCGCTCGCTCCCCTCCTGGAAGATCTGCGCGGGCGAGCCGGCGCTTCCCAGGCGCCAGCGCCCCTTCTACCAGCACCGCGAGCCCGCCATCGCCGCCTAGGAGGCCAGTGTGCCCACGTCCGCGGCACAAGCCACGCACGACGAGCCCGCGCCCAACGCTGCCGTGCGCGCGCAAAAAATGGACTACGACGCCAAGGCGCACCCCCACTCCGCGTCCAACAAGCTCGCCCGACTCGCCTGGGGCCTCGTCCAGGCGACGCTCTTTCGCCTCTCCCCCCGCCCGTTGCACGCGTGGCGGACGATGCTCCTGCGTCTCTTCGGCGCAAAGCTTCACCCGTCGGCCCGCGTCTACCCGCGCTGCCGCGTCTGGGGGCCCTGGAACCTGACGATGGGTGAGCGCGCCACGCTCGCCGACGACGTGGACTGCTACTGCGTCGCCAGGATCACCATCGGCGCGCGCACGACCGTCAGCCAGTACAGCTATCTGTGCGCCGCGACCCACGACTTCGAGGACCGCACGTTCCCCTTGCGCCCCATGCCCATCACGATCGGCGAGGACTGCTGGCTCGCCGCCGACGTCTTCGTCGGGCCAGGGATCACGATCAGCGACGGCGTGGTCGTCGGCGCCCGCTCGAGCGTCCTCAAGGACCTGCCCGCCTGGAAGGTCTGCGCCGGCACGCCCGCCGAGCCCATCCGCGAGCGGGTGATCCGCGACGCATGAACGTCCAGCACCTCCAGCCCCGGCGCGTCACGCCCGACGACGGCTGGCACTACTGGTTCGGGTACTACGACACATGCCCCTGGTCCAACGACCAGACCAGACTCCTCGCCCATCGCGCCCGCTTCCTCGACCGCTTCCCGACCCCCGACGACGCGTGCGAGATCGGCTTCATCGAGGGCTGGGGCGCCGACGATCCCGTCTTCACCAAGCTGGCGGAATCCCGCGCCTGGAACTGGCAGCAGGGCGCCCGCCTCCAGTGGGTGACGATCGACGGCAGCGAGCGGATCGTCTTCAACGACCGGCGCGACACCAAGCCCGTGTGTGTGATTCTCGATCAGGATGGCGGCGAATATCGCGTCCTGAGCGCCCCTGTCTACGCGCTCTCGCGCGACGCGACGTCCGCCGTCACGCTCGACTTTGGGCGACTCACGCGCCTCCGCCCCGAGTACGGCCTCCCGGGCCTGACCGACCCGAACGCCGCCGACCCCTCCCCCGCGAACGACGGCGTCTTCCGCCTCGACCTCCACACGGGCGCGATGACGCTCATCTGCCCCATCCACGCCCTCGACACGCACACGCTACCCGGGCGCCCCTCCCCCGCTGGCGCCCCACTCCACCAGCATGTCAACCACCTCATGTTCAACCCGTCAGGAACGCGATTCTGCTTCATGCACCGCTTCGACCGACCCGACGGCATCCTCCATTCCCGCCTGTTCACGTCCAACCTCGATGGCTCCGACGTCCGCCTCCTCTTCGAAGGCATGTGCTCGCACTACGACTGGGCCGACGACACGACGATCCTCGCCTGGGCGGGCAAGCGCGCCCTCCTGGGCGACGGCGCGGGCGCCTCGCGTTCACCCATGAAGTCCGCGATGACCCTCGCCCGTCGCGCGCTCAAGCCCGTCTACTACGCCCTGGGCAAGCCCCGCGTCCTCATGAACAAGATCCTCAAGGACTCCTACCTGCTCATCGAGGACCGCGAGGGCGCCATGACCACGCCCTTCGCCGCCGGCGAACTGATCACCGACGGGCACTGCACGTATAACCGCCGTGGGCCAGACCCCGGGCGCTGGGTCCTGACCGACGGGTACCCGGACCTCAAGAGCCGCCAGCCGTTGTTCCTGTGGGATACCCGGACCTCCCGGGGGTTCGAGATCGCCCGCCTGCCGACCCCCAGGGCCCTGGACCGCGAGGTCCGGGTCGATCTGCACCCCCGCTTCTCCCGCGACGCCCGCATGGTCTGCGTCGATTCCGCCCTGGACGGGGCCCGGAGGATGTACGTGTTTGACGTTTCCTCGATCACGCCCGGATAATTGCCGACCTTTGACCCGTCCCGACCGCCCCCAGGCCCCCAGAGACCGCCGCCACCCCGATGTCCGTCTCCATCTTCATCCAGACGCTCAACGAGGAGCAGAACCTCCCGAGCTGCCTCGACTCGGTCGCCTGGTCCGACGACATCGTCGTGCTCGACTCGATCTCGACCGACCGGACGGAGGAGATCTGCCGCCAGCGGGGGGTCCGCTTCTTCGCGCGTGAGTACGACGGTCGGGGCGCCCACCAGAACTGGGCGATGCAGAACATCAAGTTCAAGCACGACTGGGTCTTCTACCTCGACGCCGACGAGCACATGACTCCCGAGCTGCGCGCCGAGATCGAGGCCATCGCCAACAACCCCAACGAGGACCGCGTCGCCTTCTTCTGCGGGCGCAAGAACATGTTCCGGGGCAAGTGGCTTCGCTTCTCCATGCCGCCCGGCTACATCATGCGCTTCTTCAAGCCCGACTCCATCTCCTTCGAGCGCATGGTCAACCCCACCCCGATCATCCACGGGCCCCACGGCTACCTCAAGAACCACTTCATCCACTTCAACTTCTCCAAGGGCATCACCGAGTGGCTCGAACGCCACAACCGGTACTCCACCTTCGAGGCAATAGAGCAATCCCGCGCCATGAAGGAGCGCGGCGTCAACTGGGCCAACCTCTTCTCCTCCGACCGAAACACCCGACGCCTCGAGCTCAAGAACCTCTCGTTCCGCCTCCCCTTCCGCCCGACCCTCAAGTTCTTCATGCTCTACTTCATCAAGCTCGGCTTCCTCGACGGACGCGCCGGCTACACCTACTGCCGCCTCCAGTCCATGTACGAGCAGCAGATCTGCCTGAAGATGAAGGAGATGCGTCGCGCCCAGCGTGGCCTGGCGCCGAGTTGACCCCAATTCCTCGGAGCGGGGGGCTTCCAGCCCGCCACTCTGCTTCCTCCCACGCCGAACGTCGAGGATTTCCGTGCGGATCGTCCACTACCTCCAGCGCATCGACCTGGCCGAGGGCGGCGTCGTGCGCGCGGTCCTGGACATGACCGCCCTGCTCGCCAGGCGCGGGCACGAGGTCGTCCTCATCACGCATTACGACGCCGACGCGCCCGACGCCTGGAAACTGGGCGAGCCCGGGTGTCCGGCGCTGAAGGTCGTCCCCGGCCCCGCGCGCCCGCTCGGCCTCTTTGCGGCCACCCAGCTCCAAGAGTTGGAGCCCACCATCAAGTCCGCCGACGTCGTCCACCTGCACGCCTGCTGGACGACGGCCAACAACCAGCTCGCCTCGATGGCGCGCCGTCTGGGCGTGCCCTACGTCCTCTCGATCCACGGCATGCTCGACGACTGGTGCATGGCCCAGAAGGCGCCCAAGAAGCGCGTCTACCTCGCCCTCGCCGGGCGCAAGACGCTCGAGCACGCCGCCTTCGTCCACTCGACCGCCCAGGCCGAGCTCGATCAATCGAAGAAGTGGTACCCCAAGGGGCGGGGCGTCGTCGTCCCGCTCGTGTTCGACCTCGATCCATTCCGCACGCTCCCGGGCCCGAGCCTCGCCTACAAGAAGTTCGGCCCCGACGGCTCGGGCGACATCCACCCCGACGAACCCGTCGTGCTGTTCCTCTCGCGCGTGCACCCGAAGAAGGGTGTGGAGCATCTGATCCGAGCCGCGGCGTTGCTGCGCGATCGCGACATCCCCTGCCGCACGCTCATCGCCGGCACGGGCGACGAGGCGTACGCCGCCTCGCTGCGCCGTCTGATCGAGCAGCACGCCCTCGCCGACCACGTCCGATTGCTGGGCCTGGTGACGGGCGAGCTCAAGATCTCGCTCTTCGAGCGGGCCGACGTGTTCGCGCTGCCGACGAGCCAGGAGAACTTCGGGTTCGTGCTCCCCGAGGCGATGGCCTGCCGCACGCCCGCGATTACGACGCGGGGCGTGGACATCTGGCCCGAGCTCGAGTCGAGTGGCGGGGCTCTGATCGCCGACCAGTCCCCCGAGGCCTTCGCCGACGCGATCGCCCTGCTCCTCCACGACGACGCGAGGCGCACCCGCATGGGCGACGCCGGGCGGGCGTGGGTCTTCGAGCATCTCGACCCCGACGCGATCGCGGCGAGGTTCGAGGGGATGTACGCCCAGGCCACGGGCGCCACGCAGGAGGCCCACGCGTGACCCCGCCCCCAGACCCATCCGGGCGTCCCCGCCTCGCGATCGTCGCCAACGCGCCCAGCCCCTACCGCGTCCACCAGCACACTCGCATCGCCCGCGAGCTGCCCGAGGCCCAACTCTTCTCCGTCTTCAAGCACGAGAAGAACAACCAGGACTACACGCTCGACCTGCCCAAGGAGATCGGCCCGGTCGTCTTCGGACAAGGCGAGCCCATGATCGGCAAGAACTCCCCGGGACGCGCCCTCAAGCAGTGGGCCAGGGGCGGCGAGATCACGCGCTGGCTCGCATCCAACGACATCGACGCCGTCATCCTCACCGGGTACAACGACCTGGGCCTCTTCCGCGTCATCCGCTGGTGCGCCAAAAACAAAATCCCGTGCTTCATGTTCTCCGACTCCAACGTCCACGGCGACAAGGCCAAGGGCCTCGGGCGCGCCTTCAAGAACCTCTACGTCCCCTGGGTCGTGAAGAAGCTCACCGGCCTCATGCCCTGCGGCACCAAGGGCCAGGCCTTCTACGACCGGTACGGCGGCAAGAAGAAGCCCGTCTTCTTCATGCCACACGAGCCTGATTACCTCGCCATCGACGCCGTCACCGAGCCCCGCGTCCAGGCGATGCGCGACGAGTACGACCTCGACCCGACGCGCCGATACATCAACTTCACCGCCCGCCTCGCCCAGGTGAAGCGCCCCGACCTGCTCATCGACGCCTTCGCCCGCATCGCCAAGGACCGACCCGAGTGGGACCTGCTCATGGTCGGCGCCGGCCCCCTCGAGGGCCAGCTCCGCGAACGCGTCCCCAAAGAGTTGATCGACCGCGTCAGGTGGGTCGGCTTCCAGGACGGCATCCAACGCCTCGCCGCCCTCTACAAGTGCTCGGACGTCTACGTCCTCCCCTCCGATTACGAGCCCTGGGCCGTGACGGTCTTGGAGGCGTGCGCCTGCGGCTTGGCGATGGTCAGCTCCGATGTCGTCGGCGCCGCCGCCGAGGTCGTGATCGACGGCGTCAACGGGCGCCAGTTCCGCGCGGGCTCCGTCGACTCGCTTACGCAAGCCCTGCTCGACGTCACCGACCCCGAGAAGGTCGAGAAGTACAAGGCGGCCAGCGCCGGGGTCCTCGCCGATTGGCGACGCCGGGGCGACCCCGTCGAGGGCGTGCGCAACGCCCTCCGGTACGCCCGCCTGCTCCCGGGCAAGCCGACGCTCAGCGCCGGAGCGCACGCGGCGTGACCCTCCCCGACTTCCTCATCATCGGCGCGATGAAGAGCGGCACGACCTCCCTTTACCGTGACCTGCTCACCCACCCCCGCGTCTTCTTCCCGATCGATAAGGAGCCGGGCAACCTCTGTCACGACGACGTCCTGACCGACGCCGGACGCGCGCGGTACGAAAAGCTCTTCGAGCGAGCCGGCCCCGACCAACTCTGCGCCGAGGCCTCCACCGCCTACACGAAGCGCCCCACCTTCGAGGGCGTCGCCGAGCGTGCCAAACAACTCATCCCGGATGCCAAGCTCATCTACGTGATCCGCGACCCCATCGCGAGGCTCCTCTCGCACCACCACCACGAGCACGTGGGCGGACACATGGGCGCCGACGTCGCCGAGGCGATCGAGAAGCACCACGAGCTGCTCGACTACTCGCGATACGCGATGCAGCTCGACCCCTGGCGCGACGCCTTCGGGGAGGGCGCCATCCGCGTCGTCCGCTTTGAGGACTACGTCGCCGACCGCCCCGGGCAGACCGCCCGCGTCGAGGAGTTCCTGGGCCTCGACCCCCGCCCGGAGCTCGTCGAGGTGGACAAGGTCCACAACAAGGGGGAAGGCAAGCCGGTGATGACCTCGGGTTGGCGGGCGGTCACGCACTCGGGCGCCTACCGCCGGCTGATCCGCCCGCTCCTGCCCATCGCCGTCAAGGACCGGCTGCGGGCCGCCCTGCTCCCCAAGGCGCCCGCCAAGGCGCCCCCGCCCAGCCAGGAGCTGCTCGACCGCCTCCGGGGCGAGCTGGAGCCCGATCTGGCCCGCCTGCGCGAACTGTGGGGTCCCTCGCTTCGTTGGGACGGGGGACCGATCTGACCACTCGCCCCGCCTCCGGGCGTCATTCCCCCAATCCCACGCCGACCGTCGGCCGAAATACTCCACTGCGATGCAGACCGTCCTTGCCGCCTACCTCTTCATCCTCGCCATCGCGGTCCTCGCGTACATGGTCGCCGGCTATCTCCGCGGGCGCGACGACATGCTCAGCCTGCGCAACTTCTTCCTCCTCGGCTTCGTCATCTTCCAGCTCACCAGCGCCGCCGTCGCCCTCAAGACGGGCATCACCATGCCCTACGGCGTGCAGGACCTCACCGCCACCGGAAGCATCTATTGCGTCTGGGTGACCTCGTTCCTCATCACCTTCCTCGTCGTCTACGAGATGGGGCTGCTCTCCAAGCCCCTCGCGCGCATCACCCCCGCCATCAAGATGCAACCCACCGAGCCCTTCCTCTGGATCGCCTCCTGCTGTTTCCTCTTCCTGGGGCTCGCGCTGCGGTTCGTCCCGATCCCGCTCGTCGGCGTGCTCGCGAACATGTTGGGCGTCGCGCTGCTCGCCATCGCCGCGGGAATCTCCGCCTGGATCTGGGCGCGCCGGCCCCTCAACCCCGCCGCCGTCACCCTGCTCATCACCATCTCCTCGTGCGCCGTGGTGTTCGCGCTGATCGGGGAGTTCGGGCGTCGCTCGCTCGTCGCCGTCGGCGGGTGCGTGCTCTGGGGCGCGTACTACTCGCGGATGCGCTACGAGGCGCAGCAGACCGTCATCGTCCGCCTCGCTGTCCTCGCCGTCCCCCTCGTCGTCTTCGTCGCTCTCTTCACCGCCGCGAGAGGCTCCCTGCGCAATGAGAACGCCGACCTCAAGCAGCAGCTCAGCACCGTCGCCGCCGCCGACGCCAAGACCGGCATCCTCGGCCTCCTCGATGGCCAGGGCGCCGGCGTCCACTCCATGTGGCTCATCGAGAACTTCCCCGACTCCTACCCCTACCGCCCCTTCCTCTCCAGCACCATCGGCTACTTCCTCGCCTACCCCATCCCCCGCGACGGCTTCTGGGACGAGAAGCCCGACAGCCTCTCCATGGACCTCCCCTCACTCGCGCGCCTCCGCAACGTCAACCGCGACGTGCTGACCATCGGCCCGGGCATCATCGGGCACGCCGCCGCCGACGGCGGCTTCCCGTTCGTCATCCTCTACGCCTTCCTCTTCGCGCTCATCCTCCGCTACTTCGACCAGGTCACCCGCAACAACGCCCTCCAGCCGCTGGCCGTCCTCCCCGTCGGCGCCGCCCTCGGACAGGTCCTCGGCTTCCCACGAGGCGAGGCGGGCGTCTTCCTCTTCATCTATCTCTTCAGCGCCACCGCGTCCTACATCCTCATGTTCGTCGGGGCCAAGATGCTCGAGCGCTCCGGCTTCTTTTATCCCGTCGGCGTCAACCCATTCGACCCGGCCCAGATGGCCCATACCTACGACGACTACGACCAAGAGCACGACGACACCCACGAGGACGTCGACGCCCACGAGCACGACCCGGACGCGGACGCGGCCTGATCTCCGCTCGGTCCCCGCGAACTTCTCGGACCATCACGAGGCGTCACCGTCCTGTGCATGCCCTTTGGCGGATCGACCTCTCCCGCCCCCGGGATCGGGCCGATATCCCAGCCGATGACGCTGCTCCTCGCGGGTTATTTCTACATCCTTGCCGCCCTCGTCGTGGGTCTGATGCTCCGCCAGTACGCGCGGGGGACACACGACCTGCTCTCACTGCGCAACGTCGCGCTCGCGGGCTTCGTCGTCTTCCAGCTCACCAGCGCGGCCCAGGTCATGCGCGCCCGGTACATGGGCGCCTTCACCCTCCACGACCCCGTCCAGACGGGTCTCGCCTACGCCGTCTGGTCTACGACCTTCCTCGTCGTCTTCCTCGTCGCCTACGCCTGGGGCCCCGGCGTCAAGCGCCTCGCCGCCAAGCCCAACCCCTCGCGCACCGACGTCACGGACCGCACGCTCCGCCTCTTCGCCATCATCTGCCTCTTCTCCGGCGCCTTCTTCATGGTCCTGCCCATCCCCCTGGTCTCGCTCGTCACGAGCAAGGTGGGCTTCGGCCTCATGGCGATCGCCGCCGGCCTCGGCGGGTGGATGTGGGCCAGACGCCCCACCGCCCTCGAGACGATCCTCCCCTCGTTCACCGTGCTCGCCGCCGCCCTCGCCTCCTCGATGATCATCGGCTTCGGACGACGCCCGCTCATCGCGGTCGTGGGCTGCTTCATCTTCGCGGCGTACTTCTCACGCTGGCGCTACCTCCCGCCCAAGGCGGTCATCCAGCGCCTTGCCGCCGTCGCCATCCCCGCCGTCCTCGCCGTCGCGCTGTTCACCTCCGCGCGTGGCGGCCTGCGCGACACCGGCGCCGGCCCCGTCGCCCAGATCAAGGCCGTCGTCACCGCCAACCCGGTCGAAGGTCTCTCCATGCTCGCCGACGGCCAGGGCGCCGCCGCAAAGTCCATGTGGCTCATGGAGCAGTTCCCCGAGCAGTACGAGTACCGCCCCTTCTCCACGCTGCTGTACGCCTTCTACTTCCCCGTTCCTCGCTCGTGGTGGAACGACAAGCCCACCACCCTCTCGATGGACCTGCCCCAGCTCGCCCGCGTGCAGCGCGTCAACCGCGACGTGCTCACGCTCGGCCCCGGCGCGATCGGGCACGCCGCCGTCGACGGCGGCTTCCTCGTCCTCATCATCTACGCCGTCCTCGCCGCCCTCGGACTCCGCTTGGCCGACGAGATCATCGTCCGTCACGCGACCCAGCCGCTCGTCGTCCTTCCCGTCGCGTGCGCGCTCGGACAGGTCCTTGGCCTGTCGCGAGGCGAGGCGGGCGTCTTCGCCAGCATCCTCGCCATCTCCATCATCGGCGCGTGGATCTACATCGCCTTCGTCTCGAAGTTGCTCGTGCGCCTCGGCCTGGTCGTCTCCGACGCCGTCGCCCCCTTCCAGATCGACGACTACCGCGCCGAGTACGACTTCGAGTACTACGGCTCGCCCGAGTTCGACCCCGACCCCCCCGCCGTCCTCCCTCTCGAGGTCCAGCGCATCATGCGAGGGGAATCCGAGCCCGGGCGGCGCGCCGCCTGACCGGGGCAGGGATCAACCTCCGGATCAGTTCCGCCGCCGCCGACCTGGCTCGATCTGGCCAGACGCCCAGCAGCCGCACCCCGAACACATTGTCAGCATCGCGCACAGACACGCCGCGTACAGGTCGCCGAGTGCAAAAAGAAAAAGCAGGGCGCCATGGTCAGACGGCGCCCCGCTGGAGGAGAGAGAGATCGCTCTTACTGTACGCAAACATCGGCTTGCCTGTGGCATTCCACTCCAGTTCCAGACACCCCTTTTTCCCCATTTCCTCTAACACCCGGCGAAGTTAGCGCGAATGTTCGGTGTCTACTCGCAAAGTTTCCCGAGGCGAGACGCCGAGCTGGCCAGTTCTGGCCGCTCGGCGCCTCCCTCAAACTCCCTCCCCCCGGCCCCCTCGGGACGTTTCGATGCCCGCGCCTAGTCGTGCGTGTCGGGCAGATCGACGTCGTCAATGCTCGGCGGGGCCTTGGGACGCGCCCCACCCTCCCCCTCACGCCCCGCCTCGCGCCGACGACGCAGACGCTCGAGCGCTCGCTCGCGCTCCTCGGGCGTCATCTTCTCGAGCCGCTCGCGCACGCCGGGAGGCAAGCGATCAAGCTCGCCCGGCTTCGCGCCCGCGCCACCATTCGCGCCGTTGCCCGCGTCGCGCTCGCCGAGCTTTTCCATCTCGCGCCGGCGCATCATCTCCGCGCGCAGCGCCTCGATGTCCTGCTCGATCCGCGCGTGCTGCGCCTCGTTGAGCACGCTCCAGATCTTCTTGATCGCGACGTCGTCGCTCGGGCCCTTGGCGCGCAGCTCCGCGAGCTTGCGCCGTGCCGCCTCCTGCGTCGCCTTGTCGCCCTCGGTCGCGCCGGGAGCCCCGGGCCCGGCGCCAGGACGATCCGCGCCGGGCTTGGCGCCCTGTCCCGGTTTCTCACCAGCGCCCGGCTTCTGGCCCTGTCCCGGCCTCTCACCCTGCCGGGGTCTCTCACCCTCGGGCGCCGGCTTCTGCGCATCGTTGCCGGGACGTTGGCGGAGCGTGCCATCTTGACCGGGTCGGCGCGGGGCGTCTCCATCCATCGGCGGGACATCGGGCGCCCCGGCGTCACGCCGGAGCTGCATCAACTCTTCGCGGTGCTCACGAAAGAACGCGCGCAGCGCCTGGCGGTGCTCATCGAGGATCTTTCGGATCTCCGTCGTCTGGTCCGCCGTCAGGCGCACGTCCTCGGGCGCGTCTGGCGCGCCCAGCGCTCGCAGCTCCTGCTCGTACCAGCGGAGCGGGATCGGGCGTTCCATCTCCTTCGACGGCTCCATCCCCTCGCCGAAGCGCGAGTCCGAGCCGGGCGCGTGCGTGTCCTCGACCTTCGGGCCTGAGAGCAGGGGCGCCTCGTCGGTCTTGGCGCCCGAGTCCTGCGCAAGCGCCGCGCCGCCGGTTGTGACGCCCAGCGCCGCCGCCACGAGAAGTGATGTCACCGCCTTGCTCCGGTTCACGTCGCGCATGGAGACGCTCCTTCCTCGTGGGACTCGTCGCGGCACAACGCTCCGGGGGCGGGCCCGATTGCCCGACCCGCCGAACGCCCCCCTCCTAGCATCCCTCATCGGGCGGCCCAGGCGTCGCGGATCGCTCAAACCGCCCCTCGAGCCCGACCATGCCCCTCACCAAGCCCTTCATCCAGAACGCTTTACGTCAGGTGGAGCTGCCCGCGGGGGGGGACCTGGTCTCCAGTGGCGCCCTCGCGTGGGTCGCTGCCTGCGACGCCTACGCCAACATCCGCCTGAGCGTCCCGGCCGCCGACGCCCGGGCCAGGCGCAACATCGCCTCGGTTGTGGACGCGACCATCCGGGCCGAGGCCCAGGCCGCGGGCTTCGACGTCGCCAAGCTCGGCGTCGAGTTCGTGGACGAGCAGGGGGGCGTCGTCGAGCGATTCGGGCAGGCCCCCACCTCCGCCGAGGTCCGCGAGGAGGCGCCGAAGGCCACGCCCAAGAAGCCCGCGGCGCGCGCCGACAACGCGCCGCCCACCGACGCCCCGCACCTCCCGGGCGTGAAGCACGTCATCGCCGTCGGCGCCGGCAAGGGCGGCGTGGGCAAGTCCACCGTCGCCGTCATGCTCGCGCTCGCGCTCGCGCGCAAGGGCCACAGCGTCGGACTCCTCGACGGCGACATCTACGGGCCCAGCCTCCCCACCATGCTCGGCCTCGACTCCCTCGACGCCACCGTCGTCAACAACAAGCTCCAGCCCTTCCTCGTCCACGGCGTCAAGGCCGTCACCCTCGGCAAGATGGTCGACCCCGACAAGCCCCTCATCTGGCGCGGGCCCATGGCCCACGGCGCCTTCAAGCAACTCATCGAACGCACCGCCTGGGGCGAACTCGACTACCTCGTCATCGACCTCCCCCCCGGCACGGGCGACGTCCCGCTCACGCTGGCGCAGTCGCTCAGCCTCGCCGGCGCCGTCATCGTCTGCACGCCCCAGAAGGTCGCCCAGGACGACGCGACGCGGGCCGCCGCCATGTTCAAGCAGCTCGGCATCGACGTCCTCGGCGTCGTCGAGAACATGAGCTACTTCATTGGTGATGACGGCAAGAGCTACGACATCTTCGGGCGTGGCGGCGCCGAGCAAATGGCTCAGCGCCTGGGCCTCCCCTTCCTCGCCGCCCTGCCGATCAACATGGCCCTAAGAGCCAACCTCGACGCGGGCCGCCCCGACAAGTGCTTCGACCCGAAGACCGCCGGCGGCGACGCCCTGCCCCACGCCATCGACGCCCTCGCCCACAACCTCGAGGCCCAGGTCGCCCTCGCCTCCATGAGCCGGGCCAAGCCGACGCTCTCGATCAGCTGAGTTCGACGGCGGATTGTCATCTTGCCCCGGATTCTCACGATCCCTGGGCCACGTGTGGTCGAACTAGGGGGCATGGCAAGCTCACTCCTCCGGAGAGTCGGCGCCCTTCTGCTCATCCCCTTCGCGGTCTGCGCGGGCGCGACCACCCCGCCGCCTGCGCCGCAACCCGGTGACGACTGGGTCGAGTGGCGCTCGGGCGCGCTGGGTATCGCGTTCAGCCTCCCGCCAGAGATCGACGAGGGTGTCTTCGTGTGCGGCATGGCGTTAGCCGGCGTCAGGCATGCCGTCGCCGACCCCTACCTGCCCGACGACCCGCCGCGCGACATCTTCCTCCGGCAGGGCGATCTGGGCCTTGGCTCGCCTGGCGCCGAGCGCCGGTACACGGAGGTCGCGGTCAGGTTCCACGCCAACGCGTCCGGGATCACCGAGTCTGACCTGGTCGGCATGAACGAGCGAGTGACGCGCCGGATCGAGGTGACGACACCCCAGGATGATCATGCTGTCTGCCTATGGACACTCTCACGATGGGGCGGGTCGTATGCCCGCGTGTTCGTTCACCTGGGCGACCGCCTGCTCACCTTCCGAGTCTCCGGGGGATCGCACATCGACGAGGACTTCGTGACCCGGATCGCGAGAGGCGTTCGGTTCTTCGAGCCTGATCCTCCGCCGGCGCTGGACCCGGATGGCTGGTTCTCGATCGAGACCGGGCGGATCTCCGCCAGCCTCCCGCGCACCTGCCTCTGGGTGCGCCCGATCCTGGACGTCGACACGAACCCCGAGCACCTCGGTTTCTGTGAGATCCCCTCGCTCCATCACACAAAGGCGGGAGCGTCCCGCCCCGAGAAAGCCAGGATCGTCCACGTTTCACTCGACCGGGGCGATGCCCGGCGTGTCGCGGAGGAATGGAGAGACTGCTACGCGCCGCAGCTTTCGCCGGGCGTCAAGGTCGATCCCATCGCGACGTCCGAGCTGGTTGCGTTCGACATGCCGGACGGCGCCGAGGCGTACCGACTCGAAGTTCGTTGGACGCCCGCCGCCTATTGGCGCGAGTGGGCTATGTCCAGGCTCGGGCAGGGCCGCCCCCCCACCATCGTCACGTACCTCATGTACTTCATCCAGGCCGGCGACGAGATCGTCGTCGTCGACGCCGGCGCCAGGGTGAGCAAGCGCCGCCAGACCCGTAAACTGCTCGATCAGGTCGTGCGCACGATTTCCGTGTACCCCGCTGAGCCGCCTCAGCGCGACGCGCGCCGGGAGCGCACCAACGACACCGCCTCCCCGATCGCCCGCTCCAGCTCGTCGTTGACGATGAACGCGTCGTACGCCCCGCACGAGCGCGCCACCTCCATCTCACGCTTCGCCTCCGCGAACCGCTTCTGGATCTGCGCCTCGTCCTCGCGCTTGCGTGAGTGCAGTCGCTCGAGCAGCGCCCCCTCGCTCGGCGGCATGATGAAGATCGCCAACGCCTCGGGCATCCTCGCCTTGACCTGCCGCGCCCCCTCCACGTCGATCTCGAGGATCACCAACCGCCCGCGCGCCAGCTGCTCGACCACCCAGTCCCGCGGCGTGCCGTACTTCTTGCCGAACACGTCCGCCCACTCCAAAAACTCATCCGCGTCGATCATCCTCTGGAACTGCTCGTCCGTGACGAAGCGGTAATCGACGCCCTCGACGTCGGCGGCGGTCTTCGGGCGCGTCGTCGCGCTCACGCTGAACACCGACCCCGGGATCGCCCGCTCGACGCCCCGCGTGATCGTGGTCTTTCCGACGCCGCTCGGGCCCGAGATGATCACGAGCAGGCCGTCGCTCGTGTCGGTCGGGAGTGGCGGGTAGCGGGTCATGGGCGTCAGGGTAGCCCGCGCGGGCGTGGCACGCGCATCCGACAACGCCCCCACAAAGGGCGCACGCTCACCCCGCGTTGACGCACGCGTTGAGCACCGCCATGCGCACGGGCGGCCCGTGGGCGACCTGCTTGAGGATGAGCGACCGCTCGCCGTCGGCGACCTCGCCGTCGATCTCCAGCCCCCGGTTGAAGGGCCCCGGGTGCATCACCCACGCGCCGTTCTTGAGCCGCTCGGCGCGCTCCCGCGTCATCCCGTACCGCTCGCGGTACTCGCGCTTCGAGCCCGACGCCGGCCCCGAGTCCCCGTGACGCTCGAACTGGATGCGCAGGCAGATCACGGCGTCCACCGACCCCACGACCGAGTCGAGGTCGTGCGTCACCCGGGCGCCCAGGCTCTCGAGCCCCGTCGGCGCCATCGCGGGCGGTCCGCAGCAGATCACCTCCGCCCCCAGCCCCGTCAGGCACGCGATGTCCGAACGCGCCACGCGCGAGCTGACCACGTCCCCCACGATCACGACGCGCGTCCCCGAGAAATCGAACCCCGCCTCGCGCCCCGTCGCCCGCGCCAGCGTCAGCGCGTCGATCAACGCCTGCGTCGGGTGCTCGTGCTTGCCGTCGCCCGCGTTGACGACCGCGCACGAGACCGCCTCGGCGACCATCTTCGCCCCGCCCGCCTCGCTCGTGCGCACGACCAGCGCGTCCACCCCCATCGCCTCGATCGTGCGGGCCGTGTCCACGATCGACTCGCCCTTGCTCACGCTCGAGCCCTTGGTGGACAGGTCGAGGACCTTTGCGCCAAGGCGCCACCCCGCGAGCGTGAAGCTCGACCGCGTTCGCGTCGAATCCTCGAAGAACAGGTTGGCGACGGTCCGCCCCCGCAGCTCGTCGCCCCGAAGGGCCGAGGCGTCCCGCGCCGCCGCAAGGAACCAACGCACGCGATCGGGCGCGAGCCCCTGCAAGCCCAGCAGATGCCGGCGTGTCGACCCCATCGCGCCCGAGTCTAGCCCGAACCCCCCCACCACTCTGGTGGGGCAGGCGTCCCGCCCGCCTCATCTGGCGTCTACGGCTCGATCTGAATGACATCCGGCTCGGCGTCCGCGCGAGCGCCCTCAGGCGCCGCCTGATCCGTCGCGGGCCCGGGCGATGGCTCTGGCGCCGCCGCAGTCTCCCCGCCGATCTCAGGCGTCGGCGCCGCCGCGACACCCACGGGGTTCGCCGTCGGCGCCTCGATCGCCCCCAGCGCCCACGGGCGGTCCCGCACCACACGCCACGGCGTCAGCCCGCCCTCGAGCTCCAGCGTGATCGTCTGCGTCACCCACCCCCCGTCGGCGAGGCGCCCGAGCGCCATCACGGGGCGCGTCACGTCCACCTTCGCCTCGCCCCCACGTACCCAGACCCGCCCGACCGAGTATCGAGGCAGGTCCATGTTGTCGGTGCTCAGCGCCTCGCCCCCGACCGACGTCGCGACCTCCCAGTACGTCTCGTCGCTCGTCCCGGGCGGCAGGTTGACCGCAAAGCGTCCGGGCATGTCCTTCTCATGCGTCGTCACCCAGCGCAGCGATTCGCGCATCACCGCCGCCGCCGCCCTGGAGTTCGTCGTCGACCTCGTCAGCGACCCCTCGGCGTTCGGGTACGAGGCGTACCCCATGCACCCGCCCGCGATCGCCACCAGACCCACCACGCCCCCCGCCACCACGCCCCGCGCCATCCTCGCGCTCATCCGCTCCATCGATCGATCCTCCTGACCTGCCCACCCATCGGTGGGATGGGCTTCCAGCCCGTCTCTTGCCGTTCTCTCTCCCCCACGAGGCCGGTCTCAACCCGCGAATCTCCCCACTCTACCGGCCCGTTTCGCCCCCCGCCCACCGCGCCGACTGTCCACCACGACGCCGAGTCTGAGCGAGTCCTCGAGCGAAGACTCGGGTCTCCTCCCGACGACCCCCCACGCCCACCCGACCCAGGCTTCGAGGACTCAGCCTGGGCGTCCACCTCCCTCTCCCCCCTGGGGAGAGGGCCAGGGTGAGGGGCTCCGTCATCTCGTGCCTTCTTCTTCTCTATCTCCCTCTTCTGTCTTCCATCTCCCACACACTCCACCACCCCACCCCCACCTCTAGCATCCCCCGCCCATGCCCCCGCCCGCGCACACCACCGACCCCGGGCGCCGCTTCGTCGTCGCCATCACCGGCGCCTCGGGCGCGCTCTACGCCCGCCGCCTCCTCCAGCTCCTTCTCACCGCCGGGCACGAGGTCCACCTCGTCGTCTCCGACTACGGCCAGCGCCTCCTCTTCGACGAGCTCGACGTCCGCAAGCCCGACCTCGACCAGCTCCTGCCCGAACTCGCAGCGTCCCCCGACGCCGCCGACCACCGCCGACGCCTGATCGTCCACCCCAACAAGGACGTCGGCGCCGTCATCGCCTCGGGCAGCTTCCTGCACGACGGCATGGTCGTGATCCCCTGCTCCTCGACCTCGCTGGGTCAGATCGCGACCGGCTCGGGCTCGAACCTGGTCGCCCGCGCCGCCGGCGTCACCCTCAAGGAACGCCGCCCCCTCGTCCTCTGCCACCGCGAGATGCCGCTGTCGCTCATCGACATCGAGAACATGCGCACCCTCGCCCTGGCCGGCGCGCACATCTGCTCGCCCAACCCCGGCTTCTACCTCCACCCCAAGACCATCGACGACCTGATCGACTTCACCGTCGGCAAGGTGCTCGACCTGCTCGGGGTCCCGCACCACCTGAAGACGCGCTGGCCGGGCTGATCGCCCCGCCGCCGCCGATCTTCGGCCTTTCGCCTTGCCCAGAGCCCGACCCTGTCTTTACGCTGCGACGTTGCAGGGGCCGGAGCCGGGGTCACGTCTCCTGGCGTCTTCAGGGCGCCTCCGACTCGGCCCGAGAGAAAGAGGGGAAACCATGATCCTGCGAGTCTCGTCCGCCGTCGTCGTCTGCGCGCTCGCCTGCTCCGGCGCTCGTGCCTACTTCACCGCGAACCTGGCCTTCGGCTCTCCCCAGGACAGCATCGGCACGTTCGGCTTCGCCTTCAATGACACCCTCACCTTCAACTTCGGCGCTCCCATCCAGATCATCGGCGTCGGCTGGGACACCACGCTCCATACCTTCGGGAACAGTTGGGCCAGCGACGCCCACATCGCCTTCTCCGACGGCGGGACAGGCCCGGGCGCCACCCTCCTGCTCGACGTCAACCCCGGCTCCGGGATCGATGCCCCCGCGCCCTCGTCCGGCATCCACTTCACAGTCCAACCCATCAAGCTCGCCGACATCGGGATTCCGGATATCAACATCAACTCCGGCATCCTCCAGTTCGAGTTCTACGAGAGCGTGGACGACATCCTCGGCGCCGACGCACAGTGGAACAGCACCATCACCGTCCTCTACAACGTCCTCCCCTCGCCCGCGACCTGGTGCCCCTTCGCCCTCGGCCTCGCCGCCCTTTCACGCCGTCGACGCGCCTGAACACCCGAGCCGCCTCATCCCTGCAACTCGATCTCCGGCGTGTCCGACTCGATCAGCCGCAAGACCTCTCGGCACGCGTACCGCTTGGCGTACGTCCCCCCCGTGATCTCCTCGAGCACCCCCACCGACACGAGCAGCTCGACGTACCGCCTCGCCGTCACGTCCGTGACGTCCAGCGACTCGGTCACCATCTTCACGCTCAAGACCGGCTGGCGGAACAGCTCGTCGATCAGCCCGTCCAGCTTCGCCCCGCCCTTGCCCGAGTCGAGCACGCGCCGGAGCATGTCGTCGCGGAGCTTCACCAGCAGCCCGCACCGGACCGCCGCGTCCTCGGCCTGCGTCCGCACCGCGTCCAGGAAGTATGCGATCCAGTCCTCCCACGCCCCGTCGCGGCTGACCCCCAAGAGCAGGTCGTAATACGTCCGCTTGTGCTTGTCGATGTAGGCGCTGACGTACACCAAGGGCCGCTCGATCAACCCATACCGGCACAGCAGCAAGGAAATCAGCAGGCGCCCGACGCGTCCGTTGCCGTCCAAAAACGGATGGATCGCCTCGAATTGGTAGTGCGCCAGCGCGATCGCGACGAGCTTCGGGATCCGCTCGCTCGGCGCCGCGATGAACGCCGCCAGATCCTCCAGCAGCTTCTCCAGCCGACTCGCCCCCGGCGGCACGTACCGCGCCGATCGAGGCCCGGACCCGGGCCGCCCGATCCACACCGCCCGATCGCGCAACCGCCCCGGCGCCTTCTCCCGACCCCGCACGCCGTCCATCAGGATCTCGTGCAGCGCGCACAAGAGATCGGCGTCGATCGCCCCCGACACATCCATCCCCCGCTCGAGCGCCCGCAAGTAGTTCCACACCTCCCGCGCCTCGTCCGACTCGTCCCCCGTCCCGATGAGCGCGACCTCCTCGGCCGTCGTCACCACGTCCTCGATCCGCGACGACAACTGCGCCTCGCGCGCCCAAAGGGGGCGCAGCAAGAGGTCCGGGTGGGGCAGCCTCCCCGCCAGCCCGTCGAGCCTCCCCAGCGCCAGGGTCGCCCCCAGGAGCCCCTCCGCCTGGCGCCCGCAGATCCCCACCCAGTCCGCCTCGGGGGGAAGGGGATCAGGCAGGAATCCCAGGATGGTCTCCCCCCCGTCGCCCTCGCCCCGACCCAGCCGCACCGGGACCAGACGCCCGGGCGAAGCCGGCTTTGGATTGGGGCTCCCGGATTGTGGCGAATTGGACATTCGCTGTGATTTTACCACGAACAATCACATGAAATCACAATATATGTGAATTCAAGGCCGATATTCATGAATAACACCGGTGGACTATGCCCGTCGCCGACGGTCGTCCCGCTTGTTCAGCTCGACCGAGACACCCCCGGTGAGCTGCACGCTCCCGAGGCCGAGGGCATCGACGAGAGCCCGGACCGTGGCGGGCGTCACCGCCACGCGACGCTCGCCCGGGGTCTCGACGGCGATCCAGGCGTCCTTGGTCTCGATGACCACGTCGATCGGCGCCCGCTCGACTCCCTCGGGCGCTTCGCCCGAGGCCAGCTCCGCGATCCGCTCCACCGCCGCCCTGCCCGAGCCGTTCAGACGCTGATCCCGCAACACCAGACGCAGGCGGTTGCGCTCCAGTGGCAACCCGTCGATCGGCGCCATCCGGTCCACCACGAGTTGCCCCTCGCCCCGCGCGTGGTCCACGCGCCCGAGCACGAACTTGGGCGCGTCGTCCTCGAGCAGGTGCCCGAACCTGTTGAAGCAATCCGAGAACATCACCGCCTCGGCCACCCCCGTCATGTCCTCGAGCGTCAGAATCGCCATCTTCTGCCCGGCGCTCCTCCCGTTTCGCACCACGATCTGGCGGCACGACTGCACGAGCGCCGCGACGATCACCCGCTTGTCCTGGGGCAACTGGCCCGCCTGCCCCAGGGGCGTGACCGGGAACGCGCTCGTCCACGCCGCCCACTGCTCGAGCGGATGACTCGACACGTAGAACCCGAGCGTCTCCTTCTCCTGGCGGAGCGTCTCCGACTCGCTCCAGGGCGCCACCTTCGCCAGCGGGATCTCACTCCCCCCGGTGGAGCCGGTTTTCAACCGGCTCGAATCGTCCTCACCCCGAACCCAAACAACTGATTCTGCCCCGCCGCTTTGTCCTGCGCGATCTTCTGGCCGGCGGCGACCGCCTGATCGATCGTCGCGACCATCGCCGCCCGCTCGTCGCGCGAGTGCACCGAATCAAACGCGCCCGACTTCACCAGCGCCTCGATCGTGGCTTTGTTGACGGTCCCGGGCGGTACCCGCTCGCAGAAGTCGAAGAGTGACGTGTACGCCTTCCGCTTGCCCTGGTCGCTAGTCCCCGGTCCCTGGTCCCTCTCCGCGATAATCGCCTCGATCGCCCTGGCGCCCGCCCCCTTGAGTGCGCGCATGCCGAACCGGATGTGCCCCGCGTCCGCCCGCGCCGCCTCGCCGTCCTCGTAGACGACCGTGAAGTCCGACGCCGACAAGTTCACGTCCGGCGGCTTGACCTCGATGCCGACGCGAAGAACCTCGCCCGTCTTCGGATCGATCACCCGCGTCTTGCGGCAGTCTTCCAGGTACGGGATCCAGTCCGCGATCTTTTGCGCCTGACTCTCGTAGCTCAGGAAAGCCGCCATGTAGTGCGCGGGGAAGTACGTCTTCAGGTACGCCGTCTGGTACGCGACGATCGCGTACCCCGTCGAGTGGCTCTTGTTGAAGCCGTACCCGGCGAACTTCAAGATCAACTCGAACAGTTCCTCGGCATCCTTCTTTGCCAGGCCCTGCTTGCCCGCGCCCTCGATGAACCTGGGGCGGTTGGCGTCGATGACCTTGGCCTTCTTCTTGCTGATCGCCTTGATGAGCGTGTACGCCGAGCGCAGCGGGATCCCGCCCAGCTCGTGCACAATTTGCATGACCTGTTCCTGGTAGACCATCACGCCGTACGTCTCGGCGGTGAACTTGTCAACGATCGGATGCACCCGGGGCACGTGGTCCTGCCCGTGCTTGCGCCGGTTGTAGTCCGGGATCAGGTCCATCGGCCCGGGCCTGAACAGCGCGTTGGCCGCGATCAGGTCCTCCAGGCGGTCGGGCTTCATCTCGACCAGCAGGCGGCGCATCCCGCCCGACTCGAACTGGAACACGCCGGTGGTGTCGCCCCGCCGAAACATCTCGAAGACGCGCTGGTCGGCGTAGCCGAGGCGGTCGAGGTCGAGGGGGTGTGGGGGAAGCGATGAGGCGACGGAGCGACGGAGCGACGAAGTGGAGCCTTCTCCCCCCCCGTCGCTGCGTTGCTGCGTCGCTTCGTCCCTGCCGACCGCCCTCCAGATCTCGTCTTCGGACAATGTCTGCCGAATGATCGCCTTCGCTCGCTCGATCACCGACAGCGTCCGCAGCCCAAGAAAGTCCATCTTGAGCAGGCCCATCTTCTCGCACGTCGGCCCGTCCCACTGCGTGACGACCTCGGTCTCCGCCGCCCCCGACTGCTTGTACAGGGGCACGACCTCGTGCAGGGGCCTGGTGGCGACGATGACGCCGGCGGCGTGCACGCTCGCGTGTCTCGCCTGCCCCTCGATCACGCGCCCCGTGTCCACGACGCGCCTGGCCAACTCGTCCGTGTCGTAGACCTTTTTGAAGTCCGGCTCCTGATCGAGCGCCGCGTCCAGCGTGATCCCGAGCTGCTCGGGCACCAGCTTCGCCAGACGGTCCGCCTCGCCCAGGGGCATCTCCAGCACCCGCGCCACGTCCCGGATCGCGGCACGCGCCTTGAGCGTCCCGAACGTGATGATCTGGGCCACGTGCCCGTACTTCTCACGCACGTAATCGATGACGTCCCCACGTCCGTCCTGGCACAGGTCGATGTCGATGTCGGGGTACTCACTCCGGTCGGGGTCGGTGAATCGCTCGAAGAGCAACCCGTAATGCACCGGGCACGCGTTGGAAAGACCCAGCACGTACCCCACCATCGTCCCCACGCCCGAGCCACGCGCCAGCGCCGGGATCCCCCGCGAGCGCCCCCAGCTCACGAAGTCCCACACGATCAGGAAGTACGCGCTGATCGACTTGTCCGCGAGGATCTTCAGCTCGCGGTTCAGGCGGGCCCACTTCTTCCAATCCTCCGTCCCCTCGGTGGGATGGGCGTCCCGCCCGTCTCCTCCGCCCTCTCCTTCTTCCTCCTCGGAGCGGGGGGCATCTTGCCCCCCTTCTTCCCCCTCCACCACTTCATGCCTCGACGCCAGAATCTCCGGCCCATACCGCCACACCATCCCCGCCCCGCACAGCAGGCGCAGCGCCCGATCACACTCGAGCTTCAGCTCGTCCTGCTTCAGGTCGGGGTCGGTCGCCGGGCGAAGCTCGATCTTCGAGCACAAGCTCTTGTACCACGCCGTCAGGTCGCCGGCGTACGCCGGGTCGTCGTGCCGCGGCAAGTCCTCCTCACGGGGAGCCACCACCGCCACCACCGGCGCATGACTCGCCCCGATCGGAAGCTCGACGTTGCACCGCTCCGCGATCGCGGCGGTGTTCCGCAGCGCCTCTCTGCCGGCGTCCCCGTACGTCTCGTTGTTGTACTCGTCGCCCCCGAAGATCTCCCACATCTCCTCGGGGCCCTTGACGTAGAGCGCCTCGGGATAGCGCATCCGCGCCGGATCGCTCTTGACCTTCCCCGTCGAGATGCAGATCAGCGTGTCGTGCGCGTCGTGGTCCGCCTCCATGAGGAAGTGGCTGTCGTTGTCGCACACGAGCGGAAGCTCGAGCTCGCGGGCCAGGCGGATCAGGTGCTTGTTGATCGAGTTCTGCAGCCCGATGTGGTGCTGCAGCTCGACGTAGAACCCGGGCCCGCCCTCTGAGCCCTCGAACGTCCTGGCGTGCCACTGGGCCGCCTCGACCGCCCGCTTCCATGCCGCCCGGTCCTTCTGCTGCTCGTACTCGACCAGGTGCAGGGCCAGCTCGGACCCCAGGTGCCCCGAGATCGCGATCAGCCCCTCGCTGTGCGCCTCCAGAAGCTCCCGGTCCATCCGGGGCCTGAAGTAGAACCCCGTCAGGTACGCCTCCGAGCAGAGGTACAGGAGGTTCTCCCACCCCCGCTGGTTCTCGGCGAGCAGCACGAGGTGACGCCCCCCGTCCTGCTCCCCGCTGAACGTCCGGTCCTTGCGGTCCCCCGGCGCGACGTACGCCTCGACGCCCAGGATGGGCTTGATGCCGGCGGCCCGGGCCTTCTCGTAGAAGTTGACCGCCGCGTGGATGTTGCCGTGGTCCGTCACCGCGACCGCCGACATCCCCAGCTCCTTCACCCGGCGCACCAGCTTGTCGAGGCGGTTGCCGCCGTCGAGCAGCGAGTACTCCGAGTGCAGGTGGAGGTGGACGAACGGGTTGTCTGGCGCGTTCTCGGGCGGCGCGACGCCGGGCGCCGAAGCCGTCTCCGCGGCGATCATCCCCATGGCGACATCCTGTCTCTAGACCGACACCAAGTGTAACGCGCCGGACCGCCCCCACCGCGCCCGAGACACCTTCCCCACACCCGCCCCACGCCGAGCCCCGAGAACGCCGGGGCGAAGGCGCCCGGGCGACCCGCACGACCCGCGCCGCCCGCCGCGCGACCATCACAGCCCGCGCCACCCGGTCCCGCCGGTCCCGCCGACCCGCCAGTGCGATGGCGTCACGACCGCGCCGTGGCACGTTTGTGACGACGCCCGCCGGGCCGCCGCCAATCAAAGAGAGAGACAGGAGAGAGAAAGATGAGACCCGTCCTCCGTGCCGCGTCCCTCGCGGGCGCCATCGCCATTGCCGCCACCTCCGCCAACGCCGACGTCGTCCAGATGAAGTTCCTCGGCACCGGCGCCGGGCGCAACGTCACCATCCGCAGCTCCGGCTACGACGGCGGCGTCTTCGCCGGCCAGCTCGAGCACCGCATCAACGCCCCGGGCGATTCCCCGCTCGACGGCGACTGGATCACCTACTGCGTCGACTACTACGACTTCGTCTCCAGCCGCTACAACCAGTTCTACGTCTCCAACCTCAAGAACGCCCCCGACCACCATCCCATGGGCGAGGTCAAGGCCCAGGCCATCGTCGACCTCTACGCCTACGCGGGCGGCGCCCAGCTCGATCCCCACGCCTCCAACGACTTCGCCGCCGCCTTCCAGCTCGCCATCTGGGAGATCATCGACGACTACAACGGCTCCGCCTCCAGCCTCAACATCAACGCCGGCGACTTCCAGGCCTGGACCTCCAGCTCCTGGCGCTCGGGGCACACCCTCGACAGCCGCATCGCCGACTACCTCTGCGACCTCTTTGACGCTGTCGGCACGGGCGGTCGCGTCCCGGGCCTCGTCGCCCTCATCAACGACTGCTACCAGGACCAGATCGTCTACACGCCGGCCCCCGGCGTGCTGGCCGGCTTCGGCGTCCTGGGCCTGGGCGCCTCACGCCGTCGGCGTCGCGCCTGATCCCGCCCATCTCTCGCCCTTCTCCCCGCGCCCCGACCCCGTGTCGGGGCGTTCTCATGCGCCCACGCCCCGTCCGAACCCCACCGCCCTTTCTCCCAACTAGCATCCGTGGTGGGCCGGAGCACGATCCAGATCTTCACCACGAGCAGCCAGGACGGCTCGACCCGCGTCGAGGTCCGCCGCGTCGGCTGGCTCGGACGCGTTGCGATTGCCCTCGCCGCCCTCATGCTGCTGGTGCTCGCCTTCTTCATCGCGATCCCGCTTCTCCTCGTCGCGATCGTCGTCGGCGCCGGGATCCTGACGTACTGGCGCCTCCGGCTCATATTGGCCAGACGTCGTGAGCTGGGGACCGGGCGTCGGAACGTGCGGGTCGTTCGACGACGTGACGGCGTCTGACGAGGCCTCGCCAGGCGCGCACTGTTCAGCGCACAAAAAATCCCGCCCGATCCGCGAGAAAGGGATTCCCACCCACAGGATCGACGGCTACCGTTTCCCCGGAGAGAGGCCGCCTTTTGGCGCCATCAAGGATGGACACGGAGATCACATGAAGTCGTGCACCATCGTCGCCGCACTGGCGATTGCCTCGGGTCTGGCCGTCGCCGGGCCCTTCGACGAGTACAACCTCATCGTCCGCAACGACCTGAACCTCTCCACCTCCGAGGTGGACGGCTCGGCCATCATCGGCGGGAGCCTCCTCGGCGGCACGTCCAACTACACCACCATGGGTGTCACCGCCTCCAACGGCGATGGCCTCGCCATCGGGAACACACTCGCCTCCGGCGTCACCGTCAACATCAACAACGCCGGCAACTTCCGCATCGGCTCGCTCGCCAACCAGCTCGGGACCGTCAACCTCAACGGCGGCGGCTCGCTCGTCGCCGACCCCCTCGTCTCCAGCCGGGCCGCCTCATACGTCAGCCAGGCTTCCGCCATCTCCGCTCACCTCTCCACCCTCGCGACCAACGGCACGATCGACGTCGCCGGCAACATGACCGCCGCCACCACCGTGCTCGACGGCATGAACGTCGCCGTCTACACCCTCTCCCAGGCGCAGTTCGACACCCTGGGCCAGCTCAGCCTCAACTTCGGCACCGCCGACTCCGTCATCATCAACTTCGTCCACGACGGCTCGGGCGTTGTCGATCTCTCCGCCCCACCCAACATCATCGGCGGCTTCAACCAGGCCAACTCCCCCCGCATCCTCTGGAACTTTGCCGACGCGACCCAGATCACGGTCAACAACTCCTTCAACGGCGCCCTCTTCGCCCCCCTCGCCCAGCTCAACGTGACCGGGGGCGGGATCAACGGCACGGTCGTCGTGGACTCGATCAACCTCCAGAACGCCGAGATCCGCCTGGGCACGTACCAGGGCTACCTGCCCACGCCGGGCGCGGGCGCCCTGCTCGCCGCCGCCGGCCTTCTCGCGTCTCGACGCCGACGCGCCGCCTAGAAAACTCCTGACGCCACCCAAGCCGCGACCCGTGCTCGCGGCTTATTTCATGCGCTTCTCGGACGCGCGTTGTGGACCCCTCCGGTCTGCGCCGTCTGGGCGCCCGCGCGATCTCACGCCGATTACGACGCCGATCGACCCGCGTCCGGGCCTTTTCGACTCTTTGTCCCGAGTCTCGGGCTGCCGCCCGGAAGGAGAGGCCTCATGACCCCGACGATCCGTCGTGCCGCGATCGCGCTCGTCGCCTGCCTGGCGACCAACGCCGCCGCCGACCTCACCGCCCCCCCGCCCGAGCCGGGGCCGATCGTCACCACGATGACGACGACCGGCGGGCGCATCAAGATCAGCGACGCGCAGTCCGGATTCGTCATCGTCGACTCCCCGATGAACATCCTCTACGACGATCGGCACAACTTCGGCAGCGACATCGTCCAGACCGCCAATATCGACATCCGCGAGCAGCCCGCGGGCTTCGACGCAGTCATCACGTTCACCAACTACACCAACCAGCCTAAGCGCATCGGCTCCGTCTCCCTGCGGCGCTTCAACCTCGGCTCCCAGATCGAGTACCTCGACGTCGTCCGCTCCGCCCCGGAGTGGAAGGTCGCGAACGCCGGCGCCTTCGGCGCTCAGTCCCAGGTCTATCCGAGCCGCCTCTACTCGCCCGTCATGGTTCTCCGCAACGCGAACTACGCCGTCGGCTTCTCCGCCATCTACCCCATCCTCGACTACAAGCACGAGGTCCGCGCCACCGTCAAATGGTTCTCCGACTCCGGAGACTGGATGACCACCTTCGACTTCCTCAACCTCGGCTACGAAAACCAGTACACCACCCTGCCCAACCAGGCCATCCTCCAGCCCGGCGAGACCCGCCGCTACGTCTTCTGCGTCCGCGTCACAAAGCATCCCGACGAGTGGGTCCGCACACTCATCCCCTACCGCGACTTCTTCCGCGCGACCTACGGCGGCGTCCACTACACGCGCAACACCGGCGCCATCCGCGCCCGCACCATGGCCGTCGCCGAGTCCCTCGCCCCGTCCAACACCGAGGGGTGGGCGTGGCCCGACCAACGCCCCGACGTCTACGGGTACGGGCCCACCGTCGACGAAGCGATGGAGCACACCGGCTGGGAAACCACCATGTTCTGGAAGCCCACCGGACTCTACTACGTCAACCAGAACCGCAACTACCCCTACCAGATCTGCTCACGCTGGCAGGAAGTCCCCATCCTCAACGACGCCCTCGATCCCAACGTCGGCTTCGCCAGGCTCCCCGCCGCCGGCATGGGCCTCGGATTCTGGTGGGGGCGCGCCACGCAGATCATGGACGGCTGGGACACGGGCGCCATCCGCGACTTCGACCCCGACAAGCCCGCCGACCTCGCCGCCGCATACCACGAGCTCGACCTCGCCTATCAGCTTGGCGCACGACGCATCGGCATGGACACCTTCGACCTCCGCCAGACACCCATCTGGAAGGCCTACGACTGGCTCGTCGCCATGAAGACCCGCTACCCCGGCCTCGACCTCGCCCCCGAGCCCATGACCGTCGACATCCTCCACTCCATCACGCCCTCCTACCTACGCATCTACGGCATGGACAGTGGCGCGCAGAACGAGGACGACCTCTGGGCCGTCGCTCGCCCACACGTCCTGGCCGACTTCCTCCTCCCCGGTCATGAGACCTGGGGCTCCTTCCGCTGGAACGGCTTCAAGGAGCTCTACGACCGCTTCCCCACCGACACCGACACCTTCAACTACGCCACCCGCATCGCCTCTTGGGGCTACGTTCCCTTCATCGCGGGCGACACCAACCTCCCCGCCCCCGTCCCTGTCGCCGACAGCTCGCTCACCTCCATCCCCGCGGACCTTCGCATCCCCACCTCCCAGTACCACCAGGACCCCACCGGCACGTGGACCGGCGGGCTGACCTGGCCCCCCATCAACCTGCCCGATCCCCCCAACGACAACGGTGACTCCACCCCGCCGATCATCGGCGGTGGCGGCGGTGGCGGCGGTGGCGGCGGTGGCGGCGGTGGCGGCGGTGGCGGGGACTCCGGTGGCGATCACAGCGGCAGCACCGGCGGCGACTCCTCCACCGGCGGTGACTCCGGCGGCAACGACACCGGCGGCGTTGGCACCATCACGAACTCCCCCAGTGGCTCCTCGAGTTCCGGCAGCTCAGGCGGCGGTGGCGGTGGCGGCTCCGGGGGTGGTGGTGGCTCCGGTGGCGGTGGCGGCGGTGGTGGCGGCGGCGTCACCTTCTCCTTCGGCGGCTCCTCCAGCAGCGGCAGCGGCAACAGCTCCGGCGTCCGCACCTACACCTCCGCTTCTACCTCCAAGCCCAACCCCAGCAAGCCCGCCGACGCCCCCGCCCAGCTCGCCAAGGCCGATCCCAACGCGCCGACCCCGGATCCCGACGCCCCGACCACCGACGGCAAGACCGCCGACGCCGGCCCCGCCCCGCGTGGCACGCTCCCGATCCGCATCTCCAAGCCCGGCTTCGGCGCCGCCCAGCTCGCCGCCGCACGCCGACGCATCGAACTCGCCCGCGAGCTCGAACGTCGAGCCAAGACCACGCCCACGTACGCGAACGTTCCCACCAGCGACGACTAGCTCAGGGCGAGCTTCATCCAATACGCGCGCAGCGACCGGGCGACCTCGCCCGGTTTTTCATTCCCGATCCCCTCGCGCTCCACCCCCACCACCGCCAGCGCCCCCCAGCTCGAGTTGGTCAGCACCACCTCGTCCGCGCCAAGCACATCGTCGATCGTCACCATCCGCCGCTCGACGCTCAGCCCAAGGCGCGCGCACTCCCCGAGCATCTCCGCCCTCGTCACGCCGGGGAGCACGGGACTGGGCAGCGCCCCCCGCCCGCCCACGTCCGCCTCCTCGCCCCGAGCGATGGGCGTGACCACCCGCCCGTCCTTGACGATCAGCGCGTTGCTCACGCACCCGCCGCACAGGTGGTTCGTGACCTGGAAGACCAGCGCCTCGCCCGCGCCCTTCGCCGCGGCGCGCTGCAGCTCGCGTAAACGCCACCAGTAGTTCAGCGTCTTGTGCCCCGCCGTCGGGTCGAGCGGGTTTGCCCGCGCGTCCGCCAGCGTCGCGCGCACGCCCTGCTCGAACATCTCCTGCGGGTACGCCGTCACCGGCTGGGCCACGACCATCACCGTCGGCGTGTGCTGGCTCCGCCCGGCGACCTCGAGCATGTTCAGGTCGCCCCCCGTGAGCGTCACGCGCACCCGCGCCCGCTCGAGCCCGCTCGCCGCCACCGTCCGCCGAACCGCCTCGCCCAGCGCCTCCACGCGCACGCGCTCGCTGAGTCCAAGCTCCGCCGCCGATCCCGCCAGGCGGGCCAGGTGCTCGTCGAGGCGATGGGCGACCACGTCCTCGGGCGCCCCGCCCCTCGCCAGGAAGGTCTCGAACACCCCGACCCCGTGCTGGAGCCCGGCGTCGAACGCCGACACCCGCGCCCCCTCCCGCTCCACCAGTTCGCCGTTCAGGAACACGCTCGCCATGGGAGCAGCCTACGCCCGCCCTCACGCCCTCTCAGGGCCATTTTCCACCACAGATATTTCCAGACATCTGAGAGGAATCTTCCAGACATGCAGATCCGGGAGGCAGGCTGGGAGTTCCAGCCGCCTCCCTCGACTCCTGAAAGGAGCACGCCATGAACGCTCTGATGATCAAGCTCGCCGCCTCTTTTGTGGGCTCCATGCCCGTCAATCCTGCCGTCGTCGCCGACGCGCCCGCGCCATGCCCGGTCGTGGTCGTCGCCTCGTCCGACGCGGACCACCACGTCGCCGAGCCCGAGCTGACCGACGCCCAGATCGACGCCGAGATCGAGGCCCTGCTCGAGGACACGCAGGCGATGGAGAGTTCGACGTCCGCCGCGCCCTGCCCCCCGAACTCCGCATCCTGGGCGCCCCCGTTCACCGGCCCGTGCAACTTCTCCGACGTCCTCGCCTTCCTCGTCGCCTTCTCGGCGGGCTCGCCGTGCGCCGACCTGGCCCAGCCCTTCGGCGTCTTCGACATCACCGACGTCCTCGCCTTCCTCACCGGGTGCTGAACCCCGAGCCCGTGCCCAGACCTCCGTCCCCTTCACCCCCTGAAGCAACAAGGAAACCTCCAATGTCACGCACGCACGCCATCACCATTGCCGCCCTGCTCGCCGCCGCGACCACCGCCCCGGCACTCGCCCAGACCTACGAGCGCATCATCGGCGACCCCGACGAGCAACGCTCCGAATGGGTCGTCTCCGTCCACGACGCCTCGGGCAATCACGGCTCGGCCCACGCCGGCTTCAACTACGACGGGAGCGACTTCGACATCTACCTCGCACGCCTCAAGCCCGACGGGACCACCCTCTGGGACACACGCCTCGGCACGCCCGCCTCCTTCGAGTCCGCGAGCCGCATCGAACGCTCCCAGACCTCCGACGACGGCTTCCTCGTCTCCGGGAATTCCAGCTTCTTTGGCTCCACGGGCGCGGTCCGCTACTCCATCGCCCTGACCCGTCTCGACGCCAACGGGAACATGCTCTGGTCCCACGCCTACGCCGGCGATTCCGGGGACGTCGGCCTCGACGTCCTCTCCGGGCAGTCGCTCCTGTGTGGCCAGATCCAGTTGCAGCCCTTCGCCGACCGGGGCGCCGTCGTCCACTCCATCGACGCCTTCGGCGTTCCCATCTGGGGCAAGTACTACGCCGACGCCCTCGCCGGGCCCTCCACGCTCAACTCTTTCAGCGACATCCATTTCGTCGACGAGCCCGACGGCTCGCGATCCATCGTCGCCGTCGGCTCCACCATCCCCGCCCTCTCCTCCAGTGACACGCTCGTCGTCAAGCTCGACATGACCGGCGCCGTCCTCTGGGCCTACGTCTACGGCCCGTCCAACCACTCCGACTTCGCCCTCGGGCTCGAGCCCGCCGCCAACGGCGACCTCCTCGTCACCGGCTACTCCAAGGAATCAGGCGAGGGCGGCGGGGCCTACGTCATGCGCCTCACCTCCAACGGAACCCTCCTCTGGTGGAAGGACTATCGCGGCATCTACCCCTCCAACTCCATCCACGAGGAGCCCTCGGGCGCCATCGTCATCGCCGGCACCACCTGGGACATCAACTCTCCCATCCAGGACCTCGCGCTCATGCAGCTCGACGCCTTCGGCAACGTCAACTGGGTCAAGCGCTACGGCGGGCAGAACAGCGAATACGGCGAGGCGGTCGACCTCTCCCCCAACGGCTACGTCCTCTCCGCCTGGTCCAGGCCCGCCAACAACGTCCCCTTCAACCTCTACGCCCTCGCCGCCGACGCCAACGGCAACACCGGATGCGAGAACGACTGGAGCGTCGTCGTCATCCCGCGCCAACACTTCTACTCCGGGCATCTCTTCGAAGGGCACGACCTCCCCGACTCCTTCGACCTCCCTTTCTCACAAAGCTGGCCCAACAACCCGAACACCTCGTTCTGCGACGAGTCCACGCCGTTCGACCCGACCTGCCCGAGCGCCTGGGCCCCTCCCTACAACGTCAGCGATTTCTCCGACGTCATCGCCTTCCTCTCCGCCTTCAGCGTCAACGACCCCAACGCCGCCGCCCTCGCCCCCCCGCTGAGCCTGTGCGACTTCTCCGACGTCGTCGCCTTCCTCGCGGGCTTCGGCTCCCCCTGCCCCTGAACGTCTCTCTTTCTCCGTGCCCCGACCTCGGCGTGAGGGTCTGGGGTCTCGCCCGGGCGGGTTTCGCACCCCGCCCGGGCGTCTTTGTTCACAGATCCCGCACGCATTTCTGGCAATGTCGCTGGGAGATCCATCCCTCCGGCGCAGAGCCCTGGCGAGGGGGATCCCCCCGCGAACCACAACAGGGAGGCAACCGCCATGACCAACTTCCGCAAGACATCCCGAAGCTTCGTGCTGGGCGCCCTCGCGGGCGCCGCCCTCGCCGCCCCCGCCAGCGCCCAACTCTTCGAGACCGCGATCGGGCGCCCGGGCGCCTTCGTCAACGACGTCCTCGACGACACCATCTGGGTGCAGCAGAACCCCGCCGGCCTCCCGCCGAGCGTCGTCTCCGCCGGCTGGCTCGAGACCACCGCCTTCTCCAATGACATCTACGTCATCCAGCAGGACAGCGCGGGCGCCTACGTCTGGGACACCCTCCTGCGCACCAGCTCACGCGAAGAGGGCAACGAGATCGTCGTCTCCCCCGACGGCTACACGCTCGTCGCCGAGGCCGCCACGCCCCCGGGCTTCCCCCCGGGTCTCGAGATCACGCTGACCCGCCTCGACCCCTTCGGCGTCCCCATCTGGTCGCGCCGCTACACCGGCTCGGCCTTCATCGGTGACACCCAGGGCGGCGCGGACGTCTACCAGGTCTCCGACTCCACGCTCGTCGCCTCCGGACGCGTCGCCGCCCCGATCGTCCCGGTCATCCAGGCGCCCGTCGCCTTCCGCACCGGCGCCTTCGGCGCCCCGCTCTGGGCCAACTACTACTTCGATCCCGCGATCGCCGACGCCACCTTCGGCTCCTTCGCCGACATCCACGAGTTCCGCACCGCCGACGGCGAGATCAACTTCATCGCCACCGGATACCTCTCCGGTCCCAACGGCGACACCGCCAGCCGCGACACCCTCGTCGTCCGCCTCGATGGCGCCGGCGTCGTCCTCTGGTCCAACCTCTACCGCTTCGACTACGGCGAGGAGGGCCTGGGTGTCGAGGTCACCGCCAACGGCGAGATCGTCGTCACCGGCCTCGAACACTCCGACGCCTACTCCTCCTTCATGATGCGCCTCAAGGCCGACGGGTCACTCATCTGGTACAAGCGCTACTTCGGCCTCGACGCCGTCGACGGCTCCGTCCGCGAGGTCGGCGGCTCACGCCTCGTCACCGTCGGCGTCGGCCCCACCCCCAACGCCACCGAGGCGCTGCTCCTGATCACCGACCCCGCGGGCATGCCCATCGGGGTCCAGGCCTACGGCGGTGACCGCGACGAGGCCGGCGACGCCATCGACACCACACCCGACGGCTACGTCATCGGCGCGCAAACCGACTCCTTCGCCTTCGGCGCTGAGGATCTCTACACCCTCCGCACCGACTTCTCGGGCAAGACCGGGTGCGAGCAGCCACGCCAGGTCGGCTGGGACAACTTCCAGCCCCAGCTCGTCGAGCTCCAGTTGCGTGGTCTCCAGATCCCGCAGAACCAGACCTGGCAGTGGGAGTACCAGCAGCCGCAACTGCCCATCTCGCCCGTCTGCGATACCTCCCCGTGCCCGAGCTGCGCCTGCGAGTGGGCGGCGCCCTTCAACGTCTGCGACTTCTCCGACGTCGTCGCCTTCCTCGGCGCCTTCGGCGCCAACGACCCCTGCGCCTGCTCACTCGCCGCCCCGCTCAACGTCTGCGACTTCTCCGACGTCGTCGCCTTCCTCACCAGCTTCAGCGCCGGCTGCCCGTGAGCCCGCGGCACACACCCCATCCCAAGCCCTGACCCCGGAGTGAGAAAAGGTCAGGGTGAGCGCCCGGGCGGGAGCCGCAACCCGCTCGGGCGTCTCTTCTTACAGATCGCCCGAGGGGAACCCGCCCCCGATTTCGCTTCTCCTCCCGGACGCCCCCAAATACGCTGAACGTCAAGAAGAAGGGGAACTCACGATGATCCGCACCCTCGCACGAGCCACCGCGATCGCGTCCGCCGCGCTCGCCTCGACGTCCCACGCACAGACCTTCGAGCGCGCCCTCGGCTCGCCCGGCTCGGAGCTCGCCAACTTCGTCACCGTGACTGAGGGGGGTGGATACATCATCACCGGGCGCGACGGCTCTCTCGGCAACAGCGACCCCTACGTCGCGGTCGTCGACGCCAACGACCTCCTCTTCTGGCAACGCGTCCTCCTCAACGCCCCGGGCAGCCTCATCCACGACGTCCTCGTCTCCCCCGACAACGGCGTCGTCCTCACCCTCGGTGTGCCCAACCAACCCGGTTTCGGACGCGGCATCGTCAAGCTCGACGGCAACGCCGGCCAGGTCTGGCGACGCCTCTTCCCGGGCTCTGCCACCCTCGCCGACATCAAGATGACCAAGGTCCCCGGCGGCGGCTACGTCTTCACCGGTCTCTACGAAGGTGTCGGCGCCCCGGGACGATTCCCCATCCTCACCCGTGTCAACGAGAGCGGCGACCTCATCTGGACACGCGTCTACACCCACGCCACCCTCGGGAACAACCTCAACGCCAAGTTTGAGGACGTCGAGTCCATCACCATCACTCGGGGCGCCGCCCCCGAACGCGCCTTCATCGCCGTCGGCACACTCTCCACTCTGGGCGCCCCCAACGACCAGGGACGCGCCCTCGTCGCCCTCCTCGATTCGGGCGGCGACGTCATCTGGGCGTACTCCTACGGCTTCACGGGCGACGCCCTCCTCGAAGCCGTCCAGGTCGACCAGGCCCCCAACGAGGACTTCCTCGTCGCAGGCAACGACCTCACGGGCGGCTCCAGCCGCTCCTACCTCATGCGCCTCGACCCCAACGGCATCATGCTCTGGGAGACCGCCTACCTCCACTTCGGCACGGGCGGCTCCATGACACAACTCCCCTCGGGCGACGTCATCATGTGCGGACGCACCCTCGACCCCGCCATCCCCCCGGGCCAGGCCGAGATGGTCCTCCTCAAGATCAACGCCAACAACGGCTCGCCACTCTGGGCCCGCGCCTACGGCGGAACCTCCTTCACCTTCGGCCTCGACGCCACACCCTTCGCCTCCGGCTTCATCTGCCTTGGCTCCCGCCTGACGAACAACCCCAGCGGCTCCTCCGACATCCTCTGGGTCCGCACCGACGCCGACGGACGCACCGGGTGCGAACGCGACGAGTCCATCACCCCCGTCTCCCGCACCCCCACGCGCGTCAGCGAGCCCCTCGCCGCCGCGTCACTCACCACGCAGAGCGCCTTCCTGCTCACCCCCACGCTCGTCACCTACGCCTTCGACTCGATCTGCGAGCCGCCCCCCTGCCCGCAGTGCGCCTGCGAGTGGGCGCCGCCCTTCAACCAGTGCGACTTCTCCGACGTCGTCGCCTTCCTCACCGGCTTCGGTACGCTCGACCCGTGCGCCTGTGGCACGGAGCTGCCCGTCGGTCAGTGCGACTTCTCCGACGTCGTCACCTTCCTCACCCAGTTCGGCACGGGCTGCCCATGACCGTGAGCCGCGCCGCTACTCCAGCCTGAACGTCGCCCACACCGGCAGGTGATCCGAGCCCGTCTCCCCGCCGACGTGTGCGCTCGTCGCGCGAATGCGCCCCCGGTACATCAACTGATCGATCCGGATCCGCGGCGCCCACGACATCCATCCCGTCGGCGGCCTCCACGTCGCTCCCCGTCCGTCCCCCACCGCCGCCTGCGCCTCGTGCAGCCCCGCCCACCGAAGCTCGCGCAGATGCGTCGAGGCGTACGGCGCATTGAAATCCCCGCCCAGGATGATCGCGTCGGGCGCGTCCGGAGCCGACATCCGCGCCTCGACGAGCGCCGCCATCCACCCCACCTCGCGCCGCTGACGCGCCACCGCGTCCAGGTGCAGGGGCGCCGTCAGATGCACGCACACGATCTCCACACGCTTGCCCCCGTGCTCGACCGCGATCCGAATCTCCGGCTTGGCGAACTCACCCACCCCGGGCACGACGACCGGCTCACTCACGAAAGGCAGACGGCTGAACACCGCCTCACCCGTCGCCCCGGGCGACGGCGCCTCGATCGAGTACGCGTACTCCGCCCCGATCGCCGCGTGCAGCGCCTCTGACCACGACGCCTGGTACTCCTCGATCAGCAGGACGTCCGGCTTCACCTCCCGCACCTGCTCGATCAACCGCGTCGGATCGTCGTTGACGAACAGCACGTTCGCGCTCATGACGACGAGGTCGTCCGCCCCCCGCCCCTCGCCCCCGGGCAGCGCCGACCACGCCATCGGCCCCAGCGCCCCGAGCACGAGCAGCCCCACCACCGCCGCCAGCATCTTCCGTCGAAGCGCCACCGCCAGCAGGCACACGCCCAGCAGCGCAACCCCTTCGTGGAACGTGAACGCCTGGACCACCAGCGCGAAGAACGTCAGCCCGGACTCGAGCCTGCCCGCGTGCGTCGGGTCGGGACGCCACGCCAGCGCGAACGCGTGCGCCCCGACGAAGGCGACCACCCCCACCCACGCGATGATCGCGATGACGTGGGCCGTGACCCGCCGTCCCGCGCCACCAACGGCTCGCTCAGTCATGCGGAAACTACGACCCGCCCCGCCCCGGGTTCACGCCCGCCGGCGCCGCCCCGCCAGGGCGAGCGAGCCGACGCCCGCCACCCCGACCCCGCCGGGCGAGGGCACGCTCAACTCGAACGAGAATGCCCCGCTCGTCGTCACGTCCTTGAACCCATCCACCGAGATCCGCACGTCGAGCAGATACGTCCCGGGCCCGAGCACGCCCGACTCGTCGCCGAACGCGAACGACCCGGCGTCAGGGATGAACTCCGTCACCGACGACATCGACCAGAGGTCCGCCCCATGCCCGGCGTCCTCGTACAGCGACGCCTTGAACGACAACGTCGGGTTGCCCTGGAACAAGTCGAAAAGCGCCGCCGACGCCCGGAACCCGGTCGCCTCTTCCAGCGTGATGAACACCGAGAGCGTCGAGGAGGAGTTCGCGTACCCGTCGGATGTGCCGAACGCCGAGACGTGCCCCGACATCGTCACGAGCCTGCCCGAGACGTCGGAGGTCTGCGTCGCTACGCCCGACCCCGCGCCGAGGTCGTCGGCGTACGACCCCATGACCGACTCGTCCCACACGCCGGTCCCGTAACGCCCCAGCGACACCGACGGCGCCGCCGGCCCGAACAGAACCTCGATGTTCCGCTCCACGTCCGTGTACGTCACGCCCGCGTCCGCCGCGCTCGCGAAGACGAGCGATCCGACGACGACCACACAACCAAGTTTCATGACAACTCCTCCGAGACCCGAGCGCCCAAGCCAGTACATCAGACGAGGGCCTCCGCGTCGAGCGTTCTCTGGCGTTTCGAGGCCGATTCCCGGTCGCTCGAGCCCGCCGCCGCGTCGGGCTGGATCAAGACTCGACGTCGTGGGGTGTTCCCGCCTTCTCAAAGCGGAACCCGCCCCCGCCATACTCCACCCGGATCGTGTCCCCGGGCCCGAACTCGCCCGCAAGAATGCGGCTGGCCAGCGGGTTCTCAATCCGCTGCTGGATCACGCGCTTGAGGGGGCGAGCCCCGTATGCGGGGTCGTATCCCTCGCTCGCCAGCTGCGCCTTCGCCTCGTCGCTGATCTCAAACCCGATCTCTCGCTCGGCGAGCCGCTTCTTGAGGTGCTTCGTCTGGATCTCCACGATCGGCGCCAACGCCTCGCGCGTCAGCTGGTGGTACACCACGACCTCGTCGATGCGGTTAAGGAGCTCCGGGCGGAAGAACTGCTGGCGCATCCCCACGTCGAACCGCGCCCGCAGCTCGCCCTCCTCGGGGTTGAGGCCCTTGCCCTCGATCTCGGCGCCCGGCCCCCGACGCACCAGGTCCCTGACCGCGGCCTCGATCTCCCAGTCCTCCGCGCCCGCCTCGGTCATCTCCTGGATCTTCTGCGACCCCAGGTTCGACGTCATCACCACGATCGCGTTGCGGAAGTCCACCGTCCGCCCCTGCCCGTCGGTCAACCGCCCGTCGTCGAGCAGCTGCAAGAGCACGTTGAACACGTCCGGGTGCGCCTTCTCCACCTCGTCGAGCAGGATCACGCAGTACGGGCGACGCCGCACCGCCTCCGTCAACGCCCCGCCCTCCTCGTAGCCCACATACCCGGGAGGCGCGCCGATCAGGCGGCTCACCGCGTGCTTCTCCATGTACTCCGACATGTCGATGCGGACCATCGCCTCCTCGGTGTCGAACAAGAACTGAGCCAAAGTCTTGCACGTCTCCGTCTTGCCCACGCCCGTCGGGCCCAAGAAGAGAAAACTCCCGATCGGCCTGTTCGGATCGCCCAGCCCCGCGCGCGACCGCCGCACCGCGTCCGCGACGACGCGCAACGCCTCGTCCTGCCCCACCACCCGCTCGCGCAGGTGCTCCTCCATCCGCGTCAGCTTCTCGCGCTCGGTCTCGACCAGCCTGCTGACCGGGATCCCCGTCCAGCGCGCCACGACCGACGCGATCTGCTCGGCGTCAACCTCCTCCTTGATCAGCGTCTCGCCCGTCGCCTCGCGCGCGCGCAGATCCCGCTCGGCCTGCTCATACCGCTTCTCCAGCTCCTTGATCTCGCCGTACTGGATCCGCGCCGCCGTCTCCAGGTCACCGCGTCGCTGCGCCTGCTCCAGCTCGACCTTCTTCGCCTCGATCTCGCTCTTGACCGAGTTGATCGCCTCCATGTCCGCCTTCTCGGCCTCCCACCGCGCCGTGAGCGCCCCGTTCTGCTCCTGCAGTTCGCTCAGCTCCTTCTCGATCCGCGAAAGCTCCCGGTCCTCGGTGGTACGGGCATCTTGCCCGTCCTTCTTCCCCTTCGTCTCTCCGTCTCTTCGTCTCTCCGTCTCTTGAATCCTGATCGCCTCCCTTTCCATCTCCAACTGCATGATCCGCCGACGCAGCTCATCGAGCTCCGTCGGCATCGAGTCGTTCTCCATCCGCAAGGCGCTCGCCGCCTCATCAATCAGATCGATCGCCTTGTCCGGCAGGAACCGGTCGGCGATGTACCGGTGGCTCAGGTTCGCCGCCGCCAGGATCGCCCCGTCCTGGATCCGCACGCCGTGGTGCGTCTCGTACCGTTCCTTCAAGCCGCGCAGGATCGCGACCGTCTCCTCGACGCTCGGCTGATCGACCACGATCGGCTGGAACCGACGCTCGAACGCCGGGTCCTTCTCGATGTGCTTGCGGTACTCGTCCAGCGTCGTCGCGCCGATCGCCCGCAGCTCCCCCCGCGCCAGCGCCGGCTTGAGCATGTTCCCGGCGCTGACCGCGCCCTCCGCCGCGCCGGCGCCGAGGATCGTGTGCAACTCGTCGATGAAGAGGATGATCTCCCCCTCGCTCGCCGTCACTTCACGCAGCACGGCCTTGAGCCGCTCCTCGAACTCCCCCCGAAACTTCGCCCCCGCCAGCAGCGCCCCCACGTCCAGCGCGATGATCCGCTTGCCCAGCATCGACTCGGGCGCGTCGCGGTTGATGATCCGCAGCGCGATCCCCTCCGCGATCGCCGTCTTGCCCACCCCCGGCTCGCCGATCAGCACCGGGTTGTTCTTCGTCCGACGGCTGAGCACCTGCATGCACCGCCGGATCTCCTCGTCACGCCCGATGACCGGGTCGAGCTTGCCCTGCTGGGCCTTCTCGGTCAGGTCGACGCCGTACTTCTTGAGCGCCTCGAGATTGCTCTCGCCGTCCGGGTCGTTGACGTGCTCGACGCCCGACGCCCTGCGGATCTGCTCGACCGCGTCGCTGATGTTCTTCTTCTCGACGCCCAGCGTGGAGAGCAGTTCCGCCGCCCCGCCCTTGACCTCCGCGACCGCCAACAACAAATGCTCGCTCGACACGTACGCGTCGGACCGCTTCTTCGCCTCCGCGTCCGCCTTGGCGAGGATCTCCATGATCGCCCGCCCGCCGGAGCCCGCCCCGCTCGACGTCGTGGGCAGGCGCCCGATCTCGCTCTCAGCGATCTGCCTCACCCGGGCCGGATCGACCCCGGTCTTCTCCAGGATCGACCACGCCGCGCCCCCCCGCTCCTCGAGCAGGGCACGCAGCACATGCAGCCCGGTCACCTCCGGGTTGGACCGCCCCACCGCGTCCTGCTGGGCGCCGGCCAGGGCCTTCTGGGCCATCGTCGTCAAGCGTTCGAGGTTCATGCGAACACAGGGTGCAACCCGCGCGCCCGCCCCCACCCTTTTCCAGCCCCCCGTCACACCCCCTGGGGGGCGTCCACCCTCCCCCCACCTGCCGAACTGACAGCAGACCACCCCGCCTCGCCCCCAAATGGGCAGCAGGCATTCTCCACGCCACGTCCCCAGGTTGTCCTCATCACTGAGCCGCCTCAGGCGGTCACGTCCAGGCACTGACCCGTCTCGCAGGGCCCGGCCTGCGCCGCGATCGCCGCCCGCCCGCCGGACCCGATCTGGGCCGCCGCCCGCAGCAGCTCGACCAGCGCGTCCCCCTGCTCTTGGGCTGCGTCCAGACTCTTGCGAGCGACCGCGACGCTGATCTTGTCAGCAAGGTCGACCTGCCCGAGGGGCGTGACGTTCATGCCGCCACCATCGACCCGCCCCGTGCTGCCCTTCACCCGGAGCCGTCATCCGCCCCTTGAACGGGCCGCCACCACCCAAAAAAGACACGTCGGGCCGCCCTGTGGCCTTCCCGGAGCGTGCTCGAAACCCCAGTGCTAGGTGGGCGCCTCCCACCGGATCCCGACCTTCCACTCGTCGGAGGCCTGGTCTTCGTCCGGATCTGGAAGAGGCTCCCGCTGGGTTTCGCAAGGGCTCGAACACCTGCACTCCGGGTCGCCACAAAGCGGCCCGACGCGTCCGCACGACCATACATCGTCCCGCCCGCCGACGCGACCGGAATCTCGCCCGATCCACGCCGACGCCCCAACCCGGCCTGGGTGAGAGGTCCAGGAACACCCACGCCGCCCCCCGCGTACCGAACCAGGGTGTTGACCACCCCCCAAGGGGGTCGGTACAAAACCCTCCGCGCGAGTGGCCCGACGCGGGCCCCGCCGGGCGGCGCCCCCCACACCCCACCCCAGGGCCCGCCCTACACTCACCCCCTTCCCAGGGCTGACCAGCACGAGAGGTGACCCGATGACCCGACGCGCCGTCCGCAACACGATCGCCCTCGCCGCCACCGCCGCGCTGCTCGCCGGTTGCTCCAGCGGCCCCAAGCACGCCGGCAACGTCGGCAAGTACCGAAACAACCCGAGCCCGGCGTTGACCACCCTCGCCAAGCGCCCCGCCGACAACCGCAACTCCCTCGCGATCATGGAGGACACCAACTGG
The DNA here is from genome assembly GCA_041402005.1 of Phycisphaerales bacterium. Classification (GTDB taxonomy): domain Bacteria; phylum Planctomycetota; class Phycisphaerae; order Phycisphaerales; family UBA1924; genus JAJRXR01. The sequence continues at coordinate 45,676 of JAWKTB010000003.1, read as the reverse complement.
CGCATGTTCTGGGAGGACGGCGCCCGTGTCCTCTACATCGACCGCCCCTCGCGCCTCAGCCCCAAGCCCATCCCCTACTAGGACCCCCGACGACTGCCGACATGAAAAAGCCGCCCCGATCGGGGCGGCTTTTCTTGTGGTCGGATCCAGCGACGTGACGCCCTACCTGGCGGTGTACTGCCCGCGGCTGACGCGCTTGAACCGCTTGTCCTTGATCAGCGTCTGGTTGACGATGGTCCGGAAGTTCTCCGCGCTCGTCCGGTACCCCGCCTGACGCACCGCGTCGGCGACCTCCGTCACGGACAACGTCTTGTTCTTGAGAACCTCCGCCAGCGAGTCCGCGAGGTTCGCGTCGTTCTTGGGTCGCTTGCGCACGCCCCCGATGCTCACCCCGCCCAGCCCGCCGAGGGCGGCCAGCTCCGCCTCGATCTTCTCAAGCTCCGCCGCGATCTTGTCCCGTCGCTTCTCCAGGCGTCGCACCGTCTGCTGGCGCCTCGACAGCTCCCGTGCCAACGCGTCCGTGCTCACACCCCCGAGCGTCCCCCCCCGCCCTCCCCCTGACGCTCGGGCGCTTGTCTTCTTTCGTCCACGCTTCTTTGAGGTTCTCTTCCTCGAACGAGCCTTCTTCTTTGCCACAAGTTGCTCCTATCTCTGCCCCTTCATGACGCCCGGGCCACACCACGCCCTGAGCGAGAGCCAGGGGCGGTCAGCCTAGGCCATCCACGCGCCAAGCGGGGACGACCTTGCAAAAGATTACACATTCGTGCCGTCGCCGAACTGGGAGGACATCACCCGATCGAAGCGGCGCAGCCGCCCTACACCGAACGATTTACGTACCCAATCCGTCCGAGCAGATCATCAAAGTGATCGAGCCCGTAGAACTCGATGTTGAGTGTGCCTTTGGTCGCGTCCTTTCCCGTCCGGATGCGGACGCGCGTGCCGAGGTGCTCGCCCAGACGCTGTTCGAGGTCTGCCAGGGCAAATGAAGATTCTGGCTTATTCTTATATTTGGTCACGTCGTCGCCCGCTCCCCCCGCCTCGCGCTCGACCCGGCGCACGCTCCACCCCTCGCCCGCCGCCCGCTCGCCCAGCTCGCGCCGGCGCGAGAGGTCGGTGACCGCGAGCAGCGCCCGCCCGTGCCCCATGCCGAGTTTCCCCTCGACGATCAGGGCGCGGAGCGTCTCGTCCAGCTCCGTCAGTCGGATCAGGTTCGTGACGCTCGACCGGTCGAGCCCCACGAGCCTCCCGATCTCCTCGTGCGAGAGCCCGTAGCGCTCGCTGAGTCGCCGAAAGGCGCCCCCGCGCTCGATCGGGTTCAGGTCCTCGCGCTGCAGGTTCTCGACCAGCGCCAGCTCCGCCGCCTCCCGGTCATCCGCCTCGCAAACCACCGCGGGCACCCGGGCCGAGCCGATCATCGTCGCCGCCCGCCACCGGCGCTCGCCGGCGACCAGCTCGTACCCCCCACCGCCCGCCGGGCGGACCACGATCGGCTGCATCATCCCCGACCGCCTGATCGACTCGGCCAGCGCCGTCAACGCCCCCTCGTCGAAGTGCTGCCGCGGCTGGGCCGGATTGGGTTGGATAATGTTTGGGTCAAGCAGCACGAGCTGGCGGGGGGCGCTCTCGCCCGGCTCGGCGTCGGAAAGCGTGCTGAGGCGCAGCGGCTTGGGCTCGGCTGTCGACGCCGCGCTCCCTCCACGCTCGGGCATCGGCCCCGCACTCGCCGCCTCCGGCTCGCCCGTCTGGATCGGCGCCGCGGCGTCGATCATCGCGCTCAGCCCGCGACCCAACCGCCGCGGCTTGGACTTCGGATCTCCACTGGCGCCCATGTCGCCTCCTTCCACTCCGCCATGCAACGCGCCGATCCTACCCGATCCCACCACCCCCACGCCCGCGCCCCCCACCCCCGCCGAGCGCCCGTTACACTCGCCGCCTCTCTCGCCCGGAGCCGCACGTGCCCAAGCGCGACCGCCCCCAGATCGAGTTCATCGCGCGTGGGCTGCTCACGGACAGCTCGCGCGCCCTGCTCTGCCGAAACGTCGCCAACGCGTACTACTTCCTCCCCGGCGGACACGTGGAGTTCGGGGAGAACGCCGCCGGCGCTCTCGCCCGGGAGCTGGAAGAGGAGACCGGGCTGACCGCGGAGGTTGGCGCCCCCCTGCTCCTCTCCGAGCACATCTACGAGCGGGCCTCGGGACGTCGGCATCACGAGCTGCTCCTCGTGTTCCACGTGGAACGCCTGCTCGACGCTGAGGGCGTGCCGACGGCGGGCGTGCAGTCTCGGGAGAAGAAGATCGCCTTCGAGTGGGTCGAGCTGGCCGCCATCCCGGAGCTTGACGTCCGCCCGCCCAGGCACAAGGCCTGGCTCGCCGCGGGGGGCGCCGGGGGTGGTCCGGTCGTCAGCTGGGCGTCGGACACACTGACTTCGAGCCTTCCGCCGGACGAGACCGAATAGACCTCCCAAACCGGCCGATCGTCTGGCTCGGCGCCCTCTCCCGGCGCGCCGCCAGCGAAGGCCCCATGACCGAGCGAGCGACAACCCGGTTCGATCAGGAACGCCTCGCCGGGCGTCTGGAGAAGCTCCAGTCCGAGCTGACCCGGCTCGGCCAGGAGCTGGAGCGGGCCCGCGAGCTGGCCGCCCTCGGAGAGCTGTCGGCAATGATCGCCCATGAGGTCCGCAACCTGATGACGCCCGTGGTCGCCTCGGCGCAGCGCGCCCTGCGAGACCCCGACAACCGGGATCGGACCCACGCCGCCCTCGAGCGGGCGGTGCGGAGCGGGACCCAGGCGGTGGGGGTAGCTGACGCGATCCTCGACCTGGCATTGGCCGCCGGGGCGGCGGGTCCCGCGACAGAGCACGCCGTCGTGGGCGAGGCGCTTGAGCTGGCGATCGCGGGCCTGGGTGAGCGAGCCGCCTCGGCGACGATCACGCCTCGGGGAGAACTCGCCGCCACGGTCCGGATGAGCCCGACCGCCCTGTCCCAGGTGCTCGCGAATCTGCTCGCCAACGCCCTCGACGCCGGGGGTGACCGGGGGGGACGGATCGAGGTCGCGGTCGCCCACCACCCGGCCGGTTCCACGTGGAACACACCCCGGGTCACGATCGACGTGGCGGACGATGGCCCGGGTGTCCCCGTCGGGATCCGGGGTGGGCTCTTCGAGGCTTTCGTCCGCGAGGGGTCGGGCGCGGTTGGCGGGGAGCAGACCGGGGATCGTCTCGGCGGTGGGGGCACGAGGGCGACAAAGGGGGCCGGGCTCGGGCTGGCGCTCTGCCGTCGTTTGCTCGAGCGGGTCGGCGGGACGATCGAGCTGGTCGATCAGGAGGCGCCCGGGGCACGGTTCCGCCTGAGCCTGCCGACGGCGATGGCATCGGGCGTCTGACCAACGCCTCCAGCCGCTCTCGGAATCCAAGTTCAATCACGTGGCAGGACGACGACGTCCTCGGGTTGGAAGAGGACGCCGACGGGAGTGTCGGGGTCGAGCTTCGCGGCGGGGTCAGGGTTCAGCTCGGCGAGGGAGATGCGGAGTCCGCCATCGAGCTCGATCTGGCGGTGGGCGATCTCGCCGAGGTAGGTCGTCTCGACGCAGCGCCCGGGCAGGGCGCCCGGGGCGGCGGGTTCGGCGAGCCGGACGGACTCGGGACGCACCGAGCATACGACCCCCCCAAAAGTGGGGGAGTTGTCGGTCTTCACCGCCCGTATCTCGCCGGCGGCGGTTGTGAGGGTGAGCGAGTCGGCGTTGGCGTGCGTGACCTCGGCGTCGATGAAGTTGGTGTCGCCCAGGAAGGCGGCGACGAAGCGGTCGCGCGGGCGTCGGTAGAGCTCGCCCGGCGGGCCCAGCTGCTCGAGTCGCCCGTCGCGCAGGACCGCGACGCGGTCGGCCATTGACAACGCTTCTTTCTGATCGTGGGTCACATAAACGGTTGTGATGCCGCTGGCCTTGCAGATCGAGCGGATCTGCGAGCGCAGCTCCGAGCGGAGCTTGGCGTCGAGATTCGAAAGAGGCTCGTCGAGGAGGAGGACGTCGGGGCGGACGACGATGGCGCGGGCGAGGGCGACGCGTTGCTGCTGGCCGCCCGAGAGCTGGTTGGGCTTGCGCGTGGCGTACGGGCCCATCTGGACGGCGTCGAGCGCCTCGTGGACGCGCTTGGAGCGTTCGGGCTCACCGACCTTGCGGACCTTGAGGCCGAAGGCGACGTTGGCCTCGACGCTCATGTGGGGCCAGAGGGCGTAGGACTGGAAGACCATGCCGGTGTTGCGTTTGTTGGGTGGGGCGTGGGTGACGTCGTGATCGTTGAAGAGGATGGAGCCGGCGGTGGGGTCGATGAAGCCGGCGATCATGCGGAGGAGCGTGGTCTTGCCGCACCCTGAGGGGCCAAGAAGGAAGAAGAGTTCGCCGGGCTGGATGTCGAGGTCGATGGCGTCGACGGCGCGGGCGGCGGAGGGCCCACGCCCGAAGACCTTGGTGAGGCCCCGGATCTGGATGCGGGTGGACATGGTGGGGGAGGGTAGGGGAGATGGGGCGATGTCGCGAAGTGGTCAGGTGGTCAGTGGTCAGGTGGTGGGGGGCGACGAGGAGATGGCGTGGGGTGGGCGTTGGCGTGACGGGGAGGGTGGACCCCGATTCACGAACTCGTCGCGGGCGTCCAGCGCTGCATGCGAGTCGGAGGGTCGTGTAAGGATGTCGTGGAGACGCCGTCCGCGGCTTCTCCACGACGCCCGGTTGGCAGTCTGCGTCAGATCATCCCATCGCGACGGGTACGCCGTCCGGCCCGAAGATGACACTTTGGCTGGAGCCAGGCTTTAGGTGCATTGCACCACCCTCAGGTCGGACGAGGCACTTTGCACTGCGCCTATACCGAGTTCCAACGGCGTTGCACAGCAGCTGACTACAGGCGCCAGGACGAGATTCAAAGATGCAACGGGCCTCGCTATCTACAAGAAGATTGAAGTCCTCCACGTCAAACCAATGCGTCGCTTTCTTGACGGTAGGCGACCGACTTCCCGCACTCATCACACGACACCGGACCATGACTCCGACGATCCCTGATAGATCCTCGTTCCTGCGGCCCGCGCCCGCATGGATACCGGGTTCGCGCGACTCTGACGCCTTCATGAGCGTCCTACCAACTCTCGTCGTTTGATTGGCCAGAACAGCCTTGACAGCGGCCGAGAACTCAGTGTCGCTCTCGAAGCGCTGATCGCGTAGGGCGGCCGATACTTGCGGCGATACGTCGAGTGCAAGCAGCCCGCCCCCGTACTCTGCCAGCAACCCCGCCGCGTCCCTGATCTCACTCGCAGTATTCCGATTCGACACCGACTTGCACTCAACCGCAATTCCGGGGACAGCGATATTATCCGCGTCCCAGAGAGCGCTCACTGGTACGAGAGGGCCCCAACTCGATGTCCCAGTGATTGCCGTGAACTGGGCGGGAGCTTGAAGGAAGAGGTCGCACTTACGAGTAGATCCCTTCCTGGGGCTAATTGGCTCCGGACGCACCAAAAATCCGGCCTCTGCAAATCGAATGCTCGCGTCTAGGTTCCAGTACTCCCCTAGCGACGTCGTCTTGCCCGCCTCAGCGTATATGTCGGCCAGCCTGCGCAGTGGATCCAGAACAACCGTTGACGGGTACTCCTTCCAGTTGCACTTTTGCATCCACAGCATGTACTCAAGAAACAAGTAGTTCCTGTATAGGTGCTCGCCGTCACACGCGACCTCTAGGCGCGAGATCTCCACTTCGGCTCGACCGAGCTTGCCGAAGTGCTCGTACACCTCGCGCAACTTAAACTTGGAGAAAGAAACGGCGTTTGCCAAGAAGTCTGTGTTCACTGTGACATCATCCTTCCTCGGGTGACGTCATTCATGTCGCTGGAGTCACACCTCAAACAGCTCCGAGTCAAGGAAACTCTGAAAAAAAGGCGCAACCTCTCGGCCTGAATGATGATATCTCTCTGCGACGGCGGATGTACGCCGCGAGGAGGTCTGGCGATGGCGATCCGGAAGAACGAGGCGGGTTGCATGGAGACGCCTACCGCGGCTTCTCTATGTGTGCGGGCGCGGATCGTGGAGGAATCGCTTCGCGATGTCTCCACGGCACCCTCGGTAGACTCGCCCCCATGAGCCGTCAGGACACGGGACAGGACCGAGCGCTCGCGGCGTCGCTCGACCGCCTGCGGGGCCATCGCAACCGCCCGGATCGGGCGTCGGACCTGGCGGGCGAGATGGCGTCGGCGGCGAAGCAGGTGAAGTCGCGCGCGCGGGCGGTGGGGGGGATCGCGGCGGCGTGGGAGGTGTGCGTGCCCGACGACCTGCGCGGGGCGTGCGAGCTGGTGAGCTGCACGAACGGGGTCGTGACGGTCCGCGCCCTCGACGCGACGGCCCGCTATCGCCTGGACCGGTGGCTCCGGGGTGGCGGGGAGAGGACGCTGCGAGAGACGGCCCAGGCGGCGGTCAAGCGCGTGCGGGTGGTCACGCGGTGACCGGCGACGCGGACAGGGCGACGGCGCTCGTGATGCACGTGGGCGAGACGGGCGCGCGCTGCCCCGCGTGCGGGTACAGCCTCGAGGGGCTGCAGGGGGACGTGTGCCCGGAGTGCGGGGTGGGGCTGCGGCTGACGCTCGTTCGGCGCGGGCGGTCGTGGCCCTGGGTCTTCGGGTTGATGGGGCTGGCGATCGGGGACGGGCTGCTGACGCTGGCGCTGGGGTCGCTCGTGCTGATGGTGGTGGTGGCGGAGTGGTACCAGTACCCGGAGGCGGGGATCGTCGCGGCGATCATGCTGGTGGCGATCGCTGGGCAGTCGTGGGCGCTGGCGCGCTGGATCGCCCGTCACGATCGCGTGACGGCGTGGCGCGCGGCGATGGCGTGGCTGGTCAGCGCCGGGGTTGGGGCGGCGGTCTGGCTCGGGGCGGCGGTGGCGGCGTTCGCGTAGAGGCCTCGGCTACGGGCAACCCTCCGAGAACAGGACGAGGAAGGCGGTCACGTCGGAGAAGTCCCATGTCCCGACGGGGTCGGCGAGGTCGGCCTCGGGGTCCATGTTGCTGAAGGCCTGGAGGTAGGCGACGACGTCGGAGAAGTCGATCGTGCCGAGCGGGTCGGCGAGGTCCACGAGCGAGCAGGGGGCGGGCGGGGCGTCGAAGAGGTAGGCGGCGCCGGTGGTTGAGCTCATGACGAGCGCCTCGGGGGCGCCGACGACGACGGCGCTGGCGTCCATAGCGATGGACCATCCGAAGCGGTTGTTCGGGACGGTGTTGACGCCGACGAGGGTGGCGACCTGGGAGGCGGTGGTGACCTGGAAGATGTAGGCGGAGCCGGAGAGGGAGCCGTCGGCGTTGTTGTTGGGGGCTCCGACGGCGGCGATGCCCGCGCCGAGGGCGACGGAGGAGCCGAAGTTGGCGAAGTTGGCGCCGATGTCGTCGGGGAGGGGGAGCTCGTTGACGATGTCGCCCGAGTCGATGTCGACGAGGAAGGCGGCGCCGACCTGGATCCCGGGATTGTCGAGGCTGCGTGCGCCGGCGAGGAGGGCGCCAGCGTCGACGGCGACGGCGCAGCCGAACTGGCCGCCGTTGGCGCCGACGGGGTGGGGGACTCTGTGGAGGAGGTGGGAGTCGGAGGTGTCGAAGAGATAGACGGCGCCGGAGGGGCGTGCGGAGTCCTGGACGAAGGGGGCGCCGACGGCGAGGACGCCATCGTCGAGGGCGATGGAGTAGCCGAACTGGTCGCCGTCGGCGAGATCGTCGGGCTGGATCTTGTCCGACTGCATGAGGGTGTCGCGGTCGAAGAGGTAGACAGCGCCGGTCTGGGCGGACTCGGGGTCGGCGGCGGCGATGGAGGAGACGGCGATGAGGTCGGCGTCGATGGCGACGTCGTACCCGAAGCCATCGGAGGCGGCGCCGTCGTCGGGCAGGAGTTTCATGATCTGGGCGCCGGTGGCGACGTCGAAGACGTAGGCGGCGCCGGAGCGGTCGCCGTTGGGATCGGCGCGCCACGCCCCGACGACGACGAGGTCGCCATCGATGGCGATCGAGAAGCCGAACTCGTCATCCGCGACCGAGTCGTCCGCGACGAGTTTGTGGAGCTGGACGCCCGTGGAGGCGTTGAAGAGGTACGCCGATCCGGTCGCGACGCCCTCGACATCGTCGAAGCTGGCGCCGACGGCGACGACGTTCTGACTGACGTCGACGGAGGCGCCGAAGGAGTCGCCAGACTCGCGGTCGGCGGCGACGTATCTGTTGGTCTGGCTCAGGTCCTGGGCGACGAGCGAGGTGGTGAACAGGGCGCACGCGGTCGTGGCAACGATCGTTGTGTTTGGACGCATCGGGATTCTCTCTCCGTTCTGGCGCTCGCGGACCACCTGCCAGGGTCCGACTCGGCGCCGGGGGATCGAGGGTAGCTCCGATGGTGACGTGCTCCTAGACAAGAATGTGGTAAAGCGACGAGGTGGCGAAAACTTCGGCCAGGGGCGCGAGGGTGGGGCGCGGTTCGGCGAACAGGCGTAGAAAATTCTTTCCTGGGGCTTCCCATTTCAACACGGAGCGAGCGTTGACGCCGCGTCTTGGTGCGCCACGTGCGCCACATGAGCGAGCCTTCCTCCATGGAATGACGCGCCGATGGTGCGATCGGCGAGCGTTGGAGCGTGATGCTCAGGGGCAGTCGGCGGCGAAGGCGACGAGGAAGGCGAAGACGTCGGAGAAGTCGTAGACGTCGAGGGGCGGGGCGAGGTCGGCGGTGGGGTCCATCGCGCCGAAGGCGATCAAGAAAGCGAAGACGTCGGAAAAGTCAAGTTGGCCGAAGGGTTCGGCGAGGTCGGCGGGGCAGGGTGCGGACACAGTAAAGTTCATGTCGTGTGTCTCGCCGGCGGCAAGCACGCCTTCAAATATTTGGCCCTCAATCATTCCGCCCACAGCCGCGCCTGCGGCGCTACCCGTCCCGACGAGTTGTAGTTGATACGCCCCGGGCATCGGGTTCGGGATGAAGAACTGCTCGATCGTGCCGCTGCCGGTGTAGAGTGCATCTGAAATTTCGTTGAGTGTTCCCAGTGCTTCGGTATGCCCGAGCCGGCGACCGGCGGGGTCAATCAGCACAAAGTCAACGGGGTCAAAGAGTCCGCACAGCGCTCCGTCGTCGGCGAAGTGAAACCCCCGCTGGGCGAACCACGAGAGGACCTCGGGTGAAAGACAAGGCACATCGCCAAAGGAATGCACATGGAATGACTCGTGGATGTTCGGGATGAATCCCTGTCCGCCATTGAGCCCGGCTTCCTCTGCCGCGCGTTCCACAAGACCTACACAGGTATACGCGCCGCCAATCCGGCCCTTTTGCCGTTCCGGCTGAAGACGATCCCGAAGGCACGACAGATCGAGGGACGACTCGCAGATACGCCAGAAGGGGGCCGAGCCTTGAGTTTCGATGAACGCCGCCATTGCGGATGCCGTTTCCGCCGGGATGCTGACCGACAAGTTGGCCGCGGTCGACGACATCGTGGTTGAGTCGTGGCGGAATGAGCCGCGTGTGTGCTGCCATTGCACGCCATTGTCCTGGGTGACAGTCACGAACATTGTCTGATCGGGGTCCCAGAACGAATGATTTCCATATCCCGGATGCGACTCATAGACACGGCAGTTCGCAAACAGGCCGACATGATCCCAGCCCGGGATGCCATCGGGCCCGAAGGTCCAACTCGCATCATCGGACTCGCGGAAGAGCAGTTCGGCGACTGACCACCGGAACGCACGATACTGACCCGCAGCGTTGCTGCTGCTTCCCACCACCGCTGACTCGTCGGCGGAAACGCCATACGCTGCGGAATATGTCCCGCCAAGCGTGCCGAGGTCATGCATGCCCTCCGCAGTTGTCCACCGGAACGCATGATATTGACCCGCAGCGTTGCCGCTGTCTCCCACCACCACCGACCCGTCGGCGGAAACGCCGCGAGCTTCGGAATCTGTCCCGCCAAGCGTGCCGAGGTCCTGCATGCCCCCCGCGGCTGTCCACCGGAACGCACGAGGCTGACCCGCAGCATTGCTGCTGGTTCCCACCACCACCGACCCGTCGGCGGAAACGCCGTATGCGTCAGAATACCCGCCAAGCGTGCCGAGGTCCTGCATGCCCGTCGCGGCTGTCCACCGGAACGTACGGGACTGACCCGCAGCGTTGCTGCTGCCTCCCACCACCACCAACCCGTCGGCGGAAACGCCATATGCTTCGGAATCCGTCCCGCCAAGTGTGCCGAGGTCCTGCATGCCCGTCGCGACTGTCCACCTGAACGCACGATGCCGACCCGTAGCGTTGCCGCTGGTTCCCACCACCACCGACCCGTCGGCGGAAACTCCGCGCGCGTCGGAATACCCGCCAAGTGTGCCGAGGTTCTGCATGCCCGTCGCGACTGTCCACCGGAACGCACGAGACTGACCCGCAGCGTTGCTGCTGCCTCCCACCACCACCGACCCGTCGGCAGAAACGCCGGACGCTCCGGAACCTGTCCCCCCAAGCGTGCCGAGGTCCTGCATGCCCTCCGCAGTTGTCCACCGGAACGCACGAGACGGACCCCCACCGTTGCTACTGGTCCCCACCACCACCGACGAGTCGGCGGAAATGCCGTAGGCTTCGGATGCCCCGCCAAGCGTGCCGAGGTCCTGCATGTCCCCGCACTGCTGACCCCAGCTCGGTCCCGCGGCGAATCCTACAACCCCGGCCATCGCCCAAGCCCGTCGTCCCAGACTGGAGTGAGCCGTCTTCATGGTGCGACTCCTCTGTTCCCGGTCCCCGGCGTGATGAAGTACCCTCTCGCCATCAGGCCGACGTCACCCTAACGACTTTCAGAAATTGCATCTATCTCGCTTCTGGTACAACGGGGGTGGGCGGACGATAATTGGTGCGAGCATGACCCCCACCCTGCCTAACACCGACCTGACGCCCGAGCTGCTCGAGCACATGCAGGCCATCAAGGCCAAGGCGCGCGAGTACGGTCTGGACTTCTTCGAGGTGATCTTCGAGCGGCTGGACTTCCAGACGATGAACGAGATCGCCGCGAGGGGCGGCTTCCCGATCCGGTACCCCCATTGGAAGTGGGGGATGGAGTACGAGAAGCTCTCGCGGCGCGACGCCTACGGCATGGGTCGCATCTACGAGATGGTCATCAACAACGATCCCTGCTACGCCTACCTCCAGGAGTCGAACTCCGTCACCGACCAGAAGCTCGTGATGGCTCACGTGTACGGGCACTCGGACTTCTTCAAGTGCAACTCGTGGTTCGGCAAGACCAACCGGAAGATGATGGACGAGATGGCCAACCATGCGACCCGCGTGCGTCGGCACATCGAGCGAGAGGGGGCCGAGACGGTCGAGCGGTTCATCGACTGCTGCCTCTCCATCGAGCACCTGATCGACCCGCACTCGGTCTTCGTGCAGCGGGAGCGCGAGGCGAAGGAACCCGAGCCCTTCGAGATGCGCAAGCTGCCGGCGAAGGACTACATGGACCCCTTCATCAACCCGGCGAGCGAGATGGAGCGCCAGCGCTCGGCGCACGCCGCGGCGGCGCGGGCGCGCAAGACCGCCTTCCCGAGCCGCCCGACCCGTGACGTGCTGCTCTTCCTCATGCGTCACGCGAGACTCGACGACTGGCAAGCGGACGTGCTCTCGATCGTGCGCGACGAGGCGTACTACTACGCGCCCCAGGCCATGACCAAGGTCATGAACGAGGGGTGGGCGACGTACTGGCACTCGAAACTCATGACGCAGCACTTCTTGGAAGCCAGGGAGATCGTCCATTACGCCGACCAGCACTCGGGCGTCGTGCATATGCCCCCCGGCGGCTTCAACCCCTACAAGATCGGCGTCGAGCTGTTCAAGGAGATCGAGCGGCGCTGGGATAGGGGCCAGCACGGCGCCATCTGGGAGCGCCTCGACAGCCTTGGCGCCAAGGAGCGGTTCGACGACAAGTCGATGAAGGGACGCGAGAAGATCTTCGAGGTCCGGAGGATCTACAACGACGTCAACTTCATCGACGAGTTCCTCACGCCCGAGTTCGTCGAGAAGCACCAGATGTACCAGTTCCGCAAGGACCCCCAGACGGGCGAGGTCCGCATCGTCACGCGGGATTTTCACAAGATCAAGCAGACGCTGCTGTACCAGCTCACCAACATGGGCCAGCCGTTCGTGTACGTGGTGGATGCGAACTATCTGAACCGGGGCGAGCTGTACCTGGCGCACGAGTTCAGCGGGCTGGAGGTCGACGCGGCGCGCGCGGTCGAGACGCTTCGCGGCGTGCGCACGATCTGGGGGCGCCCGGTGCACCTGCAGGCGCGCGTCAACGAGGAGATGCGACTTCTGACGATGGAGACGCCCGAGGGCGATCCAAAGAGCGAGAAGATCGGCGAGGACACGCCGCGGCCGGCGCACGTGGTCGAGTGAGCGGATCGTGAGAATCCGGTGAAGACCTCGGGCCTGGTCGCGGGGCTTGTTATGCTGCGCGCGTCACAGAGGACAAACGATGAGGCGAGTTCTTGTTGCGGCACTGGTTGGGTTCTGGGTCGCGAGCGCCCCAGGTGGGCCGACGCCGGAGGACTGGTTCGAGTTCGTGACGATCGGCGACCCGGGGAACCCGGGGTACGACCGCCCGGTGGAGAACCCCTTCATCGAGGGGCGGGGCGCGGTGGACTACGAGTACCGCATCGCGGTCCGCGAGGTCTCGACCTGGCAGTACATGACGTTCCTGAACACGTTCACGACCCAATCGGACGAGTTGGCGGACTTATTCAGGGAGCCGACGCACTGGGGGGCCGAGCGGGACTTCTCGTACGCCGGGCCCGGCGACCGCTACCGCCTCCGGGCGGACATGGCAAGCCCGGGCGAACTGCCGGCGCTGGGCGTGTCGTGGCGCGAGGCGGCTCGCTTCGTCAACTGGCTCAACAACGGCATGTCGTCGGACCCGTCGGCGATCATGGACGGGGCCTACGACACGTCCACGTTCGTGCAGAACGGACCACCCTTCAACGACTTTCAGGACCAGGACACGCACCACCCGTGGGCGAGGTACTGGATCCCGACGCTTGACGAGTGGCTCAAGGCGGCCCACTACGACTCGGACAAGCTGGACGGGGGGCATGGAGGGTGGTGGATCTACAACGACGGGTCGGACACGGAGCCGGTCCCGGGTCCGCCGGGCGAGGGCGAGACATCGGCGCGATGGCTGGTGGACGGGAGCGGGCGCCCGGCGTGGGAGACGCCCCTGGGCTCGTACCCGCAGACACGCTCGCCGTGGGGAGTGGTCGATATCACTGGCGGCGGTGCGGAGTGGCTCGAGGACTGGTCGCCGAGTTGTTGTGGGCATCACGATCGACACTATGATGGAGGGGCAGCCGGATCGCTGAGCATGCTGGATCATGCAGAGTACGTCGGTGGCGCTAATCCAAACAGTCACGGCCTGAACACACTGCGGGTGGCCGCCGCTATATCGCCTTGTGTCGCAGACTTCGCCGAGCCATTCGGAGTGCTCGATGTCAGCGACGCCTTGTCTTTCCTCGGGGCGTTTTCGCTAGGCTCGCTTGGGGCCGACCTGGACATTCCCGCTGGCGTACTCGACTTCAGTGATGTCTATGCGTTCTTGCAGGCGTTCGCAGCGGGGTGCCCGTGACGGGTTCGACAAGATAGAAATCATCAGCCGCATTAAAGGAGGAGATGTGAGATGAAGCCAACGGTACTTGCTGGAATCTCGGCGGTGGTAATCCAGGCGACCGCCGGCCTCGCGCTCGCCCAGCAGCAGCGTCTGTTTGTTGACTGGATCAACAGCACAGCCGGGATATGCACGGGGAACACCGGAAACTGCACGATCAACCAGTTTGGAGGCCCAACCTCGGTGGAGATCAGCGACAGCAACTGCTTTGCGTTCTGCACGAAACGGATCAATGTGTACCCGAACACACCCGGAGACGGCGTCTTCACGATCGACCGGTTGGATGTGGATGGTGGCTCTGCCCTCGAGCCGTTCGAGATCGTGCTCGGCGAGGATGTCGTCATCGTTCCGGACGCCGCTCCGAATGGCGTGGCCGGTAGCTGGCGAGGGCTCACTTTGATTACTTCTGCGCCAGACTCCATCTTTTACGGCGGTTGTAGCGGCAGTCTTCTCGGAGGCATTTCCGGCATCGACAAGATTGCCCGCTTTGATTGTGACGGTGCTATTGCGGGCGCAATCAGTACATTGGAAGGCATAAACGGGCGAGGCGTGATCATCGAGTGCGGCTCCGTCTCAGGCAACGGCTCTATCAATGTTGACAAGCTTGAGCGACTATCTGTCAATGGTTCTTGTGCCGGGAACATCACGGCTGACCATCTCACGCTGGAGATTGACATTTCTGGCAGCCAGACAGGCGGCGCCATCGAGGGGATCGACCTCGATGGCACGATCACCGCGGGTGGAGCGCTGCGCAGGGTGAGGATCACGAACGCCTCGGGCGCGCTCCGCGGCGACGTGACCGCCCAAACTCTCGGCGTCGTCGATGGGCAGTCCCTCCCGCCCATCAATGTCTCCTCGCTCGAGGCGAGCGTGTTCATCGGGCAGGACGTCCTCCTGCCCGTCAGCGTCGGCGCGTGGCCCGGCCCGGGGGAGCTCTTCACGATCGGGAGGACGCTCGAGGAGCGTCCGTCGGGCGGGATCGACCAGGGCAACAGGATGATCGTCATCCGAGACCCCGACCCGGAGGACAGCGAGGTCGCCAGCGAGCTGACCAACCAGATCATCATCAACGCCGGGAACAACACGCCTATGTCGGACATCTCTGAGTTCTGGCAGGGCGGCGTCTCGATCAACTACCCGGGCTCCTCGTACCTGGGGATGGATACGAATGCGCCGGCGCAGGACGAAGTGTTGATCGGGCCGGAGCAAGTTCCGCCGTACGAGTCGCCGTACTACACGGCGGTGTCGTCGGAACTCGGAGGCGGTTCCATCGGGTTGGCGCCCTTCAACTTCCACCAGCGCGAGTCGGACCCGCCCGCGGGCGAGAGCCGCGACTGCGACCCGTACCAGACGGAACAACTGCTGCTCGGCCCACTGGACGAGCGGAACAGTGTGCTCATCCGC
Source organism: Phycisphaerales bacterium (assembly GCA_041402005.1). Classification (GTDB taxonomy): domain Bacteria; phylum Planctomycetota; class Phycisphaerae; order Phycisphaerales; family UBA1924; genus JAJRXR01. Next base: position 30,603 of record JAWKTB010000003.1, on the reverse strand, counting down.
CACTACGGCCCGGTGTATGTTTCCGGATCCGGGCCGCACTTCCGTGTCGAGTTCCGCCCCCGCTGGTTCCCCTCGGTCTGGGAGGACAAGACAGACCTGTTCGAGGTGGACACAAGCTCAGGCAAGACCGCGACAAGCTCAAACACGCTGAGCCGGGACGTCTACATCAAGCCGTCCGCGTCAAACCACGGCGATTTCAAGGTCGCCGGGTACTGGCGGATCCGCCCGCTCGCTGGCAAGGTAAAGTGCGCGCATGTGACAGACAGCCCGGATGTGCTCTGGGATTCCAGTGTGGTGAGCGGCGACCTCGGCTCGACGTCGGGCACGCAGTACAGCTGGTACGCCTTCGGCGTGCAGACGTACCTGGCGATGGGCGGGTCGGCGCCGATCTTCGAGGGTGACCAGGTCAACGCGTCGGACATCGCCGCGTGGGCGGTCGAGCCGTTCGAGACCAACGCGGACGGCGGGACGGACGCCCAGGACTTGGCCGACATGGTCGAGGCGTACGACCCCTGAGCCAGGCCCCCAACGAAAAAGCCCCGGCTGAGCGGGGCTTGTGTTCGTGGCTTCGATGTCGCGGGCTATCCGCGTCGCCTGCGGGCCAGGGAGAACAGCCCCACCCCACCCAGCGCCAGGGCGCCCGGCGAGGGGATCAGGATGTTGTCGAAGGCGCCAGAGCCGCCGACGTTGATCACGACCTTGTCGAAGCCGTCGGCGGCGTCGGCGTAGCCGAACTGGACGAGGTCGGCGGCGGTGACGGGGCTGATGCGGTTGGCGGTGTTGTCGCCGAAGACCAGGGTGGGGTCGTAGAACATCGAGGCGAGGGTGGTGAACTGGGCGAAGTCGACGTGCCCGACGAGCGTGCCGTCGCGGTAGAAGTCGAGGCTGGAGTCCTCGATGTCGCCCTCGCGGTCGATGACGTCGAAGCCGAAGCTCGCGATGATGCGGTTGAACTGGAACATGAGCTGACCGGCGGGGCGGTTGCCCTCGTCGTCGGGGTCGTCGAGGAAGCCGTCGCCGGCGCCGTGGTTGTTCTCGGCGATGATGATCGCGATGCCCAGATCGACCTCGGTCGGGGAGATCGCGAGGTTGCCGGCGGCCCAGGGCGGGCCCTCGAGGTCCGGGTCCGACGTGCCCATCATCCGCGTGTCGAACGCGGCGGCGAGGTCGAACGGACGGTTGAAGTTGACGGCAGTCAGCGAGAGCACGGGCTCGAACTGCCCGTTGACGATCTCGCCATGAGACAGCGATTCGAAATCAAAGAGCTGAGCCGAGGCCGATCCGGCGGCGAAGACGATCGCGGCAACGGCCACAGCGGGCGCGACGGGGGTGCGCATCTGGGTACTCCTCCTCGAGACTCAACGGCGCCTCCCAGCGCCGAGCTCCACACACACCCCGAAGCTACCCCAGGTTCACAGCGATGCCAGTTGGTTGAGGTTTTATCCGCACAGACGTCACAGACCGACGTCGACGTCGACATAAGCTGGTAAGCACTAATGGGTTGTGGGGCAGGGCCCGCCGAGAAAAACTGGCCGGGCTCCGTTGGATCAGCACCCCGGGGAGGGAGCCCTGGGGTCCTCGCCGAGCTCGATCTTCGTGATCTTCTCGACCCGGCGGGCGTGCCGACCCCCCTCGAACTCGGTCGAGAGCCAGACATCGATGATCTTCTCGATGAGGCGCTGGCCCAGGAGGTCACCCGAGAGGCAGAGGACGTTGGCGTCGTTGTGGGCCCGGGAGAGCTGGGCGGTGAGCTCGTCGTGGACGACGGCGGCGCGGATGCCCTTGATCTTGTTGGCGGCGATGGCCATGCCGATCGAGGTGCCGCAGATGAGGATGCCCCTGTCGGCCTCGCCTTTGGCGACGGACTGGGCGACGAGCCAGGCCTGGTCGGGGTAGTCGCTGGGCCCGTCGCACTCGCCGAGGATCTGGGCGTGCATCCCCTCGCTGGTGAGGTGCTGGGCGGTGAGGCGGGCGGCGTTGATGCCGCGATGGTCGGCGCCGATGACAATCCGTGGCGTGTGCTCGCTCATCGGTCCAGCTCCCGGAGGCGGGCCTCGACGAGTGCCGCGAGGCGGTCGGCGGTCTGACGGTAGACCTCTGGCCCCATCCCGATCGGGTCGGGGATGTCCCCCTCGGGGTCGAGGGGGTGGATCTTTGACGCGTGCTGGGGGGCGAGGCGACGGGCGGCGTCGGCGTGCGCGTGGGTCATGGTCAGCACGAGCGAGGCCCGCGCGATCATGTCCGGGGTGAGCGGGCGCGAGCGATGGCTCGAGAGGTCGAGCCCGCGCCGGGCCATCTCGTCGATCGCCTCGTGGGTGGCGGGGGCGCCGTGGGACGCGGTCACGCCCGCGCTGACGGCGCGCGTGGTCTCCGAGCCCTCCGGGCGCGCCTCGATGATCGCCCGGGCGAGGGCCGCCGCCATCGGGGAGCGGCAGGTGTTGCCGGTGCAGACGAAGAGAATCGTGCGGGCCACTGACGCGAGGATACCCCCCGGGGGCGCGGGCGGGCTTCGGCACGGGTCTCAGGACTCCGGGTCGAGGCGGCAGGCGTCGCGCGGGCGGTGGGCGGCGATCCAGTTGTAGATCGGGCGTCCGGCGTGCGAGATCCCCGGCAGGGAGAGCAGGGCCGCGGGCAGCGCGCCCAGGGGTGTCTGGAGCAGCGCCCGGCGGACCGCGGGGAAGCCGACGAGAACGCGGTTCGCGCGAGTCCGCATGGGCATGCCCCGCATGGCGTCGTCGAGCGAGACGGGCAGGTCATCGCCGGCGGTGTTGAGGTCGACGAAGTCCAGGCGCCCGAGCCAGTCGAGGGCACGGAGGGTCCGGACGGTTCGTCGGCACATGCCGCACCGCCCGTCGTAATAGCAGGTGTCGCGGGGCCCCGGGTCAGGCATATGAGAAGGGTATGGGGGCGTTCGGGGGGTGGGGGGCATCCGCGGGGGGCCGCGGTCGTATAGTCAGATCGCCCGCGACACCGGGGAAAGCCAAGGAGCGTCCTCATGCCAAGCCAGACCGGACCCGTCGGGGGGCGTCGCCGCGCCTTCACGCTCGTCGAGCTGCTGCTCGTGATCGTCATCATCGCGGTCTTGATCTCGATCCTGGTGCCGGCGCTGGGGGGCGCCCGGGAGGCGGCGAGGAAGGCTCAGACCGCGACGCTGCTGCGGACGCTGGGCAACGCCACCATGACGTTCGGCAATGACCACGAAGGGCAGGCGCCCGGGCTGTTCAGCGTCGCCGACATGGGGCACTCGGAGAACGGCGGGACGAGCAACTCAGGTGGCGAGGGCATGAGCGCGATGGAGAACCTGATCCTCGGGCTTTCGGGCTCCGACGCGATCCTGGGGATCAACGACGCGAACTACAACGGCGAGACGAGCAACACGATCGTCGCGCTCGTCGGTCCTCGCAGCGCTCCGATGAGCAAGTACTACGTGAACCCGAGCCTGATCGGCTCGGGCGGGGCGTACTTCGAGATCCCCAAGGAGTTCTTCGTCGCCCAGACGCGGAGCGAGAGCCAGATCTCCGGGCCCGGCCCGGCATCGACCGAGGACGAGCGCGCGAACGGCATGGTCGAGATCCCCGACCTCGTCGACGCCTGGGGTCAGCCGATCCTGGCGTGGGTCAAGAACGAATATGGGTCGTCCTCCATCCGTCAGAGCGCGAGCAACATCGACCTCGAGCGCGAGAAGTTCGCGCAGGTCGATTCGGACGGGGCGATGGACGACAACGCCTCGCCGGCCTGGTTCTACTGGAACTCCAACGCGGCATTCCTGCGGTCCCAGGCCCTGGGCAAGAAGCGCGAGGACATGACGCAGGACCCGGGCATGTACGAGGGCGCCACCAGCGCGCTCGGCTCCTTCCTCGCGGACAACCACCCCGAGAAGCTCTACCGCACGATGGCGGCGCTGCTCGGCTCGACGGCGGTCCCGACCCTCCAGGACGCCTCGGGGACCGCCTACATGAGCAAGGACGTCATCCCGACCGCCGCCAGGGCGAAGGTCGTCCTCCAGTCCGCGGGGCGTGACGGGATCTACCTGTCGAGCAGGGACCCGGGGCTGGCCAATGCGACCGATGACCGGGACTTCGTCGACTACGGCTCGGACTTCTACATCCCCGGCACCTCGAACCGGATCACGGACGACAAGGGCAAACCGACGTCCACGGACGTGATCCAGGAGTTCGACGACATCGTGCAGGGCGCGGGGTCCTAAGACTCGTTTCTGAGGATCTGATCTGAGAAAGGCGCTTGTTCGCGCTTGCGTGCGGCGACGCGAGGCGTGAGCCTGTGTCGTGCGCGCATCGTGGACACGCCCGGGGGACTGGTCGGATGGGGAGGCCCTGGCGGCGCGGGTGCGTGCGGGGGTCGCGCTCGGGGCGGTGGCGGCGGGGATCACGCTGGGGCGGTACACGCCCGGGGCGGCGATCGGCGTCTGGTTCGCGCTGGCGCTGGGGGCGTCGGGGCTGGCGTGCGTGGGGCGGGGGTGGGTGTGCCGAGTGGCGCTGGTGGTGGTCGTTGCGCTGCTCGCCGCCGGGTGGACGCAGGCGAGGGTGCATACGCGGGCGCCCCTCTCGCTCGAGCGGTGGCTGCCTGGGGGGATCGGCGGGGTGTCGCCGAGGGTGATCGTGCGCCTGGAATGCCGAGCGCTGTCGGCAACGGTGCGACCCGGGAGCGAGCGGACGCCCCTGGACGCGCCGTTCGGCGAGGAGACGCCGCCAAGCATCGAGGTCGAGGCGCTGCGCGTCGAGACGAGTGAGGGGTGGGCGCCGGCGACGGGGCTGGTCGTGGTGCGGGCGCCGGGGCTGCGCAACGAGGACTACACACCCGGCGGGCGCGTGCTGGTGACGGGGTGGGGGGTGCGCATCGGGGCGGGATCGAACCCGGGGAATGAAGGGTGGCCCGGGCGGGCGCGCCAGCGTGGCGAGGTGGGGTCGATCTTCCTGACCTCACCCGAGCTCATCCAGCCGGTGGAGGAGGGGTGGCTGTCCTATGCGTGGGCAACGCCGACGCGGTGGCGCGGGCTGGTGCGTCGGCGGGCGGCGGCGGCGATGGGCGAATCGGAGGGCGAGGGCGCCGCCCTGATGGGGGCGCTCCTGCTCGGAAAGCGCGACCCGACGATGGCTCCGATCGCGACGCGTTTTCGCCAGCTTGGCGCGTCGCACCTGCTCGCGGTCTCGGGGTTCCATCTCGCGGTGCTGGCGGGATTGGCGCTCTGGTTTGCGAGACTCTTCGGCGAGCGAGGGCGCCTCGAGAGCGCCCTGGTCGGTGGGGCGACGTTCGTGTACATGCTCGTGCTCCCGACGCGGACGCCGATCACGCGGGCCGGGGTGATGGTGCTGGGCGTGCTCGGGGGCGAGGCGCTGGCCAGGCGCCCGGACCGCCTGGCGTCGCTCGCGTGGATCGCGATCGGGCTGCTCGCGTGGCGCCCGCTCGATTTGTGGTCGATCGGGTTCCAGCTCAGCGTCGGGATCACGGGGCTCCTGATCTGGCTCGGGAGCGTGCGTCACCCGTGGGTGTTCGGGGCGCCACGGGTGGTGGGGGCGGGGGCGGACGTCGGCGTGTGGCGCGGGGCGGGGCGCGTCGTGTGGCGGACGTTCGTCGGGTGCGTGCTGTGCTGGGTGATCGCGGCGCCGACGATCCTGACCCACACGGGCGTCGCCAGCCCGATCGCCCCGATTGCCTCGACCTTGCTCTTGCCCTTCGTGCTGTTCGATCTGGCGGCGGGGTTCGTGGTGGTGATCGCGGGGTCGGTCGTGCCGAGCGTGTCCGGCGTGGGGTCGCACGTCTTCGCGGCGCTCGGGGACGGGACGCTGTGGGTCGCGTCGGTGCTGGAGCGCGTGCCGGGGGCGACGTACGCGCTGCCCGCGGTCTCGAGCGTGTGGGCGGTGGCGGCGACGGCGTGGGGGATCTGGATGATCAAGCGGGCCCGCGTGCGAGACCCGCTGGTGTGGGGCGTTGGCGTGGCGCTGGGCGTCTGGCTGGCGGCGGAGGTCATGCTCGGGCCACGCCTGACCGATCGCGTCGTGCTCCGGGTGGACACGCTCGACGTCGAGGACGGGACGTGCCACCTCGTCCGCTCGGGGGACGAGGCGCTGCTCTGGGACGCGGGCTCGCTGTCGCGGCCCTGGGCGGAGGGGTCGATCGAGCGGGCGTGGCGGGCGCTGGGCGGGGCGCCCGTGCGGACCGCGATCGTCTCGCACCCGAACCTCGACCATTACAACGCGCTGCCGGCCCTGGCCCAACCCCTGGGCCTTCGGCGCGTACTCGTCAGCGACGCGATGCTCGAACAGATGGACCAGGGCGTCCCGGCGTTCTGGCGCCAGCGCCTCGAGGCGCAGGGCGTGCGGATCGAGCGCCTCAGCGTGGGCGACGAGGTCACGCTCGGGCGGGCGACGATCCGGATCCTGTCGGACGGCTCGGGCGGGGGGGAGCTGGAGCTGAACGACCGGTCGCTGGTGGCGCGGCTCGAGGCGCCGACCGAGCGGGGCGTGCGCCGGGTGCTGATGACGGGGGACATCGAGGCGCCGGGGATGGAGCTGCTCGAGTCGCGGGGCGCCGACGTCCGCGCGGACGTGCTGGAGCTGCCCCATCACGGCTCGGTGCACGCGACGGCCCTGGACTTCGTCGCCCGCGTCGATCCCGCGATCGTCGTGCAATCGACCGGACCGTCCCGGGCGCTCGACGAGCGCTGGGCCTCGGTGCGCGAGGGGCGGGTCTGGTGGACGACGGCGGTCGAGGGGGCGGCCTGGGTCGAGGTGCGACGCGACGGGTCGCTCGAGACCGGTGCAATGGTCGAGAGCGGCGTCTGGGACTACCGACGCCCGGCCCGGTAGTCCGCCGCCAGATCGGTCAGCTTCTGTTGGTCCTCGGACTTCTTCGCGAGGGCGGCGACCTCGTCGACGAAGGCGGCGGCGGGCTCGGGGCCGTCGGCGAGCTTGATCGCGTCGCCAAGCTCGAGTGCGTCCGCGAGCACCTGCGTGCCCCGGATCAGGCGGCGCATCACCGCGATCGCCAGGGCGCTCTCGTCGCCACGCTTGAGAAGCTGCGACCGCCCCGCCGTCCAGACCATGTCCATCAGCATCCGCTCCTGCGTGACCGCCTCGATGTTGGCGCTGGCGGCGACGAGGCAGTCGTGGGCGCGCCCCACGCGAAACAAGGACGGGATCGCGGCGGCGGTCAGGGCGGGCGTGAGCTCGTCGGCGCGCTCACGCGCCAGCAGTGGCGTGACCAGGTCGGCGGCCTCTTCGTCTCGACCCAGCAGCGCGAGGGCGCGGACCGCGTCCTCGATCTTGCCCGTGGCGAGGCTCTCACGCTGCGAGTCCGCGACGTCGGTCGCGCCTCCGAGGGGGAGGGGCTGATCGGTGCGCGAGCCTGCGGTCGAGAGCGTGATCAGGGGGTCGCCCAGCGTCGCGAGCTTCCACATCGGGGCGTTGTCCGCCCGGACCGCCGCGCCCCAGGGGTACCCCGAGGCCAGGCGCCCGACGAGGATGCGGGGGGGGACGAAGGCCTGGAGGTAGGGCTCGTCGACGGCGCCGAGCGAGGCGTACGCCCCGCGCTCCATCCACATCCCGCCGATGCCCACGCTCGCGTCGCCGCGCGCGAGTGAGAACGAGTGGATGAGGTGGAGGATGACCGGGCGGTCGAGCTGGGGCGCGTCGGCGCTCGCGCCCTGTCCCGGGTTCAGGTCGAAGTACGTGGGCGAGCCCTTGGTGTTGACGAGCACGAGGTCGGCGTCGATCGGGTTCAGCGTCGAGTACCGCCAGTCGGTCAGGCCCGAGCGTGGCGCGTCGAGGGCGGTGACCTCCACGCCCCGGTCGCGGAGGATCTCGACGGCGGGCGCGTTGTCGTACCGCGTCCAGTCCCCCGTGACGGGGTAGGCGTCGAAGGTCCAGGCGGCGTGGACCTCGAGGAAGAGGGCGCACATGGCGCGGTAGGCGCTGACGGACTCCGTGCCGACGATCTGGGCGCCCCAGGCCCAGCGCGTCCCGTCGTCGAGGCGCCCGAGGCGGTCGGAGAGGGCGAGCGGGGTGTTGTTTTGCGTGTCGTCGCGGAAGTTGAGGGGGGCGTCGAGGACGAGGGTGACGGCGTCGAGGTCGTCGCCCAAGGCGCGCCAGTCGAGCGAGGTCTGCTGGGCGAGCTGCTCGATCTGCGTCTCGACGCGGAGGGCGACCTCGCGCTTCCAGAAGCCGCTGGGGATCCCGCCCGGATCTTCGATGAAGCGCAGGGGCTCGAATCGACCGGCGGCGAGCGCAAGAGCGCCGGTCCAGGCGGGGTCGGTCGCGCTCGTCACGACCAGGCCCGGGGGGTCGATGCCGGCGGCGCGGAGGGTGGCGAGGGCGTCGGCGTCCGACGTGTCCGGGGGGAGTGACAATGCATCTGCCCAGGCCTGAGCGAGGCGCCGCTCCTTGGGCTCGCGGGCGGCGGGGAGCTCGGCGCCCTCGGTGCTCCAGTGCACGACGTGCTCGGGCTTGAACGCACGCACGAAGCGCGCGATGTCCTCGCTCGCCCGCGGGCTCCCGTCGTCGATCAGCACCGGGAAGCGGGTGTGCCCGTCCCATGTGGCGACCGCCTCGACGTACGAGGCGGCGTCCGGGACGATCACGACGGTCGGGATGATCTTCTGGGCCGCCCGCAGGACGGCGGCCCGCACGCCCAGGCGTCGGGCGGGCTCGAACTCGTCCGCCTTACGCATCGCCTCGACGAACTGGGGCTCGAGCGTGGGGGGGGCGCCGGCGAGCGAGACGGGCGAGGCGAAGAGCAACGCGAGCAGGGTCGGGGCAAGGCGTGCCATGGCGGACTCTACGAGGTGGGACGGGGGCGGGGTCGTGGCAATCCCGGGTGGGGGAAAGGGGGCAACAGGCGGGACGCCTGTCCCACCAGGGGAGGGGCGGCGAGTCCTGGACTCGCCGACGTGGCGAGCTTGACGCGTGATGAACTCATCGGGTTGGTCGGGCGCGAGCGCGCCGCGGGCCGAACGCGGACGCTCGCGGTCCCCGTCGGCGTGCGCCTGCTCGCCGACCAGCTCACGCCGGTGCTCGCGTACCGACGCCTGGTCAGCCCCGACGAGCGGACGGCCCCCTCGTTCCTGCTCGAGTCGGTCGAGGGGGGCGAGCGCCAGGGGCGCCACTCGATCCTGGGCTCGCGCCCGATGCTCGAAGTGGTGACGACCCAGGGGCGATCGGAGATCACGTGGCACGGGCCTTCGGTCGTCGAGACGCCGACGGACTCGGGGGATCCCTTCGAGATCCTGCGGGGGGTCGCGGGGTCGCTGACGCTCGTCGTCCCGGAGCACGCGGTGGAGCGGGGCCTCCTGCCCTCGTGCTTTCTCGGCGGGTGGGTGGGCAACGCGGCGTACGACACGGTGCGGTACGCCGAGCCGGGCAAGCTGGGGTGGGACGGCGCGCCGACCGACGACCGGGGCCTGCCCGACCTGCAGTTCGGGTTCTACGACGGCGTCGTCGTCTTCGACCACGTCGCGAAGGTCGTGCACGTCGTCCAGCTCGCGTTCATCGGCGCGGGCGACGACCCGGGCAAGGTCTACGACCAGGTGGTCGGCACGCTCGCGGCCCGGTGCGCCGAGATCGAGCGACACTCCAAGCCCCTGCCCTCGGGTCGGATGGACCGGGAGGCGGCGGGCGACGCCGCCCCGATGGCGTCGAACACGACGCGTCAGGAGCACGCGTCGATGGTCGCCCGGGCGCTCGAGTACATCCGCGCCGGGGACATCTTCCAGGTCGTGATCGGGCAGCGGTTCGAGCGGGTCTCGGCGGCCGACCCGTTCGACGTGTACCGGGCGCTGCGGGCGGTGAATCCGAGCCCGTACATGGTGTACCTGCAGGGGCGGGGTCAGATCCTGGTCGCGTCGAGCCCGGAGATCTTGTGCCGAGTTCGTCGTGAGGGGGACGGGCGCCTGGTCGTGACGAATCGCCCGCTGGCGGGGACGCGCAAGCGCGGGGCGACGCCCGAGGAGGACGCGGCCCTGGAGATCGAGCTGCTGGCCGACCCCAAGGAGCGGGCCGAGCACATCATGCTGGTGGACCTGGGGCGCAACGACGTGGGGCGTGTGGCCGAGCCCGGGTCGATCGAGCTGGCGTCGGTGATGACGGTCGAGCGGTACTCGCACGTCATGCACATCAGCTCGACGGTGACGGGGCGCGTGCGCACGGGGCTGGACTGCTGGGACGCGCTGCGGGCGGCGCGCTGCCCGTCGGCACGATCTCGGGGGCGCCCAAGATCCGCGCGATGCAGATCATCGACGAGCTGGAGGCGGTGCGGCGCGGGCCGTATGGCGGGGGCATGGGCTGGGTCGGGCTCGACGGGCAGATGGACATTGCTCTCGCCCTGCGCACGATCGTCGTCCCGACCTCGATGCGAAAGGACAAGGCCTGGACGTATCACGTCCAGGCGGCCGGCGGGATCGTCGCGGACTCGGTCGCGGAGGCGGAGTATCAGGAGACGGTCAACAAGGCGGCCTGGCCCGCGCGATCGACGTCGCGGAGCGGGCATTCGGCAGCGGCTCAAGCTGATTCACTTACCACGGAGGTCACGGAGGGCCACGGAGAGAAGAAGTCCGATTTGATCTTCTCCGTGGCCCTCCGTGACCTCCGTGGTGAGAGTCCCTACAGCGTTTCCTTCAGGTTCTGCGAGGGCTTGAAGGCGCAGGTGGTGGTCTGCGGGATCTGGATGGGCTGCTTGGTCGCCGGGTTCATGCCGGTGCGGGCGGCACGGACCTTGCGCTGGAAGGTGCCGAAGCCCGAGATCGCGACCTTCTGGTCGTTCTTCAGGCCCCGGGTGATGGACTCGATGACGGCCTCGACGGCCTTGGTGGCGTCGGACTTGGTGGACTCCATCTGCGACGCGACGGCTTCGATCAGATCGGTCTTGTTCATGTCAGCCTCCTGCTCGACTCCCCCGCGCTCCGCGTGGGGGGCTGATCGTGTGTGATTGGCGCATGTTTCGGCCATGGGCCGCGGGATCCGCCAGAATCCGGGCGAATTCCGCCCCGCCCCCACCCGTCCCCCCGCCCGCCCCCGGTTCCGGGGGGAGTCCGCCTCGACGGCTCGGGCGGCGAACGATCCGGGCATGGACGAGGCGCGGGCGATGGTCCTGGTGGCGGAGCCGATCCCGGCGGAAGCGGTTCGCTGGCTCGGGGAGCGGGTGGAGGTGGTCGCCTCGGCGCCGGGGGAGGCCAACTTCGCGGAGTCGCTCGCCCGGGCGTCGGGGCTGGTCGTGCGCACGTACACGCGGGTGGACGCGGCGCTGCTCGCCGCGGCGCCACATCTGAGGGTCGTCGGACGGGCCGGGGTCGGCGTGGACAACATCGACCTGGCGGCGTGCGCGGCCCGCGGCGTGCGCGTCGTGCATACGCCCCTGGCCAACGCGGACGCGGTGGTGGAGTTGGTTCTCGGGCTGGTGCTCGACGTCCTCCGCCCTCGCCCGCTGGTCGATCGCGCGATGTCACCCCAGGAGTGGGGGGCGTTGCGCGAGTCGCTGATCGCGCCCCGCCAGCTCGCCGGCTCGACGCTGGGGGTGTACGGGTTTGGGCGCGTCGGCTCGCGCCTGGGACGCGTCGGCGTGGCGCTCGGGATGCGGGTGCTCTCCCACGACGTGCGTGAGATTCCTGAGGCAGAGAGGCACGGCGCCACGCCGGTGGACGTCGAGACGCTGCTCGCCGAGTCGGACGTGGTGAGCGTGCACGTGGACGAGCGTGGGAGCAACCGGGGGTTGATCGGGCCCGACGCGTTTGCGCGCCTGAGGCGGGACGTGGTGTTCGTGAACACGAGCCGTGGGTTCGTGGTGGACGCGGGTTCGTGCGCCGAGTTCTTGCGGGAAAACCCAGGGGCGACGGCGATCCTGGACGTGCACGAGCCCGAGCCGATCGAGGCCGGGAGTCCACTGCTGGGGCTGGCGAACGCGCGGCTGACGCCCCACATCGGGGCCGCGACGGCGCGGGCGAAGGAGGCGATGGGGTGGGTGGTGCGCGACGTGTGGCGCGTGATCGAGGGCGAGACGCCCGAGTTCGAGGCAAGACCGGCCTCGGCGTGATGCGGGCGGTCAGTCCGGGGCGGGTTCGAGGATGACGACGCGACGGTTGGCGCGGGCGAGGGCGTCCGAGACGATCGTGCCGAACTCGTCGGCGCTCAGGGCGTCGATGCGGTCGAGCATGTCTTGGTCGGCGACGCGTTCGCGGAGGTGGCGCTGCAGGGCGACGTTGCCGAGGACGACGCCGAGGGCGGTGGGCTCGGTCCAGTGTCGCTGCGTGGCGAGTGTTTTCGCCTGGGCGCGGAGGGTCTCGGGCGTCTGGTCGGGCGGAGGCTTGAGGGTGAAACCGATCTGCGAGCGGTAGAGGGCGGCGCGGCTCGCGGCGTTGTCGAGGAGCTTGTGCAGGCGGGTGGTGACCTCGTCCGGGTCGGCGTGGTCGTCGAGCACTGCCATCACGTAGAACGGCGTCGCCCCGACGGGGGTGGTCAACGAGCTGGAACTTGCGGAGAGGACGCCCTCGATTCGCTGGGCGCCGAAGAGGGTGACCATGCCCATCGGCGTCAGGACGGCACGCGCGAGGGGGTCGTCGGGCGGCGGGCAGGCGATCACGACGACGCGCGCGTCGACGTCCCAGGTCATTCGCCTGAGTTGCGGCTGGGCGTTCCAATCGATCGGCGTGCGGGGCGGGGGGTTCCCGCTGTCGACGCGCGCAATCGTGCGCTCGATCATGGTCTTCGCCTCGGCGGGGTCGAAGCCGCCGGCGATGATGAGCGTGAGGTTCGCGGGGCGGGCGCGATTGAGGAGGGGGGCCAGGGCGGCGGGGTCGGTCTGGTCGAGCCCGGTGCGCACGCGGGCGTTGTCCGCGTCGTGCCGCCAGCCCTGCACGCACGCCATCAGGGCGAACTTGGCGAGGGGGCGCGTCGGCTGGGCGAGGAGCGAGTCGACCTCGCCGACGGCGCGTGGCGCCTCGCGCGCGACGTCGCCCTTCGTGATGCGCAGCGAAGCCAGACGCTCGGCCTCGGTGCGCAGCGCGAGCTCGAGCCCGTCGGCCGGGAGTGAATAGTCGTAGTACGTCATGTCCGCCATCGTCTCGGCGTTGGCCGAGCCCAGCTCGTTCAGGCGGGCCAGGACCGCGCCGGCGGGGAACTGGTCGATCGCGCCCGTCGCACGCAGATGTTCGGCGAGGTGGGCGCCCTGGGCGAGGCCCCCTGGGTCGTCGATGAATCCGGTGTCGTAGGCCGCGATGACGCTCACCGCGTCGGCGCCCTCGAAGGGGTCGAGCACGACGCGGACGTCGTTGGGCAGGGTGTAGCGATCAAGCTCGGCGTGGGCGGTGAGGCACGCCAGCGAGATCGCGGCGAGCGCGACGCGCGTCGAGTTACCCACGTCTGAGCTCCTCGGCGGCGAGCTTGCGCTGCTCGTGCTGGCGGTAGCGCTGGCGGACGGCGAAGAAGAGCGGGCCCATGATCGAGCAGAGCAGGACGCCGGCGAGCAACGGGACGTACCAGACGTGGCTCGGCTGGCCCAGCGAGAGCGCGACGACGCCGACGCCCAGGCACGCGACGCCGAGGGCGATGCCAAGGGCGAAGATGGCGAGGACGAGGGTCTTGGCCTTGCCCATGGCGGCGAGCGGCCCGCCGACGCCTCCACCGATGCCGCCGAAGATGACGCCGATGGCGGCGCCCCCGATGCCCCCGATAAGGCCGGCTTCCTGTGCGGTCCACCACTCGGTCATGACTGGCTCCCCTCTTGATGAGCAGGGTCGTGTGCTTGGTTGGTCTGGCGGAGCGTGTCGCGCAGGGCGCGGGCGCCGCTGACGCTCAACTCGCCCCGCTCGACGAGGCGGGCGAGCAGGTCGGCGATGGGGTCAGGGGTGGCGCCCTGGATGACCGCGCGGAGGCGCTCGATGGTCTTGTCGAGGCGGGCTCGGATGGTGGGGTAGCTGACGCCGTAGGAGGAGGCCAGGCCCTTGAGCGAGCCCGACTGGAGGACGAGCTCGACGATCAGGTCCAGATCCTCGCGAGGGAGGGCGAGGAGTGGGTGCTCGGCGGGGGGAGCCGCGGGAGCGGGATGGTTTGAGATCATTGAGTCCATCTTTCGGAATGATAAAGTCAAACTTCAACGAAATCAATGACGGATTTCATAATCTTCAAGATTGTGGATGTAAAAGACCCCTCTCGGTCTCCCGGGAGGGGTCGTGGCAAGGCGCCCGTGACAGGGGGGGGTTACGGGCAGCCCGCGCCGAAGGCGGCGAGGAAGGCGAGGACGTCGGAGAAGTCGAACTGGCCGAAGGGCTCGGCGAGGTCGGCGTCGGGGAGACGGTCGCCGAAGATCTGGAGGAAGCCGATGACGTCGGAGAAGTCGAGGACGCCGAAGGGCAGGGCGAAGTCGGCGGCGTTGCAGGGTGGGGTGAAGCCCTGGAACTCGAGGGCGCCCATGTCGAGGTAGGTGAAGGCGCCGACGCCGGTGTCGAGCATGCCGAAGTCGTTGTGGAAGCGGGGATCACCGGCGAGGTCGGAGTCGTCGCTGTAGAGCATGTAGGCGTCGGCGTCGGCGGCGTCGATGCCGAGCGAGCCGGGGGCGAGGCGGTAGTCGTCGGCGCCCGCGTCGACGAAGGTGGGGACGCCGGCGACATTGCCGTCGGTCGAAGGGGCGTCGGGGTAGAGGCTGTAGGAGATGTTGGCGATGCCGTCCGTTCCGCCCCGGAGCCTCCCGCTGCTCACGCAGTTGATGATGGTGACCTCGGAGTTAGGCCGCGGGTCGACCGCGGCGGCGTTGCCGCTGGCGAAGGTGCAGTTGACGAAGACGACCGAGTCGTCGCTGGAGTCGCGGGAGTTCTCGAATGTGGTGGTGTTGGCGTAGTAGAGGCACTGGGAGAAGACGGGGCTCTTGTGGCGGGTGTACACGGTCCCGAACGAGTTGGAGTTCCCGCTGAAGACGCAGCGGTCGACGATGGAGTCGGAGTTGTTCATGCGGAGGACGTTCTGGCCTCCGCTGTCGCGGAAGGCGACGGAGACGATGGTCGCGTCGGTGTTGTCGAGGCTGATGCAGACGCCGCCGGGGAGGGGGGAGGCGGTGTTGGTGAGGGTCATGTCGCGGATGACGGTCGCGAGGGTCTGGCCGGTGCCGAACATGTTGAAGAGGCGGTCGTCGTCGTCGGCGCCGCCGTTGATGAAGGTCTGGTCCATGCCGGCGCCCTGGATGGTGACGTCGAGGGCGTTGGGGAAGACGATGTTGTCCTCGTAGATGACGCCGGCGCTGAGGTCGATGACGTCGCCGGTGGTCGCGGCGTCGAGGGCCGCCTGGATCGTGGGATAGACCACGCCGGTGTTGAGGTTGGTGATGGTGGCGGAGTTGACGCCGGCGTGGGCGGTCATCGCCGAGCCGGCCAGGGTCGCGATGCAGACGATGGCGGGAACGATGCGGTGAGACTTCATGGCTGTGTCCTTTCGGTGAATCGTGTGGTTCTGGTGTGGCGGGCCCCGGATCCACCCCTGCGGGCCCTTCTCCCCCGGACACGAGCGGCGCGGGGCGGGACCGGAACGCGTTGGAGAAAAAGCTCGACGCGGGCGCCGGGCGGCGGCGCCTTGGGACGGGGCCGGACGGGGCTCACCTACGATCCGGCGTGATCCAGCTCGGCGTGAACATCGATCACGTGGCCACGCTCCGCCAGGCCCGCTACCGGGGGGGTGACGTCGACCTGGGCGAGCCCGACCCGGTGCGGGCGGCCCACGAGGCGGAGCTGGGGGGCGCCGACGGGATTACGGTGCACCTGCGCGAGGACCGGCGCCACATCCAGGACCGGGACGTGGAGCTGCTGCGCCGCCTGGTGAAGGTGAAGCTGAACCTGGAGATGGCGGCGACGGCGGAGATGGTTGGGATCGCCGAGCGGTTGAAACCCCACACGGCGATGCTCGTGCCCGAGGGGCGCGAGGAGGTGACGACCGAGGGAGGGCTCGACGTCGCGGGGCAACTGGCGCGGATGAAGGACGTGACGGCCCGCCTGCGGGGCGCGGGGCTGATCGTCAGCGCGTTCATCGATGCGGACCCGAGGCAGGTCGAGGCGGCGGGCGAGGCGGGGTTCGACGTCTGCGAGGTGCATACCGGCCCCTTTGCACGCGCGTTCTTCGAGTGCGGCGGCGACCTGCGTCGGCGGGAGCTGGTCCGGGCGCTCGACGAGGTGGCGGCGGCGGGGCGCGAGATCCGCGCGGGCGGGATGCGCTTCAACGCGGGGCACGCGCTGAACTACCACAACGTGGCGCCTATCGCGGCGCTCGCGGGGATCGAGGAGCTGCACATCGGGCACGCGATCGTCAGCCGTGCGGTGTATGTGGGGATGCGCCACGCGGTTGCGGAGATGAAACGGCTGATGTTGGGGTCGGCGCGAGGCGGCGGTGTGGACGGGCTGTAGATAAGTTGTCGAGCCAAAACGAGATCGCCGTAATCATTTTCGGCGGTACAATCGACGGTTTCCGTCTGACTCCGCGGGCTTCTGAGGGGATGGCACGGTCATGGCGAGATCGCCATCTTCTTTCTCGAGCTACTCGGCGGCGCTGAGGTATCTCGAGGATCGGGTCAACGTGGAGCGGACGCCCCAGGACCGGGTCTCCAGCGACACGTTCAAGCTCGACCGCCTGAAGGCGATCCTGGAGAAGCTGGACAACCCGGAGCGCGACCTGAAGTTCGTCCACGTCGCGGGGTCGAAGGGCAAGGGCTCGACGGTCGAGATGCTCTCATCGGCGCTCGACTCGTGCGGGTATGCGGTCGGCGTCTACACGAGCCCGCACCTGGTGGATGTGCGCGAGCGGATCCGACTGGGCCCGGACATGATCGGGGAGAAGGAGTTCGCCGACGCGATGTCGCGCGTCCGGGGCGCGGCGGACGTGCTGGCGAGGAAGCACGGGGAGGCGACGTACTTCGAGCTGCTGACCGCTGCGGCGTTCGTGCATTTCGCGCAGATGGCGGTCGATCTGGCGGTGCTCGAGACAGGCCTGGGCGGGCGCCTCGACTGCACGAACGTGGTCAGCCCCGAGGTGTGCGGGCTGACGCACATCCAGCTCGAGCACACGGCGATCCTGGGCGACACACTCGCCAAGATCGCGCGCGAGAAGGCGGGCATCATGAAGCCCGGGGTGACGGCGATCAGCGTCCCCCAGGAGCCCGAGGTGCTCGAGGTCTTCCGCGAGGTTTCGGGGCAGGTGGGGGCGACGCTCGCGGTGCTGGGGACGGACATCGAGTACTCGTGCCGATTCGAGGCGACGCACGACCGGGGGCCCCACGCGCGGATCTGCGTATCGACCGAGCGCAGCGAGTTCGAGCACATCTCGGTGCCCTTGTCGGGCGAGCACCAGGCGCCCAACTGCGGGCTGGCGCTCGCCATCCTGGACAAGCTCCGCGAGCGAGGGTTCGAGACCCCCGAGCGGCAAGTGGCGGAGGGGCTGGCGAGGACGCCCCGCAACGGGCGCCTGGAGGAAGTGCACCCGTCGCCCCGGATCGTGGTCGACGGGGCGCACAACCCGCCGAGCGTCGAGGCGGTCGTCAAGGCGATCGGGGCGCAGATGCGCTTCGACTCGATGGTCGTCGTCTTCGGGTGCCAAGGACAAGGACATCCCCGGGATGCTCGACCAGATCTCGAGGGGGGCGGACAAGATCATCTTCACGCGCCGCCGACAACCCGCGGGCGATGGACCCGTCGGAGCTGCAGCGCCGCTACGAGTCGCTGACCGGGAAGATGGCGCAGACGGCGCCAAGCCTGAAGGACGCCCTGAACATGGCGGCGAGGGCGGTGGGGCGCGACGACATGATCCTCGTGACCGGGAGCTTCTACCTCGCGGGCGAGGCGAAGCGGCTGATCGATGAGAAGCGCCGGGTGGCGGGGTGTGAGCCTGTCGGGCGGGGTTTTGCTCACGATTCCGGGCGATCCACACGATATGCTTGCCGTCATGGCACGCGGAACGAGACTTCTTGGCCTGCTTCTTACCCCCATCCGGGGATGACGCGCGAGCGGCGACGTGGATCGACCACCCGGCCCCGCCCGTGCGGGGCCGTCTTTGTTTTTGAGCAGGGCCCGGGCCGCCGGGGCGGGGGACGTAGAGTCTGGGCCTTCGAGGCCCCACTGGTTCGGGAGCGATGGGCGTGACGGATTCGAGTGCGACAAGCCCGGGTCGGGAGGCGTCGGCGGGCGGGGGTCCGTCGGGACCGCCGCATCGGTACACCGCCGCCCTCGCGGGCGAGATCGAGACCCGCTGGCAGGGCTGGTGGGACGAGCGGGGCGTCTTCGTCCAGCCGAACCCGGGAGACCCGGCGTTCGTCGCCTCGCGGGCGAAGTATTACGTGCTCGACATGTTCCCCTATCCCTCGGGCGCCGGCCTGCACGTCGGGCACCCGGAGGGGTACACCGCGACCGACATCGTCGCCCGCTACAAGCGGATGAAGGGGTTCAACGTCTTGCACCCGATGGGGTGGGACGCGTTCGGGCTGCCCGCCGAGCAGTACGCGATCCAGACCGGCGTGCACCCCGAGGTGACGACGCGTCAGGCGATCGACAACTTTCGGCGCCAGCTCAAGCGGTTCGGGTTCAGCTACGACTGGTCGCGCGAGTTCGGGACCATCGACGAGGACTACTACAAGTGGACGCAATGGGTCTTCCTGCGCCTGTACAACTCCTGGTTCGACAAGGCAGGGCAGGGCGCTCGATCGAGGAACTCGTCGGCGAGTTGTGCGCGTGGCGCTGACAGCCTGCTGAACCCGGACGCGGCGGAGTACGCAGCGCGGGCGACCTGCCCGGGGGCACGCACGCCGAGCGCGTGGGCGACGCTCGACGAGGAGACGAGGCGGGCGATCATCGACCTGTACCGTCTCGCGTACGTCGCTCTGCAGACCGTCAACTGGTGCCCAAAGCTCGGACCGCCCTGGCGAACGAGGAGGTCATCGACGGGCGGAGCGGAGCGGGTTCCCCGTCTTCCGCAAGCCGCTGCGTCAGTGGATGCTCCGGATCACGGCGTACGCCGACCGTCTGCTGGCGGACCTCGACGACGTGGACTGGCCCGGCTCGACCAAGACGCAACAGGCGGAGTGGATCGGGCGGAGCGAGGGCGCGGAGATCGACTTCCCGATCGTGGGCCCGGACGGGACGCCGACGGGTGAGTCGCTGCGGGTCTTCACGACGCGTCCCGACACGATCTTCGGCGCGACGTACATGGTCGTCGCGCCCGAGCACCCGTTGGTGGAGGAGGCGCTGGGCAACCGGGTGTCGGGCGTGGACGCCGAGCGGATCGAGCGGTACATCGCCGAGGCGAGGAACCGGTCGGACGTCGAGCGTCAGGAGTCGAAAGAGAAAACCGGCGTCTTCACGGGCGTCCGCGTCAAGAACCCGGCGACGGGCGAGGACATCCCGGTCTGGACGAGCGACTACGTGCTGATGGGGTATGGCACGGGCGCCATCATGGCCGTCCCGGGCCAGGATCAGCGCGACTGGGACTTCGCCGAGAGGTTCGAGCTGCCCATCGTGCGCACGGTCCAGCCCCCCGAGGGCTTCGAGGGCAAGGCGTACACGGGTGAGGGCGTCGCGATCAACTCGGGCTTCCTGGACGGGCTCGAGGTCGGGCCGGCGAAGAAGAAGATCATCGCGTGGCTGGAGGAACGCCAGATCGGCGCCCGGCGCGTGAACTACAAGCTGCGGGACTGGCTGTTCAGCCGTCAGCGGTACTGGGGCGAGCCCTTCCCGATCGTCTACGACGCGAAGGGGCATCACCACGCGGTGGGGGACGCGGCGCTGCCCGTCGCCCTGCCGAAGATGCGCGACTACCAGCCCGTCGAGTCGGACGAGCCCCAGCCTCTCTTGGGCAAGGCGACGGACTGGGTGAACACGACGGCGGGCGAGGCGGGCGTGTCCGGCCTCGACGCAACGGCGCCCGTGACGCGCGAGACGAACACGATGCCCGGCTGGGCCGGCTCGTGCTGGTACTACCTGCGCTACTGCGACGCGGGCAACGCGTCGCGGTTCGTGGGGAAAGACGCCGAGCGGTACTGGATGGGTGGTGGGGGCGTGGACCTGTACATCGGGGGCGCCGAGCACGCGGTGCTGCACTTGTTGTATGCCCGCTTCTGGCACAAGGCGCTCTACGACCTCGGGCACGTCTCGACGCCCGAGCCCTTCGCCAAGCTGTTCCACCAGGGGCTGATCACCAGCTACGCGTACCAGCGGGCGGACAGGTCGCTGGTCGCGATCGATCAGGTCGAGGAGCGCGCCGAAGGCCAGTACGTCGAGACCGCGACGGGCCAGCCCGTCACGCAGATCACCGCGAAGATGTCCAAATCGCTCAAGAACGTCGTGAACCCCGACGACGTGATCGAGGAGTTCGGCGCCGACACGTTCAGGCTCTACGAGATGTACATGGGGCCCCTGGAGGCCTCCAAGCCCTGGAACACCAAGGACACGGTCGGGCTCTACCGCTTCCTGCAGCGGGCGTGGCGCTTGTGCGTGGACGAGGAGACGGGGGAACTCAAGGTCGCCGACGAGGCCAGCGACGACGTCGAGCGGGCGCTGCACAACGCGGTCGCCAAGGTCGGCGAGGACATCGAGAAGCTGAGCTTCAACACGGCGATCGCGGCGTTGATCGAGTTCGTGAACGCCGCCACGCCGGCGCAGGGCCCGGGTGGCTCGACGCCCGCGGCGCTGACAGAAGACCAGATCGACCGCTTCGCGCGCGTGCTCTGCCCGTTCGCGCCGCACATGGGCGAGGAGCTGTGGGGCAAGCTGGGGCGGACGGACGGCTCGGGCTCGATCGCCCACGCCGCCTGGCCCGAGTTCGCCCCCTCTATGCTCGAGAGCGACACCATCGAGATCCCGGTGCAGGTGCTGGGCAAGGTGCGGAGCAAGATCACCGTCCCGGCGGGCGCCGACCAGAAGGCGCTCGAGGAGGCGGCCCTGGGCGACCCCAAGATCCGGGAGTGGCTCGGGGGCAAGACGGTCCGCAAGGTGATCGTCGTGCCGGGGCGACTGGTGAACATTGTCGCGAACTGAAAGACCGGTTCACCACAGAGGCACAGAGGACACAGCGAGAAGACAAGCGAGAGGATCTTTCTTCAGGGAAGACTCTCCCGCGGTGCTCTCAGTGCCTCTATGGTGAATCTCAATCGCCCGCGAGGACGATCTCGGGCTCGTGATCGATGGGGCACTTCAAGGACCGTGCGATGAAGCACAGCTCGCTCGCCTTGTGGTGCAGATCGCGCGCCTTGTCCGCGTCCGAGCCGGGGGTGATCGTCACGCGAGGGCGGAGGATGACGCGCTCGAACTCGCCCGAGCCGTCCTTGTTCGTGCTCAGGCGCCCGACCGCCCGGTCGGTGTACGCGACGACGACGACGCCCCCGACGGCGCACAGGTGCAGATACCAGAGCATGTGGCAGGCGGAGACCGACGCGACCAGCATGTCCTCCGGGTTGTGGCGCGAGGCGTCGCCCTTGTAGTTCGGGTCCGACGAGCCGCCGATCGTCGGCTTGCCCTCGATCAGGACGTCGTAGTCGCGGGTGTAGGCCTTGTAGTCGGTCGTGCCGGCCTGGGCGGCGCCCGTCCAATCGATGGTGACGTTGTATTCGTGCATGCGGCGCCTCGCTGGGCGGGATCGTCCCGCCGGGCGATGGTACGGCGCACGCGCTCGGTCGTGTATCGGCGAGGCGAGGGGTCGGTCAGGCCGCGGCCTTGACGGGGCGCTTCACGTTTGGGCGCGAGGCCCGCTCGTGGGTGTCGACCTTGCGCATGCAGGCCTCGCAGCAGGCGGTGTAGCCGGCGTCGGCGCCCTGGGCGGCGCGGGTCCACCAGCCGTCGGGGTGCTGCCAACGCCCGTGACGGTACTCGGCGACAACGGTCTGCTTGCAGGCGTCGCAGGTGAAGACACAGCTCATGCTCGGCTCCTGAAGTGGTGCGTGCCCTTGAGCGGCTGAACGAGCCCGCGGGATGAGCGCCGGAGAACGAGGCGGGCGAGCCGGCGCCGGCGAGCCCGCGCGTCCGGCGCAGACGGACCATGTAGGTCCGATTCCGGGGGAGGGACCAGGGACCAGCCACCGGGGACCAGGGGGGAATCGGCGTCTTTCCCTGGTCGCTGGTGGCTGGTCCCCGGTCCCTGATCTGTGGTCCCCGGTCCCTATCCTCATCCATGACGAGCCCGCACGACACGTACACCAGCCCGCTGGCCTCGCGCAACGCGTCCCCGGAGATGCTGCGGATCTGGTCGCCGCGCCACAAGTTCACGACGTGGCGGCGGATCTGGCTGGCGGTCGCCGAGGCGCAGCAAGCGTGCGGGCTGGACATAAGTGACGAGCAGATCGCGCAGATGCGCGCCCACGTCGAGGTGACCGACGAGGACATGGAGCGGGCGGCGCGGTACGAGCACGACCTCCGGCACGACGTGATGGCCCACGTCCACGCCTTCGGCGACGCGGCGCCGGCGGCCAAGGCGATCATTCATCTGGGATGCACGAGCCAGGACGTGGTGTGCAATGCGGATGCGCAGATTATCGAGGAAGCTGGCCTTCAGATCATGCTCAAGCTCGTCAGAGTGATCGGTTCGCTCTCGGCCGAGGCGGCACGAAACAGCCGCATTCCGGCACTCGGTTTCACACATTACCAGCCGGCTCAGCCGGTGACAGTTGGGCGGCGGATCGCGAACTGGGCCAGCGATTTGCACGAGGTCTACGTCCACTTTTACGTTACCCACTACGAATACATCCCAAGGCGTGGCCTGCGCGGGGCAACAGGCACTCAGGCTTCGTTTCTGCAGCTTTTCAATGGAGATTCCGGGCGAGTCGACGAGTTCGAGCGGCATTTCTTCAACAACATGCCGCCACGCGGGTACGGCAACTTCGTGCGCACGTATCCGATCACCGGGCAGACATATCCTCGGCTTTCAGACGCTTTGATCCTCGCCGACCTGGCCTCCATCGCCGCCGTCCTCCACAAGATCGCCACCGACATCCGCCTGCTCTCCAACCGCAAGGAGCTCGACGAGCCGTTCGGGGACAAGCAGATCGGGTCCAGCGCGATGCCGTACAAGCGCAACCCGATGAAGTGCGAGCGGATCTGCGGCCTGTCCCGCTTCGTCATGAACCTCGTCGGCAACGCGTACGACACCGCCGCCACGCAGTGGCTCGAGCGGACGCTGGACGACTCGTCCAATCGGCGTTTGTCGCTGCCGGAGGCGTTCCTCGCCCTCGACGGGGCGCTGGACCTCATGCACCAGGTCGCGAGCGGGCTGGTGGTGCACGAGGCGATGGTCAAGCGCAATCTGATGGCCGAGCTGCCCTTCCTGGCGACGGAGAACATCCTGATGGAGTGCGTCAAGGCGGGCGCGGACCGTCAGGAGTACCACGAGAAGATCCGCGTCCACGCCCAGGCGGCGGGGATGCGTGTGAAGCAAGAAGGCCTCGACAACGACCTGCTCGAACGCCTCAAGAACGACCCGGCCTTCCACGCTCCGGCGCTCAAGCGAGAGCTCGACTGGGACGGGCTCATGGACCCGATGAAATACGTCGGGCGCGCGGTCGAGCAGACCGAGCGGTTCTTGAAAGAGGTCGTCGAGCCTCTGCGCGAGCGGTACGCCGACGAGCTGGACTCACTTGGCGATTCCGACCGGGGCGTGTGAGCGCCTCCGCAGGGTTCGAATCCCGCGGCTTTCAGGACACGTGCCACTGACCCGGCTCTGCGGGTCAGTGCGCTTCCCTATCAACACCGCACTGACCCGAGGACGGGTCAGTGGCACGGAAGACCGTCGAACAGAGTCGGTAGTCTGACGCGCGGAGGTGTCTCATGATGACTCGGCGCGAGGCGTTGAAGGTCGTGTCCGCGGGGGCGGCGGGCGTCGCGATGGGCGGCTCGTGGCGCGTCGTCCACGCGGGACAGCCCGAAGAAGGATCTGCGCCAAAGACAGGCGCGATCCCCACCCCCGCGCCCCGCGTCGCCCGATTCGAGTCGCTCGCCTTCGGCCTGTTCCTGCACTGGGGGCTCTACTCCCAACTCGCCAGGGGCGAGTGGGCGATGCACTTCCAGAAGATCCCCCGCGACGACTACGCCCGCCTGAAGGACACGTTTGCCGCCGAGGCGTTCAGCGGGCGCGAGATCGCGAGGGCGGCCAAGCGCGCCGGCATGCGCTACGCCACGCTCACCTCGCGCCACCACGAGGGGTTCAGCCTCTACGACACCCGCGGCTTGTCGGACTTCGACGTGATGCACGCGCCCGCGAAGCGCGACCTCGTGCTCGACTTCTGCGAGGGATGCCGGGCGGAGGGGATCGTGCCCATGCTCTACTGCACCACCCTCGACTGGCACGACGAGCGGTTCAACACGGACTTCGACGCGTATCTCCAGTATTTGCGCGACTCGGTGGAGCTGCTGTGCACGAACTACGGCCCCATCGGCGGCTTCTGGTTCGACGGCAACTGGTCCAAGCCCGACGCCGACTGGAGGGAGGACGAGCTGTACGCCGTCATCCGCCAGCATCAGCCCGAGGCGATGATCATCAACAACGTCGGCATCGGCAACGAGGGCGCGATCGGGAACCCCGAGATCGACGCGACGACTTTCGAGCAGTCCGAGCCGCGCCCGCTCGACCGACACGGCTGGCCCAAGTACGTCGCCGGGGAGATGTGCCGAACGTTCGCGGGGGCATGGGGGATCGCGTCAAACGACTTCAACGTGTTCTCGCCCGCGCGGGTGATCGAGCTGCTGGCGACATGCCGGGGGGCGGGGGCGAACCTGCTGATGAATGTCGGGCCCGAGGCGTCGGGGCGCCTGCCCGACTACGAGCGGGCGGCGCTGGCCCGCGTCGGCGACTGGGTCCGCCTGCTTGGCGCCGACGGGTGCTCGATCTACGAGGGGCGCCCGTGCGGCGTGCGGGGCGAGGGGCGCGACTTCGCCCTCGCGACGCGCCCCCTCGACGAGGCGTCATCGATCGACCTGTACGTCTTTTCCCTGAACCCGACGGCGGGGCGCTGGCCCGAGGACGGGCCGCGCGGCCCGGGCCCGCGCCACTTCACGGGCGTTCCGGCGCGATTCACGCGGGCACGCTGGCTCGACAACGACGAACAGCTCGAGCTCGAGCGCGACGCCTCCGGCGCGTTGACGCTCCACGCGACGGGCTACCCCTACGGCGTCGACACGGTCGTCCGCGTCGCACGCCTCGAAGCGTGAGCGGTCACGTCCGCGGCATTTCAATCCCGCGGCTTTCGATTCAGTCGCTCAGATCCTGGTCGATGCTCGCATCATCCTTGTGGTGATGTCGCTTCTCGTGGACCTCGTGACGGTCGGGCAGGACGGTCCCTTTGAGCGCTGTGACGAGGACCAGCGCGACGAGGACCGCCCCCGCGAGCACGAACGCGAGGCGGTAGAGCCCCGCGCCGGCGGCGATCCCCACGCCCGCCGCCGCCCAGATCGACGCCGCCGTCGTCAGGCCGTGCACCCGCCGCCCGCCCTGGATGATCGAGCCGGCGCCGAGGAACCCGATGCCCCCGATCACCCCGCTCATCACGCGCGTGGGGTCGATGCGGAAGCTGGCGTCGGAGAGGGAGGCGGCCAGCTCCATCCCGCCCATCATCACGCCCGCCGAGCCCAGGCTGACGAGCATCATCGTCCGCAGGCCGGCGGCCTTCTCCTTGCGCTCCCGGTCCCACCCGATCATGCCCCCCAGAAGCAGGGCCAGGGCGGCCCGGAGGAGCATCTCGCCAAGGGTCATGGGTTCGGGCATGGGGCTCTCGCGTGGGACGGGGATCGCCGAGAGAATACCCCAGGGGGAAGAGCCCCCCGTGCCCCGCCCGCATCCGAGGGCGGGGCGGATCGGTAGAGCATGAACCGCGTCCACGCCCGAGGGGAGGGACGAGCGGGCGCTTTGAGGAGCACACGATGAAGACGACGATGCGAGCGGGCGGGGTGTTGGTGGCGGCGGCGGCGCTGATGCTGGCCGCGGGGACGACCGGGACGGCTCTGGCCCAGCAGGGCGGGCCCGAGGCCAAGGCCCCCGAGTACCCGCCCTTCGACGCGGTGACCAAGGACCTGACCAAGGTGGTGTCGACCGCCGACGGGTCCGCGCCCCTGTACGAGTTGTACAAGGACGACGAGTCGGGACGCCTGCTCGCCGTCCTGCCCGCCAACTACGAGGGGCAGCTGCTCATGATCGCCTGCACGATCGCGGGGGGCGATCCCGAGGCGGGCGTGATGGGCCCGACGTACTACGTGAAGTGGTCGAAGATCGGCAAGCAGCTCGCGCTGGTCGAGCCGAACCTCGAGATCCGGACCGACGGCGACGCCGAGGCGAAGCGCTCGGTCGAGGAGCTGTACACCGGTCGCGTGATCCTGGCGACGCCGATCGTCTCGATGGCGCCCGGCAACAGGCCCGTCATCGACCTGGGCTCGATCGCGACGGCGCAGTCGGCCAGGTTCTTCGGCGAGACGATCTTCGCCGGGTACGGCCCGTCGCTCGCCGCGATCAACCCCGGGCTGGCGAAGCTGACCAAGACCAAGGCGTTCCCGCAGAACGTGATCGTGGAGTACCAGGCGCCCTCCGCGCCGAGCGGGCGCCTCGTGACGCTCGCCTACTCGATCGGCGAGCTCAAGGGCACGCCCGGGTTCAAGCCCCGCAAGGCGGACTCGCGCGTCGGATACTTCTACGACTGGAAGCGCGACTTCGCCAAGGGCGCGAACCAGGACATCACGGACCGCTACATCTCGCGCTGGAACCTCGAGAAGGCGGACCCGAAACTCCGCGTCAGCCCGCCCAAGCAGCCCATCGTCTGGTACATCGAGGACACGGTCCCCGTCGCGTACCGCCGGTACGTGCGCGAGGGCATCGAGATGTGGAACCAGGCATACGAGGGGATCGGGATCGTGGGGGCGCTGGAAGTCCGTCAGCAGGACGCGGCGACCGGCGCCTTCATGGACATCGATCCCGAGGACGCGCGGTACAACTTCTTCCGCTGGAACACGTCCGACCAGAGCTACGCGATCGGCCCCAGCCGCACGAACCCGCTCACGGGCGAGATCCTGGACGCCGACGTCGTGTGGCACCAGGGCCTGACCCGCTCGATCCGGGGCATGATCGAGAACCTGTCCGATGACCTGAGCGAGCAGGCGTTCAGCCCCGAGACGCTCGCGTGGCTCGACGAGCATCCCAAGTGGGACCCGCGCCTGCGGATGGCCTCGCCCGAGAAGCAAGCCCAGGAGATGGCCCGACGCCAGGTGCGCCTCGAGGAGGCCGCGGACAAGACGCTCGGCGAACGCGATCACCCCTGGACGCGGATGGCCAGCGACCAGACGAACGCGGCGTGCCGCATGGGCTCGATGCTCGCCGTCGACTTCACCGTCGCCGGCATGGCCTTCGACGCGGGCATGCTCGACGCGGGCGCCGATTCCAAGGACGATTCGGTCGAGATGCTCGACGGGCTGCCCGAGGAGTACATCGGGCAGATGATCCGCTACATCTCGGCCCACGAGGTCGGGCACTGCCTGGGCCTGCAGCACAACATGGCGGCCTCGTCGATCCGCACGCTGGCGCAGCTCAACTCGCCCGGGTTCGAGGGCCCCAGCTACGGCTCGGTCATGGACTACGCCGCCGTCAACCTCAACGCCAACCACGAGCTCGGCCCGGTCCAGGGCCCGTACGCGACGCGCGAGATCGGGCCCTACGACAAGTGGGCGATCGCCTACGGGTACGGGCCTGAGGACAAGCTCGACGAGGTGCTCAGCCAGGTCTCCGAGCCCGACCACATCTTCGTGAGCCAGATCGCGATGAGCGTGGGCTCCGATCCCCGCAACATGACGTGGGACATGGGCGCCGACAACCTGCAGTTCGCCGAGTCCAGGATCAACCTGGCCAACGAGCTGCGGGGCAAGCTGCTGGACGACATCGTGAAGGACGGCGAGCCGTGGGCCGTCGCCCGTCGGCGCTACAGCGCCCTCTTGAGCACGCGCCTCCAGTCGATGGTGATCGCGTCGAACTGGATCGGCGGGTCGTACATCAACAACGACTACAAGGGCGACCCGGGCGACCGGACGCCGATCGATGACGTGCCGGCGGAGAAGCAGCGCCGCGCCCTCAAGCTCATCGTCGACAACTCCTTCGATGAGGCGGCGTTCGGGCTGACCCCCGAGCTGCTCCGCCACATGGGCAAGGAGTACTGGTGGGACCCCCAGGGCATCAACGAGCTGATGGCCGACCCGAGCGTGACGGTGCACGACACGATCGGCGGCATCCAGGCGTTCGCCCTGACCATGGTCATGAACCCGACGACCCTGCGGCGCGTCTACGACAACGAGTACCGGGCGGAGGGCTCGGACGACGTGTTCACGCTCGCCGAGCTCGTTTCGAGCGTCTCGGACGCCGCGTGGCGCGAGGTCGCCGGCGCCAAGAAGGGCTCGTACGACGCGGGCAAGCCCATGATCTCCAGCTTCCGCCGCAACCTGCAGCGTGAGCACACCGACCGCCTGATCGACCTGGCGTTGCTCGACACGTCGAGCCCGGCGCTGCGGACGATCTCGACGCTCGCCAAGAGCGAGCTGCGCCGCATCGACTCGATGTGCGAGCGGGCGCAGGGCATGGGCCCAGACGCCTACACCTCGGCGCACCTGGCCGACGTCCGCGAGAGCATCTCGCGGGCGCTGGACGCGGCGTACGTGATCGAGCGATAACGCGCCTCACGCCTCGGATCGACCAAACCCGCCGGGCATGCCCCGGCGGGTTTTTCATTGGGAGTTGGAGGACGTCCCCGACGCGTCGACACCCGGCGCGTTGAAGTCGGCGTGCCCGTTCCCGTTGTCGTCCAGGCCCCGCTTGATCGCCGACGACCAGAGCGTCCCGAACGCGATCAGGAACAGGATCGTCGCGGTGAGGTACTCGCCGAGCCCGCAGGCGGCGCCGATGGCGGCCATGACCCAGATGGCGGCGGCGGTCGTCAGCCCCTTCACCGCCTTCTTTGAGTGCAGGATCGCCCCCGCCCCCAGGAAGCCCACGCCCGAGATGATGTACGAGAGCACCCGCGTCGGGTCCACGCGGACCGTCTCCCCGGACGTGTGCTCCGCCAGCAGCGCCGAGCCCATGACCGCGAACCCCGCCGCCCCGATCCCGATCAGGATCATCGTGCGCGAGTCGGCCGGCTTGTCCGCCCTCGACCGCTCCCACCCGAGCAGGAACGCGAACAGGGCCGCGACCACCAGACGGATGATGACCTCGCCCGCCATGGGGGAGCTGAACTGCTCGACGAGGCGGTCAAACCCACCTGGCGGGGTCACCGGCAGGGTCGCGAGGGAACACATGGGGGTCCAGTCTACGCGAATTGTGAAGATCTTGTAAAGATAATGGTGTTTGTTTGGGTCTTTCCGCCCCCTGACCAGGGTGGCTCGCAAGGTCGTGGGACTGTGCCGATCCGCCCCGGCGCGTCGAGGCTCTCGCCCGGGTGCGGGGAGACTTGCCAGCGCCCCGCGCCAAGGATGGATCCCGGCCCCTCCCCGGGCGTACCGCGTGGGGAGTGGGCAGGGATCCGGCACGCCTGGCGACAGCCGCGCGCCGGTGGAGGGTCGGGGGCGGAGCGTCCCCACGCGAGCGGCACAACGACCCGGCGCGAAGCCGGTCCCCTTGGAGCATCCCTCATGGCAGCGCGTACCGGAGCCAGCGTCGGCGTCGCCGTCACCATCACGATCCTCGGCGTGCTCAGCCTCACGCTCTTCGTGCTCGCGATGGTGTTCTACGGCAACATGTCCAAGGCGCAGAACGAGCTGAAGCAGACACAGGAGTCGGTCAACGAGTTCGTGCGCCAGGGGGAGCGGACCGAGGAGCGGGTCCGGCGCGTGCTGGACCGCGCCCGCCAGGACCACCAGAGCGTCGTCGACTACCTGCTCACCTCGATGCGTGAGACGATGACGCTCGCGGGCGGGCCGGACTCGGCGGACATGACCTCGGCGCAGCTGGCCGACCGCTTCGCGGAGATGGGCGGCGAGGGCGGCTCGCTGCTCGGGCTGATCAAGGATCTGCAGGCGCAGGTGGCGGACCTCGAGTCCCGCCTGGCGCAGGCCGAGACCGATCGCGACGAGGCGCTCGCCAAGGCGCGGGACGAGGCCCTGCGGATGGGCGAGATCGAGGCCTCGTTCGTCGCCCAGGGCGACGAGCTGGGCGACGAGGTCGGCGTGATCCGCTCGGACTTTACGAGCCTGCAGGTCGGGTACCAGGACCTCGAGCAGCAGATGCGCGAGAACAACGAGCGCATCGCCTCCGAGGCCGGCGCCACCATCACCCAGCAGCGCTCCCAGATCAACGACCTGCGGACGCAGTTGACGATCGCGAACAAGCGCGTCCGCGACCTGCTGAACCAGGGCGGCGCGGACCGGGTCAAGCCGCTGCCCGAGGAGTCGCTGCCCGACGCGTACGTGCAGCGGGTCGACCCCGTCGCGCGCGAGGTCACGATCTCGATCGGGCGGGCCCAGAAGGCGATCCTCGGCATGCCCTTCGCCGTCTACGACGACGCGACCGACATCCGCCCCGACCCCACCACCGGCGAGTACGCCAGGGGCAAGGCGACGCTCGAGATCATCCGCATCTTCGATGGGTACTCGGTCGCCCGGATCATCGACGAGTCGCGGGGCAACCCGAT